>NZ_JACSUE010000005.1:0-627310 GCF_014384845.1 Caballeronia sp. EK
AAAGATACGAGCTCGAGGCTCAGTCAACTGTCCGGGTTCAAAGCGGTAAGAAGAAGCGGCGCCACCAGCTTTCTTTCGGGCTGCGAGCCCATGTAACACAAACGGGCTACCGCTTCGGGTGAGCGGAAGAGATCAGTTTCCGCCCACCTGGAATCAATATACAAGTAACCAAAGAAAGCAGCTCGTCGAGGCCCGCGGTCACACGCACGTTGGCCATGCTTGCCAGCCGGAAGTGGCACTCGCCTAAGTGTGGCTCTCATAGGCCCAACCGGGCTTGGCTCGCGCACGGTCTGCCGCACCAAATGTTTTGGCGTGCTGGTTCAGCACCAAATAGCTTCGGCACAGCGCTACGCGCTGCCGTTGGGTATGCGAGGGAAACCGCCGGAGAAGAAGCACACGCAAACCCGATTGACCGAACGGCCGCGAAGCGGGCCGGAGCTATTTGGTGCTGAACCAGTGAGTCAAGCGGCGCGATGTGTCAGACCGTGCGCGAGCCAAGCCCGTAAGTCCTTCGAGGGCGACACTTAGGCGAGGGCCACCTCGAGCTGGCAAGCATGGCCAAACTGCGTGTGACCGCGGGCCTCGACGAGCTGCTTTCTTTGGTTACTTTCTTTGCAGCAGCAAAGAAAGTGACTGCCGCCCCGCACAGGGGCAACGCTAATAAACCAAAAAGAAATCGGGATCCGGCGAATCAAAGCCTCTGCTGCGTCGCAAGCGACAAAATACGCGCCCACTTGCGCGCCTCTTCGCGATCACGCATCGGCAGATTCCACGCGCCGTGCTTGGCATCCTGCACATCGAGCACGACCTGCCACACACCGCTCCCACCACCCGGCTCCTGCATCCGCGCCCCGCGCAGGTCCGCGAAGATATAACTGCCGCGCTCGTCACCGACGCGCACATCACACAGACGCTTGCCCGCCGCGACCCGCACGCCGCCCCAGTCGGTCCTGAGCTCGTGCGTCCAGTCGCCGCTCTCGCCCTTGCGAAGGTTCGGCGCGATCTCGCGGCGGCTCGCGAGCCAGCGCATCACGCCCGCGGCGATCGCGAGCAACACGACGATCGCCACAGCAACGGCCACGCCCAGCCCGAAATGCGCATGAAGCGCGTTGAACGACCATATCGCGCCGTAAATCAGCAACCCTAAGGCGATCAATCCGACGACGATGGGCATGGCGTCTCCCGCGCGCTCAACCGGTGAAACCGAAACCTATCACTGCGCCTTGTGCTTCGCATTCCAGTCACGCAGCGCCTGCAGCGTGTTCGCGACATGCTGGTCCGGCGACAGGCTCGTGTACTCGTAGATGACCTTGCCGTCGGGCGCGATCACGTAGGACACGCGATTGGCCATCGTGCTTTTCATCGGCATGGAGGCGTCGTAGGAGCGGATGATCTTCGAGTCCGCGTCCGCCGCGACCGGGAACTTGCTGCGGCACTCGCTCACGGAGAACTTCTTCAACGTATCGATGTTGTCATGCGACACGCCGATCACCGTCGCGCCCTCGGCCTTGTACTGATCGACCGCTTCGGCGAATTCGTGCGCCTCGATCGTGCAGCCCTTCGTGAATGCCGCCGGGTAGAAGTACAGCACGACCGGGCCCTTCCTGAGCGCGTCGGCGAGCGAGTAGTCGTAGACGTTGCCGCCGAGCGATGCCTGCGCGGTGAAGTCGGGCGCGGCATCGCCGGGCTTGAGCGTCGCGCCTGCCGTGAGCGAATGCATCGCCGCCGCGATCACCAGGGCGCCACCCGCCGTAAAGCTGAGAATCCTGCTCTTCATGCCCGCTCCTTTAGATGATCTCGTTCTACGCGTCGTCCGCGCCCTGATCCATGCGATGTCCGGCAAACCACGCCGCCGCGTCGAACTGCAATTTCGCGAGCACGGCGGGCGTGAGCACGTCGAGCGATGGCTGCGCGTGCCGGCTCGCGTCGATGGCGGAACCATCGCCCCGCTCCGCCGCCCGCGCGATGCCGAGCAGCGCGCCGAGCGGCCCGTCGCCCGCCAGAATCGCGGTGCGGATTTCCGCCGCCAGATGCAGCTTATCGAGAATTTCCGCCGGCTGCATGTCGAGCACGACATGCACGAGCGAGAAGATGCCCGTCATGAACGCGGCATCGGAGAAGGCTTCGTCGGCGGGACGCAGCGTTTCGGCTGCGAGCTCCAGAAAGCGCGCACGCGTGCCGACGAGTTGCAGAAGCGGATCCGAGCGCCACGGCAGGCCGCTGCCGTCCGCGTACAAAAGCAACTGCGTCCAGCGCATCAGCTGGCGCGTGCCGGTCGCCGCGATCGCCTCGCGCAGCGACGACACACGCCGCCCGCGCGTCTGCGCACTCGAATTGGCGAGGCGCATCAACTGCACGACGATGTCCGGATTGCGCTTCAACTCCGCTTCCAGTTCGCGCAGGCCCGGCTCGCCGGCGAGCACGGCCATGAGTCGCAGCAGCGAGCCGCGCGCGGGACTGGCGCGACGTGCCGAGAGCACCTGAGGCCGCGCGAAGAAATAGCCCTGGAAGAAGTCGAAGCCGAGCTTCCTCGCCTGCGTGAAGTCGTCGGGCGTCTCGACCTTTTCCGCCACCAGCAGCTTGCCGCGCCGTTTCACCGCCGCCGCGAGTTCCGGCAGATGGTCATGATCCGCCGCCAGAAAATCGACCTTGACGATATCCACCGAGGGCAGCGCGGCGAGCAGCGCATCGTCGAGCCGCACGACGTCGTCGAGAGCGAAGCGAAAGCCCGCGTTGCGCAGTTGCGCGCAGCGCTTGAAGAGCGAGTCGTCGAAGGTGATGTTTTCCAGCAGCTCCAGCACGAAGCGCTCGGGCTGCATGATGTGGACGATGTCGTCGAACAGCAGCTCGCGGCTCATGTTCACGTAGCCCGGATGCGGCCCGAGCACGGCCGGCACGCCGATCTCGCCGATCGTGCGCGCGACGACATGCGCGGTCGCCTGCACGTCGTCGTGAACGCGCGCGCGATTGTCGGGGCTGTCGCGAAAGAGCAGTTCGTAGGCGACGAGTACGCCGTCGCCGTCGAGGATCGGCTGACGCCCGACATAGACGCTCTGTCCGCGCCGCGCGGGCGCCGTGCGCTTCAGGGACGAATCGGGCATGACGAAGACCGCTCAGGGACGCGCCGCGGCGCTGTGAAGCTCTGCATGAAGGCCGGCTCGGAGGTTCGGGCCATGACGCAGGCCGGCAGCATAGTGGATTCGATCATGGGGCGAACGAGTCGAACGGAATTCTGGTGGTCAACAGCGCGCCGAAGACCCGGCATCGCTCGCAACTCGCGGGAAACCGTGCTTGCTGGAAACGCGCCACTGTACCCGAATTCGCCTGACGAGATAATATGAAACCTCATATCGACAATTCCTGGACAATCTTGATCCCCGAAGGGAATTGTTGCACCTGCGTGGCCCGTTAAAGAAATCCCCTGCAAGGCCGATAACTCGCCTGATAGAGCGTGTCGCGCGCGTCGCGGCACGTCCCGGCCGGAACCCGCGAGTCGCGGCGTTTCGCGCGCCGCCGTTCGCCCGACGCGGGCGAGCGCAGCCGCCAGAACCCTACGAGACCATGCAAGCGAACCGGATCAACGTCTCCCGCCGCACACCGTGGCGCATCGCGCTCGATGTGCTCGCGCGCGCATGGGGAAGCGCCGCGCGCGAGCGGCACGACAGCGCGCCCGACTCGCATCCCGAGGCGAGTCCGCCGTCGTTGCCCGGCGATGTCAACGACAACACGGCATCAGCCGCAACCGTCGCGCCCGCTTTGGCCGGCGCGAGCGAAGCCATGCTCGGCGCGGTCGATTTCCTCGCGCAGCTCGACGACGCGCTGCGCTTTCAGTATGTATCGGATGCGAGCATCGAGTTCATCGGCTATCACCGTGACTATCTGCTCATGCTGACGCTGCACGATCTCGTCGCGTCCGAAGAGGCCGACGAGCTGCACGCGCTCGTCGCACGGGCGCGCGCGAGCGGCAAGCTCGAATCGGCGACGCTGACCGTCGTGAAGTCGCTCACCTATCCGATCTGCGTCGAGCTGCGGCTCGTATCGACGGCCGCGCGCGGCACGCCCGGCTTCGCGCTCGCCGCGTTCGACGTGACGCACTGGCAGGAACGCGAAGCGTCGCTCACGCACACGCTCAACCACGACGCGCTCACCGGCCTCGACAACCTCGTCGCGCTCAAGACGGCCATCAGCGCGGCGCAGGACGAAGCCGAGCTGATGCGCACGCACGCCGGGCTCGTGCTGCTCGACATCGACGATTATCAGCGCATCAACCGCGCGCTCGGCTACGACGCCGGCGACGAACTCCTGCGCGAGACCGCGCGGCGCATCCAGCACACGGCCGGGCATGGTGAACGCGTTGCCCGCGTGGCCGGCGACGAATTCGCCGTGCTCCTGCCCGCGGGCACCACGGCGGAACTCGCCGAAAGTCTCGGCCGACGCCTGCTCACCGCGATCGCGCAGCCGTATCGGCATCGCGGGCAGCACACGCATTTGTCGGCGAGCGTGGGCGTCGCGCTGTATCCGGATCAGAGCGGCAAGAGCGCGAAGAACGGCGCGCAGACGAGTCTTTTGCGCATGGCCGATAACGCGCTCGCGCAGGCGAAGGAATCGGGCGGCAACGCGCTCGTCTTCCATACGATCGACGACAACCCCGCCGACGCCGAGCGCCTGAAGCTCGAAGCGGATCTGTACGAAGCCGTGCGCAACGGCGAGTTCTCGCTCTACTTCCAGCCGATCACGAAGATCCGCACCGGCGCGGTGGTCGGCGTGGAGGCGCTGATGCGCTGGAATCATCCGGTACACGGGCTCGTGCCGCCGTCGACGTTCATTCCGCTCGCGGAATCGATCGGCCTCATCAACTATCTGGGCAACTGGGTGCTGAAGGCCGCGTGCATGCAGATCACGCAGTGGGATGCGATCGGCATCCGGCTCGACTACGTGTCGGTGAACGTGTCGCCGCAGCAGTTCCGCGACAAGCGCTTCACCGCGGCGGTGAAGGAAGCGCTCGCGCTCACCGGCATCGACGCGCGCCGGCTCGTCTTCGAGATTACCGAGAGCCTCCTGATGCACGATCCGGAAGAAGCGACGCGCCTTCTGGAAGCGCTGACGTCGATCGGCATTCGTTTCGCCGTCGACGATTTCGGCACCGGCTATTCGAGCCTCGCCTATTTACAACGTTTTCCGCTCTCGAAGCTCAAGATCGACCGCAGCTTTGTCGAGAACCTGATTACGTCCCGCAACAACCGCGCGATCGTGAGCGCGGTCGTCGGGCTCGCGCAGTCGCTCGGGCTGGAACTGGTTGCCGAAGGGGTCGAAACGGAGGCGCAGCGCGACTTGCTCGCGGACCTCGGCTGCGATCATATTCAGGGCTGGCTCATCAGCCACGCGTTGCCGTCGGACGAGCTGGCGCGCTCGTTCCAGTCGAATTCGCTGGTGTTGCACGAGTCGTGACGAGCGGGCGATGTTCGCGTTCTGATCGAAGGACGCGCCGTAACTCCCTAATAACGTGTACATTTCGTTGTCAGGGCGGATTGAACTTGCAGGGCCGCCTCGGGTTAGCCGTCGCGTAACGAACAGGCTTTTAACTTTTAGCAATGGCACGCACCAAGGCCGAACTACTGGACAAGCTGTGGGCGCGCATGAGCGAGCGCGGGGACTTCCCCATGCTGTCTCAGGCGCTGCGCACCACTGTGTCCGCGATGAACGACAACGACCTCGACTTCACGTCGCTCGTGCATGTCGTGCTGTCGGACGTCGGCCTCACGCAGAAGGTGCTGCGCCTCGCCAATTCGGCGATGTACATCGCGTTCGGCGGCAACATCACCACCGTCACGCGCGCGCTGATGGTGCTCGGCATGGACGCGGTCGGCCATCTCGTCGTGGGACTGAAGCTCGTCGATCACTTCCATCAGAGCGCGCCGCGCCGTATCGACGCGAAGCTCGAACTGAACCGCACCCTGCTCTCGGGCGCGGTCGCGCGGCAGCTCACCGAGCACAAGGATCTGCGCTCCGCCGAGGAAGCGGTCGTCTGTACGCTGATGCGGCAGATCGGCAAGCTGCTCGTCGCGTTTTATCTCGAACACGAGTGGGATCAGTTGCGGCGCAAGGCGGCGTCGGAAAACATCCCGGACAGCGACGCGTGCGCTGCGCTTCTGGGCGTCACCTTCGACGAAATCGGTCTCGAAGCCGCGGATCGCTGGCGGCTGCCGGAAACGATCCGCGAAGGCATGCGCGCCACCGATCCGAACGCGCCCGTCGATGAAACCGTGCCGAAGCACGTGCGCTGGCTGCGCGCCATCTCCAACTATTCGACCGAAGTCGCCGACGCGCTCACCGCGCAGAACACCGCCGTGGAAGGCCGCGAATCGGTGCTCTTCGATATCGCCAGCCGCTATAGCGGACCGCTCAAGACCGACGCGGACACCCTCACCGCGATGAGCCTTGCGCTCGCGAACGAAGAAGCGAGCGACGGCGTGATCCGCGAAATCTCCGAGCTGCAGGCGAACGCCGATGCAATGGCCCGCGCGAAGGTATCGGCGGAGGCGCGCATCGGCGCGAGCGTGGAGGACTTGCGCTCGTTGCCGACGAAAAATGCGCTCGCGCCGGCGCTCGCGCTGGCATCGGAATCGATTCTCGGGAGTCTGCATCTGTCGCGCACCGTGGTGTTCGTGCGCCAGGCCAACAACGAGTTCCAGGCGCGTCTCGCGCTCGGTGGCGGCGTCGAGCCGATGCTGCCGCAACTGCACTTTTCCGCGGAGTTCCGGCCCGACGTATTCCATCTCGCGATCACGAATCCGGTCGGCATCTTCATCGAGAACGCACACGATGCGCGTATCGATGCGCGCCTGCCGCGCTGGTACAAGGACACGCTCGGCGAGGCGCAGGCTTTCGTGCTGCTGCCGGTGAAATCGAACGATTCGACCGTCGCGCTCATCTACGGCGACTGGACGTCCCCGCAGCACGTGCGCAAGATCTCGGCGCCCGAGATGAGCGCGCTGAACGAGCTCACGAAGGAGCTGAGCCGTTTTTTCCTTAGCGCGAACTGGAAGGAAGTCGAGCTGATCTGACCGGCTTCCCTCCTGCGCGCATCAGCCTTTCTGCCTCATTCCCGCTTCAGGATCGCCACGGCCTGATCGCCGTATCGCACGATATAGCCGCCGTGCGCGCGCTGCCATTCGAGCGCGTCCTCCTCGTTCGCAAACCAGTTCTTTTCATAGTCGTTGAACGCGCCCGCGTCGAGCCGATAACGGTCGATCGCCGCGCCCGGCTGCTCGTCGATATCGAGCTTGCAGGCGTCCCAGCTCGCGTAGCCGAGTTCGGCGGCGAGCATCGCAAGGAGATGCTTCAGTTGCAGATCGTCGCGGATCGCGTGCAGGTCGGCGAGACGTTCTGCGCGCGTGACGCTTGCCGCGAGCAGGCGGCGCAAGACGGGCATGGATGCGCTCGTGTCGCCGTCGCGCGCATGGCGAAGCAAGCGCCGCGCGTGTTCGCGCAGAAAGTCGCTATTGGAAACGGAAGAAGAGATCGGACAGGATGTTGACCACATGACGTTGTTCCTTTGTTGCGCCGTTCTCGCTGCGGCTATAAAGGTTCGACGATGCGGTTCGATCCAAAATTGATGTGTTGCGTGGCAGATGCCCAAGACTTTCGCGAGACCGGGCGCCCTGCCGCGCCCGTCCGCGATTCTATATCGATGTCTTGCGTCAGGCCAAATGGAATTTGCCGACCAGCGACTTCAACGCGCGCGCCTGATCGTCGAGAGATTGCGCCGCCGCGGCCGCTTCTTCGACGAGCGCGGCGTTCTGCTGCGTGTTCGCGTCCATCTTCGTGACCGCTTCGCCGATCGACTCGATGCCCGTCTTCTGCTCCGCCGATGCCGCCGAAATCTCGCCCATGATGTCGGTGACGCGGCGCACCGCCTTCACGACTTCCTCCATCGTGGCACCGGCTTCCTGCGCGTAGGTCGAGCCGTCCGACACGCGCGACACCGATGTACCGATCAGCCCTTTGATCTCTTTCGCCGCCGACGACGAGCGCTGCGCGAGACTGCGCACCTCGCCCGCGACGACCGCGAAGCCGCGCCCCTGCTCGCCCGCGCGCGCGGCTTCGACCGCCGCGTTCAACGCGAGGATGTTGGTCTGAAACGCGATGCCCTCGATCACGCCGATGATGTCGCCGATGCTCTTCGCGCTCGCATCGATACGCTGCATGGTCTCGACGACGCGGCCGACGACCGCGCCGCCCTTCTCCGCGATCGCCGATGCGTTCGCGGCGAGCGTGCTCGCCTGCTTCGCGTTGTCCGCGTTCTGACGAACCGTCGACGTAAGCTGCTCCATGCTGGCCGCGGTCTTCTCCAGCGCGACCGCCTGCTCTTCGGTACGGCGCGACAAGTCGACGTTGCCCGTGGAAATTTCGCTCGACGCCGATGCGATCGCCTCCGCGCTCGCGGCGATATCGCCGACGGTCGACGAAAGGCCCGCCTGCATTTCCGCGAGCGCGTGCAGCATCGAGGCATCGTCGCGGCGCTTGAGCCTGACCGGATACGCGAGATCGCCCGACGCGATGCGCCGCGCGATGTCCTTCGCATACCCGGGCTCGCCGCCGAGCTGTCCGGCGAGGCGCCGCACGACCCATTCGGAGACGACGATCGCGAGCACGAACAACGCGAGCGTCAGCCCGAGCACCATCACGAACGACGAGTGGAAGATGAACGCGGCGGAATCGATCGTCGCCTTGGCCGCGGCGCCGCGGCGCGCGACGAGATCGTCGACCATCTTTTCGAGCTTGCCCGTTTCGACGAGCAGCGACACGTCCTGCGTGCCGACTTGCCAGTTCATCTGCGAGAGATCGAGCGGCTGCTCTTTCACGAGCTTGACGAAGGTGCGCAGGTTCTCGCTCCACTTCGACAGCGCGGTGGAGAAGCTCTTTTGCTGCACGAGCGCGTCCTTGTCGGCGTGATCGATATATTGCCCGAGCTGCGCCTGCTCACGGCCGATGTCCGCGAGCGACTGCTCGATCTGCGCGCCGAGATCGTCGCGCTCTTTCGCCGTCGATGCGGTCAACAGCATCTTCTGCGAGCGGCTCGCGCGCAGCAGATAGCCGCGCGTTTCCTCGGCCGCGCGGCTTGCGACATAACCTTGCGTGTAGATGGATTCGGTCGCGCCGTTCAGACGGCTGATCTGCGTGAGCGAAATCGCGCCGATGGCGAGCGTCCCCGCGAGCACGAGTCCGAACGCGAGCCTGAGCGATGCCTTGACGGACAGCGCGCGCTTGGTCGTGCGCTCGCGCGCGTGTTCTTCGGTTGCCGCGGCGTCGGTGCGCGCCACGAAGCCCGCGTCTTTTGCGGCGCGTAGCGAAAGCAGTTTCATCGATCGTTTCCCCGATTTGATCTGCGGACTGAGCCGTCGTGCGGCAAGTCCTGGCCTGGTCTGGTCTCCCCACCGGAGTACGGCAGGTTTGTCGGCTTTCTTGAGCCTTTTTATCGGAAAGCGAACATGCGTTCGCCCGCCGTGCTTGTTATAACCGGCCAAAAATGGTTGCGTAAGACGAAACAACGGGGATGGCAGCGCTTATCCTGTCCGATTCGCGACAAAGCTTGGCAGGACAACGTAACGGGGACATCCTAAACTTGTCAGAAATTCAGCCTGCGCATAAATGCCGCACTGAAATGGACCAAAAACCGGGACTTTTTCGCTTTCATCAGCCATTCACCATGCAAACGAGCATCGACAAGGGCGCTTTGTCGCCTTCCGGCGCATCGGCCGGCGCAACGGCCGCGGGTTCCGCGACCACGGGCACGCAACGCACCGTTTATTCCGTTCTGGGCGCGATCAGCTTCTCGCACCTTCTGAACGACATGATCCAGTCGCTGATTCTGGCGATCTATCCGATGTTCAAGGCCGAGTTCGCGCTCTCGTTCGGACAGATCGGCCTCATCACGCTGGTGTATCAGGTCACGGCTTCGCTGCTGCAACCGCTCGTCGGCTTGTACACGGACAAGCACCCGAAGCCCTATTCGCTGCCGGTGGGCATGGGCTTCACGCTATCGGGTCTCTTGCTGATGTCGATCGCGGGCAATTTCGGCACGCTCCTGATCGCGGCGGCGCTGGTCGGCTGCGGATCGTCGGTGTTTCATCCGGAGTCGTCGCGGGTTGCGCGCATGGCGTCGGGCGGCAGACATGGGCTCGCGCAGTCGCTGTTTCAGGTCGGCGGCAATGCGGGCTCGTCGCTCGGGCCGCTGCTCGCCGCGCTGATCGTCATTCCGCATGGACAGAAGAGCATCGCGTGGTTCTCGGCGGCGGCGCTCGTCGCGATGTTCGTGCTCGCGAATATCGGCCGCTGGTACAAGCGTCATCCGGCGACGAAGAAGGGCCGCGCGCAGGTCGCGCACGCGACGCTGCCACGCAACAAGGTCATCATGGCGATGAGCGTGCTCGTGCTGCTCGTGTTCTCCAAGTATTTCTATCTCGCGAGCATCACCAGTTACTTCACGTTCTATCTGATCAGCAAGTTCGGGCTGTCGGTGCAGGCCGCGCAGATTCACCTGTTCGTGTTCCTCGCGGCGGTGGCGGCGGGCACGATCATCGGCGGGCCGGTCGGCGACAAGGTCGGGCGCAAGGTGGTGATCTGGGTGTCGATTCTCGGCGTCGCGCCGTTCACGCTGTTGATGCCTTATGCGAATCTGTTCTGGACGGGCGTGTTGTCGGTGATCATCGGGCTCGTGCTGGCCTCGGCGTTCTCGGCGATCCTCGTCTATGCGCAGGAGCTGATTCCGGGCAAGGTCGGGATGGTCGCGGGCCTGTTCTTCGGCTTCGCGTTCGGAATGGGCGGCGTTGGCGCGGCGGTGCTCGGGCATCTCGCCGATGCCACCAGCATCGATTACGTGTACAAGGTCTGTGCGTTCCTGCCGTTGCTCGGCGTGCTGACGGTGTTGCTGCCGAAGACGCACGAGGTACACGCGAAGGGCTGATCGCGATACGTTGTGATGCGTCGCGGCGGGCGCGCCGGTTCTTTAGCGGACCGCGCGCCCGTCGCGTTTTCGGCGCTCAGTTTCCCAGCGCTTCCCTCACCTGCATCAGCGCGCCCGGATCCTCGATCGTCGGCAGCTCGCCCGGATCGCGCCCTTCGGCCAGCGCGGCAATCGCTCTTCGCAGCAACTTCCCCGAGCGCGTCTTCGGCAGCATCGTCACGAAATGCACGCGGGCCGGACGCGCGATCGCGCCGAGTTGCGAATCTACCGCGTGGCAAAGCTCCGCCTCCATGCCCTCGCGCGCGCCCGGCGCGTTGATGCGATCCGCATCGCGCAGCACGACGAACGCCGCGGCAGCCTGTCCCTTCACCGGGTCCGCGATACCGACGACCGCCACTTCGGCCACAGCCGGATGCGCCGACAACGCCTCCTCGATCTCGCGCGTCCCGAGCCGATGCCCCGCGACATTGATCACGTCATCGGTGCGCCCGAGGATCGACACGTAACCGTCTTCGTCCTGCACGCCCCAGTCGAAGGTCGAATAGACCATCTGGTTCGGCACGCTCTCCCAGTAGGTATCGATGAAACGCTTGTCGTCGCCCCAGACGGTCTGCATGCAGCCCGGCGGCAACGGATACGACAGCGTGACGACGCCCTTCTCGCCCGGCGCGCACTCATCGCCTGTCGCTTCGTTGCGCAGCTTGAGGTTGAAGCCCATCGACGGCACGCCCGGCGAGCCGAGCTTGGTCGGCAATTCCTCGATGCCGCGCGGTATCGCGATCATCGGCCAGCCGGTTTCCGTCTGCCAGTAATTGTCGATGACCGGCTTCTTCAGCGCGCTCTGGATCCATTGCGCGGTCGGTTCGTCGAGCGGTTCGCCCGCGAGAAACAGCGCGCGCAGACTCGACAGATCGTATTTCTCCATCAGCGCCGGGTCCTGCTTCTTGAGCACGCGGATTGCGGTCGGCGCGGTGAACATCAGGTTGATTTTGTACTGCTCGACGAGCCGCCACCAGATGCCGCCGTCGGGACGGATCGGCGTGCCTTCGTACATCACGGTCGTCAAGCCGGCAATGAGCGGCGCATAGATGATGTAGCTGTGCCCGACGACCCAGCCGACATCCGATGCGGTGAACATCGTGTCGCCCGGCGCGCCCCGAAAGATGTGCTCCATCGACGCGGCGAGCGCCACCGCATAACCGCCGACATCGCGCTGCACGCCTTTCGGCCTGCCCGTCGTGCCGGACGTGTAGAGCACGTATGAAGGCTCGTTGGATTCGAGCCATTCGCAGGGCACGTGAGCATCGAAGAACTGTTCGCGCAGCGGCTCGTAGGAGACGAGATAGCTCGCCTGCAAACGCTCGGGCGCGAGCTGCCGGTCGATCAGCAGCACCTGCGGCACCTTGTATTCGGCGCGCGACAGGGCTTCGTCGACGAGCGGCGTGTAGTCGATCACCTTGCCCGCGCGCGCGCCGGCATCGGCGGTGACGATGAGCGCGGGCTCGGCGTCATCGATGCGCGCCGCGAGATTCGGCGCCGCGAAGCCGCCGAACACGACCGAATGAACCGCGCCGATACGCGCGCACGCGAGCATCGCGAAGAGCGCTTCGGGGATCATCGGCAGATAGATGAGCACGCGGTCGCCCTTCTTCACATGCAGCGAACGCATGACGGCGGCCATGCGGTTCACTTCGGCATGGAGTTCGGCGTAGGTGTAGCGGCGCTCGATGCCCGTTTCCGTCGACACATAGACGAGCGCGTCCTGTTGCGCGCGCGACGCCAGATGCCGATCCACCGCGTTGTGACAAAGATTGGTCTTGCCGCCGACGAACCAGCGCGCGAACGGCGGCTTGCTGCGATCGAGCACCTGATCGAACGGAGTTTGCCAATGAATGCGTCGGGCCTGTTCGGCCCAGAATGCTTCGGGCTCGTCGATGGACCGTCGATACGCTTCCTGGTAAGTCGGCATGCGCGTCCTCTGCAAAACGGCGTTGGCTGGCCTCACAGAATAGAGCAGCCGACAAACCCGTGCTAGACAGGGCGCGCCCTGATCGATCGGATCGTTCAGATCGCCCGACTTCGCGTAGCGGGAACGGGCGCGGCCTCGGACGCCGAATGCTTCAGCAGCACCGGCGCGAGCTCGCCGGCGACCCGGATGCTCGACACGACGACCGTGCGCACGCCGCAGCCTTCGGTGAGCGCGCGCAACGCTTCACGCGTGGTGGCGCGCGCCGCGATGCGCGGCTCGATCACGATCAGGCCACGGCAGTACGCGGCAAGCATCGCGCGATGCGTGCGCATCCAGGCGGCGCGCAGGCGCGCGTCGTCGGCGGTTTCGTTTTCGTCGTGCTCGGCCACCAGCACGAAGGGCGTCGAGAGCGCCACGAGGCGCCGCATCTGCGTGCTCCACGCGAACGCGTAACCCGGTTTCACGGCGCGCGGACGCAGGCGCACGAGCGGGAAACGGCTCGCGTCGAAAAAGCGCGCGTCGAGCGCGAGCGAGGAAGGCGTCATGGATTTCGAAGTGGAATCGGCGGCGTTCACAGCGGTTTCGGGCTCCAGTAGTTCAGCGCGGCGACGAGCGACGACCAGCGCGAACGCCGCGGCACCACGCGTTTCTTCGGTTGCGCGACGCGCGGCGGACGTTGCGTCGCCTTCTTCGGCGCCTGAGCCGACGCCTCGTTCCACGCGCGGCGCGTCGTTTCGAGCACCTTGGCGGCGTTCGCCGAGATCATGCCGATGGCGGTGAAATCGTTGGTCATGTCGTCGGACCTCCCGTTTGCTCGATGACTGCCTCACGTCGTGCGAGTCATTGTATTGAGAATCATTCTCAACTACAAGCGGGATTTTCAGCGAGAGAACGTGGGCGCGGGCGGTGAATCAGGCCGCGTCGCGCAGAAACCGCGACAGGATGCCCGACGAGTAAGTCGCGGCGATCGAGGTGAGGAATTCGGCGAAGGATGCGGGCGCCGCGGCGTCGGCGGTATCGGAGATCGTGCGCACGACCGCGCACGGCACGTCGTGCTCGTAGCAGACTTGCGCGATGGCCGCGCCTTCCATTTCGACCGCGAGCGCGTCCGGCAATGCATCGCGCAACGCGAAGAGCGCCTCGTGGCTCGCGATGAAGCGATCGCCGCTCACGACCAGCCCGCGATGCACGCGCGGCGCGGCGACGGCGAAGCGTTCCGCCAGCGCGCCGCCTTCTTCGGCGATGAACGCGTCGGCGGCTGCGGCGAGCGCATCGGAAAGCGGGCGATCGGCGTCGAAGCGCGCGCGGTCGAGCAGCGGCACTTCGTAGCGCGGAAAGAGCGGCGACGCATCGAGATCGTGCTGCATCAATGCATCCGCGACGACGACGTCGCCCACCTGCACATCCGCGCGAACGCCGCCCGCGACGCCCGTGAAGACGATGGCATCGGCGTCGAAGACGTGGATCAGCGCGCTGGCGGTCGCCGCCGCCGCCACCTTGCCGATGCGCGCGAGCGTGACCACGACGGCCCGGCCGCGCGCATCGCCGACGTAGTACTCGCGCCGCCCGAGCGTGACCGTGCGAACCTCGCCCGCCGCCTGCATCTGCGCGATCAGGTCGCCCAGTTCCTGCGGCAGCGCCGCCATGATCCCGAGGCGCTTCATATTCATTCGACGGCCTGCAGCTTCGCAACCGACAACGCGAGCCACTTCTCGCCGTGGCGCTTGAAGCGCACCTGCGCGCGCGCATCGCCGCCGGAGCCTTCGAGCGCCGTCACGGTGCCTTCGCCGAACTTCGTGTGGAACACGGCCTGGCCGACCTTGAAGCCCGATTCGGCCGCGCGCTGCTGATTGGCGAACGCGGGCAGCGCGGCGCTCACCGCTTCATCGCGCGGATACGACGAACCGCCGCGCTCCTGTCCGGGACGCGCGAACCAGTCGCGGCCCCAGCCGGCGTTGTCGGCGCGTCCGCCCCAGCGCGCGCCCGCCTCGACCTTCGGCGTGAGCCACTTGAGCGAGCCTTCGGGCAATTCGTCGAAGAAACGCGAGCGGATGTTGTAGCGCGTCTGGCCGTGCAGCATGCGGCTCTGCGCGAACGACAGATAGAGCCGTTCCTTCGCCCGCGTGATCGCCACGTACATGAGACGCCGCTCTTCCTCCAGCCCGTCCGATTCCTGCGCGCTGTTCTCGTGCGGGAACAGGCCCTCTTCCAGCCCGGTGATGAACACCGCCGTGAATTCGAGGCCCTTCGCCGCGTGCACGGTCATCAGTTGCACGGCGTCCTGGCCGGCCTGCGCCTGGTTGTCGCCGGCTTCGAGCGATGCGTGCGACAGGAAACCGGCGAGCGGCGTCATCGTGTCGGGATTCTGCGCGGGGTCGGCGATGTTGGGCGCGTCGAGCACTTCGATCTCGCCGTCGTCGCTGACAATCTCCGGCACAGCCGTCGCACCCGGACGCAACGGAATCGAGCGCGCGGGCGTGTCGAGACCGTAGCCCTCCTCGCTGACGAATGCCGCCGCCGCGTTCACGAGTTCCTGCAAGTTCTCGAGACGGTCCTGACCTTCGCGCTCGCCTTCGTAGAACGCGGCGAGGCCGCTCGTGCGCACGACGTATTCGACCGTTTCCGGCAGGCTCATCTGCTGCGTCTCGGCGCGCATCTTCGCGATGAGCGTCGCGAACGCGCCGAGGCTCGAACCCGCCTTGCCGGTGACATACGGCACGGCGGCGGCCATCGAACAGTTATAGAGACGCGCGGCGTCGGCGACCTGCTCGATGGAACGCGCACCGATGCCGCGCGTCGGGAAATTGACGACGCGCGCGAACGCGGTGTCGTCGTTCGGATTGTCGATCAGACGCAGATACGCGAGCGCGTGCTTCACTTCCTGGCGCTCGAAGAAGCGCAGGCCGCCGTACACGCGGTACGGAATGCCCGCGTTCACGAGCGTGTGCTCGATGGTCCGCGACTGCGCATTGCTCCGATAAAGCACCGCGACCTCGCCGCGCGACACGCCCGTATTGATGAGCGCCTTGATCTCCTCGACGATCCAGCCCGCTTCCTGCGAATCCGTCGCGGATTCGTAGACGCGCACCGGCTCGCCGTGGCCGGCGTCGGTGCGCAGATTCTTGCCGAGCCGCCGCGCGTTGTTCGCGATGAGGTAGTTCGCCGTATCGAGAATATGGCCGTGCGAGCGGTAGTTCTGCTCCAGCTTGATGAGATTGCGCACGCGGAACTCGCGCTCGAAGTCGTGCATGTTGCCGACGTTCGCGCCACGGAACGCGTAGATCGACTGGTCGTCGTCACCGACCGCGAAGATCGCGTTGTGCTCGCCCGCGAGCAGTTTCAGCCATGCGTATTGCAGCTTGTTCGTGTCCTGAAACTCGTCGACGAGAATGTTGCGAAAGCGCGCCTGATAGTGCGCGCGCAGCGGCGGATTGTGCGCGAGCAGCTCGTAGCAGCGCAGCAGCAACTCCGGAAAATCGACGACGCCCTCGCGCTGGCATTGCTGATCGTAGGCTTCGTAAAGCTCGACGAACTTGCGATTGAACGCGTCGGTGGCATCGACGTCTTTCGGACGCAGGCCCTGCTCCTTCGCGTTGTTGATGAAGTACTGGAGGTTCTTTGCCGGATACTTTTCGTCGTCGACGTTCAGGCCCTTCATCAGACGCTTGATGGCGGAGAGCTGATCGGCCGTATCGAGGATCTGAAAGGTCTGCGGCAGGCCGGCGTCGCGGTAATGCGCGCGCAGCATGCGGTTGCACAGGCCGTGAAAGGTGCCGATCCACATGCCGCGCGTGTCGATCGGCAGGAGCGCGGAAAGGCGCGCCATCATTTCGCGCGCCGCCTTGTTCGTGAAGGTGACGGCCAAAACGGTCGGCGGCGACGCATAGCCCTGCCGGATCAGCCATGCGATGCGCGTAATGAGCACGCGCGTCTTGCCACTGCCGGCGCCCGCGAGAATGAGCGCGGGCTCGTTCGGCAGCGTCACGGCGGCGAGTTGTTCGGGGTTCAGATTCGCGAGCAGGTCGGGCATGGGAAAGTGCAGCGGCAGGAGAGCGGGCCAGAAATAATTCTGGCGACAGGCCGGTCATTATAAGACCGCGCCGATGGAGTCGCCGGCCGGCCAGAGGTGCGCGCCCACGGGCCGAATTCGTCCGACGTCGCGCGCGCAACCTTATAATTGGGGATTCCCCCGCATTTTTTCACGCATTTTTCGGCAGATTCCACAATGAGCGACAGCACGCTTGCGAAGAGCTTCGAGCCTCAAAACATCGAGTCCCAATGGGGCCCGGAATGGGAAAAACGCGGGCTTTCCGCTCCCACGTTCAAAGAGGGCGCGAAGAATTTCTCCATCCAGTTGCCGCCCCCGAACGTCACCGGCACGCTGCACATGGGGCACGCGTTCAATCAGACCATCATGGACGGTCTCACGCGCTATCACCGCATGCTCGGCGAGAACACGCTGTGGGTGCCGGGCACGGACCACGCGGGCATCGCGACGCAGATCGTCGTGGAGCGCCAGCTCGATGCGCAAGGCGTCTCGCGCCATGACCTCGGCCGCGAGGAATTCCTGAAGCGCGTCTGGGCGTGGAAGCAGCAATCCGGCTCGACGATCACGAATCAGGTGCGCCGCCTGGGCGCTTCGATCGACTGGTCGCGCGAATACTTCACGATGGACGACAAGATGTCGGCCGCCGTGCGCGACGTGTTCGTCACGCTCTATAAACAAGGGCTCATCTATCGCGGCAAGCGCCTCGTGAACTGGGACCCGGTGCTCGGCACGGCCGTGTCGGATCTGGAAGTCGTGAGCGAGGAAGAGAACGGCAGCCTGTGGCACATCCAGTATCCGCTGCCGGACGGATCGGGCCATCTCACGGTTGCGACGACGCGCCCCGAAACCATGCTCGGCGACGTCGCCGTGATGGTGCATCCGGAAGACGAGCGGTATCGGCATCTGATCGGCAAGACGGTCGTGCTGCCGCTGTGCGACCGCGAAATCCCGGTCATCGCCGATGAATACGTCGATCGCGAATTCGGCACCGGCGTCGTGAAGGTCACGCCCGCGCACGATTTCAACGACTACGCCGTCGGCCAGCGCCACAAGCTGCCGCAGATCGAGATTCTCACGCTCGACGCGAAGATCAACGACAACGCGCCCGAAAAGTATCGCGGCATGGACCGCTTCGACGCGCGCAAGGAAGTCGTGAAGGATCTCGAAGCGCTCGGCCTGCTCGAATCCGTCAAGCCGCACAAGCTGATGGTGCCGCGCGGCGATCGCACGCAGGTCGTGATCGAGCCGATGCTCACGGACCAGTGGTTCGTCGCGATGACCAAGGCCGCGCCCGAAGGCACGTTCAATCCGGGCAAGTCGATCACGGAAACGTCGCTCGATGTCGTGCGCAGCGGCCAGATCAAGTTCGTGCCGGAGAACTGGACCACCACGTACTATCAGTGGCTCGAAAACATCCAGGACTGGTGCATCTCGCGTCAGTTGTGGTGGGGGCATCAGATTCCCGCGTGGTACGGCGAGAACGGCGAAATCTTCGTCGCGAAGACCGAAGAAGAAGCCCGCGCCGATGCCGACGCGCAAGGCTACAAAGGCTCGCTCAAGCGCGATGAAGACGTGCTCGACACATGGTTCTCGTCCGCGCTCGTGCCGTTCTCGTCGCTCGGCTGGCCGAACGAGACGAAGGAACTTGACGCATTCCTGCCTTCTTCCGTGCTCGTGACGGGCTTCGACATCATCTTTTTCTGGGTCGCCAGAATGGTGATGATGACCACGCATTTCACCGGAAAGGTGCCGTTCGACACCGTCTATGTGCACGGCCTCGTGCGCGACGCCGAAGGTCAGAAGATGTCGAAGAGCAAGGGCAACACGCTCGACCCGATCGACATCGTGGACGGCATCGATCTCGAAGCGCTCGTCGCGAAACGCACGACGGGCCTCATGAACCCGAAGGCCGCCGCGCAGATCGAGAAAAAGACGCGCAAGGAGTTCCCCGAAGGCATTCCGTCGTTCGGCACGGACGCGCTGCGCTTCACGATGGCGTCGATGGCTACGCTCGGCCGCAACGTGAACTTCGACCTCGCGCGCTGCGAGGGCTATCGCAACTTCTGCAACAAGCTGTGGAACGCCACGCGCTTCGTGCTGATGAACTGCGAGGGTCACGATTGCGGTTTCGCGAATCCGGGCGCGTGCAAGCCGGGCGATTGCGGTCCGGGCGGCTACACGGATTACTCGCAGGCCGATTTCTGGATCGTGTCGCTGCTCCAGCGCGTGGAAGCGGAAGTCGAGAAAGGCTTCGCGGACTATCGATTCGACAACGTCGCGAGCGCGATCTACAAGTTCGTGTGGGACGAATACTGCGACTGGTATCTCGAACTCGCGAAGGTGCAGATTCAGACGGGCACGCCGGAGCAGCAGACCGCGACGCGCCGCACGCTGTTGCGCGTGCTGGAAACGGTGCTGCGCCTCGCGCATCCGATCATTCCGTTCATCACCGAGGCGTTGTGGCAGAAGGTCGCCCCGCTGACGGACGCGTTCCCGTCGGGTGCGAAGGAAGGCGAAGTGTCGATCATGACGCAGCCCTACCCGCGCGCCGCGCAGAAAAAAATCGACGAATCCGCAGAACAGTGGGCCGCCGAACTGAAGACTGTCATCGATGCATGTCGTAATCTGCGTGGCGAAATGAATCTGTCGCCCGCGGTGAAGGTGCCGTTGCTCGCGCACGGCGACGCGGCGCGCCTCTCCGCGTTCGCGCCGTATATCGCCGCCCTCGCGCGTCTTTCCGAAGTGAAGATCATCGACGACGAAGCCGCTCTCGACAAGGAAGCCCACGGCGCGCCGGTCGCGATCGTCGGCACGAGCAAGCTCGTGCTGAAGGTCGAGATCGATGTCGCCGCGGAGCGCGAGCGTCTCACGAAGGAAGTGGACCGTCTGACTGCCGAGATCGCAAAATGTAACGCGAAGCTCGGTAATGAAAGCTTTGTTGCAAAAGCGCCGGCGGCTGTCGTTGAACAGGAGCGCAAAAGGCTGGCAGAATACGGAACCACCATCGAGAAACTTCAGGCCCAATTATTGCGTCTGCCGGCTTGAATTGGGGGTTCGAATCATTTATCGATCCGTTCCGGTTGTCTCGACGTTTCAATGAATTAAGAGGATCAGGGTCATCACATGCTAAAAGTTACCAAAGCGGTTTTCCCCGTCGCAGGTCTGGGCACGCGGTTCCTACCCGCGACCAAGGCAAGCCCGAAGGAAATGCTGCCAGTCGTGGACAAGCCGCTGATTCAGTACGCGGTCGAAGAAGCGATGGCCGCCGGCATCACCGAAATGATCTTCGTGACCGGTCGCAGCAAGCGCGCCATCGAAGATCACTTCGACAAGTCGTACGAGATCGAAGCGGAACTCGAAGCGCGCGGCAAGGACAAGCTGCTCGAACTCGTGCGCAGCATCAAGCCGAGCCACGTGGACTGCTTCTATGTGCGTCAGGCCGAAGCGCTCGGTCTCGGCCACGCGGTGCTGTGCGCGGAAAAGCTCGTCGGCGATAACCCGTTCGCCGTGATCCTCGCGGACGATTTGCTGTACGGCAAGCCGCCCGTGATGTCGCAGATGATCGAAGTATTCGATCACTATCACAGCTCGGTGATCGGCGTCGAAGAAATCCCGGCGCAGGATTCGAAGTCCTACGGCGTCATCGACGGCAAGGAGTGGGAAGACAACATCTTCAAGCTGTCGGGCATCGTCGAGAAGCCGGAACCGGCTGTGGCGCCGTCGAATCTGGGCGTGGTCGGCCGTTACGTGCTCAAGCCGCGCGTCTTCGATCACATCCGCGCGCTGAAGCCGGGCGCGGGCGGCGAACTGCAACTGACGGACGCGATTCAATCGCTGCTGTCGGACGAGCAAGTGCTCGCGTACAAGTACCACGGCACCCGTTTCGACTGCGGCAGCAAGCTGGGCTATCTCAAGGCCACGGTGGAATTCGCGCTGCGTCATCCGGAAGTGAAGGCGGACTTCGAGGAATATTTGCGCAATCGCGCGCCGATTCTCGAAGGCTGAAGCCGCGCTGGCTAGCTAGCTGGCTGGTTCGCCTGAAAAAAATGCCCGTCACCTGCGTGACGGGCATTTTGTTTTTGTGCGCCTGCTTGTCCGCTTTAACGACGGCGCATCAGAAAGATGAACGTCTTGTCCTGCGACGTCGATTCGACGATCTCGTTGCCGGTCTGCTTGGCGAACGCCGCGAAATCGCGCTGCGATCCCGGATCGGTGGCGAGCACCTTCAGAATCTGACCGCTCGTCATGTCGGCGAGCGCCTTCTTTGCCCGCAGAATCGGCAACGGACAGTTGAGCCCGCGCGCGTCGACTTCCTTGTGAACTTCCATCGCGATTGAACCTTTCTTTGCCTGGGGGGTGAGCGCTCGGTGAAGGTTCGATTTTAACGCAGGGTTCACAACTCCACCGCCCTTCCACTCTCATAAGCCTCGCGCATCGCGATCCCGATCCGCGTCGCCTCCCTCGCATCCTCCAGCGTGAGCCCAGTCGGCTTCCCGTCCCTGAGCAACGCCACGAACGCCTGCGCCTCGCGCAAAAACGCATCCTCGAAGCGCTCAAAGAACGTCGGCGTACACGCGTTGCGCATGCCGTGCGCATCCGCGATCTCGACGCGGTTCGCCCTCGGATTGCGTCCCACCGAGAGCGCGCCCGCCGTGCCGATCACTTCCGTCTGCGTGTCGTGCCCATGCGCCATCGTGCGCGATGCGTACAACACCGCGAGCCGCCCGTCCTCGAACTCGATCGTGCCCACGCCGTTGTCGATATCGCCGCACTCGCGCAAGCCCTCGTGAATCGCGATGGTGCCGCTCGCATACACCCGTTTGGCGCGCGGATTGCCGAGCAGCCAGCGCGCAAGATCGATGTCATGCACGCTGCAATCGAGAAAAAGCCCGCCCGATGTCGGCGCGAATCGCACGAAGAAGCCATCCGGATCGTTCTTGTCGCAGGTCTGCGAGCGCACCATGAAGGGCCGGCCGATCGCGCCTTTCGTGACGCCATCGAACGCATCGCGATAACTCGCATCGAAACGTCGCACGAAGCCGATCATCACCTGCAGATGCGGATGACGCGCATGTTCTTCGAGCACGGCATCGCATTCGGCGAGATCGAGCGACAGCGGCTTCTCGCAGAACACGTGCTTGCCCGCGCGCAATGCGGCGATGATCTGCCGGGCATGCAGCGACGTGGGCGTGACGAGCCACACGGCGTCGATGGAAGCGTCCGCGAGCAGTTCGTCGTAATCGGCATGAAGCGAAAGCTCGGGCAGCGACTGCTCAGCCCATGCACGCTCTTCCTCCACCGGACTGCACGCCGCGACGAGTTGCGCGCCCGGCACGTGCCACGCGAGATTTTCCGCATGCCGGCGCCCGAGCCGCCCCAATCCGACAATACCGAAGCGCAGCGATTTCATGCGACCTTCTCCCCGAGCGTCACGATGCGCTTCTCGCGCCACGACAGCGTCGCGGCTTCGGCGAGTTCCAGCGCCTTCAGACCGTCCGCGACCGTGGTACGCACCGGCTTGCCGTTCTCGACCGCATCGAAGAAATGCGCGATTTCCGCCGCGTACGCCGCGCGATAACGTTCGAGGAAGAACGCCTCGGGCTTGTCGCTCGACACGGCCGTCGCCGTGTAGGCGGTGACTTCGGTCGGCCGCACGTTGCCCGCCTGCAGCATGCCGGCGCTGCCGAGCAGTTCGAAGCGCTGATCGTAGCCATACGCCGCACGCCGCGCCGTATTGATCTGGCACAGACGGCCACGCTTCGTGCGGATCGTCACCGCGGTCGAATCGATATCGCCCGCATCGGCGATGGCCGGATCGCTCAGGCAACTGCCCGTCGCGTGCAGCGTGTCGGCTTCGTCGTCGAGAATCCAGCGGAAGATATCGAAATCGTGGATCAGCATGTCCTTGAAGATGCCGCCCGAATGCTTGATGTACTCGACCGGCGGCGCGCCCGGATCGCGGCTCGTGACGATCAGCATTTCCGGATCGCCGATCTCGCCCGCATCGATGCGCGCCTTCACCGCCGAGAAAGTCGGATCGAAGCGGCGCTGGAACCCGATCATGCAGACGACGCCCGCTTTCGCGACCGCATCGGCGCACGCACGCGCGCGCTCGATCGTGAGATCGACAGGCTTCTCGCAGAACACATGCTTCTTCTGCGCCGCCGACGCGAGAATCAGATCCGCATGCGTATCCGTGCTCGAACACACGACGGTCGCGCCGACGGAAGCGTCGCCCATTGCGCCATCGACATCGGCGACCTGTGCTCCATGCAAGGCAGCCAGCGCGGACGCCGCGTCACGATTCACATCGACGACGTATTTCAAACGCACGCCCGGCTGCCGCGCGAGATTGGCCGCGTGAATCTTGCCGATGCGCCCTGCCCCAAACACCGCCACATCAATCGTCATAGCCACCTGTCTCCTTGGATTCCTCGACGTTCAACTCCAGCCGGTACGCGAGCGCGATGAACAACGCCTGGCACAGGCAAATGGTGCTCGTGAGCGAACGGAACGCGAACGCGCTGCCCTCCTTCACGAGCAGACTCGCGCTCGCGTGACGCGCGAGCGGCGAAAGCTGGCTATCGGTGATGACGAGGGTCGCCGCGCCGTGATGCTGCGCGGCGCGCACGCAATATTGCGTCTCCTTGCCGTAGGGCGCGAAGCTGATCGCGACCACCACGTCCCCCTTCTTCACGCTGCGGACCTGCTCGCGGAACATGCCGCCGAAGCCCGAAATCAGATGCACGCGCTTCTTCGTGTGCTGCAATGCATAGACGATGTAGCTCGCCACCGCGAACGAGCGGCGCACGCCTATCACATAGATGTTCTCCGCTTGCGAGAGCATGTCGACGGCGGCTTCGAACTGCGCGTCGTCGAGGCCGGCTTCGAGTTCGTCGAGACCCGTGCGGCTCGCCGCGATGAACTCGCGCGCCACCGACAGTCCCGACGCCTCGCCCGCCTTCTCGTCGATGAGCTTGCGTATGCGCTGCTGATAGCTCTGCTGCGAGCCGCCCGCGCCCGTGTATGCCTGCCTGAACACGGCCTGCAGGTCGGAGAAGCCGGAAAAGCCGAAGCGCTGCGCGAAACGCACGACCGCCGACGCATGCACGCCGCACGCACTGGCGATATCGCTCGTGCGATCCATCATCACACTCTGGCGATGCTGCTCGATGTAGGTCGCGACACTCTTCAGCTGACGCGGCAGCGAGTCGTACGCGTCGGTGATCCGCTGCATGAGTTCGTCGACGCTTTGTACGTCGGTGCTGGCGTCATCCATCACAGGCTCTTTCGATGTTCGTCGTAGAACCGATTATAGGAAGGCGGCAAGCAAATTGGAATGTATTTTCCATTTGCCGAACCAATGAAATTTCTGTTGCAGGTCGCCGAAAACTGACCTACTCTTGGTCCTGAGCACGGCACATCAAACGGTCGGCTCGCGAAAACATCACACCAAACAACAACCGAGATAGGTGGAGACAATGACCATTTGCAACGGTCGGGCCGCGCTGCGCGCGCTGGCGGCTGCTGCTGCGTTGTGCAGCGCAACGTTGATGGCGGCGAGTCCCGCTCAGGCGGCGCCCGACGCGAAGTTCGTGCTGATCAGCCACGCGCCGGATTCCGATTCCTGGTGGAACACCATCAAGAACGCGATCAAGCAGGCTGACGAAGACTTCAACGTGCAGACGGACTACCGCAATCCGCCGAACGGCGATATCGCGGACATGTCGCGTCTGATCGAGCAGGCGGCCGCGCGCAACTACGACGGCGTCATCACCACCATCGCCGACTTCGACGTGCTGAAGAGTTCGATCAACAAGGTCACCGCGAAGAAGATTCCGCTCGTGACGATCAACTCGGGCACGGAAGAACAGAGCGCGCAACTGGGCGCGATCATGCACGTCGGCCAGCCGGAATATGTGGCCGGCAAGGCGGCGGGCGAAAAGGCAAAGGCCGCGGGCGTGAAGTCGTTCCTGTGCGTGAACCACATCGCGACGAATACCGTTTCGTTCGATCGCTGCAAGGGCTTCGCGGACGCGCTCGGCATCGACTACAAGGCCTCGACGATCGATTCGGGACAAGATCCGACCGAGATTCAGTCGAAGGTATCGGCGTATCTGCGCAACCATCCGGACACGGGCGCGATCCTCACGCTCGGACCGACGCCCGCATCCGCGACGCTCAAGGCCGTCACGCAAATGGGCCTGCAAAACAAGATCTATTTCGTGACCTTCGACTTCTCCGACGACATCGCGAAGGGGATCAAGGACGGCACGATCAAGTTCGCGATCGATCAGCAGCCGTACTTGCAAGGCTATATCCCGGTGGCGGTGCTCGCGATCGTGCATAAGGAACACACCACCGATCCGGCGAAGATCCGCCAGATTCTCGAAGCGAATCCGAAATTCAAGGCGCGCCTCGAAACCTACGGACTGCAACCGTCGTACGGCCCCAAGAACATTCGTTCGGGACCGGGCTTCATCACTAAAGAAAATCTCGACAAGGTCGTGAAGTACGCCGGTCAATATCGTTGATCGCAAGCTGACCTTCTTTGGGCGGCTTCCTTAGCGCCGCCCGCTTTCATCGATGTCTCATGCTTCTGTCGCGTTCCCTTGCGGGACGCGGCGGGGGCACGCACATCCGTACTGCATCGTATCGAGTCTCAAGGAGCCATCATGGGCGTAGCCGGCAAGCATTACCCTCCTCACGTGAACGCTCAGCAGGACGACGCTGAAACACCCGACAAGGCCAAGCCATCGGATGAGCGCGTACGCCAGCAATCGTGGTTCGGTCACTTGCTGAATCGCCCGGAATTCGCGGCGATTTCGGGCACGGTGCTCGTGTTCATCGTGTTCGGGTTCGGCGCGGGCTCGTCCGGCATGTTCAACCTCGACGGCGTGATGAACTGGTCGCAGGTCGCCGCCTATCTCGGCCTGCTCGCGGTCGGCGCGTGTCTTCTGATGATCGCGGGCGAGTTCGACCTGTCCATCGGTTCGATGATCGGCTTCGCCGGCATGATGGTCGCGTTGCCCTCGGTCTACTTCCACTGGCCGCTATCGCTGTCCATTCTCTTCGCGTTCCTGATGTCGATGCTGCTCGGCGCACTGAACGGCTATCTCGTGATGAAGACGCGCCTGCCCTCGTTCATCGTCACGCTCGCGTTCCTGTTCATCCTGCGGGGCCTCACGCTCGCGCTGTCGATCATGTTCGCGGATCGCACCATCATCTCCGGCGTGGGCGATCTCGCCCAGGCCGATCCGATCGCCAATACGCTCTTTCACGGCGTCGCCTTGCACGGCGTGTTCACCTGGCTCGCGCACATGGGCATCGGCAAGCTGCTCGATAGCGGCGAGCCGCTCGTGCCGGGCATTCCGAAGGTCATCATCTGGTGGCTCGTGCTCGCGGCGATCGGCGCGTTCGTGCTCGCCAAGACGCGCTACGGCAACTGGATTCTCGCGGTCGGCGGCGATGCGAACGCCGCGAAGAATGTCGGCGTGCCGGTGAAGCGCGTGAAGATTTCGCTCTTCGTGCTGACCGCATTCTGCTCGTGCCTGTTCGCCGTGCTGCAAGTGTGCGATATCGGTTCGGCAGCAGCGGATCGCGGCCTGCAAAAGGAATTCGAGGCGATCATCGCGGCGGTCATCGGCGGCACGTTGCTGACGGGCGGTTACGGCTCGGTGGTCGGCGCATGCTTCGGCGCGCTGATCTTCGGTGTCGTGCAGATCGGCATCACCTATACGAACGTGAGCTCGGACTGGTTCCGCGTGTTCCTCGGCGTGATGCTGCTCATCGCCGTGCTCTTCAATCACTACGTGCGCCGCCGCGTCTCGCAGGCTCAATAAGAGGAGAACCGACATGAACGACGACAACATCCTCGCACTCGAGAACGTCAGCAAGTTTTTCGGCAAGGTGATCGCGCTCAACGGCGTCACGTTGCGGCTCAAACGCGGCGAAGTGCATTGCCTGCTCGGCGATAACGGCGCGGGCAAGTCCACGCTCATCAAGACGCTGGCAGGCGTCCATACGCCCTCTTCCGGCGATTATCTGGTCGATGGCAAGCCGGTCCATTTCGATTCGCCGAAGGAAGCGCTCGATCTCGGCATCGCGACGGTGTATCAGGATCTCGCGCTCGTGCCGCTTCTTTCCGTCGCGCGTAACTTCTTCATGGGACGCGAGCCGCAGAAGAAGCGCTTCGGCATGTTCAACGTGATGGACCTCGACCTCGCCGCCGAAACCTCGCGCGCCAAGCTCGCGGAAATGGGCATCAACGTGCGCGATCCGCATCAGCCTATCGGCACGATGTCCGGTGGCGAGAAGCAATGTCTCGCGATCGCCCGTGCGATCCACTTCGGCGCACGCGTGCTGATCCTCGACGAACCGACCGCCGCGCTCGGCGTGAAGCAGAGCTTCAACGTGCTGAAGCTGATTCACAAGGCGCGCGAGAAAGGCATCTCGGTGATCTTCATCACGCACAACGTCCATCACGCATATCCGATCGGCGATTCGTTCACGCTGCTCAATCGCGGCCGCTCGATGGGCACCTATACGAAGGACACCATCAGCAAGAACGAAGTGCTCGACATGATGGCGGGCGGCGCCGAAATGCAGCAGATGATGACCGAACTCGAAGGCGCGACGATCTGAGGACATGGAAACCATGCCAACACAAAATACTTCTCGCTTTGCGCCGGATCGCACGCGCGATATCGTGTGCCTCGGACGCCTCGCCGTCGATCTCTATGCGCAGCAGGTCGGCGCGCGTCTCGAAGACGTATCGACGTTCGCGAAATATCTCGGCGGCTCGTCCGCGAACATCGCGTTCGGCTGCGCGCGGCTCGGTCTCGATTCGTCGATGCTCGCCCGCGTCGGCAACGATCACATGGGGCGCTTTCTCACCGAGACGCTCGAACGCGAAGGCTGCGATGTGAGCCATGTGCGCATCGATCCTGAACGGCTCACCGCGCTCGTGCTGCTCGGCCTCGAAGACCGCGACACATTCCCGCTCGTGTTCTATCGCGAGAACTGCGCGGACATGGCCGTCGATGAAGCCGACTTCGATGAAGCGTATATCGCGTCGTCGAAAGCGTTGCTCATTACGGGCACGCACTTCTCCACCGAACAGGTGAACCGCACGAGCCGCCGCGCGCTCGAATATGCGCGCCGCAACGACGTGCGCACGATTCTCGACATCGACTATCGGCCGGTGCTGTGGGGCCTCACGGGCAAGGCCGATGGCGAGACGCGCTTCATCGCGAATGAAAGCGTCACCGCGCATCTGCAGCGCATCCTGCCGCTGATCGATCTCGTGATCGGCACCGAAGAAGAGTTTCGCATCGCGGGCGGCAAGGACCGTCTGACCGATGCGCTCGCGATGGTCCGCAGCGTCACGAGCGCGACCCTCGTCGTGAAGCGCGGGCCGCTCGGCTGCTCGATCATCGAGGGCGACGTGCCCGCTTCCATCGACGATGCGCCGATACACGGCGGCGTCGAGGTCGAAGTGCTCAACGTGCTCGGCGCGGGCGATGCGTTCGCGTCCGGCTTCCTCTCGGGCTGGCTGCGCGACGAGCCGCTCGAAGCCTGCGCGCGCACGGCCAATGCATGCGGCGCGCTCGTTGTGTCGCGTCACGGCTGCGCACCCGCGATGCCCACGCCCGCCGAACTCGACTACTTTCTCGCCGCGGCCAAGGACGATCCCGTGCGCATGCGCCGACCGGACCGCGATGCGACCTTGGCGCGGCTGCATCGCGTGAGTCCGAAGCGCAGGCAATGGGATGAAGTGCTCGGCTTCGCGTTCGATCATCGCAACCAGTTCTTCGATCTGGCGCAGCAGACGGGCGCGAGCGAAACGCGCATCGCGACATTGAAGAACCTGTTCGTCGATGCCGTCGCGCAGACGGAAAAGGAACTCGGGCTCGAAGGACGCATCGGCGTTCTGATCGACGATCGCTACGGGCAGGATGCGCTGAACGCGGCGACCGGGCGCGGCTGGTGGGTCGGACGTCCCGTCGAATTGCCGGGCTCGATGCCGCTCGTGTTCGATCACGGCCGCTCGATCGGCACGACGCTCGTTCAATGGCCGCGCGAGCAGGTCGCGAAGTGTCTCGTGCAGTATCACCCCGATCATCCGCATGACGTGCGGCTCGAACAGGAAGCACAGATTCGCGCGCTCTACGATGCCGTGCAGGAAAGCGGCAACGAACTGCTGCTCGAAGTGATCGTGCCGAAGAACGGTCCGCCTGTGGAAGACGACACCGTGTATCGCGCGTTGAAGCGTCTCTACAACCTCGGCATCTATCCGGAATGGTGGAAGCTCGAACCGATGAGCGCGAAGCAATGGCAGGCGATCGATGCGCTCATCGCCGAACGCGATCCGTATTGCCGGGGCGTCGTGCTGCTCGGGCTCTCGGCGGCTGTCGATCAGTTGCGCGATGGCTTCAGGGCGGCGGCATCGTCGAAGACCTGCAAGGGCTTCACCGTCGGACGCACGATCTTTCATGAGCCGAGCCATGCGTGGCTCGCGAACGAGATCGACGACCGCGAATTGATTGCGCGTGTGCGCCGCACGTTCGAAGCGCTGATCGGTGCATGGCGCGATGCGCGTGCGGCGTCGCATGTCGAAGACCATCGGATCAAACAGGAGCAAGCCGCATGAACCAGCGTGCTACGCAAACTGAAACTGCCGTGAACAACACCATTCGACTGACCGCCGCGCAGGCCGTCGTGCGCTATCTCGCGGCGCTTCGCACCGAACATGGCGAAGCGCTTTTCGGCGGCGTGTTCGCGATCTTCGGGCACGGCAATGTCGCGGGCATCGGCGAGGCGCTGTATCGGCATCGCGATGAATTGCCGACGTATCGCGCGCACAACGAGCAGGCGATGGCGCATAGCGCGATCGCTTATGCGAAGGCGCACATGCGCCGTCGCATGATGGCGGTGACGACGTCCATCGGACCGGGCGCGACCAATCTCGTGACGGCCGCCGCGCTCGCGCATGTGAACCGGCTGCCGGTTCTTTTGCTGCCGGGCGATATCTTCGTGTCGCGCGCGCCGGACCCGGTGCTCCAGCAGGTCGAAGACGGTCATGACGGTGGCGTGTCCGCGAACGATGCACTGAAAGCGGTGTCGCGATACTTCGATCGCATCGTGCATCCCGCGCAGTTGCTGAGCGCATTGCCGCGCGCGATTCGCGTGCTCACCGATGCGGCGCTGTGCGGCCCGGTCACGCTCGCGCTGCCGCAGGACGTGCAGGCGATGGCGTATGACTACCCTGCTTCGTTCTTCGAGCCGCCGGTGGTCGAGTTTCATGCGCCCGCGCCCATTCCGCGCGAGATCGAACGTGCCGCCGCGATGCTGCGTGAAGCACGTGAACCGATGATCGTATCGGGCGGCGGCGTGCTCTACGGACTCGCGACCGATGCCTTGCGCGCGTTCGCGCACAAGCACGGCGTTCCGGTCGCGGAGACGCAGGCGGGCAAAGGCGCGCTTGCGTGGGACGATGCGTTGAATGCGGGCGGCATCGGCGTGACGGGCGGGTCGGCGGCGAACGAACTCGCGCATGCGAGCGATTGCGTGCTCGCCGTCGGCACGCGCCTGCAGGACTTCACGACCGGATCGAACACGCTCTTTACGCAAGCGCGGCTCGTCGCGATCAATGCGAATCCGTTCGATGCGCTGAAGCAGAACGCTGTCGCTGTGCAGGCGGATGCGCGCGTCGCGCTCGATGCGCTGTCGGCCGCGCTCGGCGACTGGCGCGCATCGCCGCAATGGACGACGCGGGCGCACCGGCTCGCGAACGAATGGCGCGAGACCGTCGCGCATGTGACGAACACGCCTGTCGCGGATGGCTCGTTGCCGCGGGAAGCCGATGTCATCGGCGCGGTGCAGCGCTCGGACGATGAATCGCCTGCGAACGACATCGTCGTGTGTGCGGCCGGCACCTTGCCTGCGGATTTGCAGAAGCTCTGGCGCACCGGTAAGCCGGGCGGCTATCACGTCGAATACGGTTATTCGTGCATGGGCTATGAAATAGCGGGCGGTCTCGGCGTGAAGCTCGCGCGGCCGGAACGTGAGGTGATCGTGATCGTCGGCGACGGCAGCTATCTGATGATGAATAGCGAACTCGCCAGTTCCGTGATGCTCGGCGCGAAGTTGATTGTGGTGCTGCTCGACAATCGCGGGTTCGGTTGCATCAATCGATTGCAGCAGGCTTGCGGGGGGGCGCCGTTCAACAACCTTATCGATGATTGCAAGCAAGGCGCGCTCGGGGCGCCGGAGATCGATTTCGCGATGCATGCGCGGGCGCTTGGGGCGTTGTCGGAGCATGTGGCTGGTATCGATGAACTGCAAGCGGCGATGAAGCGCGCGCGGGCGGCGGATCGAAGTTATCTGATTTCTATCGATACCGATCCGGCTCGGCCTACCGAGGAAGGTGGATGGTGGTGGGAAGTCGCCGTGCCCGAGGTTTCTGATCGCGCTGCGGTGGTCGTTGCTCGGGAGGGTTATGAGCGGGCGGTCAAGGCTCGGGGGTTTTAGGGGGGGTTTTTGTCGTGGAATCCTGTGTTCGTGTCGGTTTATTAGCACTGCCCCTCCCCGGGGCGGGGGTCACTTTCTTTGCTGCTGCAAAGAAAGTAACCAAAGAAAGCAGCTCGTTTAAGCCCGCGGTCACACGCACGTTAGCCATGCTTGCCAGCCGCCAATGGCACACGCCTAAGTGTCGCCCCCACAGGCCCAATCGGGCTTGGATCGCGCACGGTCTGACGAGCTAGTTGTTTTAGGGCGCTGGTTCAGCACCAGATAGTTTCGGCACAGCGCTGCGCGCTGCCGTTGGGTATGCGAGGGAAACCAACGGAGCGCATGTGCAGTGCATGAGATGGCGGCTTTAGCAAGAAGGTCTGCGCCGACCCGATTGACCCATCGGCCGCGAAGCGGGCCGGAGCTATTTGGTGCTGAACCAGTTTCTTGTGTGGTGCGAGGTGTCAGACCGTGCGCGGTCCAAGCCCTTGTCTGCTTGTGGGGGCACTCGCTACTGCCGGGCCATTAGGCCAATCGCCTGTGCCGCGGCCGGTGTGAAGTGCTTAGGCTGGGGATAGCTGTTTCTTTGGTTACTTTCTTTGCAGCAGCAAAGAAAGTGACTGCCGCCCCGCACAGGGGCAACGCTAATAAACCAAAAAGTAATCGGGATCCGGCGAAACAAAACGCGAAGCACCATCAAAACCACAAGGACAAAACCATGGCATTAAACGTCCGCATCGGCATCAACCCCCTGTCGTGGATGAACGACGACTTGCCCTCGCTCGGCGGCGAGACCCCACTGTCCACCGCCTTGACCGAAGGCAAAAAAATCGGCTACGAGGGATTCGAGCTCGGCAACAAGTTCCCCCGCGAACCGCAGGCGCTCAAATCGCTGCTAGCCCAATACGATCTCGCGCTCGTGTCCGGCTGGTACTCCGGCAGGCTCGCGGAGCGCAGCGCCCAAGAGGAAATCGAAGCCGTCGGCCCGCATCTCGATCTGCTCGCGAAGAACGGCGCGACCGTGATGGTCTACGGCGAGGTAGCGCATTCGATCCAGGGCGCGCCGCGGCCGCTCTATCAACGTCCGCGCTTCTTCTCCGATGCGCAGTGGAACGAATACGCCGAGCGCCTGAACCGCTTCGCCGAATTCACGCTCACGCGCGGCGTGCGCGTCGCCTATCATCATCACATGGGCGCGTATGTCGAAACGCCCGCGGATGTCGATCGCCTCATGGCCCTGACAAACGATGCAGTCGGTCTGCTGTTCGACGCGGGGCACATCACGTTCGCGGGCGGCGATGCCCTGAGCGTGCTGCAAAAGCACATCGCCCGCGTGTGTCATGTGCATTGCAAGGACGTGCGGCAGGACATCGTGAAGCTCGCGCGCAATCGCAACTGGAGTTTTCTCGATGCGGTCATCAACGGTGCGTTCTCCGTGCCCGGCGATGGCTGCGTGGACTATCCGGGCATCATCGCGTGTCTCGCGAAACATGATTACGACGGCTGGCTCGTCGTCGAAGCGGAACAGGATCCGGTGATCTCTCCGAGCTATGCGTATGCCGACAAGGGCTATCGCACGCTGCGCGCGCTCGTCGATGGAACATTCAAGGAGGCAGCATGAGCCTGCTGGTCAAAGCATCGCGCGAAGGACAAACTATCGCGCGCGTCACGCCCGATTCCGCGGGCTGGAAGCATGTCGGCTTCGCGGCGTATCGCCTGAACGCGGGCGATGTCGTGCATGTGTACGACGCCGATCGCGAGAGCTGCATCGTCGTGCTGACGGGCACAGTGAGCGTCGAAGCGGGCGACGAGCATTATCAGTCGATCGGCTCGCGCGACAGCGTGTTCGAGGACGCCGCACCGTATGCGGTCTATGTGCCGCCCAAGCTCGCGGCGATCGTGCGTGCGGAGCGCGATGCGGAAATCGGCGTCGCGAGCGCACCCGCCAAGGGCGATCTTCCGCCGCGGCTGATCGAGCCGTCGCAGATGAAGCGCTCGACGCGCGGCAGGAACGCCAATACGCGCTACGTGTGCGACATTCTTCCGCAAACGGAAGCGGCCGAGTCGTTGCTCGTGGTCGAAGTGCGCACGCCGGGCGGACACGCATCGAGCTATCCGCCGCACAAGCACGATCAGGACAATGTGCCCGTCGAGAGTTCGCTCGAAGAGACGTACTACCATCGGCTGAATCCGCCGCAAGGGTTTGCGTTTCAGCGCGTCTATACCGACGAGCGCGACCTCGACGAAACGATGGCCGTCGAGAATCACGATGTCGTGATGGTGCCGCGTGGGTATCATCCGGTGGTCGTGCCTTATGGATACGACAACTACTATCTCAACGTGATGGCGGGAAGCAAACGCACGTGGCACTTCAAGAACGATCCGAAGCATGAGTGGATCGTGGAGAGGGATAGCAAGGCTTCGAGCTAGCCGATGGCGTTGGACGCGGGACGGGTTTTTTGCCGGATCCCGTTTTCGCGTCGGTCTATTAGCACTGCCCCTCCCCGGGGCGGGGGTCACTTTCTTTGCTGCTGCAAAGAAAGTAACCAAAGAAACAGCTTTCCCCAGCCTAAGCACTTCACGCCGGCCGCGGCACAGACGATTGGCTGAATGGCCCGGCTGTAGCGAGTGCCCCCGCAAGCAGATAAGGGCTTGGACCGCGCACGGTCTGACGAGCCAAATGTTTAAGCGCACTGGTTCAGCACTAAATAGCTCCGGCACAGCGCTACGCGCTGCCGTTGGGTATGCAAGGGAAACCAGTGGAATGCGAATGCAGTGAGATGGCCGCGTTAGCACGAGAGCATGTGCGGACCCGATTGACCCGTCGGCCGCGAAGCGGGCCGGAGCCATTTGGTGCTGAACCAGTCAGTGAAGCAGTGCGAGACGACAGACTGTGCGCGAGCCAAGCCCGATTGGGCCTTCGAGGGCGACACTTAGGCGAGTGCCGCCGCGGGCTGGCAAGCATGGCCAAACTGCGTGTGACCGCGGGCCTCAACGAGCTGCTTTCTTTGGTTACTTTCTTTGCAGCAGCAAAGAAAGTGACTGCCGCCCCGCACAGGGGCAGTGCTAATAAACCAACGCGAAAACGGGATCCGGCGAAAAACCGAAGCACGTCAAGCAACGACGCTCTACCCTATCGAAACCCAATCCCGCATAACATGCTCGCTCGCCACGAGCACCTCGATCGCGCCATCGAACTGAATCGCCCCATGCCCCATCACCGCGACGCGCGCGTCGAGCATGCTCGCGATCGTCAATCGCTCTTCGATCAGCAGCATCGCGACCCCGCGTTCGCGCAACATCGCGAGGCATCCGGCCACTTGCGCGAGCACTTGCGGCGCGAGCCCTTCGCCGGGTTCGTCGATGACGACGAGCGACGGATCGCCCGTCAACGTACGTGCCAGCGCGAGCATCTGCTGTTCGCCGCCCGATAACGCCCCCGCTTTCACCGACGCGCGTTCTTCGAGCACAGGAAACAACCGATACGCGTCGCCCAGCGAAAAGCGCGTGCCTTTCCTCTCGCCGAGCAACAGGTTTTCGCGCACGGTGAGCGCGGGAAACACGTCACGCGTTTCGGGCACGTAACCGATCCCGAGCCGCGCAATACGATGCGGCCTCAAACCGACGAGTTGAACATCGCGATAACGCATGTCGCCCGCGCATCGCACGAGTCCCATGATGGCCTTCGCGAGCGTCGAACGTCCCGAGCCGTTACGGCCGACGAGCGCGACCACTTCCCCTTCGCCGATGCACAGATTCACCCCATGCAGCACCTGCGCCGCGCCATACCACGCGCGCAAATTGTCGATGCGCAATGGCGCGTTCATGTTGCGACTCCGCCGAGATACGCTTCCCGCACATCACGATTCGCACGGATCGCGGCAGGCGTGCCGGTCGCGATCACGCGCCCTTGGACGAGCACCGAGATGCGATCCGCGAGACTGAACACCGCATCCATGTCGTGCTCGATCACGAGCAGTGTGCGCCCTTGCGTCGTCGCCCGGATCAACGCGAGCGCGCGCGTGGCCTCCGCGCGATTCATGCCGGCGGTGGGTTCGTCGAGCAGGATGAGCGGCGCGTCGGTTGCGAGCGCGATGCCGAGATCGAGCGCGCGTTGCTCCGCGTATGTGAGCCGCGCGGCGAGTTCGTACGCGCGTTCGGCAAGGCCGATGGCATCGAGCATCGCGTGTGCGCGCGCATCGATTTTTCGCGAAGGCAGCCATCGGTCGATAAAGCGCGATGACGACGCGCCCAGCGCCGCGCAATGCAGATTGTCGAGCACGGACAAACCGCCGAACACGCTCGTCGTCTGGAAGCTGCGCGCGAGCGTTCGGGAGACACGCTGCGGCGGCTTGCCCGTGATGTCGATTCCCTTCGCGACGATGCGCCCGTCGTCGGGTCGCGCACGTCCCGAGATCAGATCGAAGAGCGTGGACTTGCCCGCACCGTTCGGTCCGATGAGCGCATGCCGTTCGCCCTCTGCAACGTGCAGATCGACGCCGCGCAGCACACGCGTCGCACCGAAGCGTTTGGTCACGCCGTGCAGTTCGAGCGCGGCGTTCATCGCGCGGCCCTCGTGCGTCGCGCGAGCCAGAGACCCAGCAAGGCGCACGGCAATGCGATGAGCCACGCACGCACGTCGATTCGTCCCGCATAGAGCGCTTCGACCGGCACGATGACCGCGACGCTCCACACCAACGCGCTGATCGCGCCGAAGCACAGCGATCGCCCATCGCGCCGGAGCAGACCGGCCACGCCCTCCGGCGCGGCGATCACGACCCACACGAAGAAGAGCCCGAGATACATCGGCCACGCAGCGCTCACGCTCGCCACCGCGACGCTGAAGAACGTCAGCAGCACCGCGCCGATCACCGGCCCGAAGAACGCGCCCGCTCCGCCGATCACCGTCGCGACGAGCACGCTCGTCGAGCGCGCGAGGCCCACGCCTTCCGACGACACCAGCTCGACGTTGATCAACGACAGCACGCCCGCGATACCCGCGAAGAACGCCGACACGACCAGCATCGTGAAGCGCACGCGCGCCGGCGCGAAACCGATCGCGGCCGCGCGCGCGGGGTTGTCGCGCACGGCGTTGGCGAGGCGGCACATCGGCGTGCGCGACAACGCGAACATCGCGAGCGCCGCGACCACGCACCAGCACGCGATCAGCGCGTAGGCCTCGCGCAGCGGTCCGAAGCTCCAGGCGAACAACGACGGCCCGCTCGCGCGATCGATCGTCACGCCGCCCTCGCCGCCGAACCATCCGGGCACGAGCCACACGCACGCAGCGACGAGTTCGCCGATGCCGAGCGTGATCATCGCGAAAGCCGTGCCCGCGCGCTGCGTCGAGATCGCGCCGAACACGATGGCGACGAGCATCGCCGCGAATCCGCCGATGACCGGCAAGAGCGGCAACGGCACGCCGTAGCGATTGAACACATGCGCGGCGGCGAACGCGCCGAGCCCCGAATACACGGCGTGGCCGAACGACAGCAGGCCAGTTTCGCCGAGCAGCAGATTGTACGAGAGCGCGAAGACGATGAGCGTCGCGGTCTGCGCGCAATACGCGAGCAGCCAGGATTGATCGAAGAAGAGCGGCAGCGCGAGCGCGAGGACGAGCGCGAGAAACCTAGGCATCGTGTGTGCGCTCGCCGAAGAGTCCGCGCGGCCGCGCGGCGAGCATCGCGACGAGCACGAGATAAGGCAGCACGGGCGCGAGCTGCGCGACCGTCAACGCGCTCCACGCGGCCGGAAGCGTCACGCCGAGCGATGCGGCGATGCTGCCCGCCGACGCGCTCGCGCCCACCGCGAAGGTCTGCACGCAGCCGATCAGCAGCGACGCGACGAGCGCGCCGCCGAGCGACCCGAGCCCGCCGATCACGACGACGACGAACACGATCGGGCCCATCGCATCGGCCATCGCCGGCTCGATGACGGCGAGCGGCGCGCCGATCACGCCACCGAGCGCGGCGAGCGCGGTGCCGATGGCGAAGACCATCGTGAACACGCGCGGCACGTCGTGGCCGAGCGTTTCGACCGTGGCGGGATGCGTGAGCGCCGCGCGTACGACGAGGCCCGTCTTCGAGATGCGCAAGACGAGCCAGAGCGCGCCGAGCATCAGCACGGCGATCGTCATCATGAACACGCGATAGCGCGCGAAAGACGCGCCGTAGAGCGTGAAAAGCGGACCATCGAGCACGGGAGGAATCGCCGCCGGCAACGGCCCGAGCCCCCACACGAGCTTGACGCCCTCGCCAATCACGATGGCCGCGCCGAACGTGAGCAGCATTTGCCCGAGCGCGCCGCGCGCGTGCACGCGTCTCAGCAACAGTCGCTCGAATAGCGCGCCCGCAATGCCGACAACGATCGGCGCGACGATCAACGCGAACCAGAATCCGCCATACGCGGCGAGCGCCTGCCCGACATACGCGCCGAGCATATAGAAACTCGCGTGCGCGAAGTTGAGCACGCCGAGCATCGAAAAAATCAGCGTCAGTCCCGCCGACAGCATGAAGAGCAGCAAGCCCACGCTCACGCCGTTGAGCAGACTCACGCAGAACCACTGAAGCAAGACGCGACCCTCAGCCGGTGATGAGCGGCTTCAGCGCATCGACGAGCGGCGCGGGCAGCGGCACCGGCCTGCGCGTCACGCGATCCACGTAGACATGCACGAAATGCCCTTGCGCGGCGGCGACGTCCGACCCTTGCGTGAAGATCGCCACTTCGTAGCGCACGCTCGTGTTGCCAAGCTTCTCGACGCGCAAGCCCGCCTCTATCGGCTCGGGGAACACGACCGGCGCGAAGAAGTTGCAGCGCGTCTCGACGACGAGGCCGATGGTCTCGCCCTCGCTGAAATCGAGCACGCCCGCGCGCAGCAGATACTCGTTCACGACCGTGTCGAAGTAGCTGTAATAGACGACGTTGTTGATGTGTCCGTAGACGTCGTTGTCCGACCAGCGCGTGCTGATCGCGAGAAAGTGCGCGTAGTCCGCGCGCGTGGTCGGGACCGGCTTGCTCATCGCTTAGAGAGACTCCGTCAGCATGCGTCGATAATCGTCGGCGCTCGCCTCGCGCGGATTCGTCTTGTGGCAATGATCGGCGAGCGCGCCCTTCACCACCTTGTCGAACATGCTTTCTTCGACGCCCATCTGCGAAAGGCGCGTCGGCAAGCCGAGGCGCGCGGTCATGTCGTGAACCGCCTGCGCGACATCGGTGTTCTCCGCGAGATTCATCACACGGCGCATGCGTGCGAAGCGCCGGTCCGCGACGACCGTCGGCGCGCTCTCGTTGAAGCGCAGCACCGCGGGCAACACCACCGCGTTCAGCGTGCCGTGATGCAGCGACGTGCGCCCGTTCACCGCGAGCCCGCCCAGCGGATGCGACAGCGAATGCACGCAGCCCAGGCCCTTTTGAAACGCCATCGCGCCCTGCATCGATGCGGACATCATGTTCAGGCGCGCATCGCGATCCTGACCGTCGCGCGTCGCGCGCTCGATATTGGCCCACGCGCGTTCGAGTCCGTCGAGCGCGATGCCGTCGGCGGGCGGATTGAATGCGGGCGCGAGAAACGTTTCGATGCAATGCGCGATCGCGTCCATGCCCGTTGCGGCCGTGAGCGACGGCGGCAGGCCGAGCGTCAGCGACGGATCGCAGATCGCGGATTTCGGCAACAGATGCCAGGAATGGAAACCGAGCTTGCGCCCATCTTCGAGGATGATGATCGCGCCGCGCGCCACTTCGCTGCCCGTGCCCGACGTGGTCGGCACCGCGATCAGCGGCGCGGACCGCTCGGTGATCTTGCCGCTGCCTCCTTCGATCGTCGCGAAGCTCGTCAGGGGCGCGTCGTGCGTCGCCGCGATCGCGACGCCCTTCGCCAGATCGATCGACGAGCCGCCGCCCACCGCGATCAGCCCGTCGCACCCTTCGCGCCGGTATTGCTCCGCGGCGCGCATGACCATCGCTTCGGTCGGATTCGAGGGCGTATCGTCGAAGATCGGCAACGCGCCCAGCTTCGCGCTTTCGATCACGCGATCGGCGAGGCCCGCGGCCGCGACGCCTTTATCGGTGATGACGAGCGGACGCTTCACGCCGATGCGCGCGCATTCGCTTTCCAGCGACTGCAGCGCGTCGTAGCCGAGATGGATATGAGTCAGGTAGAAGATATAGGCCATTGCGCGGGAACCGGTGAGGAATGTGCGGGCATGTTGGAGCGCTGCGACGCGCGTGTCAATCGGGGTTAGGTCGACGCGGCCAGCGTGCGCACGTCATCGACGAAGCGTTCGACGGTTTCCCGCTGCGTGTCCCATGCGCACATCAGGCGGCAGCCGCCGGAACCGATGAACTGATAGAAGCGCCAGCCCTTCGCGCGCAGCGCGGCCGCGACGTGCGTTGGCAGTTCCGCGAACACCGCGTTCGATTCGGGCTCGAAGAGCAGACTCACGCCGGGAATCTCGACGAGGCGCTCGGCCATCAGTTGCGCCATCGCGTTCGCATGACGCGCGTTGCGCAGCCACACGTCGTCATCGAGCAGACCGAGCCACGGCGCGGAGATGAAGCGCATTTTCGATGCGAGCTGTCCCGCCTGCTTGAGGCGATACGCGAAATCGGCGGCGAGCGCCTTGTCGAAGAACACGACCGCCTCGCCCACCGGCAAACCGTTCTTCGTGCCGCCGAAGCACAGCACGTCGACGCCCGCGCGCCACGTGATCTCCGACGGATGCACGCCGAGCGTCGCGACCGCGTTGGCGAAACGCGCGCCGTCCATGTGCACTTTCAGATGACGGCGCTTGGCGATCGCGGCGATCGCGCGGATTTCCTCGACCGTGTACACGGTACCGACTTCCGTTGCTTGCGTGAGCGCGACGACCTTCGGCTTCGGATAGTGGATGTCCGCGCGTTTCGTGACGAGTTCCTCGATTGCATCGGGCGTGAGCTTGCCGTTCTCGCCGCGGGCGGTGAGCAGCTTCGAGCCGCCCGAGAAGAACTCGGGGCCGCCGCATTCATCGGTTTCGATATGCGCGAGCTCGTGGCAGATCACCGAGTGATACGACTGACACAGCGAAGCGAGCGCGAGTGAATTCGCCGCGGTGCCGTTGAATACGAAGAAGACTTCGCAATCGGTCTGGAAGAGATCGCGGATGCGGTCGCAGACTTGCGTGGTCCACGAATCGTCGCCGTAGGCGGGTTCGTGGCCGCTCGTGTTGGAATTGATGAGCGCCTGCAGCGCTTCGGGGCAGATGCCTGCGTAATTGTCGGAGGCGAAGTGCTGGATCGGGTCCGTGGACGCTGTCATGGGATCGCTGTGATGGCCTTGTCGAAACGAGGCGCGCGCAACGCGTGGCGTCGCGCGGCCGGCAATCCGGCCATTCTAGCGGCTCGGATCGGCGCGCGCCGTGGCGCCGATCCGGGCGATGCTTGTTTGCCGTCTTACTTGGCGTCGGTCCCGCTCGCCGCGTTGGCTTGCTGCGCCTTCTTGTCCTTCTTGCTGGCTTCGTGATGGCCGATCGCGCAGCCACCGACCGCGCCCGCCGTGCCGTGCTTGCCCGCGACGTGTCCCGCCACGCCGCCGACCGCCGCGCCTTCGACGCAGCCCTTGGCCTGTGCCGCGCCGGTGGCGGCGAGCATGGCGGATGTCAGTGCGATCAATGCGATTTTGCGACTCATGGTGCTTCTCCCTCTTCTCGTTGAACGTGATGGGAGCGTTGCATGTGATGTGCCTGACAGGCTGTAAGTTGACGGTGCGGTTCGGAGGGGCGGTTTGCTTGGGTTGTCGCCGGATCCCGGGTTCTTTTTGGTCTATTAGCTCTGCCCCTGTGCGGGGCGGCAGTCACTTTCTTTGCTGCTGCAAAGAAAGTAACCAAAGAAAGCAGCTCGTTCAGGCCCGCGGTCACACGCACGTTGGCCATGCTTGCCAGCCGGAAGTGGCACTCGCCTAAGTGTGGCTCTCATAGGCCCAACCGGGCTTGGCTCGCGCACGGTCTGACAAACCATAACCTTGAGCGCGCTGGTTCAGCACCAAATAGCTTCGGCACAGCGCTACGCGCTGCCGTTGGGTATGCGAGGGAAACCGTCGAAGAAGAAGCGCACGCCGACCCGATTGACCCATCGGCCGCGAAGCGGGCCGGAGCCATTTGGTGCTGAACCAATAACGCAAGCGATGCGATGCGTCAGACCGTGCGCGAGCCAAGCCCGGTAAGTCCTTCGAGGGCGACACTTAGGCGAGGGCCACCAGGGGCTGGCAAGCATGGCCAACGTGCGTGTGACCGCGGGCGATGAGAAGCTGCTTTCTTTGGTTACTTTCTTTGCAGCAGCAAAGAAAGTGACCCCCGCCCCGGGGAGGGGCAGTGCCAATAGACCGACAAGAAAACGGGATCCGGCGAACTTGACAGACATCCGCCGAATGAACATCCGCTCTAGAGCTGCTGCTGCACCCAACCAGTCACGCCGGCGAGCGCGGCCGGCAAATTCGCCGGTTCCGTGCCCCCCGCCTGCGCCATATCCGGACGGCCGCCGCCCTTCCCACCAACCTGCTGCGCGACGAAATTGACGAGTTCACCCGCCTTCACCTTCTTCGACGCATCCGCCGTCACGCCCGCGATCAGGCTGACCTTTCCGCCCTCCACCGACGCAAGCACGATCGCCGCGCTCTTGAGCTTGTCCTTCAGCTTGTCGACGGTTTCGCGCAGCGTCTTCACGTCCGCGCCTTCGAGCTGCGCGGCGAGCACGCGCACGCCGGACACATCGACGGCCTGCGACACGAGTTCATCGCCCTGACTGGCTGCGAGCTTCGACTTCAGCGCGCCGAGCTCCTTCTCCAGCGACTTCACATGCTCCTGAACCTGCGAAATACGCTGCGTGAGTTCGGACGGCTGCGCCTTCAGCACGCCCGCCGCCGCGTTGATGCGGGAATCGAGCTCCTGCACGTAGCGCACTGCATTGTCGCCAGTGATCGCCTCGACGCGGCGAATGCCCGCCGCGACGCCGCCTTCCATCACGATCTTGAAGAAGCCGATGTCGCCCGTGCGCTGCACGTGCGTCCCGCCGCAAAGTTCGCGCGAGAAGCCGAGATCGAGCACGCGTACCGTGTCGCCGTACTTTTCGCCGAAGAGCGCCATCGCGCCGCCCTTCACCGCGTCGTCGTACGGCATCACGCGCACGACGCCCGGCGCGTTCGCGATGATCTCGTTGTTCACGATCTGCTCGACGCGGCGGATTTCGTCGTCCGTCATCGGCGCGTTGTGCGCGAAGTCGAAGCGCGTCTTGTCGGCATCGACGAGCGAGCCCTTCTGCTGCACGTGGCCGCCGAGCACGTCGCGCAGCGCCTTGTGCATCAGGTGCGTGGCCGAGTGGTTGCGCGCGGTGCGGGCGCGGCGAATGGCGTCGATTTCGGCCTTCACGACATCGCCGACCTTGAGCGTGCCCTGCTCGACCGTGCCGTGATGACCGACGACATCGGCCTGCACTTTCAAGGTATCCGCGACGGCGAAGCGCACATTCGCGTTCGCGAGCACGCCCTGATCGCCCACCTGGCCGCCCGATTCCGCATAGAACGGCGTGTGATCGAGCACGACGACCGCCTGCTGGCCGTCCTTCGCCTCATTCACCGATGCGCCTTCGACATACAGCGCGAGAATTTTCGCGTCGTCGAAGATTTCCTTTTCGTAGCCGTGGAACGTGGACTTCGCGCCCGCGTATTCGAGGCCCGCCGCGATCTTGAACTTGCCCGCCGCGCGGGCCTGATCGCGCTGACGCGCCATCGCGTCGTCGAATGCGGGTTCGTCGACGGTCACGTCGCGCTCGCGGCACACGTCGGCGGTCAGGTCGAGCGGAAAGCCGTAGGTGTCGTGCAGCTTGAACGCCAGTTCGCCGTCCAGTTGCTTGACGCCCTTCTTTTCCAGATCCGCGAGTTCGCCTTCGAGAATCGACATGCCGTGCTCGATGGTCTCGAAAAAGCGCTCTTCTTCCTGACGCAGCACGTCGGTCACGCGCTGCTGCGCTTCCTTCAGTTCGGGGTACGCCGCCCCCATTTCCGCGACGAGATCGGTCACGAGCTTGTGGAAGAACGCGCCCTTCTTGCCGAGCTTGTAGCCGTGACGGATCGCGCGGCGCACGATCCGGCGCAGCACGTAGCCGCGGCCTTCGTTGCCGGGAATCACGCCATCGACGATGAGGAACGAGCACGCGCGGATGTGGTCCGCGATCACCTTCAGCGAGTTGTTTTCCAGATCTTCGGTGTTCGTCTCGCGGCTCGCGGCCTTGATGAGCGTCTGGAACAGATCGATTTCGTAGTTGCTGTGCACATGCTGCAGCACGGCGGCGAGCCGTTCGAGGCCCATGCCCGTATCGACGCACTGCTTGGGCAGCGGCGTCATGTTGCCCTGCGCGTCGCGGTTGAACTGCATGAACACGAGATTCCAGATCTCGATGAAACGGTCGCCGTCTTCTTCAGGAGACCCCGGCGGGCCACCCCAGATTTCCGGGCCGTGGTCGTAGAACACTTCGGAGCACGGACCGCACGGGCCGGTGTCGGCCATCTGCCAGAAGTTGTCCGATGCGTAGCGCGCGCCCTTGTTGTCGCCGATACGGATGATGCGCTCGACCGGCACGCCGATTTCCTTCGCCCAGATGTCGAAGGCTTCGTCGTCTTCCTGGTAGACGGTCACCGTGAGTTTTTCCGCCGGCAGGTTGTAGACCTTGGTCAGCAGTTCCCAGCAATAGTGGATGGCGTCGCGCTTGAAGTAATCGCCGAACGAGAAGTTGCCGAGCATCTCGAAGAACGTGTGATGGCGCGCGGTGTAGCCGACGTTCTCCAGATCGTTGTGTTTGCCGCCCGCGCGCACGCTGCGCTGCGCGGTGGTCGCGCGCGAGTACGGACGCGATTCGCTGCCCAGGAACACGTCCTTGAACTGGACCATGCCCGAGTTGGTGAAGAGCAGCGTCGGGTCGTTGCCGGGCACGAGGCTCGACGAACGCACGATCGTATGGCCCTTCGATTCGAAAAACTTCAGGAATTTCTCGCGTATTTCGGCGGCTTTCATAGCGTACGGGGCGTGTCTTCGGTTCTTTGATGGTGCTCGCGGGCGGCTCGCTTCGAGCGTTGCCGGCGCGGCAAGGGTGATTGTCGATTATACGGGATTCGCCGCGCGCAGCCGGGCGCGCGGCGTGTCCGCGCGGTATGTCCGGTCTCGCGCGGGCGGCCGTTCTGTGCGACATTCGCAGTCCGGAGACAATTTGAGCGAGCGAACCATCGAATGGGAGCCTTGAGCCATATCCGCGTGCTGGACCTGACCCGCGTGCTGGCGGGTCCGTGGTGCGCGCAGACCCTCGCCGATTTCGGCGCGGACGTCATCAAGATCGAGCGGCCCGAAACCGGCGACGACACGCGCCACTGGGGGCCGCCCTACCTGAAGACGCCCGGCGGCGAGGACACGCACGAGGCCGCGTACTATCTCGCCGCGAACCGCAACAAGCGTTCCGTGACGGTGGATATCGCCACGCCGGAAGGCCAGCGGATCGTCCGCGAGCTGGCCGCGCAAAGCGATGTCGTGCTGGAGAACTACAAGGCCGGGCAACTGAAGAAGTACGGGCTCGACTACGAATCGCTGAAGACCGTGAAGCCGGACCTCGTCTATTGCTCGGTCACGGGCTTCGGACAGACCGGGCCGTATGCGCAGCGCGCGGGCTACGACTTCATCGTGCAGGGCATCGGCGGGTTCATGAGCATCACCGGCGAGCGCGACGGCCAGCCCGGCGGCGGTCCGCAAAAGGCCGGCGTGGCGATCGCGGACCTGATGACCGGCATGTACGCGACCATCGGCGTGCTCACCGCGCTCGCGCACCGCGACCGCACGGGCGAAGGCCAATACATCGACATGGCACTGCTGGATGTTCAGGTCGCGATGCTCGCCAACATGAACACCAACTTTCTCGCGAGCGGCACGCCGCCGGTGCGCTGGGGCAATGCGCATCCGAACATCGTGCCGTATCAGACCTTCCAGACGAGCGATGGCTGGATCATCGTCGCCGTGGGCAACGACGGGCAGTTCCGCAAGTTCGTGGACGTCGGCGGTCGTGCGGATCTGGCCGACGATCCGCGTTTCACGGCGAACCCGTCGCGCGTGCGCAACCGCGACATCCTCGTGCCCATTCTCGCGGACATGGTGCGGCTGAAGGGCAAGCACGAATGGATCGCGGAACTCGAAGCCGCGGGCGTGCCGTGCGGTCCGATCAACGATCTGGGCGAAGTGTTCGAAGATCCGCAGGTGCTCGCGCGCAAGATGCAGATCGATTTGCCGCATCCGACGGCCGGCACGGTGAAGGTCGTCGCGAGTCCGATCAAGATGAGCGCGACGCCGCCCGAAGCGCGCACGCATCCGCCGTTACTGGGCGAGCACACGACGAGCGTACTCGCCGAAGTGCTCGGTTACGACGAGGCGAAAATCGCGCAGTTGCGGGCGTCGAAGGCAATCTGAGCGGAGATCAGCGAACGCCGGCGCCGATCAGACCGCCCGCCGCCGCGCCCGCGACAGTGCCGATCGGCCCGCCCGTGACCAGATAGCCGAGCGCGCCGCCCGCGGCCGCGCCGACTCCGGCGTGCGCCTGCTGGCGGGACACGTTCGCGCAGGCCGCGAGGCTCGATACGAGCGCGGCTGCAGCGGCGAACCTGAGCGTCGTGAGGGCGATCTTCTTCATGATGGGCTTCCTTGTTTTATCGTTGTGATGTGTCGTGCTTTTCGTGCATGCCTGCGATCGATGCAGGCGAGCCGATCTTAGAATCGCGCACCCGTGCCTTTCAACGCGATTTACGTCCCGTTACGGCGGTTACGAAGCGCGTTATCGCGCACACACCGTGTAATGGAACTCGCAAAAGGACAAAAGGAGGCGACTGTGCGAATCGCGCGACGAACGCCGTCGCGGCCTGCCCTCGATGGTTGCGTAAGGTAGAATCGACCCAATATTCAAGGCATTCGTACGCGTTTCTGGCCGGCTGGCCGCAAGGAACGCTTCCCGAACCGTTTCACGCGCGCGAGCGCATCCGCTGGCACTCTCTTTCGCATGAACACCGATCGCAACGACGCTCCGGCGCCATCCAATTTCATTCGCAACATCATCGAAGACGACAACCGCTCCGGCAAATGGGCGCAGCGGGTCGAGACGCGCTTTCCGCCCGAGCCGAACGGCTATCTGCACATCGGCCATGCGAAGAGCATCTGCGTGAACTTCGGCCTCGCCGCGGCTTACGGCGGCGTGTGCCATCTGCGCTTCGACGACACGAACCCCGAGAAGGAAAGCGTCGAATACGTCGATTCGATCATCGACGCCGTGAAATGGCTCGGCTTCGACTGGAACAAGGACGGCGCGGAGCACAAATATTTCGCGAGCGACTACTACGACAAGCTGTACGAGTTCGCCGAGATGCTCATCGCCAAGGGCCAGGCGTACGTCGACAGTCAGACCGCCGAAGAGATGCGCGCGACGCGCGGCTCGGCCACCGAAGCGGGCATCGACTCGCCGTATCGCTCGCGTACGCCCGAAGAGAACCTCGACCTCTTCCGCCGCATGAAGGCGGGCGAGTTCAAGGAAGGCGAGCACGTGCTGCGCGCGAAGATCGACATGGCGTCGCCGAACTTCAACATGCGCGATCCGGTGATCTATCGCATCCGCTTCGCGCATCATTACCGCACGGGCGACACGTGGTGCATCTACCCGATGTACGACTACGCGCACTGCGTGTCGGACGCGATCGAGAACATCACGCACTCGCTCTGCACGCTGGAATTCGAGGATCATCGGCCGCTCTATGACTGGTTCCTCGCGCAGCTCGCTGACGACGGCGTGTTTCAACGTCCGCTGCCGCAGCAGATCGAGTTCTCGCGCCTGAATCTCACGTATGCGATCACGAGCAAGCGCAAGCTGCTGCAGCTCGTGCAGGACAATCACGTCGATGGCTGGGACGATCCGCGCATGCCGACCATTGTCGGTGTGCGCCGGCGCGGCTTCACGCCGGAAAGCATCCGCTTGATGGTCGAGCGCGTCGGTGTCACCAAGGTCGATTCGTGGATCGACATGAGCGTGCTCGAAGGCGCACTGCGCGACGATCTCGACGAGAAAGCGCCGCGCGCGATCGGCGTGCTCGATCCGCTCAAGCTCATCATCGACAACTATCCGGAAGGACAGAGCGAGTCGTGCAGCGCGCCGGTGCATCCGCATCATCCGGATCGCGGCGTGCGCACGTTCCCGTTCTCGCGCGAGTTGTGGATCGAGCGCGAGGACTTTCAGGAAACGCCGCCGAAGGGCTATTTCCGCCTCTTCCCGGGCAACAAGGTGCGCCTGAAATACGGCTTCGTCGTGGAATGCACGGGCGCGGACAAGGACGAAAACGGCAACGTGATCGCCGTCCATTGCAACTACTTCCCGGACAGCCGGTCGGGCACGGAAGGCGCGAACAACTACAAGGTGAAGGGCACGATCCACTGGGTCAGCGCGGCCACCGCGTATGCGGCCGAAGTGCGCCTCTATGACCGTCTCTTCAAGGAACCGCAGCCCGGCGCGGGCGGCGCGGAATTCCTCGATGCGCTCAACCCGGATTCGAAGCGCGTCGTGAACGCGTATCTCGAGCCGAGCGCGCGCGATGCGAACGCCGAAGACCGCGTCCAGTTCGAGCGGCACGGCTATTTCGTCGCGGACCGTGTGGATTCGCAGCCGGGCAAGCCGGTGTTCAACCGCATCGTGAGCCTGCGCGACAGCTGGGGCAAACCGGCCTGATATCGACGTAACAAAGGCGCCGCGCAGCCACGCGGCGCACTCGGTGAATCTCGCCGGACTCACCGCACGCCGCTTCTAACGAGGACATCCATGAAGCTGCCGCATGCCTTCGCGCCGCATCGCACCTGGGCGCAACGAAGTGCCGCCCTCGCCTCGTGGCTCGTGCTCGCATCCGCCGGCGCGCATGGCGCCACCGCTGCCGAACTCACCACGGCGCAGGCCACCGTCGATCAGATGCCGCCTTCCGCGACGCTGCGCAAGATCGTGGAGAACGGCGCGATCGTGCTCGGCACACGCGAGTCGTCGGTGCCGTTTTCGTACACGGTGAAGCAGCAGCCGGTCGGCTACTCGTACGACATCGCGCTGAAAGTCGTCGACGAAATCAAGAAGCGCCTCAAATTGCCGAATCTCGCGGTGAAGAACGTGCAGGTCACGTCGGCGAACCGCATCTCGTATGTCGTGAACAATCAGGTCGATCTGGAATGCGGCTCGACCGCGCATGTGGCCGACCGCGATCCGCTCGTCGCGTTTTCGAACAGCTTCTTTCAGTACGGCATCCGCATGGCCGTGAAGAAGAAGTCGGGCATCCGCGATTACGCGGACCTCGCGAACAAGACGGTGGCGACGACGGCGGGCACATCGGATGAGCGCATGTTGCGGCAGATGAGCATCGACAAGAAGCTGAATCTGCGCATTATCAGCGCGCGCGATCATGCGGAAGCGTTCGCCGCGCTGAAGTCGGATCGCGCGGTGGCTTTCGTGATGGACGATCCGCTTCTCTACGGCAAGATCGCTCAGGAAGGCGCCGCGCGCAATGAATATACGGTGACGGGCGCATCGCTGGCGAATGAGGCGTATGGATGCATGATGAGAAAGGGCGATCCGGTGTTCAAGCGCATCGTGGATGATGTGATCGCCAATATGCAGCGTTCTGGCGAAGCTGCGAAGCTCTACGACACCTGGTTCATGCGGCCGATTCCGCCGGATGGTATGAACCTGGAATTCCCGATGTCGCCGGAGATGAAGGCGTTGTTTGCCAATCCTAATGATCGCACGGTTGATTGAGTTGGGTTTTTTCGCCCGAATCCCGTGTGCGTGACTGAGTTGGGTTTTCGCCGGATCCCGGTTTCGCGGTGGTCTATTAGCACTGCCCCTCCCCGGGGCGGGGGTCACTTTCTTTGCTGCTGTGTATGGACCGGAGACATGGTTGACACATGTGCGGAGACATAGCTGACACTTCTATCTTGACGCATCGGGCTGATTTGGGTCAAAGGTCATGAGTCGATGATGAGCGAAATAAAAATCATAGGCGTCTGCAATTTCCGGGTTCATACGCGCTGCCACGTCCAATCGATGCAATGCGCTCGATACGCGTAGTTGGTAGCCTCGAAACGTTATCTTGCCGTTCCAGCCCACGCGCAACACTTCGTCGTCGGGACCGTACTCGATCGGCGCCAGCGTGCTGGGCATCGCGCGCGGGCTGCTGCGATAGCGCGTGATCGGCGTGGCCATGCCGATGCCCTGATGCGGGCGCTGGTGGTTGTAAATCTCGCGCCAGTAATCAAATTCGCTCTGTACCTGAGCCTGGGTGGTGAAGCTGCGCCCGTTGAGCACTTCGGCTTTCAGCGAGCGGTGAAAGCGTTCGTCCTTGCCGTTGGTCTGCGGGTGATAGGGACGGCTGTAGGTGACACGAATGCCCAGGCGAATCAGCCAGATGGCCAGCTCCGAGAGCTGGCCGGGCTTGCCCGGCGAGCCCCAGGGCGCGCCGTTGTCAGTGTTGATCTGGGCGGGCAGGCCGTAGCAGGTGAAGGCGCGCTCCAACTGGGCGCGCACGGTGTTGCCATCGGTGGCGCCGCACGCGTGCAGCACCACGTTGTAGCGCGAATGATCGTCCAGCACGGTGAGCGGGAAACAGCGCGTCTGATCGAGTATGAGGAAATCGCCTTTGAAGTCCATCTGCCACAGCTCGTTGGGCTCGCCGCGCTCAAAGCGCTGCCAGGCGGTGGCATCGGCCGAGGCCTTCTGGCCGATGCGCCCGTGGCGATGCAGGATCGAATTGACCGTGCTGGGTGCCAGCCTGGCCAGCCCCATATCGACGAGGCGTCGGCTGAGCTTACGCGCGCCCCAAGCCGGGTGGGCATCGCGCAGTTGCAGCACCTGCTGCTCGAGCTCCGGCGCACTGATGCGCGGGCTGGTGAGCGGGCGACGGGAGAGATCGGCAAGCGCTTGATCGCCGCCCACTTCATAACGTCTGAGTATCTTGTATCCCGTCTGCCGGCTGATGCCGAAACGCCGGCACAGCTCACTGAACGGGATCTCGCGCTTGAGCGCAAGGCTCACGAAATCAAGGCGAAGTTGCATGATGTTTTGGGGGTTCCACGGCATGATTGGTCTCGGGCGTTGCATGCCCGAAAGTGTCAACCATGTCCCCGCACACCTGTCAGCGATGTCCCCGGTCTATACACTGCTGCAAAGAAAGTAACCAAAGAAAGCAGCTTCTCATCGCCCGCGGTCACACGCACGTTGGCCATGCTTGCCAGCCCGTGGTGGCACTCGCCTAAGTGTCGCCCTCGAAGGCCCATTCGGGCTTGGCTCGCGCACGGTCTGACGCATCGCACCGCTTCACTGACTGGTTCAGCACGAAATGGCTCCGGCCCGCTTCGCGGCCGATGGGTCAATCGGGTCCGCGTGCGCTTCTTCGACGGTTTCCCTCGCATACCCAACGGCAGCGCGTAGCGCTGTGCCGAAGCTCTTTGGTGCTGAACCAGCGCGCTCAAGGGTATGGCTCGTCAGACCGTGCGCGGTCCAAGCCCCGCGAGACCTTCGAGGGCACTCGCTACTGCCGGGCCATTAGGCCAATCGCCTGTGCCGCGGCCGGTGTGAAGTGCTTAGGCTGGGGAAAGCTGTTTCTTTGGTTACTTTCTTTGCAGCAGCAAAGACGGGAACGAGGCTCAAACCCGTGTGAATAGGGATTTTCAGGAAAAATCCCTCTTTTCCATCCAACACTCCATCCAACAGCCGGTCGTCGCGCCTCACCCGCCGCACAAGAATAACCGCTAAAAAGCCGGCGTAAGGCGTCCCAGTCGCGCACGGACGTCGCATGTCCCATTTTGATGGCACAGTGAATGCCAAAATTGGGATATGAACAGACATGTGGTGCTGCCCCCTTTTCTTGAGCGCCCCGACATTGATATGATCACTGTCGACGAATTAACGACTGAAAATAGGGAAGTATCCGCGAGCTTAGCTCGGTTTTGCGGAGCTACGTTCGGTGCTGCTGCTCCATGCGCGACGGTGCCCTGACGAAGCGGAGGCTTATAGACATGGACGACCAAGACGAATATCTGTTTCGGATAGGCGCCTTCACGCCGGGAACAATACCGATGGAGCGCCTCGCGAAGTACATGACTTCGCTTGCAAGGCTATTCGGGAACGATGCCAACGTCCACCTCGATCACATCGAAGAAGGTAGCACTATGCCTGTGCTGAAGGTCGATGTTGAGGCCGCATCGAAAGTGTCAGCACGCATCGCCGACCTTAGCAGAGGGGAAGCTGCAAACGATGCCCGCATTGGATTCGACGAACTGAACGCTCTGCTTCGTGACGATAACGCGACCGGCGAACTCCGCCAACGCTTCCTTGGCCAAGAAATGGGTGCCGTCGTCCTCCGATTCCCAGGCAAAGATCTACCGCGACCACTTACATTTGGACCGTTCACCGAACCTGCAACATTCGACGGCGAACTCGTGAGAGTCGGCGGTCGGGATAAAAGCGCTCACGCCACAATCATCGACCCAGACGGCCGCTCATGGCACGGCGAGATCAGCCGCCAGCTTGCACAAGACCTGGCACCTTATCTCTACAAAGGTCCGATTCTGCGTGTAAACGGTGATGCTCGCTGGGAGCGTCGAGAAGACGGTGCATGGCATGTCACTTCGCTGAAGATTAACGAGTTCAGCGTCCTAGACGATGAAACACTTCTCGAAGTTACAGATCGGCTCCGTAAGCTGGAAAGTTCCGGCTGGAGCAAGCATGACGACATCGACGGCTACATTACCGCCTTAAGAGGCGAAAGTGACGGGTTGCACTGATGGTAGTGTTTGATACATCTTTTCTCGCACTCGCCTTCGACGGCGATTACAAGGTCCCGCTCGACCCAACGACTGGAGAGCCACTGACGCAGTGCGCAGAGCGCATTAATCACTTGATTCGCCGCCTGAGCATGTCGAAGCAACGTATTCTCATCCCTACACCGGTCTTGGCCGAGTACCTTGTCGAAGGCGGACACGACAAAGACAAGCGGGTGCAAGTCTTTGCGGGCTCTCGGGTTTTTTCGGTCGCTGCTTTCGATCAACGCGCAGCCATCGAATGCGCCATGATTGAAGATGGCGATTCAAAACGAAAGAGAAAGCTCACGCCTAATGAAACGAAGGCCAAGGTAAAGTTCGACCGTCAAGTGATCGCCATCGCGAAAGCGAATCGGGTTGAATCGCTATACACGGGCGACACGACGCTTGCGAAGCATGCGGCTGAGAACGGGGTCAACGCTATCTTGACGTGGGAAGTGCCGATGCCGGCCCTCTCGCCTCAGCTTCAATTTGACTACGAGGCGCAGCGCGCCGACCTTCCGTAGGACCCCATTTCTAACATTAGTCTTGGGGCCGTTGACTCGTGTTCGCACCGCGTGCGGTTCTGTGCATCGACGTGACGCACGTGAGTAACTTCGACCTACAACACGCCGCGACGGCTCCTTCACACACCAACCTTCTAACTATCAACCGGCATGAACGAACTAACCCCGAAGCAGTCGATGGAGCTTGTCGACCCACAGGCGCAAAGAATCGTGGACTTCCTGAAAAACATCGGGCTGCCACACGACAACATAATCGCCGCGCAGGATCAAAGAGCCATCATTGGACAAGCCCTTCCAAACGTTATAGCGTCGCTTCCTCCCGAGGTTAAGAAGGACGCTCGCTATTTGTCCAAATTTGTCGTTGGGGCCGGGTTCGGGCTATTCGACTATTCGCTTAATGCCGTCTGGAACGAGGTTGTCCTTAACCTGCATAAAAAAGTCGTTGCCTATGGCCTCGACATCTTCTACGACGCTGCCGTTGGAGGCAAGGCGCGGGAATTCTATAAGTCTGAGGACGACCTTCGTTCATTGAAGGATGCGGTACTGCTAGACACCTGCCGCAAGCTTGAGTTGATTGCCGAGACAACTCATAAAAAGCTGAAGCACATCCTTGATATGCGGAACGATATTGGAATCTCGCATCCGACTAACTATGTGATCAACGCATATGAATTGCTCGGCTGGTTGACCACATGCATACAGGACGTCCTCAACGACCAACCGACGGAGGCCGCACTTCAAGTACAAGCGTTCATTCAAAATCTTCGCACCTACACCAAGCCGTTCGAGCCTGCCAATCAAGCGAGCATCGAGCAGAAGATCAAATCCCTCGCGTCGCATCACTGTGGCCACATGCTTCGCACCATGTTCGGGATCTATGTTGCGGCTGACACTGACCCGCAGGTTCGAAAGAACATCTCCATACTGGCGGTGACCGTGTGGGCGTCTAGCGACGTTGAAACGAAGTACAAGCTTGGACTGACGCTCGAAGGTTACAACACAAATCTATACGCGGACAAACACCTCCTTGGTGAGCAGTTCTTTGCCGCCGTCGGAGGCAACGCCTTCCGTTCACCTTCTGAAAAAGCCCTGCAAGTCGATGCATTACTTGACGAATTGCTGGAAAAACACAACGGATGGGACAACTTTCATCACGAAGCCCCGGTTGCAGACACGCTGGCTTCATACATTGTCTCGCAGCCGGATATCTTGCCGAACTTTGCGAACAAGCTCATCAAGGTCTTCCTCACATGCCGGATCGGAAGAGGCGTTTCTTACAACGATGGAGTGTCGCCGCGAGCGAAGCCTTATTATGACCGGCTACTAGCGCTACTCGGAGATCAATTTGGCTGGCAGGCTCTTGCATCGTTGACTAGCTACGAAATTCAATCACAACTTGAGCGAACCATTTGCCGGGTGCAAGCCTGCGCCGCTCTCACTGTTATCAAGCGCAGCGTTGTGAACCAACGACTCATCGAATGTATTGATTACCTGATCGCCAACCTGCCGAATTCTGGGCGAGTCGTCCTGGATACAAAGTTCAAGGCCCTTTCCGCCGGACATCTCAACTGGCAGTAACCAGAACATGGGCGACGAGGACATTCGGCCTCGTCCTCCCACAGCAGCAGGCACCGACGACGACGGCGACGACCTCAGACGCCTACTCGCCTTCGGGCGCAGGCGCCACCTCTCGCCACATAGCCACTGCCTTCGTCGTCATCGTGTCGACTTCCTCGGCAGACACGCCGGTCGAGAACTTGGGTATCTCGTTCACACAGCGAATGAGGTAGTCGACGGCGAGGTTATGCAGCATGACCACCACCTCGGGCCTTATCGCTGCGCGATACTCAAGCACTGGCGACGCTCCACTGTCGTGCCGTTGCAGCAAGGTCGTCGCGTTCGAATGGACGAACGCACACAGCACTCGATAGGACACATACATCGGCTCCACGTCGACTTTCTTTAGCTTGTCCTTAAGTCCGAACGTCCTAACCTGCCGGGCCAATAGCTCCGCGACGATCGGCTTGTTTACTCCGACCCATGTTTCGAGCGTGCGTCTCATGTCGTCATCGATATTTTTGCTACCCAGAAGCTCGTTGAATAGCTTACCGTTCTCCTGAGCGGTATAGAGCTTCATCGAGTCCAGATAGGCTGGGTCCCTCGATAAGTTCAGTAGGTCGCCGAGCCCATCAAGCATCGACCGAATCGGTCCTGCCGCATGACTTGCTAGGCCAAGCCTGCTTAACTTCATGGCGGCGTGAAACTGCTCGAACATCGACAACGTAAGACAGGCGGACATCTTCGCCGCGTCATTGTCGGCCTGCACGATGATACGCGGCAGGAGTTCACGATCGAACATCCCGATGATGGCGTTCGCGGTCTCGTGGACTTCTTTCAGATCAGGCATAAAAGCCTCAGAAGAAATGACGACTGGGCATTATGCCAGCCTAGCGTCGGAGGGCCCTGAAGGCCTTGCATGACAAGCCTTCCAGGTTAGAGCGGTTCGCCAACGGGTTCTCGTACCCTATGGTATGGGGTACGAATATATTGGTGTCTCAGGGCAGCATGTCATATCAAAAAACCCTGTTTCACCCATAACCCTTAGGTAACCGAATGACTGTCGAAGAACTGATGGAAGTATTAGAAGGCCTGCCGCCGCAGGCCGAAGTGCGATTCGCACATCAACCTAGCTGGCCGCTCGAATACAAGATCGGACAAGTCGCTGAACTGCTTACCGATGATGGCTTCATGGTCTATCTCGCTGAAGGCGAGCAGGTCGGGTATCTGCCCGGACAGGTGACGGAAAGCCTCGGATGGAGCCGTTAATGTCCACGGTCGAAACCGCAGTCCCGAGTGTGTCACTGGTGGCGCGGATTGCCTGCATGCGTGCAGGCGACTGCCTGCTTGAGCCAGAGAAAAGCAAGTGGTCACGCAATGCCCTCGAAAAGGCCGTGCGCGAAGCCGCCCGCTTCGGCGAGGACACGCATTACACCGTCACGCTCTGTTACGGCATCCAGCACGATGCACAGGGCACGAACTTCCGCTTTTACAAGATTGAGAGAACGTCATGATTGGCATTGCCGCATTTCTAGTAATTGTTGTCTGCTTGGCTTGGCTGTTCAAGAACTTCCCGCGCTTCGGTCGGGCCATGAAGTACCTGTCGCTGTTCCTGCTCGGTCTTTTCGGTGGTACGGCCTTCGCTGCGATGGGCGGCTCCCATCATCCGAGCGACGTAGGCCTGTTCCTCTCTGTCGCGCTGCCCGGTATGTATGCCGCCAAGCGCTTTCTCGACAAGCGCAATGCGAAAGCTGCTCTCTAACCCGACTACCTATATAGCGTGCGGCCTGCTGTTGATCTGCATTGCAGTAACCGGTCTGGTCGCCGTCATCATTTGAGAAACACCATGAAAGCGTATCTGATTGACCCATTCATGCAGACCGTCACCGAGTTCGAGCGCGACGGCTCAGGCACACAGGACCGACTACAGGAGCTTTACAAGGCGATCGGCTGCGACCTTGTGCAGGCTGTCTATCCAGACGACACCGAGGGCGACGTGATCTACGTTGACGAGGAAGGATTGTTTAAGCCTGAGCAGGCGCTGTTCTTCTGCACCTTGTGGCCGCATCAGCCGCTAGTCGGTCGCGGCGTCTGGGTCGGGACAGCACGAGGCGGCTACGATGCCGACCCGCGCATGAGTCTTGACTACGTGCGCGAGCATATCGTGTGGCTGCTCGGCCTATAATTGAATCGCGTTGAAACACCTTCCGGCCCGCTGTCCTCGCGGGCTTTTTTTCGTCCCTCAGGCCTGCTCGCGCTGGTCATCCTCCTGCTGCTCACTGCTGCCGCTGCCGAGTTCCCGCAGTTCGATGACGCCCTCGTCATTCGACTCGAACACGTCGGTCGCGCCTGCCTCTAGCGTGGTGTCGTTGATCGTGTCGTGATCCGTCACGACGCGGATATCACTGTCGCCCTGATTCTCGATCTTGACTTTCATGGCTGCTCTCTCTCCAAGGGTTGATGCTGCCGGGGTACTTCGGGCTTAGGCTCGAACGGCCCTTGACCAAAGATGCGTTCGCGCAGGCTCGGCGTGTCGCGTGTCGCTGGCGTTAGGGTCCAGCCGTTGTGCCCGCCGATCTGCTCTAGGGATATGTCATTGCCGCGCACATAGACGAGCGTGCAAGACGTGAGGACTGCTGCGATCGTGACGATGCCGAGCGCGGCGATACAGGCGAGCAGCACGAAGCGCGTCGCGACCTTCCATTGCCGCGCGTTCATGTCGTACCGCCGTCATCGGGTGGCGGCTCAGGCGCAGGCGGCACGTAGCTTTCGATCAGGTTTGCCACGTCCGGGTTCGCCGACAGGAAGGCGTGCAGCTTCGCAACCGGGTCCGTCATCATCGCGAGTTCATTCAGAACGGCCGCATTGCCGCCGCTGTCGATAGGCGGCTCAGGACTCGGCGTGAACGACACAGGCTCAGGTTCCGGCGTAGGCTCGACCGGCACATCGGGCAGCGGCGGAAGTTGGTCAGGCGGATGCGGCAGGTCGTCGGTGTCGGCTGGCTGACCTAGAACCGGCACAATGGGCTGCGGGCCTTGGTCCGCTATCTCTGCATCGCCCGGTGCCGATGGGACTGCTGGCGGGGCCGCAGGTGCAATGCCTTGCGCGGCATAGTGCGCCTCAAGGTTGCCATACTGCTGCATCGGTGGCGGTGGGTCCGGTAGCAAGTCCGGGACGATGACATGCTCAGCAGACGGCAGCAGGTCGTCAGGCATGCACTGGACCGCACGCGGATTCGCCGCGGCCTTTTCGACTTCGGCGAGCACGGCGTCACGACGCGCGACGTTCTGCACTTCGTCATCCTCGGGCGGCACAGGCCATGCGAAGGCATGCGGGAACCCGGCCTGCTGCGGCACGTCACGAAGGGCCTGCCGGTACGCCCGCGCCGCTGCTGCTCTCGGTTCGTCGCCCGCATCCTCTGCACGGTACACGAGCGCATCGGCCCTGAGCAGCCGCTCGGCCCGCTCCCAGCGATGATGCACGCCCGCCACGGTGTCCTGAATCTCTGCCTTGTGCTCGTCCCACCAGCCGAGTAACTGGCCCTTACTCGGTTGCGGGTCAGGCAAATTCCAGAATTGCAGGAAGGCCTCGCCGAACTGCTTGCCCTCTGTGTCGAGCCGATGCCCGGTGAGATAGTGCGTGCCGTTGATCGTGCCCGGATAGAACTTTTGCAGCAGATAGAAAAGCTCTTCGTTCGTCATCATTGGTTCCTCAGCACGACCCCGCGAATCCACTGTGCGCCGCTGACCCAATTGCCGTTCGAGTTCGTGCGCCAGCCTTCCATCACCCACGGCGCACCCATGTCGAGCGTCGTCGGCCCATTGATCGGCCCCCACTCATTGACGCCTGAATCCCATTGCGCGCGCGCACCTGCGTTCGCCTTGCCTGCGATGGCCCCGTTGATGTTGCTCAGCCAGCCGACCGCCGATGCATAGAAATTGCCATCGGACGTCATATACATTGAGCCGCCGCCGTTGCAGATGAACTCAAGATAGCCATTGTTAAAGTTGTAATGCTGACGCCACACAAAGTCTTGCGAGCGCGCACGCGCGAAGTCGAGATAGGCCCCGTAGTTGTATTCGTTCAGCTTGATGAAGCCTGCGCCGAGCGTGCCTTGATAGCCGTTCGTGTCGGGCGCGGCGACGCTGTTGCTGATGTTGAGCGGGCCTTGTCCGTAGTTCGGCAGACTCCAATAGCCTTCGTCGGACATCTGAAAACGCCATGCGGTGCCTGCGCTATTGACGAAGCCGAAGCCGCCGTTATAGCCGATGCCGCCATCGCCGCGCACGCGGATAGTGCCCTTCGAATGTTGGTATCGGACTTCGCCCTGCGCGCCGGTCGTGAAGCCCTGCGCGACCTGAAGCGTGCCCGCATCGGTGAGCCACATCGGCACGGCATTGTTCGCGCCATTGACCCATTCGAAGCCGTACATCGAATTGTTGCTGCGAATGTGCGGGCTATAGCTGCCTGCCTTCATCATGAGCGGTTGCGAGATGACGCCGGTCGCGGCGAGGGTCAGCGACCCGGTCATCGTGTCACCTGTGCGCAACACGCAGTTCGCGACGCTCGCCTTGACCTCGCTCAGGAAGTTGTCGATCGGCCCGAGGTCGATCCAAGCATCGTTGGCGTTCGTGCGTCGCTTCAACCGGTTCGCGGTCGTGTCGCCCCACATCATGCCGGGATAGGTCGGCAATGGTGCGGTCGGGCCTGCGTTGTCACCGACGAGCGCGAGCACGATCGCGTTCAGTTGCGTGCGCATGTCCAGCCCTGACGGATGGGCCGGGACTTGATAGCTGGTTACTTGCGTCATAGCAGTTCTCCGAGTTCGTTCGAGCGTTGCATCACAGGGCCGATTGCCGCGCGCTGCGCGATCAGCACATCGAGGTCGCCGCGCTCAAGGTCAGCAGCGCCGATGCCGAGCAGGTCGGTATGCTCGTAGCCGTAGCCGCGTGCGATCCAGTCGCATGTCTTGGCGATGCCGGTGCCGCTTGAGTTCTGGAACTGGATCGTGAACTGGATCGCGGTCTGTCCGGTGATGGCCCACTTGTCACCGCTCGCGAGGCCCTGCGCGATGATGCTGATTGCGGGCGCATCCTTGAACGGGACCGTGAACTTGATCGTCGTGCCTGCGGCAGCGACGGGCACGTTATTGCGCGACTCGATGCGGTCGGGAACATCGACCTTGACGCCCAAATCAATGATGCCGATGCCGGTCGTGTTGTCGGGCACGACCTCCTGCAACATGAAGCGCACCGCGCGGAATGTGAGGTCGGCCACGACGAGCCGCTTGTATGCGCTCCAGTCAGTCGCGACGGCCTTGCTCGGATCGACGTTGGTCATCGAGACCATGACGACCGCGCCGCCTTCGTCGATCTTCGAGCCGTCCACGTCAGGCCGTGCATCGAAGTCGGGCCACTTGTCCACGTCATCGAGCAGGCTATACATCGCGCCGTCCATATAGGCCGAGCAGCGAATCGTGTACACCTTGCCGAGGTCGATATATGTAGGACTGAAGGTGTAGGTCGGCCTCGTCGTGACAGCGGTGCCGTCCGCGTTCTGTGCGATATACAGCACGCCTGTGCGGACCACCATGCCGTTCTTCGTGCCGGCGAAGGTCGGGTCCTGCGCAACGTCATAAATCAGGTTGTAGTCCCGCAGCGGGCCGGTCGTGCTGATGATATAGGCCGCGTTCGTGCTGAAGGCTCCCGACGAGTTGACGAACTTGCCGAGGTACGTGCCTTTCATCAGCGGCACGAAGCCATTGCTTTGCGAGCCTGCGAACTGCGCGATCGGGTTCGTCTCTTCCCATGTGACTGAAGTCGTCATGCGACCCGAGTACCGGATATGCACCTGCCCGCCGACTATCACATCGAGGTCGGTTGCGGGCAACCACGCAAGCTGCGCACTGTCGTTATAGATATCAAGCTGGAAGCCTTGCATGTCCTGCGGCGGCTGATTCAAGGCTCGCAGTTGCACCTGAAGCGTCGCGGCGGGTGAGCGCACGCCGATCGAGTTGATCGCGATGACGGTAAAGGTCCAGAGGCCTTCCTCGGTCGGCTGGATATCAACCGAGGGCATGCCGGTGTCGATCGTCACTGCGGCGTCGCCCTGCTTCTGATAGATGACCGTGAAGCGCACCGCGCCGAGCGGCGGCAGCCATGAGAACGTCGCCCTGGCCCCGACGACGACCGGGCTGATGGCGTACTTGCTTTCGGTTACCTTCAGTTCGGTGCATGGCCCGACATTGAACGGGTCGATGACGGAAGTCGGCAAGGGCTGAAGCTGCAAACCCTGCTCGATCGCGGCGAACTTGTCGGGCCGGTACGCGACGCCCGAGACCTCGATATTGTGGTCGCTGTCCTCGGTCACGCCGACGCAGCGCCACTGCTCATTGACGAGGTTCGCGGCACTGATCGACCACACGGTTCCGAGCGTCGGCGGCATCGAGAATGCAGCGGTCACGTCAAGCTCGCTCATGTTCGTGCCGATCGAGTTGAGCGCGCGTGTCTCGAACTGACCGTTCGGCAGGAACAGCGAAAGCGTCGTGCCGACATTGCTCGTCAGCGTGACCGGTGCATCGAGCACGACATGCGTGCTTGTGCTGCCGCGCAGCGTGCGACCGCCCATGCGCAGGCCTGCACGAGTCGGGTCGGTCGTCGCGAAGATATCACCGGGGCGGCTATAGGAACCGTTCAGGCCGGTTTTCAGGCTGACCGTCTCGCCGAGTAGCTGCTCAGTGAGCAAGGCCCATCGACCGATGCGGTGCGCCTGTCCGCGCGACGTGCAGCCGAAGGCCTGTATCTCTAGGCTGCGCACGCCCCACTGCGCGATCGCGTCCGCATCCTCAACATACTCGATCGCCTGCTGATACTTGTTCGCCGGATCATTCCACGTTATGAGCGCGGTCGTGTGCCGCTGGTTCAGCGGCGTGCCGACATAGGTAAACCCGCCGTCGATGACATTCGCCGGGGAATAGACCACGCTGATATCAGCGGGCATATCAGCGGCGAATGACAGGGTGTTACCCGACCAGAACAGCACACCGTTAAAGATGCTGGCGAACTGCTGAAGCAGCACGATCGCTTCGGCCCGTTGCTGGATATACACGTTGCAGGTATAGCGCGGCTCCATGCCGCCGAAGCCATCGGGCACGAGCGCATCGCAGTATTGGCCGATGACGTACAGCGTCCATTTGTCGATCAAGTTCGGGCTGATATAGCCGCCGAGGCCGAAGCGTGCAGTCGTCGCAAGGTCATACATGATCCACGCGGGGTTATCGCTCCATGCGATCTTGAATGTGCCGTCCCATGTGCCGGTGTAAGCCCGCGTCGTCGGATCGTAGTTGCTCGGCACCTGAACGCGGCGCATCTTGCAATCGAACGACAGCTTTGGAATCTGCTTGAATGTCGATGCGTCGATCTGCACGCCGCACAGCGCGGAGTACGGATAGGTCAGCTGCGAGTCGACGATTTCGGTGTAGGTCTCCCACTGGAATTTGTCCTGCACGTTCGACGAGGTTTGGTCGGGCGTGAGCCGCACCACGCGCACGTCAAACGTGCCGCCTGCCTGATTGAAGCGGTTCGCCAGTTCGATGCGGTAGGACCGCTGATAGCGGCTCGTCGTCTTGCCGCTGATGGTGTCGGTATAGATCCGATTGAAGCCGCCGCCGTTGCGTTGCAGTTCGAGCGCAAGCTGCACTGTCGCGCCGTTGAGGTCGCCAGTCGTCGGGTCGCTGCTGGTCATCTGCGGGAAGCCGATCGTCACCCGGAACGAAGTGATATTCGGATTGGTCACCGAGCGCACGACCGGCGCGGCAGCGGTCACGATGACGCCGACCGTCGATTCGGCCTCGGTCGCACTGAAGCCTGATATCGGAGCCTGCGAGGCCGTGCCGCTGCGGTACTCGATGCCTGCGCCGCTAAAGTTCCATGTCCCGTCCGCGTTGACGAGCGGCGTGTCATCGACGAACACCTTCGTCGGGTCGCCGAGTTCCTCGAACTCGCCTTCGCCAATCAGGTTGATGACGCGGGCGTACTGGATCGAGCGCAGCGAATCGGGAGCCTCAACCGGAGCACGCGAGCCGCCTGAGCCGCCGCCCTTGCCGCCACCGCCGCCAGCGCCCGCGATCGGCGGCAGCGTCAGTTCCGTGATATGGGCCATCACACGACGATCTCGTTATTGGTCGAAAATCCGACGCTGATAATCTGCGAGCCGACGATCATGCGGCCATAGCCGAGCGGCACAGGGCCGCCTTGGCCCATCGTGTTGACTGCACCATCGAAGGCCAGCGAAGGCTGGTTGTCTGCTTTCTCCGGGGTCGCTGTGCCTTTCTGGCGCGGTGCGAGTAGCTGAGCGATACCGCCCATCGCGAGGGCCGCACCCATCGAGACAAGGGCCATCGACAGCCCGCCTGTGTAGGGTGACGCAACCAGCCCGATAACAGCGAGCGCGGCGCCCGCGATGATCTTGGCGGCGGCTCCTGACCCCTGCACGAGCGGCACGATCTTGAGCACGCCCTCGGACTGCGGGTAATGCATATCCGACTCGTCATAGTCCGCATGGTCATCGCCGAACATGCCGCGAACGAGGAACTGCTGCGCACCGTGGTCGATGAAATATTTCCGCAGGCCGGGAAGCTGCACACACAGGGCATGCACCGCCTCAGCAGGGGAATGCACGGCCAGCCGGAACTCAGCCCCGTAGCGGGGCCGCAAATCACCGTACAGGCGTACTGTCAGCATGGTCGGTCTCCGATGCAGGCATCAGGTCGCGGTGCCGCAGCACGGCAGTCGTGCGGCGCTGGTAAAACTCCTGATAGGCCTCGCGGCGCGACGCCGTGCCGATGAGGTGATGGAGGATGACGCCGCCGCCGAGGTAGATCGCCATGTGGTTCTCACGGCGGGCGCGAATGTTCATCAGGATCAGGTCGAATGGCCGCAGCAGCTTGAGGTCGTCACTTGTTGGCGAATGCACGATGACCGGGACGAAGCCCTCGGCGGCGAAGTTTTCGCGATAGAGGTTCGAGCCGTCCTCGTCATTCCACCAGCCGTAGCGGCGGGCGTAGTCATTCAGGGCGATGCCCTGCTCGGCATAGGCGTCGCGCACGAGGGCATAGCAGTCATGCACGCCATGCACGAAGGGACGACCGAGCAGCGGAGCCTTGAACCCTGAGGGCTGCGTGATCGTATGCGAGCCGATCGGTACATTGACGATCAGCCACGGCAGGCCGGTGCGCTCGATGCCAGCGAGGTCAGCGAGGGATGGCACAGGTGGTTCATAGACATGCGAATGCGCGATCGCCACCACGCGCCCGGTATCCTCGGCGCGGACATAGTCTTTCGGGTCGATGATGAAGTGCTCGGTCTCCTGCCTGATGTTATTGCAGGCGACGTAATGCACGTTGTTCGTCCTGGGCAACACGACGACCACGCCGCAGCACTCGCGTGGCATTTCCGACTGTGCATGAATGATGACGTGCGGAATGACATACAGCAGCGGATCGTTCATGCTCGCTCACCTGTACTGACCAGCGCCGGGAAAGCCGCCGAAAGTCATCCAGCCGGCACCGAACCGCAGCTTGCAGGATTTCAGGCGCTTGCCGCACTTATCCTGCGTCGGGTCGGCTGTCGAGTTGTCGTTGATATCGGCGACCGGCGGGCCTGCATAGCCGCATCCGTCACCGCGATAGGCCCACGGGCAGGAGTTGCAGATAACCTGCCGACCGGGCAGCAGCTTGCCTTCGGTATCGAACGCGGTCGCGAGTTCGAACTCGATCGTGTCGAGCGATTCGCGCAGCTTCTGATTGACGTAGAACACGTCATCGGGGAAGCCATCATTGGGGTTCGCGAACGGGTTGCCGTTCGGGAAGTTGACCTCATCGAGGTAGCGCATCAGTGTGCGCTTGCGGATGACCGGACAGCCTACGAGGTCCGAGTACAGGCGGCACAGTGCCGAGATAATGCCGGTCACATTCGACGCTGCGAAGTGCGGGCGCGGCAGCGTGCCTTGACCTTTCCACTCGAAGCCCGAGACCTGCACCGGATAGCGCTGATAGGTCACTCCCTGCCACACGACATCGCTTTCGAGCTTGTTCGTGCCCGCATGGAAGTGCAGCGCGGGTTCGTTATAGCGTACGAGGTCGAGCGTGAAGAGTTCGATTTCGGCGCTCGGCGAGAGGCCTTGAATGTCGCCCTTGACGCTCATAGAAACACCTGCTCGAACTTGAACGACAGGTTATAGAGCAGGTCGCCGTTCTGAAGCATGTCGCCATACGTGAGATTCCACGATGGACAGATAACGTCCTGCGTGACCGTCTGCCGTGGCGGCGTCCAGTTGAAAACATCGACACCGTTGCGGGCCGACAGGAACTGCACAACCTCACCTGCAATTTTCTCGGTAGCGTTGCGGATCGTGATAGACCACATGCAGGCCAGCGTATTGATGCCTGCGGGTCGGCGCTGTGCATAGCCGTCGCCGAACTGCGCCTTGATGATGCGCGGCTCAAGGTCATAGCTCGCGGTCGTGACGCACCAATCGAATATGAGGCCCGAGGCCTGCGGCACGAGTATCGGCTCGGTGTCGGCGAACAGGCGAGCACCGTCAATGATCGAAGTCGGCAGCAGCGCTGCCAGCTTCGTTGCGAACGCAGTCATGATCGGCTCCTAGCGTGCCGCCGCAGGTGCGAGGATGCCGCCCGAGCGCTTCTCACTGACGAGCACCTGTCGGCATACAGCGGCGATGCGGTTGCCGAGTTCGGCGGCCTGCTCGTTGGTCGCCTTGGTGTCCTGTGTCGCGCTATCGTCCTTATGCATATGGACGTTGACGGTCACGCTCGGCATGCCCGACGCGCCTGCGTCGGTGGCGATCTTGCCGGGGACGTTGGGAATGAAGTACTCACGGCGTCCGGGTAACTCGTTGACCTCATAGAGTTGGCCCGGAAAGACAGGCCCGCCGCTCATGCGGGGCGTCGCGCTCATGAGGTTGCCAGTGCCGCCCCATGTCCAGCCGCCGCCAGTGACGCCGCCGCTAATCATGCCGAACAGCGGCTTCATGACGTTCTGATAGACCAGCATCTTGGCGAGGTCTTTCAGGATGGAGCTAATCATCTGGCCGAACGACACCGATACATCCTTGGTCGCGAATACGAAGTCAACCATCGCATCGGACGACTGCTTGCCGAAGCCCTCGATGGCCTGCTGCAATGACTTGAGCGAGGCCTCCATCGGGTCGATCTTGTTCTGTGCTTTCTTCAGGTCATCGGCGGCTTTCGTCACTGCCTTCGAATAGTTATCCGGCAGGATCGCGCCATCGGCCAGGGCCTCGTTCAACTGGTCGATGGTTTCCTTATAGGCGATCGTCGGATCGACCGCGCGGGACTGTGCATCGGCGAACGCCCATATCGCGTCGATATGATCCTGCTCGGCTTTCATCTTCGCGGCAGCATCCTGAAACTGCCGCGCGTCCTCGTTGTTCGCGTTCTCCTGAGCCTGCGTGCGGGCGTCGATCGCACGCTTCAAATCCTCATTGGCCTGCACCTGTGCCCGCAGGTTGTCCTGCTGCCACTTCGCCATCGCCTGATACTTCGGATCGGTCGTTAGCTCCTTCATAGGGTCGCCTTCGGCGGCGAGTTTGCGATACTGATCCTGAAGGCTTTCGAGCATCTTCGCGTACTCGTCCACTTCCTTTTTTGCTTTCTTCGCGGCGGCGGCATTCGCGTCAAGGTTCTGCGTGAACTGCAACACCGGACGACCGTCGATCTTTTTTCCGGCCTCGGCCTCGGCGGCGATCGCCTTCTGTGACTGACTCGCGGATGCCGTGACGCGCAGCTGCGCATCGTGAACCTTGGAGAGGTCATCGCGTGCCTGATTCCATGCATTCGAGACAAGGCTCGCGGCGTTCTTCATGCCCTCAAGGCTGGCCGGCTGGTTCAGGGCCTGCCCGAGTGCAGTCGTGACGCGGGAGAATGCAGAGATAGTTCCGGTCAGGCCGATGATGACCGACATGGCCTGTTTGCATGACCATGTGATGCTGGTTAGCACCTGATTCCAGACCGTGCCTTCGGTCGCGGCCTCGGCGAGGACGCGTGCGACTTCAGTAATGGCAGGCTGAAGCTCGGTCGCCATCACTGCCGCCGCGCCTTTGGTCAGGTTGCCGATGCGCGTCAGGTCGTCGTTCAGGTCGCTCATGGCCTGCGCGGTCGAGCCGCTGACGATCAGCCCGAGCTTTTCAGCTTCGGCGCGTGCCTTCGCGATACCTTCCGCGCCACCATCGAGCAACGGGATTAACACCTGTGCCTGCTTGCCGAACACCTGATTGGCGACCGCCGCTTTCTGTGCGCCGTCCGCATATTTCGTGAACTGCGTCGCGATCGCTTCGAAAGCCTTGCCGGGGTCCATCGCCTGAAGCTCTTTCACGTTCAGGCCGAGCGCCTTGAATGCGGCAGCGGAGTCTGATAGCGGGTCGCGTGCTTCGAGCAGTGACTTGTTCAGACCTTTAAGGCCTGCGGTCAGGTCATCCATCGAAACGCCCGCGAAGCTGCCTGCGTACGACAAGGCCGACAGTTCCTGCGTCGTCGTGCCGAGGCGCTGCGACAGCTTGCCGAGGGCATCGGCTTGGTCGATCGCGGACTTGATCTTGTCGGCGAAGCCCTTGGCAAACGCCATCGCCCATTGAGCGCCCGCCATTGCTGCGCTCGCGGCGGATGACTTCGCGATGCTGTCGAGTGACGACTGGATGATGCTTTGCGACTTCGCCATGTCCGCGCGCAGGCGCGACACATCAGCGGCGAGTTCGAATATCAAGGAACCTGCCGAGGCCATCGTGTCACCTCCATGCCGCTATCTCGTCCTCGACGCTCAGTTCGAGGGGCTTCTCAGGCTCAGGTGCGGGCGGTGGCTTCGCTGCTTCATTGAGCAGGTAAGCCCAGCACATGAGTTCGTGCGCGTCCATCGTTGCTCTGACCGCGCCCGCCGTCATATGCAGGTGCGCTGCGACTGCAAAGACGAGGCGCGTCGCGGGAGCGGTCAGGCTTTTTCCACCTCGTCACCTGACAGGCCATTGACACGCGCAGCGGCGTGCAGCAGCTTCGCGCGATCGCCGAAGCAGCGCGCGGGAAAGGCCGACAGGCTCTCGACCGTGAAGCGCTCACCGTTTGGGCCGACCGCAGCAGCGACGAGCAGCATGCGCAGCATGAGGTCGCTATCGTTCTTTGCATCGACGGCGATGCGCTCGAATGCATCCGCACCTACATCGTTAACAGTGACCTTGCCGAAGGCCCGCGTCTCGACGATCTCCTGCCGCTTCGTGAGGTCGAAGCTCGGCGGCTGGCTCTTACCCTTCGGCGCGGGCGGCGGCAGCTTCATGTCGTTCATGGCCTAGCCTCCGCTCGGGTTATTAACCGACACCGGATTGCCCTCGGCGGCAGGTTGCGCCTTGGTGCCGACCGTCGCAACCACGCTCGACGTATAGGTGCCCGCCGTGTCATAGACATGGATTGTCGTCTTGGTCGCGATCAGGGTTTCGACCGCTGAGCCGTCGCCCCATGTGATCGCGAACTTCGCCGCCGCGCCGTTCTGCTCGGTGAGGTTCATCGTGACGTGCAGCGGTGAGTCGCCGCTTGCGGGTGTCACGCCGACCGACAGGCCATAAGCTGCGGTGGGTTCTGCCTTGGGTTGCGTCAGAACCGGCGTGCCTGTGATCTTGAGCGTCGCCGCACCATGCACGGCCTGATCGACGCCGCCTGTCTCGTTGATCGACTGCACGATGACGGGCAAGGTCCGAACCGCGCCGTTGCGATAGATGATTTCGAACATGCGTTCCTCGCCATCGTCATAGGCATCGAGCAAGGCGAGATAGTCGGGATCGGTCGGGTCGATGAAAAAATCGAAGGTCAGCGTCCCCGGATCGCGGAAGCCGACGAGCGAGGTTTTTTCGTCATCGCACAGGGTCGTCGTGTCGATCGAGGTCGCCGGGTTCTGATTGATTGAGTACGACTGCGCGCACACATCGGCGAAGGCATTGACGGTGTACATCGCGAGCGTGCTGAAGTCGGTGGTCTCTTTCGACGTGTCGCTGTTATAAAGCGCGCCGGTCTTGGCATCGGGGTCCAAGTCTTGCAGCACCCATTCCTGATTGTCGATCGAAGCCCAGCCTGTACCGGTGAGATAGAGCGGCGCACCGTTCTTCAGCTTCGATGCATCATCGAACGTCAGGTAGCACGGCTGCGACTTGCTTGCGCTCGACACCTTGCCCGTTGCCACCGGCGCGGCGTTCGGGTTCTCCAAATACATCTTGGTGTTTTGCGCGCTGATGGCTTTTTTCATGCTGTCTCTCCAGTTGACTCCCACGTATTGACCTGCACCATGCGGCGATTAAGCCGCGTCTCTACCTCGTACAGCGATTGCATGTTCTCGATGGTTGGCTGCGGGTCGTAGGCCCGCAAGGCACGCAGAACAGCGGCCATGTTTGCCTTGGCTTCCTTGCGTGTGCTCGCATAGCTATCGACCTGCCAGATGACGTGATCGAGGTTCGCGTAACCGCACATCGAGTTCTGCGGCAGGCTCGTGATGTCCTGATAGATCAGATACGGCTCAGGCGTGCCGGTCTTTGCGATCGGCGTGAATACCTTGCCCGGCATGACGCTATCGAGCAGGTCGAATAGCTGTTCCTCGGTCATCGCTCACACTCCCGGCATGAAGCGCACGCCATTGCGCTTGCACCATGCGGCCATGCGCTTTTGCAGGGCGCGGTTCATCGTCGTGCCAGCCTCGTCCTGCTTCGCAATGCCTGCTGTGCGCAGCCACGAACGGGCAGGCATCTTCGAGGTGCCGAACTCAAGGAAGCGGCCATAGAACGGGTCATCGCCGAAGGGCTTATAGACGCCATTGATGCGGCGGCCCTGCTTCGCCGCTGCGCCACGCGGGCGCTTCAGAGTGACGTTCACGCGGGCCGCGAGGCCGGTACGTTTCGTCTTGCTGCGGGTGATATGGGAGAACAGCACACCGCTCGAACGCGGTGAGCCGCCGAACAGCGTCAGCACATTGAGCGCGGCCTGATCCATGATCGGCTTGGCCGCGTCGCGCAAGCTGCCGCTTAGCATCTTGCGTTGCACTTCCTCGGGCAGGGTCGCAAGGAAGCGGTCAAGCTCGGCGAGGCCTTCGACATGCGAGTCGATCTTAATCATGGCTGTCCGCCCTGAGTGACGACGCCGCTGCTGCACATCAGATGCATCTCCGACATGCCTTCGAAGCGCGGCAGCACCGCGTCGATGTTGTAAATCGTCGCGCCGGTCTTGCGTGTATGGATGACACGCCACTGCGCGGATACGTCCTCACGCCAGCGCATGCGGATGCGTGTGGTCACGCCTGCGCGGAACTCAGCCGAGAGCAGCCACTCGCGACCGCTCAGGCTTTCGATCGCGGCCCATACCGGCTTGCCTTCGTCCTGCCAATCGGTGATGACCGGCTCGCCGCTCACGTCGTCGATCTGCACGACCGGACTCTGTAGCTGCACCTGATGACGCAGCGGGCCTGCGGCGAGGCCGGTTGTCTTGTTCGCCATCGCTACTCCATCGCCGGGTCACGCCGCTGATGCAGCAGATTGCAGACAGCCCACGGCAGATAGCCTTGCTCCCATGTCTGCGCCTCGGTGCCGTCCGGGTCACGCAGAAAAATGCCCGCGAGCAGCAAGGTCGCCTGCTGCACGTTCGGCGGCGGTGGATCGTCGTCGGTGTACGGCTCGCGCTTCAGATAGGCGATGACCGAATCGCTCGCATTGGTCACGGCCATCTGAATCGTGAGGTCGGGGAAGTCATCGTCGAGCCGCAGGGCCGCGCGGGCCTGATCGACGGTTACGAGGTCGCCGTTCATGCTGCCGCCCCTACGATCGACATGCGCGCATCCTTGCCGTCACGACCGCGCTTCGCGGCAAGCGTCCATGCATCGCCGCCCGCGTCGGGCTTCGTGTCGGTCGTCGCATTGCAGTGCCACAGCGACCCGGCCCATGTCACTACGTCACCGGCCTTGTATGTTTCTCCCGCCACAAACACGCCGCGATAGATCATGACCGGCAGCGCGAAGGTCGCGGTCTCATGCGCACCGCCCGAGCGCTCGATATGCATCGTGAAGCTGCGTTCGCTGTCCATCGTCACCTTCGTGGATGCGATGCCATCGACCACACAGGCCCAGCCGTGCGCGCCGTGCGTATTTGCGTGTGCGCGCCACAAACCGCCTTGATGCTGGGCGAGCGTGCCGCGCGGATAGTCGCGGCCGAAGTCGATGACCGGCAGCACGTCGAGTTCGAAGGCGTCACGCCCAGGCTCACCATCTTTCGGCACCGGGGTCTCGCGACCTTCTAACGTCTTGATCTGCTCGCGAATTGACTCGATACCGTGTTGCAGACGGTCGAGGTCACGGCGTTCGTCGTTGATCTGCCGCGCATGTTCGTCCTGTGCATGCCGCAGGATTTCGATTGCGTCGCTATGATCCGTTACGTGGGGGAGTGGCATGGTTGCAACGGCGTCGCGTGCTACTGCGCTGCCCAGCGCATCTAGCCGTTCCGCCAACGTCGCACAGCTTGCCTGCACAGAGAGACTCAGTCGATCGAACTCCCGCCGATCTTCAGCAATCTGACGGCCGTGCTCTTCATGCCCTCGCCGAAGACTTTCGATGGCCTCGCTGTGATCCTTCACCGGGAAGCTCGTGACGTTCACGACCGGCTCGCGCGCCGCTGATTTTTCGAGCGCATCGAGGCGAGCGGCGAGCGCAGTGAAATAGCTTTGAACGTGCTGCCTGATCGCGCGGGCGATGACGTCAAGTAAGGCATCGGGAATCGTGGTTACGTCACGCATGGTCGTCCGCTCCCTCGGTCAGGCCATTGACGATCCGGGCAAACCAGCGAGCCGTGCGGGCCTGCTCGGTCTCTTTCGTGCTGTCGTCCTCGCTCGGGTCCTCGTGGTTGCCGCTAGTGCTCGCTGGCTGACCGCCGACCGGCGCAGGGGCGGCAGGTTTCTCGAACGGGCCGTTGCGATCGCGTTCGTCGAGTGCGGCCAACGAATAGTTCTGCTGTTGCAGGTACGGCGTTGCGCCACCCTTGACGGGCCGCATGTTCAGCCGCTGCCGAGCTTCGTTCGGTGCGACGATGCCGCCGCCGACGCCATCGGTGAGCGTCTTAATCATGGTCGCGGTGTCCATGCGCAGCAGGCCGTCGAGGTCAAGCTCGGTGCGGAAGTCAGGCGGCAGCGCAAGGCCTTCGTCCATGCAAAGCTCGAACGACTCGATCAGCGATTGCAGGCACTGCGAGTAATAGTTCTGACTCAGGGCTTCGATATTGTTGTAGGTCGGTGCGGTGCCGACGCCGACCATATAGCCCGGTACGTGAAACACCGAGCACACGATTTCGCTGGTCATCTTGAGTTGGTCGATCAGCTGCGCATCGACGGCTTTCATCATCAGCGGTTCGTACTTGAGGTTATCGCCGAGCACGGCAATGCGACCGCGATTGACGCCGCCGTAGTTCGCCTCCCAACGTTCCTTGAGCCGCTTCGCAGTCTCGTCACTGATCGCACCCGGCGCGACGAGGATGCCGCCCGGTTCCGCACCGTTCTCGAAGAAATCGGCGCTGTTGTTCAGGATCGCGAGGCCCTGACGGGCAGCGAGCGCACAGGCGAACAGCGGCGACGTGCCGACGAGCGGATGAAAGAGGCAGTTCATGCGGTCGTGAATGATCTCGCTCGCCGGGACGATGAACTGCTGACCATCATCGGGCGGGGTCACGCCCGCGAGGTAGTCGATATCAAGCTGGTAATACACCGAGCCATCCTCGGTGACGAGCGGACGGCAGCGGTTCGGGTCGAGCACATAGAGGGCGACCACGACGCCGCGCGCATCGCGTTCCTTCAGGACATACGTGTTACCGCGCGTCAGCTTTGACATGATCCAGTTTTCGACGAACTGGATATGGTTCTGGTAGCGGTTCGGCTTGCGCAGCACAGGCGAGAATGCAGGCGACGTGCCCTGAATCCAGACTTCGCCATCGGCCTTCATGAGTCGCACCGCGAGCTTGCCGATATCGGCACTGATTAGCGTGATGCATGCATAGACGGCGTGATACGCGAGGATGGTCTCGGGCCGCAGTTCGACATTGCGCTGCCATGCACCGGTGAACGCCTCACGCACGATCAGCGGCCACCAACCGCCACTACCGAATGGCCCGAGCAGGCCGCTGCCGACCGTCTGTGCGTTCATCGGCACAGGAGCCGTGACACCGCGCGGGCCTGCACGCGACACGGCAATGTCAAAGCCGAAAAGGCGCATGTCAGTCGTCCTTGTTTTCGCTGCGATCCTCGGCAGTCATGTCGCGGCGCTTGTAGCCGCTCTTTCGCTTGCGACCCTTGGTGTCGTCATCGTCAGCCTGCATAGGCGGCTGCTCAGGGGCATGCTGGCGCTCGGGCTTGGGTTGCCTGCTGCGCTTTTCCTCAGGCTTGCTGGTGCCTGCTGCTGCCTGCTCCTGCGGCCTGTCACGCACCACACGCCCGGTCGCTTCGAGCAGCTTCGCGTCGCGCTCGGGCATCTCGATCGGGTCGCCTTTTTCGTACTGCGTGCGGGCGTAGGAGAACGACCGGTTCGCGAACACTTTCATGGTTGCCACCTCGATAAAAAGAAAGGGCACGCCGTCGCCGGTCGTGCCCTCGTGTGCCTCGTTGCTAATTTAGCTACGTGTCGTCGTTACAAGGCCTTCGTCGGTTCGTTGCTGCTCGCCGTTCTCGCCCTCGGTCACAGGCGGCGTCGGAATGATGAAATTGCCGCCGTAGCGTGCGCCGCTGATATAGGCGACCGCCTGCGCACGCCGACGCTGCCAGTTGATGAACCGCTCGGCACGCAGCGCCACCAAGTTGTTCTGCCACATGCTGACAAGCTGCGTCGCTGGGGTGGCAGGTGCATCGTCCATCTGCAACGACGCTTCACGCGATGCATCGAGCGTCACACCGCCATCGTCGGCCATCAGGATTTCAGACGGCAGCACGAGCACGAGCATGGTCGTCGCCGGGTCGCTTGCGCCAGTGCTCGCATGGTGCGGGACGTTCGCCGAGACGACGACCGGCAGGCCGAAGAACACGCCACCGTTCATGTTGATGCCGGGGAACTCGGCCTGTCCGAGGGCATTCGACAGCATGCCGATGGAGAGTGCCATTACCGGGTCCATGATCCAGTACGCACCACGGATCGACATGTTGGCCTGCACGAACATCGCGAACAGCGTGCCTACGTCCAGCCGCAGGTCATCAGCGGTCGGCCCGCTCGCGGGAATGTTCGGTGCGCTGTTCGTGATTGAGGCCGGATGCACGTTCGCCACTGCGGCGATGCTCGGGTCGATGAACTGAATGTCGAGGAACTGCGCGATGGTCTCTACGAGGTCACGCTGTACGATCGCCTCGGCGCTCGGGTTCGAGAACCGTACAAGCTCGTCCGTTAGCACGACGATGCCTGCGGCCTTGCTGAAGCCGAGCGAGACGGTCGCAAAGCCGAGTTTGCTGACGGGCTTCGGCTGACCTTCACCGACCCACTGCGCGCTGCTGCCCGAGGTCTGCGCGGGCATCTTCGTATTGAACGGCACACGGCGAAAGCCGGTGATCTGGCCCATGATCGTTTCAGGCCGCAGCAGTTCGATGAACTCGCCGGTCATGTTCTGATAATCGACCAGCGGTGCGGCCCATGCCGGATCAGTTGTCGTGCCTGCGGCCACAGCAGCACGCAGGACGGTTTCAACCTGCGGCGTGCTGTCATGCCAGCCGCGAGCGATTTCGACAGCCTGCATCAGGTTGCCGTGCGAGCGGGCGAGTGCGATCGCGTACCGCGTGAAGGCCGTACCTTTAGCGACGTTCTGATGCACCGTGATAACCGGGCTGCGTGAGGCCGCGCCAGTCGTTACCACACCTGCGCGGGCATTGCTGGCGCTGGTCGGATCAGTGACGATGATCGGCGAGGCGGTACGCACGACCTGGGCTTCGATGGACTTGAGCCGACCGATATGCGCGTCGATCGACTTGATATCCTGATCGAGCGTGTCGAACTCTTCCTGCTGGGCCTGATCGAGGGTCGCGCCTGCCTCGGCAGCGGCTTCCATAATTTCGATCATGCGGGCGCTCGCACTCGCGCGGCGAGCTTCGAACGCTGCGATCTGTTCCTGAATGGTGAACTTCATTTCACGCTCCGATGGATGGTTTGAATCACGAAGGGTTCGCGAGCGCGCGAGCGTGGGTCGTCGTGCAGCCGCACGACATGCGATGCAGGTGTTTCGATACGGCTCGAACTCTGGCCGGACGCGGCCCGTTCCGAGGCGTCAATGCTGCGGACTACATTGATGGTTGCCTCACCGTTCGCGGGGATGGTGACGAGCGAAAGCTCTAGCCACTCCCACGACAGGAAGCGCAAGCCGCCGCTGTCCATCATCGAGTACTCCAGCGGGCGGAAGCCGATCGACACGGCACGAATGAGGCCGAGCTTGACGGACTGCCAAGCCTCTTCGAGCCGGTCGCGCAGGTTGCCGGGTTCGTCGGTCTTGAGGATGCGGGCCTTGAACGGGATGCCATCGGCCTGAGCCTTGGCGAACTCGACATGACCGACGGGCGCATCGCTGCGGTGCTGCCACAGCAGCGGCATCGGAAGTGCATACTTCGCGCCGAGGGGTTCGACCACATCCTCGTAGCGGTCAGGTGTCGGCGTGCTGGCGATGCCTTCGATGGTGCGCTGTTCCTCGTCACTGCTGCGCACGTCGAGCAGCGTGTAAGCCCGTTCAAGTTTCATGGCTGACCTCACAGGAAAAACATCTGGTACTCGGGCTGGCGCTCGGTCTCACCTGCGAGCGCCAGCGCGACGGCCATCGTCAAGGCAACGAGGCCGTCAATGCGGCCGGTCGCCTTGCGCTTGTTGAAAATGCGGTTGTTCTTCGGGTCGGTGTCGGTGACCGCGCTCGTGACGTTCCAGCGCAGGCAGGGATTGAAGGCGACGCGCAGCTTGCGGTCGAACACAAGCTGCTCCATCAGTTCGATCGAACGCGGCATCCACAGGCCCGACTCCGCGGCGCGGTGGAAGCCCTGACCGTGCGGCACGAGCTTGAGCGCGAGCGCGGCATCGTCGAGGTCCTGCTCGAAGTACTTGATCCGGTACGGGTCGAACGCGATACCGGCGATCGTGAGGAAGGCATCAAGTTCGGCGAGCCGCTTGACTACATCGGCGTAGTCGATCGCGCGGCCCTTCGATGCGTGCAGGAAACCGGCCTTGACCCAAACGGGATACGGCACATGGTCACGGCGTGAGCGTTCGTCGATCGTCGCATCAGGCGTCCAGAACTCAACGAGTGCATCGACGCTGCCATCGTCCTGCACGCATGCAGCAGCGAGCGCGGTGAGATCGCGCGTACCGGACAGGTCGAGACCGCCGAGCACGTCGCGGCCCTTCATGCGATCGAGCAGCGCATCGCGTTCGGTCATGGCCTGCTCGACTACCTTCGTCCAGAGCGCCGCGCCTGCCTCCTGCTCGGCAAGCTGCTGCGCGAGCGTCGGTGCGCCGACCTCGCACGGTGTCCACAGGTCAAGACTGATCCACGGATCGGCGGCATCGACCCACTGGCAGAAGTTCAGGCGCCGCACCGTGGATTCGAGCGACGGCATGCCGCGCGCCTGCCGCACCTGTTCATCGAGATAGGACCGTTGAATGGTCTGCCCGAGTGAGGGATTCGCCTTGACCCAACAGGCCTCGTCCTCGAACGGGTCCTCACCTTCGTCCAGCGAGCAGATGAACGCGAAGAATGCGTCATCCTCTAACTGCTGCGCGGCGACCTTTTGCCCGTACTCGTGTTTCTCGTAGCAGAGCGACGTGCGATCAAAGCCCGAGTTCGTAATCATAAAAATGAGCGGCTGGCGTCGGCCTTTCTTGCCCGCCTGCATCATGTCGATGACAGTGCGATCCTTGTGCTCCCGAATCTCGTCGATCAGTGCGCAGTGCGGGCGCGGCCCTGACTGGCCCGTGCTGTCACTCGCGATCGTGCGAAAGAACGAGGCCTTGTGCAGGTATGCGAGATTGAACGTGCGCTCGGCACGGCCCGACTTCGTAATGCGTGCGGTCAGCGCCGGAGATAGATCGACCATCGCGACGGCATCACGGAACAGAATCTGCGCCTGCTCTTTCTTCGTCGCAGCTGCGTACACCTCGGCACGTTCCTCGCCATCGGCGACGAGCATGTACAGGCCGACACCTGCGGCAAGCGGTGACTTGCCGGAACCCTTCGCCGACTCGACATAGGCTTCGCGGAAGCGTCGCGAGTCGTCTGCGCGCTTCCAGCCGAACAGCGAGCCAACGACGAACGCTTCCCACGGCAGCAGGCCGAAGGGCACTCCCTCAAACTCGCCACCGTTCAGCCGCAGCACATCGGGATAGAAATTGATGATGCGCATGGCGGCTTCGAGGTCCCACCGCAGGCCGCGCGCCTTACCGTGCCGCAGGTCGTGCAGATGACGGCGGCAGGCTGCGCGCACGTCAGGCCCCGCGACAATCGCCCCCTCGCTGACGTCCCGTGCGTATTGCGTGACCGGATCGAACGCCGGTTCAGAAGTACGCTTTGGCCGGGTCTTTGTGGTCATCGGGATTCACGCGAATGTTCGCGCGTGCCGAAGGTGAGAGACCGAACTCGGCGGCCAGATGCACGTACTGATATGCGGCCCGGTTCGCGGTGCCGATCAGCGGATGCTGTATCCAGTTGCCGTTGGTCGTCTTGTAGAGCAGCGGTCGGCCCATTTTCTCGAGCGCTTCCTCGGCATCGACCCAGCGACCGTAGGCCGCGCACACGGCAGCGAGCGCCCCGCGATCGAGGTGCGTGAGCAGGCCGAGCATGAACAGGTGCGCACTCAACCGGTCCCACTCGGCACGCGCCGACCGTGACAGATGCGTCGGCGGGTCGGGGATGGCGAGTTCGGGCTTGGGTTCATACGGGTTGCGGTTCTTGTGCGTCGTGCCTTCGATGACGCGCAGATGCGTCGGCTTCTTAGGTACGGTTCCGCGACCTTTTCGCATGCCGGGCATGGGTCACCGTCTGAAGGATGGAGCGCGAGGGTCGGTGCTGCGCCGCCGCTGTACCGGTGGGACCGGTCATCGCCTGCTTCTCGCGCGGGGTTGATAACTTCGGGTAAGGCTTGGCAAGCGGCGCGACCTGAGCACGCATCGCGTTATCGAGCGGCAGCAGATAGCGGTGCTTGTCGCCGCCGTCGATGCGGGTCGCCTTCGGGTCCACATTCGCGACGAGCCACTTCAGGTTGAAACCCTGCTTGCCGTAGCGGCTCGATGCGGTCTTGCCGTGCAGGACCTCGCCATGCACGACGACGCGGCTGGTCTTGCCGACGCCGGTATAGATCCAGCCCATCGCCTGATAGATGCCGCCGACATGGCCCTGCACGGTGTCGGCGTAGCTGACGATCAGCCGTAGTCCAGGCGAAGCACGGCGCAGGAACTTGACGGCGAGCATGACGATGCGCGAGACCGGCGCGCAGTGATCGCGGAGCGCGACGCGCGATAGCTCGCAGCACTCGGTCTGCGTGAGGCCGTAGGGGTTGCCGATATGGCGGTTCGCACCGCGTGAGAACAGGACGATGCCGATAAAGCGGTCATCCTCCCAAGCGCCGATCTTGACGTTCGTGCTGACCGGGACCGAGCGCGAGTAATGCCAGTGACCGCAGGCATAGGCAACGGCCTCGCCTGTCGCCCAATCAATGCGCAGAGCGGGTTTCGCTCCGAGGGCTTCAGACTGGCGGGCGGGCATGCTCATGGTCGCGGGACCTCACCGCCGCAGTGCGGGCAGATGATCGGCTGCAAACGCGACAGGTCGCCCTGATCGCTTGCTGCGCCGGGGCCAAATTCGCCGGCCTTCGCAAGGGCGTCCATCTCGTCGTTCGTGAAGCCGAGCAGCGACATGTCGAACTTGTCGGCGGCAAGGGCATCGAGTTCGACGGCGAGCAGTTCATCGTCCCACGGTGACTCGGCGAGCCGGTTATCGGCGAGCACATACGCACGGCGCTGCGCGTCGCTCCAACCCTTCGCGATCATGACCGGCAAGCGCTCCCATTCGAGCAGTCTCGCGGCCATGACCCGACCGTGACCGGCGATGATCGTGCCATCCTCGGCGGCGAGAACCGGCATGGTGAAGCCCCATTCGCGCATGCTCGCCGCGAGCTGCGCAATCTGCGTCGCTGAGTGCTGCTTGGCGTTGCGCGCATACGGAATCAGTTTCTCGATGTCCCATAGCTGCACCTTCGCCGCAGGCCACTGAGCGCGGGCCGGGGCATCTTTAGCAGGCTGGTCCATTGAAACTCCTAATCGGGCAGACCCGGCGATAGAACGGATTTCGGAAAAAGAAGCAGCGGGCTGGTGTCCTGCCGCCGCCGAAAAATTTACAAATGGCCCCCCCACGACCGTCCCGCGAGTCGCGACGGCGCGGCATGAGGTCATGACGAACGCGGCAACGATGGAGAGAGCGGCGAGCCGAACAGGTCACAGCCGCCAGCACGCAGGCCGAGGTCGGCGCGTGTCTTGAGTTCATGACAGGGGACGCAGAGCGACTGAAGGTTGGGCGGTGCATCAGTGCCGCCCTTGAACAAGGGCAAGACGTGATCGACTTCCTGAGCAGCAGTGATAAAGCCCTTGCTCATGCAGGCAGCGCACAGCGGATGGTCACGCAGTTGCCTTGCCCTGATCCTGAGCCAGATACGGCCCCGAGTACGGGCCTGTACGCGGGGCTGGTCAGTAGACATAGCAGGGATTCAGCAGTTTGCTAGGAGCCTATGGCAGGCCTTACGGCTGCCCTACTACCTGAGCAGGGTTGCCACAGGCTTCTAGGACTCCTACGGCAGCTTGTTCCCGGATTAACTCAGCGACATAGGCTGCAGGTTGACGGTGATTTACCCAGAACCCTGCCTGATTGAGTGCCATACCACTAAGTTCCATCTCTGAACGGGTCATGCACCTGCGGGCCTGCTCGCCTTCGTAGACACCAATGCGGCTTGTCCGGTGCTTATCGAATGCAGCGGACGAATTGAACAGCAGACTGCAATCGCTGCACTGATTCCGGTCGCCAGACAAAGTAGTGCCCTGCCGCATCTCGCGGGCCTGTTGCATCGTGAGCATGAGACCTCCTAGAGCTATCCGCCGATAGGCCGCTGCATCGGGCGGCTGGCAGGATCAACGACGCGGACGATATCGACGCGGATATCGTCGCCGACCATCAGGCAGCTATTGATCGTCGTCGGCAGTCGCGTCGCAAGCTGCTCGCGTAGTGCAGTGACCTGATCCGGCGAGAGGCTGTCGGGCAGATGAAAAATCAGCAGGTCGCCGGGATTGAGCGACGCGGTTTCGATCGACGTGACGAGCGGCGCGCCGATCAGGTCAGCCAGCCAGCGTCCGAATCTCGTCATCAAGCACTCCAAAAAAAAGTCCGCTTCCTTCCGAAAGAAGCGGACTTCGCAGGCTGTGGCCACACGACGCCTACTCTCCGCAAAGATTAGGCAATTTGTCCCACGCGTGCAAGTGCTCGCTGCGCCCCAAAACAAAGACAAAGACCTGAGAACACCGACTGCGCCTCGTACTTCTCGAAGTTGCCAGCATGATCGTCACAACGAAGAACCGCACGGCCGAGTCGCCAATTTTTCGCATCCGTGCTCTGCCAACGTGAGTTCTGATTCGGCACGGGCTGCGAGCTTGCGCCACTCGTCCTGATCAGGCTCATAATATTCATTCTGGAGGCGGCGAATTTCCGTCCAGTCGATTCCGCGCTGGACTATTTCTTGATGAAGAATACGAATTAAGCTTCTTGCTGCTGCAAGCGATTTAGCCGCCTCTGGCGCGCTAGACGCTATAAGGGTGACGTGCTCCAAAGATATCTGGTCAGCAAGGGAAAACGAAAGCGAGCGAAGGTGCCTTTCGTAGATAGGATCCGGTCTGAAGCGATCGTGCATTGACAGCTTTTTTCTAGCGCGGAGAAGCTCGCCTTGAAGCGTCCGTATGTCAACTTTCATTTGCTTTATTACGGGTAGCAGTTCTACGGCCGCCAGCGTCGCCAACAGCTCCCCCGTACTTATTCTGATTTTTTCCTGTCGCTGTCCGATGTCTAGCGCAACATGGGCGGCGAAGAAAGCTCCGGCTGCGCTGGCCGCAGTCGCGATCGCGCCGATTGAGGTTGCGGCACCTCCTATCGCGGTCCAATTACTCTGCGGGTCAGCTAAAAGGATAGCTATGTACACCGCCCAAATCGCAACTGCCAAAGCCCAACATATACTCACAAGCATGTAACCTCGGCTTATGTGAATGCGTTGCTTGGCTTTCGTTCGAACCTCGGTCATGTAAGTGCAAATGACATAAGCGACGGAAGACGAAACGGAACGAACGCTCTTTGGTGTCGGATGCATCACGTTTGCAAAGACGTGCGACTTCAGGAGACTATTTACCAGATCGCGGAGCTCGCACGCCGATTTCGCTCTCTCCATACACTCCGCGAGTCAGCGCAGGTATGTAGTACGTTAGATTGCCGACAGACGGAAACCTTAGTCCAGCACCATTCAGAACGAGCGTTGCGGTGCTGAGGTTCTCGATGGGAACGCCCCGCAGCGCAGGTACATCATCGGCATCCACGCAGAATTTTTTTTCGTCGAACTTAAGGTCGAGGCAGATCGTCCTACCCACGAACGACACCCGTCGAGCATACAGCCGCATGTCTTCACGGCCTCGCCGTATCGCGTCTAAATATTCTAATTCGTCGGAGTCCATATCGCCTGTCCCCTAGTGCAGACTTCACCTTGGCATCCTGCAGCCTTACGCTTGAGCGCTTTGAAGTCGTTCAAACTCATTCCCGTGGCGGAAAGGACCCGAACTTCTCCACTAGGACATCGAAAGTCGAATTTTGCGAAACCTGGGTTCGAATGATGAACCTCGTTCAGCATTTCAGGATTGGCAAAGCACTCGAACTCTTCACACATGCGCACCCCGGCATTGTGCAGCTTACAAAAAGTCGCCCAAATTGTCGTATAAATCCCCCTGCCGACGTTGGACGCTTTGGCCGCGCCAACGGCCTACGAGTATATCGCCAGATTCTCATACGACGCACTTTTCATCAGTACGAAGGCAGACGCTTCCGACGAACGCTCATTCACTTTGACTTCCGATAGACGTGTCCATGCATTTGTCGTGCCAAGCAGCAAGGAAAAGCAAGTTCGCTAAAGATAGCAGCTTTCCGGGCCTCGACAATAAGGGGACTCTCGAACTCGGTTTGGAACGTTGGTAATTTGCGAACTAACGAAAAAGATGTGTACGCGCGCGGCGATAAACCCATCTTCCGGTTCCCAATGCACAAACCACGATCTTTGTTGGACGAATTGTCGGGTTAAACCGCCAGGCCGTTCCGATCATGGTCCAGCAAGGATTTTCGTCGACCCATAAGTCAGCGTCTCGCACAGACCATTCGAAACGAACGTCTGTTCGAGCGAGCTAAGCGCCTGCTGCTCAAGCTTGTCGAGGTCGTGATCGAACTGCAATGCAAGGCGCGCGAGGCTCGACTTGCTTGTGTGCGTTCGACGGGCGATCTCACGCAGCGACAAGCCGTCACCGTAGCGCGGCGGTAGATAGCGCCGCCAGAGCAGGTCCCATACAGGACTGGCGAGCGGGTCCGCGAAAATGTCGGCGTGATGGGAAGCCGGACTGATCGCCGAGACATGCGCGACCAGCCCGGACACGCTCATTTGCTTCTCGCTGGGGGTTTGGGAATACCGCGCGAGGATCGCATACGCTTCGGCGTCCGACAGGCGGCACAGCACGGCCTTGCGAACGAGCGCACATTGCGCGCGGGCTTCTAGGCGCGTCAGGCCCGAGAGGTCCACGACGCGCGAAGGGTGGCCGATCAGGTCGCGCACCCAATCGGCCTGTATGCGACTGCGCGCGGGACGCACGGCGGCGATGGTGACGAGCGCGCGGCGGGTCGCACCTGCATCGATGGCAGGCACTTCGGCCATGCGGAAGCTCGTCGAGAGCGCCACGTTCACGTCCCGGAAAGTCTCACCGTGCATTGCGTTCCTCGTCGTCGTGCTCGTTCTCGTCCATCGTCAGCGCTTCAGCGCGGTACAGGGTCGGGCCGAAGTGCGGCAGCGGTCGCCCCTGCTCGAATGCAGCGATCCACGCGAGCGCGGCATGATGGGCCTGCGCATAGCTGCGGTTCGGGTGGTTGCCTGCACGCAAACCGCTGCGATAAGCCCGACCGATCCACGACCGCAGGTTACTCGGGAGCCGATACCAGTGCTCGCGACATCCCCAGCGATCGAGGGCGACGAGCGCATGGCAGGACGGCCACATGCATTCGTGCTTGATCGGCAGTCGGGTCACGGCTCAGTCCTCGTCGCCGTTGTCACTGTCACGCTGCTGGCCCTGATCCTGTGACCGCTCCTGCGACGGCGCGTTCGGCGCATCCGCAGGCTGAGCCGGTTGCGCTGGCTGCGCAGGCGCAGCAGGCTGAGCCGGTGCAGCAGGAGCGACAGGCGCGACAGGTTCGACAGGCGCAACCGGGGCGACAGGGGCTGTCGGTGATTGCGGATCGGCAGGCGCTGCCGGTGCGTTGCTGCGTTCATGGTTGGAACTCATGTCGTCGTCTCCCTCGGTTTATGCGCCGGATGGCGCAAGGCTTCGTTCTCATGCGCTGCGCTCAGCAGAGCATTGCGCGCGAGTCGGGCAATGTTCGGCAGGCTGTTTGCGGTCGTGCTGCCTTCGGCGATATCAGCGATCAGGGTTAGTGCTTCGCGCAGGCGTTGATTGTCGGCGGCAAGGTGATGCCGCATCGCTTCACTTCTCACGATCATTACGACTCCGGTATTCATCATGATTCGAATGGGTCATCAATCAAGCCGCTGACCTGCTGCGGCATCGTTTCAAAAAGCGCCTGCTGCGGTTCGTGATACGGCACGCGGGCGATCGTCACGACGACATGCGCTTCGGCCTTCGGCTCGCCGCGTTGGGCGTCGATCTTCCAGACGAACCGGTCATCGAGAAAGACGCGGCCCTTGAGCGAGTCAATCAAAATCTTGAGTGCGTTATCGAGGTCGATGCACGACACGTCATCCTCCCAACGGTCACCGAACTTGCGCATGCGCTGTACCGCGTCCTGCGGCATCTTCGGATGCAGCACGACCGTGAGCGCAACACGACCGAACACCGGCTCGCGAATCTTCGCAACCTTGAGCAGCCATGCGACCTCACGCCGATAGGCCTTCGCTTCGGCACTGACGACTGTCTGTGCATGACCTGCGACGACATACGTACGCCAGTAGCGATTGCTCGATACGGGGTACGGCAGCGTCAGCGTGACCGGCTGCGACAACGGCAGCATGTCGGCGGGCGGCTTCGGCACAGGCAAGGTCTCGCGAGCCATGACCGGCTTACCACTCGGCAGGATCGAGACAGGCCGCTTCGCCCCATGTGCAGATACCGCACATGCCGGTCGCGACCACCACGACGCCGCGATGCACGCCGGTCACGACTGGCGTTTCACCGCAGTTCTCACAGGTATGGTCGTAATCGGGCACCCACGCATCGACCGGCTGTTCGACGAGTTCATCGCCGATCGCTTTGCTGTTCGCCTTGGCCCGCTTGCTCATGATTCGCTCCGTGGTTCGTCATCGCGATGAACACGCACCATGCCGCCGAAGTTCGGAACCTTCGGCAGGTCACCGCCCACCAAGCGGAAGGCCACGATACGCAGCACAAGAGTCGGCAATGCGTCGGGCGTGACCTCAACATCGGCACGCACGACACCTGCAACGGCTTCGCCTTCGGGTGTCACAAGCGGACGTTCGCCGCCGAGGTCAAGCGTCAGCTTCATGACTTGCTCCGTTCGAGCATGGCGGCGGCATAGACGCCGGTGTTGCAGGTCGCGACGCGAAGTTCGCAAAGCGTCAGCAGGTAGGCATAGGTCGAGACGTTGACCCGATGCCACGATTGCAGGTGCGCATGTACGGTTTCGACGCTGACCGGTTCGCCGCTTGCGATCAGTGAGCGGATCGAGGCGAAGATCATGCCGTGCTGATCATGCGAAAAGTCGCTGCTGCGAAGCTGCATGCAATGCCGGATGTTTTCGGACTTGCGTAGCAGTGCCGAGAGCACGTTCTGCTCGGCCCGCGTGCGCCGGTCGTGTTCGAACTTCATGACTTTTCTCCGTTGATCCGCGCGAGGATATGCACCGGCAGCGCTACGGTCAGGTCCGTGCCGGGTTCGATATCGCCGAGCAGTTCGGCGATGCGATATAGGCAGTCATGGCAGCGGCCCACGTCATGGTTCAGCACGTCGATTAGCGTCGCGATCGACAGGCGCTCATGCTCGGTCAGCGGATGCGCCATGTCGCGCATGCGGCGTGCGCTGATCGTCGCGAACGTGCTCATGCTGCGGCCTTTTCGTCATCGCTGCCCGGTTCGCGATCGCCGTAAATGTGCGGCGACGGGATGCGTTGAGGCAGGTCGATCGGTTCATCGTCGGCCTCACGCTCGGCGACGTGATGCGTCGCATGCCAGCGCCGTATCGCATCCTCGGCGAAGGCGACCTGCATTGCGTTGACCGCGTGCCCTTTCGCCGCGTTGTCGAGCAGCTTGTACGCCCACTGGATGCCGTCAGCCCTCGGGCTGTTGGGCAGGTATGCAGGATTCGCCATCAAAAGCCCCTTGATGCGTTGCAGTTGCGCGAAGCCTTCGGGCGTCATCGAAGCGCGGTCGTCACGCAGCAGTAGCGCATGCGTGGCAAACTGCTGCGGCACAGGGCGGCAGAGTTCGAGAAAGCGCGGCAGGTCGGGCGGCTTCGGTTCGTGGAACAAGGCCCCAAGTCCGCGCGTGAAGTCGTCGGGCTTCGTGTGCGCGAGGCCCTTCGCCCAAACGCGCTTGACTTCGGCTTCGTCCGAGTCGGCCCATAGCGCCGTGAAGCGCGTACCCCACAGCGACAGCATGCGGACGAACAGCCGCGTGACGATCGACTCAGGAAGGCTTGCGGACATGACCGGCCTCCGTGCTTTCGATGACGAGCGAAGGCTCGTCGCCGCTGACGGTCGTGAGACCGTGAGCCTTGCGGGCGAGCTTGTCGCGGTAGAACTCGCCCTGCGGTGCATGGCCGTTCGCGGCCTTCGGCGTATGGCCTTCGGCGAGCCAGTTGCGCACGATGCCGAGCACGAAGTTCGCCGTCACGGGCACTTCGCCCTTGCTCCGTGCGCCGACCTTGCGAGCTTCGGCGAACAGGTCGAGCGTCGCCCCGGCGTTCACGGCGTAGGCGATCGGCTCACGCGCAGCTGCGACCCGCTGCACGCCGTGATCCCGCAGGTCGGCAATGACCGCATCGGCGATCGCCTGCCGTGCCCGCTGCACGCTCACCGCTGCTCGGGCGATGGTGTCGGCTTCATCGGCAACGACCGTCAAGGCGGGAGACGACGACACAGGGCCGCTGCCTCGTGCGCGCACGCGAGGTTTGCTGTTGTCGTCGTTAGTACCCTCGGGTTTAAGGTTTTTCTCCGAGGACACCGAGGACACCGAGGACACCGCCTGTAATGGCTCGCCTAAGGTTTGCCTTGGGCTTTCCCTGCAACTGCCTAGGTACGCCATCCTTGATTGGCGGGCGTTTGCGAGCGGTGCTGAAAGCTCGCTCGGGGCTTCACGAGGATGCGGGCGCTGGTGTTTTTTCCACTTCGTTATTGCGATCAGTCGTTCGCTTCCGATGCAGTAGCGCTCGATCAAGTCAGCCTGATTGAGCAGTTCGAGGTGCGCGTCGATCGCGTCATCGCTCAGGTCGATGTCATACGGGAAAAGGTCAACCTTGATTCGCCCTGGGCGATCCTCTAGACGACCGTCGCGATCAGCAAGGGTCCACAGGCCAGCGAATAGCAAGCGTGCATAGGGTGGCAAGTGCCCGAGCACGTCATTGCGAAAGAAAGTCGGCTTGAGGATCCGTGCATGAGCCATGATGGTGTGTTCAGCCTTCATAGTCCGTCATCGGCAAGGGCGCGGCCTACACGGCGTTGAAGCTGCGAAGTTGAACTGCGAGGCTCTCCTCGCTGAAGCTTGCGTCTGGGTTTTTTAACGCATCGCGCACCATCAGCCAGAGAGATCGGCGACGTGTTGTTCGGCTTGCTCTCGCGCACCCATCCACTCTCGTTAGCGTCGGCTGCCAGGCGGCGTCCCGAATTGAGCGTTCATTACGCATATCCTTTGCAAGTTTGATCAACCTACAATAATCGGCGTCACCATGCCTGCCGATTATGTCCGGCACGATTTCAAGTCGTGAGCGAGTAAGCAAAGATTAGATGTGCGCTAGGCAGAAAGGCAAGCAGAAAACTTTTAATTGAAATATCGGCATTTCTATATTGGTCGAAAGCTAAACTGATAAAAACCAGATTGAATAACGGCAAATAAATATTTTCTAGACTAAACTGATACGGCCATGCTGGCACGATCTTTGTCATGCCTGAACGGCGCCGGCAAGGGTCCTATCGGTGTATATCCTTATCAACGGGCGCTGATAGTCAACGCGCGTTGATCAGATAAGATTCATTTGCGGTTCCTGTCGCTTTCGATAGAAGGTCGATCTGTCGAGCGCAGCAAACAAAAGCAAGATTTCACTTCAGCATTTTTCGCCACTTTTTTAAATCAGGCGATGACGTAATTTGGTCCATCCGAGCGTAATGCCTGCCTTGCAATTGCATCCTTACAGGTCTACCGTACAAACCCTGTCGTCCAATAACAGGTTCGCACTTCCACGTGCTGAATCACCTTGAGCCGTCAAGAGTTAGGACGATGTAGGGCCGACGGAATAACGGTTCTAAATTGAATGCCGCTGAGATGATTGAACGTATCGACGTAGTCGATCCGCAAAGCGCGCTGGACAAACTTGTCCGCGCGCGGACGCTCATCGACTCCTTCCTAGAACAGGCCATGCGCCATCCGCAGCCTGCTTCGTCGTCGTCGACGACGATCGCAGGGCGTCCGAGTGCACGCCCGCGCTCGATCACGTCGCTCGGCCTGCCAAAGCGGGTTACGACTGCCCTGCACCACGCGGGTATCCGGTCGATCGACGCTCTTATTCAAATGCCAGCACCAACCCTAGCGCACATTCCCGGTCTCGGTGCTCGCTCGGTGCAAAGCCTGCAAACGGCACTCGCCGTTTATGGGCTTGCTCTTCCAGAGGTATCACGCGATGAACCACATCGACAGAACAGCGTGGCTTGCTGAGCGCAACCTCGGCATCGGCGGGTCGGAGTGCGCCGCCGCGCTCGGTGTCGATCCGCACCTGACCAGCCGCGAGCTATGGGAACGCAAGCTCGGCAACCTGCCCGAGATAGCGGACAACGAGCGCATGGCCGCAGGTCGTCACATTGAACCGGCGATCGCCACCTGGGCGAGCGAGAAATACGGCTTGCAGCTTTACCAGCGGCATCAGTCGCTCGTGCATCCGAAGTACCCGTTCATGCGGGCCAACGTCGATCGGCTCGTGCGCGGCATCAAGCGCGGCGTCGAGATTAAGAACGTTGATCGCCTGATCGTGCGCATGTCCGGTGAGTGGGGCGAGGACGGTTCGGACCTCGTGCCCGAACGATTCTTTCTGCAATGCCATCACTACATGGCCGTCATCGGTTACCCCGAGTGGGACCTGATCGCCTGTATCGGCGGCAACGAGCTACGCCGCTATCACATCGAGCGCGACCCGGAAATTATCGAACTGATCGTCGAGCACGAACACGACTTCTGGCAGCACGTCGAGCAGGAGAACCCGCCCGAGTTCGACTACGACAACGCGAGCACGCTGCCGCTGCTCAAAAAGCTTTATCCCGGCACAGGCGGCGGCATCGTTGCCCTGCCCGAAGAAGCCGTGCATTGGCACTACACGATGCAGGCTGCGAAGAAAAAGCAGGACAGCTACGAGGCGATCGTTGACGGCTGCAAGGCGCATCTGCTCGAACTGATGGCTGATGCCGCAATCGGCAAGCTGAACATCGGCGGCGAGTACCGCCGCAAGGCCATCGAGCGCAAGGCGTACTCGGTCGAGGCGACACAGTACGTCGATTTCAGATTCTCCAAAGCGAAGGGGGCCAGCAATGACGAATGACGTAATTCCGAGCAGCGTCGAGGAAGGCGGCAACCTCGCGCCGCGCACCTACGACGAACTGATGGAGTTTGCACGCATGGTCGCGTCAAGCGGCCTCGCCCCGAAGGATTACAACGGCAAGCCCGAAGCGTGCGCGGTCGCGATGCAATGGGGCAACGAACTCGGCCTGAAGCCGATGCAGTCGCTGCAGAACATTGCCGTGATCGGCAACCGGCCTTCGTTGTGGGGTGATGCAGTGCTCGCGCTCGTGACAGCGAGCCCCGCATGCAAAGACGTCATCGAGTACTTCGAGCATGAAGGGACAGCGGACCTGACGGCAGTCTGCATTGCACAGCGTCACGGCAAGGCCGACAAAACCCAGCGCTTCAGCCTGAGCGATGCACAGACAGCCGGACTGATCGGCAAGGATGTTTGGCAGAAGTACCCGCCGCGCATGTTGCAGATGCGGGCGCGCGGCTTCGCGCTGCGCGATCAATTCCCGGACGTGCTGCGCGGCCTGCCGATCGCTGAACTCGTGCGCGAGGCGATCGACATGGGACAGGTCGAGCAGGTTGATCCGGTGACCGGCGAAGTGATCGGCAGCAAGTCGCACAGTGCGAACGGCACGAGCGCGCCGACGACCTCACGCGGCGAGTCGATCAAGGGCAAGCTGCGCCGCGTCACGCTCGCTCAGGTCATCAAGGCGATCGACGATGCCACGAACGCCGAGGCCCTGAAAGCGGCCGGCGAGCTTGCATCGAAGCTCACGGACGAGGACGAGAAAGGCCGTGCGCGTTCGCACTATCAGGCGAAGCTCAGCGCGGCCAAAAGCAAGGGCAAAGAGGAGAAGGAAGGCACGATGGGCGAGCCGCCGAGCGTGAGCTATGCCGAAGTCGCCAGCGCAATGGATGCTGCAGAGCGTCGCGGCGATCGTGATGCACTCGCCGCGGCTGCGGACCTGATCGGACAGGTCGCGGACGAAGCCCAGCGCAAAGAACTCAGCGGCCTGTTCGATGCGGCGATGCATCGGGTCGATGACAAGGGCGAAGCCGGGGCGGCGTCATGAGCATCTATTACTCGTCGGACGTGCTCGTGACTGAGTTCCGCCGCTTCGCCCGCGCGAACGTTCCGCCTGATGCCGATGACGGACAGCTTGCTGACATGCAGCGGGCGTTCTTCGGCGGCATGCTCGTCATGCTCAACATCGAGCAGGCGATCGCCGACCTGCCCGAAGAACTTGCCTGCGTCGCTCTCGAATGCCTGCATCGCGAGGCGATATCGTTCGCCAAGGCGCAGGTCGTCATCAGCCGAATGTCACAGGAGCCGAGCAGCCATGATTGACTTCCAGCAGCACGAGCTACGCATTACGCACGTCAACGTCAGGAGCGAACTGCACGGCGACGATGAAATACTGGCGATGGATCTAAAGATCGAAACCGATCTGCCGAACACGAGCCTCGACAAGCTCGACGGCAGCCTGCGGCTTGCACTGTTTCAAGGCGATGAAGACCCTGACCTGCTCGGCAAGGATGGCGGGCACTTGCCGCACCTGAAGTTCCCGTCGCTCGGCCCGCTGTCGTGGAACGGCAGCGTCAGCCCGGTCTCGCTCGTGCTGCACCTCGGTACGAAGAAAAACGAACTGCTGCTGACCGATGGCAAGTTGAACAAGCTGCGGCTTAGCCCGCGCGAGGGCGGAACCTGCGGCGTCGTGTGCCGCTTGCAGGTCCACCCGAACGAGGACGAAGCGGCCAAGATTATGACCGTGTTAAAGCATGCGGTGAAAGGTACGCTTGACACGAGCGGGGCCAGCGACGAGGACGAGGTCGCCGATGATGAATGACCTGCCGCCGCCTGTCATTCATCCGGCTCGGCGCAAGCTCCCGCTGGTAGCGCAGTTCGTCAGCGCGATACTGACGCTACTGGTCATCGTGCTGATAGTGCTCGCGATCGTGGCGGCATCCTGGGCGATCTTGTACCTGATTCACACCGCGCCCTGAGTGAGGCACGACGATGAATGATTTAACGATCAACGCAGCACCGAAGCGTGGGCCGGGTCGGCCCCGCAAAAATTCGATCGTGCCCGACGGGCCGGTCTCCGTGCAGGAGCCTGCGGCAGCGAGCCCGCCGGTCGTTGCGCCGCCGCCGGAGGACGTACACGCTCCTGCGCCGCTGACCGACACCGATATCGAAATGGTCGATCGCAAGGGCGCGGCGAAGTTGCTCGGCAAGTCACTGATGACGATTGCATGGCTTGAGTCTAATGACCCGGACTTCCCCGCGCCTTTCACGCTCGGCAAGAACAATTTCTATTTTTTGACAAACGACCTGCGAGCTTACGTGCTCAAGAAAGCGGCTCAGGCGAAGGCATTGAAGCAGCAGAAAATGCAGGCCGGGTCGAAGACATGACTGTCAATCGTCATCATCCGTGCCGCTGCGCGGCGTGGATGTTTCTGCGTGCGGATCGTCGCCGCCCATGACCTTTATAAGGTCGGGAAAATACACGTCGCATCGCTTGCCGACCGACTCGTTGCGTTTCGGACAGTCGGCAAGCACCGCCCCGAGGTCGGTCATGCTGAAATCATCGCCGTGCGTCGCGACTAGCCGCGACAGGCGATAGCGTCCGCGCCGCTCGCAACGGGTACACACAACCTCGATATGAGTCACGCGTGCTGCTACTTTCCCGAGCGTGACGCTACCCTTGTTACCCATCCGATTGCTCCACCTTGCAGTTCATGTACGGCTTTGCGATCGTGTTACCAATTACACGCCTCGATTCGCGCCGGTCTTTTGCAAGTCGTCCGTTCACTCTAGATTGACCTGACGCTCCGAGGCGCGATTTCCCGATGAGAAACGCATCGCGAGAATGAACGCCCCCGCAGAAACCAGAGACACTAGCAGCACTGTCCATTCCACGGGTACATAGCTTCCTCCAGCCGCCCAAACAGCAGCAGCAGAGATTGGCGCGACGCCCTTGGCAATGTTTGAAGGCATCGAAAGTAACCCACTTACGGCGCCGTAACCCTCCGTCCACATGACGTTCTGAACAATTGTTCCGCGCAATATGGTCATCATGCCGTTCGCACCGCCGTACACGATCGCGAACAGGATCAGCATTTCCAGCGACGTACCGGCGCACATAAGAACAACGACCGAGGCAGGAAACGCGGTCGTGATGACGATGCCGACAATTGACGGATGAACATTGCGACCAAACGCGAACCACACTACACGCGCAAACACCTGCGCTGGGCCAATGACAGCCATCGTTACAAGGATCGCCGCTGGCGATACCTGTCTCTCCATCATGAGCGGGACCAGATGAAACGTTAATGCCGCGAATGTTGCGTAGTAGGCCGTGAAGCACACGGCAAGCGCCCAGAATGTTGGCGTCTGAAGTGCGCGCCTTGTTGCCGCCTGATTGATCGCCTTCAATTCGACCCTGTAGAGAGTATCGTCTCGACGGGGCGCATCCTGTCCAATAGCAAAAAAGTGAAGCGGTAGACAGATTGCGAGATTCAATGCGGCTAACACCTGCAACGCCTCTCGCCAACCAAACCAGCCAATGAGGCCTTGCGTCAGTGGGATAAAGACAGTGCTGGCGAATCCCGCCACCAAGGTTATGAGCGTGATCTTTGACCGGTAGCTGTCAGGATAGTCACGTGTCACTATCGCGAAGACGGGATCGTAAAGCGTCGCAGCCATCGCAACCCCAAGTCCTATCCAGACGACGAACAGGGTGACGATGCTTTCGGCCTGCGACCAGAGCACCAGCATAGCCGTAGCGAGCAGCGAGCCGCCGACCATAATCCGTCGACCATGACCGTGATCGATCCACGTGCCCACCGGGTAAGCTACCAGCCCGGAGACAAGCAGACCGGCCGATAGCGCCGCATTAATCGCCGTTCGGCTCCAATCCATCGCACTCTCCATCGGCATGACGAAGAGCGAGAACGCATAGTAGATCGCGCCCCACGAAACGAGTTGTGCCGCAGCAAGTGCGCCGGTCGCGACGATACCGCTACTCGGCTTCAGCGTCGTCGGTGTCTGCATTTGCGGCGTCAGTTTCATGGTCCATAGCTGTCGCGGCCAACTGCTCCGCAAGTTCCGGGTGCGCTTCTTTTCGTTCGCTGTAGCGATCTGTCAGGTAGTCCGAGCGGTCTCGCACCATCAACGTGAACTTGTAGAGTTCTTCCATCACATCGACTACGCGATCGTAGTAAGGGGATGGCTTCATCCGGCCATCCGGATTGAATTCCTGCCATGCCTTCGCGACTGACGACTGATTGGGAATGGTCACCATGCGCATCCAGCGGCCAAGTACGCGCAGTGCATTCACTGCGTTAAAAGACTGCGAACCACCACTAACCTGCATGACGGCGAGCGTACGTCCCTGAGTCGGGCGAACGCCGCCGCTTTCGAGCGGCAACCAGTCGATCTGGTTCTTGAACACGGCTGTGAGCGTTCCGTGCCTCTCGGGACTACACCAGACCTGACCCTCGGACCATTCCGACAGCTTGCGAAGCTCTAAGACCTTCGGATGGTCCGGGCCGACGCTATCGACTATTGGCAGGTCGTGAGGATCAAATACCCGAGTTTCGGCTCCGAAGTGCCGCAGGATGCGTTCTGCCTCCAGCGTCAGTAGTCGGCTGTAGGACGTCTGCCTGAGTGAGCCATACAGCAGCAGGATGCGCGGCCCGTGTTGCGAGGTCGAAAGTGGCTCAAGCTTCGTCAGATCCGGTATCTGCAAGTGTGGAATGCTGACGTTTGGAAGATCATGGGACATGGAAAGCACCGACTACTAGAGAGAGATGGCGCGCGACAGCAGCGCAGCGCTAGACGGGCATAGGCTCGATGCCTGTCTGGTCGCGAGAATGGCAGGCGGCGCGGCTTCGCGGCTGGCAAGTTTGAAGCCTGCCTGTTCGAAAAATGCCGCGGCGGTCGTAGTGAATAGCCACGCGGTACGTGCGCCAGCATCGAATGCTTCGCGAAGTAGCACAGCGAGCACGTTGCGTCCGATCCCATCGCCGCGATGCGCTTCGGGCACGACCAGCGAACGGATAAGTACATCCTTGCCGTACATTTCGAGTCCGCCGAAACCAAGATGAAGTCCCGAGAGCGAGCGGAACGCGTAAAACGCACAGCCGTGATCGCCCAGGTCATCGGTGGGTAGCGATGCCTCGCGCAGTGCGTCCGCCAGCGCCTGTTGACTACCGGAGACCGGCTCACAGACGATGAAAGGTACTGCTTCTTCCTTCAGGATTTCACGATCAGGAACCTTGTCCAGCAGGTCCAGCACGATATCGGACGGCCGGCAGAGAGCCGTGCCGCGTGCGGTTGTCACGAACGGCCGATTAATCAGTATCGGGTGCAGCAACATTGCCTCAATCAACTGGTCGTCATTCAGTTCGGGATTGTCGAGTCGCAGTTCATGATATGGCGTCCCCTTGACCCGTATTGCCTCGCGGAACGTCAGGCCGCTGGCGGCAATCAATCGTTCGAGCGTTTCGCGATCTGGCGGCGTTTTCAGATATTCGATAACTCGCGGACTTTCCCCGGCGTCTCTCAGCAATGCAAGTGCATTGCGTGACGTTCCACAATCGGGGTTGTGGTAAATGGTGACGCTCATCGCTTTTCCTCAAGACCTGCGGGCTTCATACCAGTGCTGCGAACGGTTCACCACGCCGACGACCAGCAGCATCACGGGCACCTCAATCAGTACGCCGACTACCGTTGCCAGTGCAGCGCCTGAATGAAAGCCGAACAGGCTGATTGCCGTTGCGACAGCCAGTTCGAAGAAATTGCTCGCGCCGATCAGACTAGATGGCCCCGCAACACAATGCGCGACGCCGAGTCGCCGGTTCAGGACATAGGCCAGCCCCGAATTGAGAAATACCTGAATGAGGATAGGCACCGCCAGCATTGCTATGACCAGCGGCTGCTGAACGATTGCCTCGCCCTGAAACGCGAACAGAAGAACGAGCGTCGCCAGCAGCGCACAGACGGAGTACGGCCCGAGCGCTGCGGCGACCTTACGGAAATGTTCCTCGCCGCGTGAGAGAAGATGTCGGCGCAGCAGTTGTGCGAGTACGACCGGGATGATTATGTACAGGCAGACCGACGTTATCAGCGTGTCCCACGGCACGGTGATCGCGGACAGGCCAAGCAGCAACGCCACCAGCGGCGCGAACGCAACGATCATAATGGAGTCGTTAAGCGCAACCTGCGAAAGAGTGAAGTAAGGGTCGCCCTTGCAAAGCTGTGACCACACGAACACCATCGCGGTACACGGCGCGGCAGCAAGCAGAATCAGACCGGCGATATAGCTGTCCAGTTGGTCGGAAGGCAACCATGCGGCAAACACATGCCGAACGAAAATCCAGCCAAGCAGTGCCATCGAAAACGGCTTGACGAACCAGTTGACGAACAGCGTCACACCGATACCTCGCCACTGGCTCTTTACCTGAGTCATCGCGGCAAAGTCGATCTTGACGAGCATGGGAATAATCATGACCCATATCAGAATCCCGACTGGCAGATTCACGTGAGCGACTTCCATGCTGCCGATGGCCTGAAAGACGGCTGGTAAAAGCTGGCCGAGCAGCACGCCTGCCACGATGCATAGCGCAACCCAAACAGTCAGATAGCGCTCGAAGAAACCAATGGCAGGACGGGTCGCGCCAGCTTGCGGGCTAGTGCTGCTCATCGGTCGCCTCTGCTGGCCGGTCACCAATTGCGCGCATCTCGTGCTGGATTGCGTTTCGGTCCAGTACGTGTAGCGGCAGGTTCACGAACTGGCCGACGCGATTCATGATCTGCCGATAAATCTTGTTGAAGAACGCGCGTTTTTGTTCATCCGACCCATCGAACGCGGCGGGGTCTTGGAAACCCCAATGAGCGGTCATCGGCTTGCCCGGCCAGAGCGGACAGGCTTCGCCCGCTGCCTGATCGCACACCGTGATGACAAAGTCCATCTGCGGCGCGTCAGGGGTCGCGAACTCATCCCAGCTTTTGCTGCGCATCTGCGAAGTGTCATAGCCGAGCGACTTGCACTGCTCGACGGCAAACGGATTGACGGTTCCGGACGGATGACTGCCTGCACTGTATGCGTGGAACTTTGCCTTGCCGAGCACATTGAAGAGTGCTTCGGCCATGATGCTGCGTGCGCTGTTGCCGGTGCAGAGGATGAGGACAGAATACGGTTGCTCGCTCACGCGCGGCTCCTGAATGAGATGGTGGATGGCGTCGGGACGCAGCATGCGTCCGCTGGTTCTCTAGCCGGGGTAAGGTTGGTGCGCGATTCGCCGTAGACGGGTGCCGAGTCCAGCGTGCGGAACGTTTCCCATGCAACCCCCTGCGGATCGACCGTCCACGCCTTGTCGGACTTCGCGTAACAGCAGGTCGTAGCCGTCTGCTTCTCTACGGGCAGACGAGCTGCTGCGAAACGCGCGTTCATTTCGGCCAGTTCGTCGTCGGTTTCAACCTGAATGCCAATGTGATCAACCCCAGGTTTCGCACGGCGCTTCGAGATCGCAAAGTTCACGAGCGGATCGTCAAGTTCCCACTTGCAGTAGTCGTCCTTGAGCACTGTTGGCTTGGCGTTTCCGAACATGGCGCTGTAAAACGCGATGCTCGCCGGAAGATCATCGACTGCGACGTGAATGTGCATGCGCTTCATCATTCATCTCCGCAACAGTTAGGCAAACTGCTCGCGGCACAGGGCGCACCAGCGCAGCAGTTCTCCGTGAGAAAACCGATCAGGCCTGTCATGGCATCAAAGTTCGCCGTGTAGATGACGAAACGCCCTTCCTGTCGTGACTTCACCAATTCCGCGTGTGACAAATCTTTGAGGTGAAACGACAGTTTGGAAGGCGATAGCTCAAGCTGCTGCGCGATTTCGCCCGCAGCCATGCCGTCTGGCCCAGCTACGACGAGCAAGCGAAAAATTGCAAGGCGGGATTCGTGAGCTAAGGCGCTTAGGGCGCGAACAACGATGTCTGAGTTCATGCCCCGAACGATAGCCCATTCGCCGCAACATTTCAAGAATTGTTGAAACGACGCATATGAAAGCCGAATTTCCGCTAGTTCAATCCGGAGACCGACAGGGGAGTTCAAGGAGCCTCCCGATTAACTCCGGACGGGCGCACGGTCTTTCTATTACCGTGTTAGGTCATGCGGCAGCCTGTACGATGACGCACTGTCCTACTATCCGGTTACCGAGATTGCTACTATGTCGGACCGTCTTGCCCGTTCTCCGACATGACATCGAATTCCCACAGTGACTCTCCGCGCCCGCTTTCTGCACCGCGCCTTTCAACGGTCAAGCGTCTGTTCGCCGTATCCATGAACCGTTGCGCTTTCCCAGGTTGTTCGACACCTGTGATCGACCCAGCTACGCAAACCGTCCTTGGTGAGATTTGCCATATCCACGCGCAGAGCGAGGGAGGCCCTCGGTTCAACGAAGGGCTGTCACCGGAGCAGATACACGACTTCGAAAATCTCATTCTCATGTGCGGCACGCATCACAAGTTGGTCGACGAGAAAGGGAATGAGGCGACCTACTCCGCCGTGTATCTCAAGAGTCTTAAGGTAGCGGCCGAGCAGAGTGGTAGCGCAACCGAAACCGGACTCTCCGATGAGCAGGCGACGGTGTTGATCCAACAGAGCGCAGTTTATGAAGAGAACGCAGTTCATATGGACTTCCGCCAAGCCGTTTTTCGCGTAGGTGGAGAAGGCGGTCAATGGGGCGGAGGCGGCGGCGCGGGAGGCGTGCTAACGATAGTTGGAAGCCATCGTTTGCCTGCTGGAGCAGAAGTAAATGCGAACGGTCGCGACGGAGTGCTGCCCGGCGGCGGCGGCGGTGGTGCAGGCGCGATTGTCTTCGTTGGCCGAGCAGTAGATGCCCGAGAAATCCACGCCGGATTCGAAGTCTCGAGCGTCTTCGCAGCGGAGGCGACGTCAGGCGAGGGATTGTTCAATGTTCTCGGTGCCGGATGGGGCCATTGTCGAGTCGCAGGCTTGCCTGCTGATCTAACAGTCAATTTTGTGATTGTCGTCGAGACGCTCGGGATAGAAGAGGATGCATTGATCCGCCTTAACCTTGACGTTGTGACACCTATGGGTGAGATCGTAGGAATTCAGACGATCGACATTCAAGGCAATTCGAATCAGGACCTCACGCCTAGACGGGCTGCTCGATGCGCGGTGTCGTTCAAGGTAGCGGAATTAGGAGTGTGGGAATTTCGCATACGTTCGGGCGATGTTTGCCTGAAGATCCATCGGATCGAATTTCGGCAAGCTTGACTGCGCGAGCCTACCGTCGCGATCGATATGCGGGTCGCTCTGTCGCTATGCCGCGTGCTTTGGCAACTTCGCAACCTTCGCGATGCGCTCGTCGGTGTAGTTCGCCCACTTCGTCATGAGTTCGATGCGCTCGTCATAAAAACGGGTCCGCTCGTAGGTCTTGCGGATGCGGCTGCGCGTGTCATGCGCAATCACGGCCTCGGCGACTTCCTCTCTGACCTTCAGGACCTCGCCGAGATAGGTGCGTAGCGACTTGCGCATGCCGTGCGTCGTGACCTGCTCGACGGTGTAACCGATGCGGCGCAGCAGTTTGAGCAGTGCGGCGCCGTACACCTTGCCACCGCGCAGGGCCGTGAACACAAGACCTTCGGGGTTCGGCTCGCCGCCGTTATAGCTCGGCAGGGCCTTGAGCAGGTCAACGGCCTGAGCCGCCAGCGGTATAGTCTGCGTCTTGCCTGCCTTCATGCGGCTTTTATGGACAGTCCACTTTTTGGCCGTCAGGTCGAGTTCCTGCCAAGTCAGTTGCAGGGCCTCTTCGAGCCGCGCGCCCGTCAGGATGATGAACTCCATCGCCTGCGCTTCCATCGTCCTGTCGGCCCGCACCTTCGTCACACAGGCAGGCAGTTCGAGCCACGGCAGGGAAGCACGACCATCGTCAGTGTCGCCCTCGTCCTCGTCGGTGTCTTTCGTGACCTTCGGCAGCAGTTGTTCGAGTTCGGGGATGGAGGCCGGGTTTGCGCCGCCGAGTTCAAAGCGCACGATCGACCACTTGAACAGCGCATGCAGGCGCAGCATGTTCTCGACCGCGGTCGGGTTCTTTTCGATCCAGTCCGGCTCAAGGCAGGCGACGATATGCTGGCGGCTGACCTCATGCATATAGAAGCCCTTCAGCACCTTGCCTGCTAGTGCGAATGTGCGGTCCCAGCTTTTGACCTGCTTTTCGGTTTTCAGCGTCTTGCTGCGCACGGCCATGAAGGCTTCACAGGCTGTCGCGAAGGTGACACGCTTCGCCGTCGCCGCTGCTGCCTGCACGAGCGCGTCGCGGTGGTATTCAATTGGGTCGATGCCGCGCTTCACGAGGCGGGCCAGTTCGTCACGGCGCTCACGGGCCTGCGCGAGGCTGAAGGTCGGATAAGGGCCGATGCCCTTGTCGCGGCGAACCTTGTTCAGTTGGTAGCGATAGGTCCAGCTTTTGCCGCCGGTCTTGGTGACTTGCAGCAGCAGCCCGCCGCCGTCGCTCAGGTTGCCGCTTTGAGTGCGGGCCTTGACCTCAGCCGGGGTCAGTTTGTTGATTTCGCGCATGATAGAGGCCTGCCTAGCGTGGATTTCAACCCAACACTCCATCCAACACTTCGGTTTAGATCAGTTTAGGTTTGTTTGGGGCTGAACTGTCTTGTTCAGCTTCCTAAATTCTACCAAACCCTTATCCAGTAAGGCTCTAATGGGAGTGAGCCGACCTAAACGAATCTACTCTAAACTAGACAGGTTGAAAACTAGCTTTGCTGCTGCAAAGAAAGTGACTGCCGCCCCGCACAGGGGCAGAGCCAATAGACCAACACGAAATCAGGATTCCACAAAAAACCCTAAAGCATCTCATGCAACTCAACAAGCGATAACGTCGTCTGAAACAACCTCGCGAGGCTGCGGCTCGCAAACGTATCGACGTCGGCCGGACTGACCCATCGGTAGGCATCCATCTCAGGAATCATCGTCCCATCGCTATAGCGCGGAAAGTACGATTCACACACGCAATTCTCGATCTGCACTTCATCCTCGCCCACGCGCACGGCGAAAAGATGCAGATCCTTGTCACGACGATAAACAAAGCGCCCGAGATCCTTCAACCGCCCGGCGGGCAACACAATGCCCGTCTCCTCGACGAGCTCGCGCAACGCCGCCTCGCGCGGGCTCTCGCCGGGATCGGCGGCGCCCTTGGGCACGTCCCAATGCGTGGTTTCGGTCGCGTGGCACAGCAGCACGTCGCCCTGCCCGTTCAGGATGACGACGCCGCACGATACGGTGCGGGCGCTCATCGACACCGTTCCCCGTTCATCACTGCTTCTTGAGTTTCCACTTGCCGTCGCTTCCCTTGCAGGCGACCGGCATCCACGTCTGCGTCTGCCCTTTCGCTTGCGCGACGAGCGTGACCTTGCGGCACTTGAGCCCGCCGGAATCGAAGGTTTCCTGCGGCGTCACGGTGCCGTTGATCGGAACCGTATTGCCCGTGCCCTTGTTGTCCCAGTCGAGCGATTCACCGTCCTTCTTGGTATTGAGCGCGATCTGCGCGGCGTCGTTGAGCGCCTGCAGGTCGCGCTGCTTCATGTAGGTGATCGGCGTGTTGTTCAGGAATCCGAGATTCGCGGCCGACGCGGCCGTGCTCGCGGCAACGAGCGCGCCTGCCGCAAGTGTCAGGAAAGAAGCGCGAGCGAGCGTTCGATGTGTGATCGGCATTGAAGTGTCCTCGTTGCGGATGAGCATGCCGTCTGCAAATGCGACCAGAGCGGCAACGGCGATTCATCAACTCGGCCCGTGTGGGCAGTCGCAAGGAGAATAGCATGACGCGGCGCGCTCGGCGCCCGCGCCGCATGGGCGTGCGCTAGTTGGAAGCGGACTTCATTTCGTTGATGCCAATGCCCTTCTGCGAGTTCTTGTCCTTCGCCGGATCGTAGCCGTCGGTGAGCGTGTCGAGGAACGCGACGACGTCCCTGATCTCGGCTTCGTCGAGCGCGGGCTTGTCGCCCTTCTTGCGATCGAACGGCGCCTCGGTGTTGACGTTCTCCCAATAGCGCTTCGGCAGATCGTCGAACTTCTGGACGACGCCCTTCTTCGACACCGGATAGAACTTCTCCGGGTTCGTATCGCGCTCGACGTAGAAGCGCACCACGTCTTCGAGGTTGTGATAGATGCCGTTGTGGAAGAACGTCTTGCGCAGCGCGACATTGCGCAGCGTGGGCGTGCGGAAGATGCCGCAATACTCGTCCTGACCCGTCAGATCGCGGCGCTCGGGACCGCACGCGCCGAGATCGTGGAAATTCGGGTTCTTGTTGACCGGCAGCGCACGATTGCGCGGCACGCCGATCGCGATCAGCCCGAAGTCGCTGAACTGCGGCGGCGAACCGTCCTTCGCGCGCTGGCTGATGTGGCACGACGCGCAGTTGCCCTTGTTCTCGTCGTTGAAGAGCTGGAGGCCGTGCATCTCGGCGTCGTTGAGCTTCGCGCGGCCCGCGAGGAACGCATCGTACTTGCTTGTGTACGGATAGAACTTCTCGGGCGTCTGCTCGAACGCTTCGAGCGATTGCAGCACCGCGGCGAACACCTTGTCGTCGCTGTCGAACACATCGGCGCCGAACGCCTTGCGGAAGTCGTCGGCATAGGGCGATGCCTTCACCGCGGCCGTCACCCTGGCGGGCGTGCTGCCCATTTCGAACGACGACAAGAGCGGAATACGCGCCTGGTCCGAGCCATGATCGACGCGGCCGTCCCATGTGAGGCCGCCGGTCGGGCCGGCATCGACGCTCTCGTCGCCTTCGTCGTCGGAATCGTGGAAATGGCGCGTGAACGCCGGCACCGACTGCAGATACTTGAGCGACGGCACCGCGCGGAATCCCGGCCGATGCATGTCGTTGCCGCCCAGTTGCACGGATAGCGCGTTCGGCGGCCCGAACGCATGGCTCGGGCTATGGCACGACGCGCATGCGAGCTTGCCCGACCCGGACAGCGACGGATCGAAGAACAGCTTTTCGCCGAGCGACGTCATCTGCTTCACATGCGCGAACACTTCCGCGCGCGACTGGCCATGCGGCGCCGGGTTGGCCGCGATGCTCGTCGAAGCATGCTTCTGCCCGCTCGCGCCCTGGTCCGCCGCATGGGAATCGCAGCCGCTCATCGCCACCGATAACGCGACGAACGCGAGACCAACAAAGACGGACGGCAAACGCATCGAAGACATGGACGTGAGGATCGGAATTGAAAGATGCCGAAGCGTATGTCGTGCGCGTGTCTTTCATGTGACAAGCCGCGACGCTGTCATTCCAGGGCCGCCGGGCGAAATTTATTAAGCGAACATTACGCAAACGAAAGCCTTATTACATGGCGGCGTCAATTTGCATTGCGACACTGCGCTCGCCGGCGGGTAAAGGCTTTCCGACGACGACGCCCGCGCCACGCGCCGGTCCCCAACACAAGAGAGAATCTCAATGAACAAGAAACTCGTTTGCGCGGTGCCGCTCGCGGCGGCGCTCGCATTCGGCCTCTACGCATGCGGCGGCGACGATCATCAGACCAGCGATATTTCTTCGGTGAAGAACGTCGTCGTGATTTACGCGGAAAACCGCAGCTTCGACAATCTGTACGGGCACTTCCCCGGCGCGAACGGTCTGCAGAACGTGACTGCGGCGAACTCGCAGCAGCTCGATCGCGACGGCACCGTGCTCGCGACGTTGCCGAAGATCTGGACCGGCCTGACGGCGAAGGGCGTGACGCCCGCGATTTCCGAAGCGATGACGGCGAACCTGCCGAACACGCCGTTCGCGATCGACGATCCCAACGGCTTCAACACGCAGCTCAACGTCACGACGCGCGATCTGTATCACCGCTTCTACGAGAACCAGATGCAGATCGACGGCGGCAAGAACGACAAGTTCGCCGCCTGGGGCGACTCGGGCGGCCTCGTAATGGGTCACTACGACACGCCGCCGGACAAGCTGCCGCTCTACAAGATCGCGCAGCAATACACGCTCGCGGACAACTTCTTCATGAGCGCGTTCGGCGGTTCGTTCCTGAACCACCAGTGGCTCATCTGCGCATGTACGCCGGTCTATCCGAACGCGGACACGAGCGTCGCGAAGGGATCGATTTCCGCGGTGAATCCGGATGGCGTGTCGCTCAAGACGAAGACGAATCCTCCGCCCTCCGCGATGACCGGCTCGGCCGACGCGCAGTTCGTGAACTCGGGCACGCTCACGCCCGACTTCTACGCCGTCAACACGATGCAGCCGCCGTATCAGCCGAGCGGCAACAAGCCGGTCACCGGCGGCGATGCGAACCTCGCGGACCCGACCCAGCCGACGACGCTGCCGCCGCAAACGCAGCAGCACATCGGCGATCTGCTGAACACGGCCGGCGTGAGCTGGGCATGGTACGGCGGCTCGTGGGCGGCGGCGCTGGCGGACCGTTCGGTCATCAACGGCGCGGTCAACGTGGTGCCTGATTTCCAGACGCACCATCAGCCGTTCAACTACTTCGCCGATCTCGCACCGGGCACGGCGGCGCGCGCGCAGCATCTGCTCGACGGCGGCACGAACGGTTCGGAGTTCATCAAGGCGATCGACGCGGGCACGCTGCCGCAAGTCGCGTTCTACAAGCCGCAGGGCAACCTGAACGAGCACGCCGGTTATACGGACGTCGCGCAGGGCGACCAGCACATCGCCGATCTGATCTCCCATCTGCAGAAGAGTCCGCAGTGGAAGAACATGGTCGTCGTCGTGACCTACGACGAAAACGGCGGCTTCTGGGATCACGTCGCGCCGCCGAAGGGCGACCGCTGGGGTCCGGGCACGCGTATTCCGGCGCTCATCATCTCGCCGTACGCGAAGAAGGGCTTCGTCGATCACACGCAATACGACACGACGTCGATCCTGCGCTTCATCACCAAGCGCTACAGCCTGCCGGAACTGCCGGGCCTGAAATCGCGCGACGACGCACTCGTCGCGAACGGCGGCAAGGCGATGGGCGATCTGACCAACGCGCTCGACTTCTCGCAATAAGCGATATCTGTCGACGCTGTAACGAGACGGGCCGCGGCTTTTACGCCGCGGCCCGTTTTTTTGCGCCGATGCTCACGCGCCCGCGAAGAGCGACGCCAGATCGTTGGTGCGCGCGCCGCTCGCCTGCGCCAGCACGCGCGCTTCCAGTTCGTCGATATGCGTGCGCATCGCGGTGAGCGCGGCAGCGAGATCGCCGTCCTCCAGGGCATCGACGAGCCTTCCGTGTTCGTCCGACGAACAGTTCGACAATTTCGACGGATCAAACAGCGCCTTGTAGAGTTCGGTCTTCGCGACCAGCTTCGCGAGAAACGCCTGCACGTCCGGCGCGCCCGCCAGCTCCGCGAGCAGCAGATGGAAGTGGCCCGCGAGCCGCACGCATTCCTCCACGCTTCCCCCCTTCACCGCGCGCTGCTCGGCCTTGACGTGGGCGCGCAGCGCGCGTTTCGCCGGCGTGCCCAGCGTGCCGCACAGTACCGCGACGATGCCCGCCTCCACGACCTGCCGAGCGCGATACACCTCGCGGATATCGGCGGGCGTCGGCGACGGCACGAACGCGCCGCGATTCGCTTCCAGCGTGAGCTTGCCTTCGGCGCCGAGCCGCGCCAGCACCTTTCGGATCGTGCCGCGCGTGCAGTCGAACGCGGCGGCGAGCTCGCGCTCGACGAGCTGCGCGCCGGGCGCGAGCTTGCCGTGCAAAAGCGCGGAGGTGATCGCCGCGTACACGCGTGCGTCGGGCGGCGTCGCGGCCGCGGCTTCGTTGGATGATGTGTCCTTGCGTGATGCCATGATGCCTGGTCGTGCTTGCGTTGAATCGCATTGTATCGAGTGCACACGCTCTGGCGTGAATTCGGTCTATCAGGTTCAGCGTATTTTTGGTTGACCAAAGACTGGTAAAATGGTCAACCAAATCGCATGAATCACCGGAGGATTCCATCACATGAAACCATCGACCTGGATCGTCGGCGCACGATCGTTCGGGCTCGCGCGATGAACCCGCGCGCATCGAACCTCGCGTGGCTCGCGGTGATCGTCGCGATCGGCCTGAACCTTCGGCCGCTGCTCACTTCGATCAGCCCGCTGATGGGCGTGATTCTGCACGCGACGGGATTGTCGTTTCGCGGCGCGTCGATGCTGACCGGCCTGCCTGTCGTCGCGATGGGCGTGTGCGCGTTCGGCGCGAGCGCGCTTGCGCGTTCCGTCGGCCAGGCGCGCGGCGTGGCGATCGGGCTTATCGCGATCGTCGCCGCCTGCGCGGGACGTTTCTTCGCCGGGAACGCGGCTGCGCTCATCGCGAGCGCGGCGATCGCGGGCACGGGCGTCGCGGTCATTCAGGCGCTCCTGCCCGGCGTCATGAAGACACGCTTCGCCGCGCGCCTGCCGTTCGCGATGGGCCTCTACTCCGCATCGATCATGGCGGGCGGCGGACTCGGCGCGAGCATCACGCCGGCGGTCGCATCGCGCGTGTCGTGGCAGGCGGGGCTCGCGTTCTGGGCGCTGCCCGCGCTGATCGCGCTGGCGGTGTGGATGCTCCTCATGCGCGCGGACGCGTTGCCTCGCGCTTCATCGGCAGGTTCCGCGAAGCCCGCGCCGTCGCTCTTTCTCAATCGCCGGGCGTGGACGCTCGGGATCTTCTTCGGGCTCGTCAATGGCGGCTATACGAGCCTCGTCGCGTGGATGCCCGCGTACTATCAGCAACTCGGCCGCGGCGTGACCGAGAGCGGCGCGCTGCTCGCGATGCTCACGGTATTCCAGGCATCGTCGGCGTTGCTGCTGCCGATGGCGGCCGCTCGCTTCGGGCGCGGCCGGGATCGTCGTCCGTGGATCGCGCTCGGTCTCGTCGCGCAACTGGCGGGCTTCGCTCTGCTGCTCGTTGCCCCGCTTTCAGCGCCGCTCGCGGTCGTGGCGTTGCTCGGCGGCGGGCTCGGCGGCGTGTTCGCGCTGTCGCTGGTGCTGACGCTCGATCACGCCGACGACCCCGCACTGGCCGCGCGGCTCGTCACGTTCGTGCAGGGCGTGGGCTTCGTCATCGCGGCGATCGCGCCGGTCGTCGCGGGTGTCGTGCGCGATGTGAGCGGCGGCTTCTCGATGTCGTGGATGATGCTGGCCGCGAGCCTCGTCGCGATGATCGCGCTGAATGTCGTGTTCGGCCCGCGCAGCTATGCTCGCGCGATGCGCCAGCAGGACGGCGCGCTCAACGCACCGCGTGACATGCGAAGAACTCGTCGAGCAGATCGGTCATCTGCCACACGGGACACGGGCGGCGGCAATGCCCGTCGTAGCCCGCTTCCCTGAGATGCGCGATCGGCTCTTCCGGCAGAAAGCCGCTCATCGCGATGATGAGGCGATTCGCGTCGTCGTCGAGTTCGCGTAGCGCGCGGACCAGCGCGTAATTGCCGCAGCCACCGACGCGCGTATCGAGAAAAAGCACATGCGGACGCCATTCCCCGGCGATCTGCCTGAGCGAGGACGCGTCCACCGCGAGTTGCGCGGGAAAGCCCTTCAGTTCGAACAAGGACGCGAGCGATGCGCCGAGCACGCGCTCCGGCAGCGCGAGCAGCACGCGCCGCGACTCCGGTTGCAGGCGCGACTGCTTGCGGTTCCATAGCGAGCATTGCGCGAGGCTGGATTCGTATGCTCGTTTGTTCAAGTCATTCCTCTGGCGTCGATCAGGCCTGTCGCTGTCACCGTTATGGCGCATCGCGCGCCACGATGACGCATCGGCGCACCGTGGATGGGCGGAACACTCGCTTGTACGAGATGGTTAATTTTTCCGATGCGTTGCGGGGCGCGGGATCGCGGGGATCGGACGCGCGCACGCAACTCAGGAATGGGCAGGAAGCGGGCCAGGAATGCGGTATGCGTCGATTCGATTAGGCATGCTGACGTTGTGGGGGCCTGCACGGGCGCCATAAAAGCAAAAAGCCCAGTCGCAAAGACTGGGCTCGACGCAGGCCATTTGGCCCGCCCTACACGACTCGAACGTGTGACCTACGGCTTAGAAGGCCGTTGCTCTATCCAGCTGAGCTAAGGGCGGAGAACCGGAGCGCGCGGCAAGGGCAGAAAGCCGCCGCGCGAATCAGAAGAGATTGCGATTTTACCTCATTCGCCGCCCCGCTTGGCCCGAGTTCATCACACCGGCTGCGGATGCATCATGAACCAGCCGAAGAAGAAGATCCCCGCGATCACGCAATACACGCCGAACGACGCGAGCTTGCCGTGGCCTTCGAAGTAGCGCATCAGGAAGCGCACGCTGAGATACGCCGCAATGCCCGTCAGCACGCCGCCCAGCAGCGAGTCGGCAAGTTGCCCCGGCGCGTGGAAGAGCTTCGGCAATTCGAGCACGCCCGCCGCGAAGATGATCGGCGTGCCGAGCAGGAACGAGAATTCCGCCGCCGCCTCGGCCGTGAGTCCCGCGCCCACGCCCGCGATCATCGTCAGACCGCTGCGCGAAAAACCCGGAATCAGCGCGCCGATCTGCGCCAGGCCGACCAGAAACGCCTGCCTGAATGTGAGCTTCTCGGGCGCCCGCATCGCGCGGCTTTTCTGCAGACGGTCGCCCAGCCACAGGAGCACGCCATTGACGATCAGCGCCGCCGCGACGATCCGCAAGTCGTGAAAAATGACTTCGAGCCGTTTTTCGAGCACCAGCCCGACGATACCCGTCGGAATCGTGCCGATGATGAGCGCCCACATCATGTGGCCGTCGTCGTTCTTGCGGCCGCCGAGCGACGCGAAGAAGCCGCGAATCAGCGCGATCCAGCGCACGCGGAAATACCAGAGCAGCGCGACGGCCGTGCCCAGGTGCAACGCGACGAGAAACGGCAGCAATTGCGGCGCATGCTTGTCGATATGCATGCCGATCAGGCCGGGAACGAGCAAGGTGTGGCCCAGACTGCTGACCGGAAAGAGTTCGGTCACGCCCTGGAGCACGCTCAGGAATACGAGAAACCACAGAGTCACGCGTCGGTCCTTTTTTGAGGAGGAAGAAGGACGCGCCGTGCAGTTCCATCCCTCGCATCACGCGAAGCCGAACGAGGCGAAAGGGAAATTGGAACAGGAAGGAAAAGTCGATACGGCGCGCAAACGGGACCGATTATGCCGCTGGTGAAAACCCGCGCCAAGCGCAAACCGCACACAAAATGCGTCGACAGTCAATCGTTGGGGAAACGAAGAACAATCGCAAACAGAATACAGGCAATACGAAAGAAAGCGCGCGGCGTGGCGAAGCCGCGATTCCGCCGTCAGATCGTCAGCTTGTAGAGGAAGATTGCCGTGCTCGCGCCGAAGAGGGCGAACATCGCGACGCCCATTGCCATCGCCAGATCCATGACTGCTCCTTGTCCGTCTGATTCCCAACACACGGAGCATATAACAACATATCGAATGAGGCTTGGTCAGTCGCAATTTCCCGCAAAGGGTTTTTCCGGACGGAATTCCGAGGCAGAATCTTTGGGGTCGAGCCGCGCCGATCGCCGTGCGCGGCGCCTCGCCATCCAACGGAGCGCCTGCCATCATGTCACCGGAAACTGACGTCATCGAAATCGAGCGCGACGGCGCCGCCATCCTGCTCGCGCCGCACGCGGGCGGACGGCTCATGACCTGGCGCGTCGGCGGCGAGCCGGTCGTACACTGGCCCGACGCACCCGACTGGTCGAATCCGGCCAAGATCCGCGGCGGCAATCCGCTGCTCTTTCCGTTTCTCGGGCGTCATTTCGTCGATGGCGAAATCGGCAAATGGCGCGATCCGGAAGGCGTCGTGCATGCGCTGCCGACTCACGGCTTCGCGCGCAACCTGCCCTTCTCCTGCACGCGCGACGCCGACGGCCACGGTCTGCGCATGACGCTCGTCGACAGCGACGCGACCCGCGACGGCTATCCGTTCGCGTTTCGCTTCGAGGCGGCGTATCGCATCGTCGACGGCAATACGCTCGAGGTCGAGCTCACGACGTCGAATCCGGGCGAGGTCGCGCTGCCTTACTACGCCGGGCATCACTTCTACTTTCATCTGCCGCACGGCCAGCGCGCCGAAAGCAGCGTCGAGCTGCCGCACACCGAGCGGCGCCGGCAACTCGCGGACGGCTCGATCAGCGAGGCCGAGCCGGGCCTGCCGCGCTATTCGCTCGCCGATCCGGGCATCGTCGATACGTTTCACTGCCTCACGCGCCAATCCGACGAACCGATGCTGGTCAAGCTGCCGGGATTGAAGCGCACGATCGGCTTCGAACTGCAGCAGCCGGACTCGGTGCCGTGGTACGCGGTGACGACCTGGACCGAATCGGACACGTCGGACTTCTATTGCGTCGAGCCGTGGATCGGCTTGCCGGACGCCATTCACAACGGCCGCGGCTTGCGCTGGCTCGCGCCGGGCAAGACCGAAACGGCATCGCTCAGGCTCGTCGTCACGCGCGACGAGTGAGACGAAAAACGCCGGCATGAGGCGTCTTTCTGTCCGGGGAAACCCGAGACGGTAAAATCCTGCCTTTCGGTTCGCCGCGCGACAGTGCCACGCACTTCTCGCGGCGGTGCTTTACGAGGTCAGGTTTGCAAAAAAGAATTCGACGGCTCGTCTGCGCATCGCTCATCGCAGTGTTGGCCGCTTGCGGAACGGGACCGGTGGCGCCGGGCTTTTATCGCGTCGAGCGCGGCGACACGGTGTCCAAGATCGCGCGTGAGAATCGCACGTCGGTGGCGAACCTCAAGCGCTGGAACGGGCTCACGAATCCCGACGCCATCGAGGTCGGACAGGTGCTGCGCATCGCGCCGCCGGCGGGCAGCGCATCGGCGCCGGAGCCATCGGCTGCGGCAACCGCCGGCAGCGCGCAAGCGTCGTCGCAGGCAAAGGCGGGACCGGGCGTGACGCTCGTGTGGCCGGCGCAGGGCAACATCATTCGCGGCTTCGACGGCAAGAACTCGAAGGGCATCGATATCGCCAATGCGGCGGGCACGCCCGTCATCGCCGCCGCGACCGGCAATGTCGTCTACGCGGGCAATGGGCTGCGCGGCTACGGCAACATGCTGATCATCAAGCACGACGATGAATATCTGACCGCCTACGCCCACAATCGGGTGCTGCTGGTGAAGGAAGGCCAGACAGTGCAGCAGGGCCAGCAAATCGCCGAAATGGGCGATACCGACAGCGATCGCACGATGCTGCATTTCGAAGTGCGCTACATGGGCCGCTCGACGGACCCCGCGCGCTATCTACCGCCGCGCTGAAGGCCCGGCGGACGTTACGAGGAAGATTGATGAGATTGACGATGAGGATGCACACGGCCGCGCTCGGCGCGGCTCTGGCTTTGACCGGCGCACTCGCAGGATGCGCGCAGACGGCGACGATGACCTATCTCCCTTCGGGCGACACGGGCTTTGCGATCAACTGCAGCGGCGGCGATGCGAGCACGACCTGGGCGGCCTGCTACAAGCAGGCGGGCGAAATGTGCGGGGCGTACGGCTACGACGTGGTGTCGAAGGATGCCGATAACGGCGCGACCGCGGGCGGGTCTGTCGGCGGGATTTTCGGCGCGAACATCAAGAACCGCTCGATGGTCATTCGCTGCAAGCAGTAACGCCTGCGCCGTCAGGTGTCGAACGTTTCGTCTTTCGGCTTGTTCGAGCCTGGCGTGCGCCAATGCCCGGATAACGGATCAATATGCGCCGCGAACGCAACGAGCGATCCTACGGCGAGCGGCGCGACGGCGGCGAAAACCCAGAGCAGATCCATGACAGATACACTTCGAAACACACTGCTCGAATCATACTTGCCAGGCAAATATTCCGCTTGAGCGAATCCTCCGAATCGTGCGGCAGGTAGCGTTTCCCGAGTTTGAACTGTGCGCGAGCATACGTTGATCCGTGCAACGGCCTGGATCCCCGGCTTGCATCCCCGCTTGCATCCCGTTACGCGCCGAAACAAGCGCATACAGTCATGAGCCGGCGATATTCCTACACTGGCGACAGCCCGCGCACGATATCAGCGCGAACAGTCGACGCGGGTCAGAAGCCCCGATGTGCCCGCATCGGGGCTTCGCCTTTTGTGGCGGTTACTGCGGCTTGGCGGGATCGGGGACCATCGACGGCGGGGTCATGTCCGTCGGCACGCCCTTGTAGTCGGGCGGATCTTGCGGCTCGTGCTTCTGGTGAGCGGAGTCGGCGCAGGCAGCGAAGCCGATCGCGATGAATACGGCGCAGACGATGTTGAAAACGATACGCGGCATGAGACTCCCGGATGAGCGTCGAAAAGACAAAGGGGTTACAAGCCGTAACTTGTAACCCCTTCGTGTATCGTGGTCGGAGCGAAAGGATTCGAACCTTCGACCCTCTGATCCCAAATCAGATGCGCTACCAGGCTGCGCTACGCTCCGACGAGCCGCAGATTGTAACGCGGCCCGCGAGCATCCGCAATGCCAAACGCGGGCACGCATCTTTCTGGTTCATCCGAAAGCGAACCTCATCACCCGGAGACGATCAATGAACCTCATCCTCTGGCGTCACGCCGAAGCGGAAGATCAGGCGTCGAGCGATCTCGCGCGCCAGCTCACGCCGCGCGGACGAAAACAGGCGCAAGGCATCGCGAAATGGCTGAAGTCGCGCGTCGGCGACGACGCCGTGCTGCTCGCCAGTCCCGCGACGCGCACGATCCAGACCGCGGAAGCCTTCGGCGACCGCTATCGCGTGATCGACGCGCTCGCGCCGGGCAACGGCGCGCAAGCCGTGCTCGATGCTGCGGGCTGGCCGGAAGGCGTCGCGGAGACGGTCGTCGTGATCGGGCATCAGCCGACGCTCGGCCGCGTCGCCGCGCTCCTCATGACCGGCCACGAAACGGAATGGTCGATCAAGAAAGCGGCCATCTGGTGGTTTCAGGGACGCACGCGCGGCGGCGACGGCCACGTCGTGCTTCGCGCGGTGGTCAATCCCGATCTGCTCTGAGCGCGGCAGCGGCGGCGCAAGCTCGCATTCATGCGCGTGTCGTTTCATCGAAACGTCATTGCGATGCCATGCGAGCGTCACCGTGCATTACTACATTGGCGAGGACTTGAAGCCACAGCAACGTCCTGTCGAGGAATGCCAATGCAAGATTTGCCGACGCCTTTCCTGCAACTCGGAGCGTCATCGCTCTCGCTCGATTCGCGCCGTCACCTTCCGCGCACGTCGGAAACCGTCACGGGCCGCGAGCGCCTGCAAGTCACGTGGGCGCGTGACGAAGACGCGCTGCGCGACGCGCAACGCCTGCGCTACCGCGTGTTTTCCGAAGAAATGGGTGCACGTCTGTCCGGCCCCGCGGGGCTCGACGTCGATGCCTTCGACGCCTATTGCGATCACCTGCTCGTGCGCGATCTCGACACGCTGCAAGTGGTCGGCACGTATCGCGTGCTGCCGCCGCATCAGGCCGCGCGCATCGGCCGTCTTTATGCCGAAAGCGAATTCGACGTGTCGCGCCTGACGCACCTGCGGCCGAAGCTCGTCGAAGTGGGCCGGTCGTGCGTGCATCCGGACTTTCGCAATGGCGCGGTGATCATGTCGCTGTGGGGCGGCCTCGCCGCGTACATGATGCAGAACGGCTATGAAACGATGCTCGGCTGCGCGAGCGTCGGCATGATCGACGGCGGCCACTATGCCGCGAATCTCTACACTTCGCTGCCGCCCGACGCGCTCACCGCGCCCGAATATCGCGCGTTCCCGCACACGCCGCTGCCCGTCGAGGAACTGCGCACGGGCGCCAGCGTGAGCCCGCCGCCGCTCGTGAAAGGTTATCTGCGCCTGGGCGCGAAAATCTGCGGCGCGCCGGCCTGGGATCCGGATTTCAACACGGCCGACTTCCTCACGCTCTTTCGTCTGTCCGAGATCAACGCGCGTTACGCGCGGCACTTCATCGGCGACATGCAGGGACGCTGACGCCCCGATACAAAAAAGGCCCCGCTCGACGGGGCCTTGTCATCGCGGCATCAGTCGCCCGTGTACACCACGCGATACGGCCGGCCGATCTTCTCCCATTCCATCGCTTCCTGGACGAGGCTGTAATCGGTGAGCGGATTGTTCGTCACCCATTCGCTCGGCAGATGCACGTCGAAACCGCCGCCCGCTTTTTTCACCTCAATGCCGGGCAGCCCGACATCCGCGCGGCGGCGCGACAGGAGCGCCGCGAGCCGCAGACAGAAGAGCAGCGTCCACTCGACGTCGCGCGCCTGTGCGAGCTTGCCGAGCTTGCCCGCGTGGCCGAGCACGAGCGCGGCGAGGCGCGCCTGATCGGTGCGGGAGAAGCCGGGCATGTCGGCGTTGCTCGTGATATACGCGGAATGCTTGTGATAGGCACTATGCGCGATCGACAGGCCGATCTCATGCAGCGACGCCGCCCACGCGAGGAACATGCGGTTTTCTTCGCGCACGTCTTCGTCGGGTTCGCCGAGTTGATCGTAAAAGCTGATCGCCAGTTCGCCGATGCGTTCGGCCTGCGCGGCATCGACGCCATAACGGCGCTTGAAGCCTTCGACCGTTACCGTGCGCATGTCCTGATGCTGCGAGCGCCCGAGCAGGTCGTACAGCACGCCGAGACGCAGCGCGGCGTCGGTCGTATCGGCGTATTCGATGCCCAGTTCCTCGAACACGCCCAGCATGATCGACAGACCGCCCGCCAGCACCGGTATGCGATCGGGCTTCAACGCGATGAGCTTCAGCCGGTTCACGTTCTCGGCCTTGATGAGCGCGCGTTTCAGCTTCTCCAACCCGCCGCGCGAGATGCCGTGTGTGATGCCTTCGTCGTTGAAGTCGTTCGCCTCGATCAGTTCCGCGAGCGCGCGCGCCGTGCCCGACGAGCCGATCGCCTGATCCCAGCCGGTGCCCTTGTATTCGCTCGAGATGATCTGGATTTCGCGCTTGGCGGCGAGTTCGGCCTGACGCATCGTGTATTCGTCAACGTTGCCCGCCGGGAAGAACTGGCGGCTATGGCTCACGCAGCCGATATAGAGACTTTCCATGTGAATCGGCGTGTAGTGCGAGCCGATGATGAACTCCGTCGAACCGCCGCCGATATCGACCACGAGCCGCTTGCCCGCGCTTGCCGGCACCGAATGCGCGGCGCCCGCGTAGATGAGGCGCGCTTCCTCGCGCCCCGCGATCACTTCGATCGGGAAACCGAGCGCCGCTTCCGCTTCGACGAGAAAGTCGTGTGCATTCTTCGCGACGCGCAGCGTGTTGGTGGCGACGGCACGCACCTGATCGGGATGAAAGTCGCGCAGACGTTCGCCGAAACGCTTCAACGCATCCCAGCCGCGCACCTGCGATGCGCGGTCGAGCATCTTGTCCTTCGACAGGCCGCCGCCGAGCCGCACGGGTTCGCGCAGCGCGTCGACCTGATAGATCTGGCTGCCGGCGGGCGTTTCCTCGACCCGTCCGACGATCAACCGGAAACTGTTCGATCCGAGGTCGACGGCGGCAAGTAGATGGGGATGTGTGACCATCGGAGTTCCAGATTCGTGAAGTGGGAAAGGCACTGTCACAGCGGCGCTGTTGCAGCGCACGAATTCTATTCTATGCCGACGCGGCCCGCGGCCCTTGCCAACTCGTTCGAAACCGCGTCTTTGCCGGAATCGCGCTTTTGCGCTAGCGACGCTATCCGCATTGTGAGTAGAATTTGTGAAATTCGTTCTGTCTTAAAAAAGACATCATACTGTGAGAGCATCCGAGAGTTCCTTTGCCCATCTGATCGAGACACCTTCCCTCCCTCCGATGTCCATACGCTATCCGCTATTCAACCGCGAACTGGGCATACTAGGTTTCAACGAGCGCGTCCTTGCGCAAGCCGCCGACACGACGGTTCCCTTGTTGGAACGCCTGCGTTTCATCTGCATCACCAGCAGCAACCTCGACGAATTCTTCGAAGTCCGGATGGCGGGTCTGCAAGAGCAGATGCGCGACAATCCCGGCTCGCTCTCGCCGGACGGCATGTCGCTGCAGCACGTCTACGATCTCGTCTCCGAGCGCGCGCAACGTCTCGTGCGCCAGCAATACTCGATGCTGCACGACATCGTGCTGCCCGCGCTCGAAATGGAAGGCATCTACTTCCACGGCGCGGAAGACTGGACCGAGCAGCAGAACGCGTGGGCGCGCGAATACTTTCACAACGAGCTATTGCCGGTGCTGACGCCGATCGGACTCGACCCCGCGCATCCGTTTCCGCGCGTGTTGAACAAGAGCCTGAACTTCGTCGTCGAACTGGAAGGCACCGACGCCTTCGGCCGTCAGGCGATGATGGGCATCGTCCAGGCGCCGCGCGCGCTGCCGCGACTCGTGCGCATGCCCGAAGCGTTGTCGGGTTATCCGCATGGTTTCGTGCTGCTGAGTTCGTTCATGCAGCACTTCGTGAACGAGCTGTTCCCGCATCTCGTCGTGCGCAGTTGCAATCAGTTTCGCATCACGCGTAACAGTGAGCTTTTCGTCGACGAGGACGAAATCACCAATCTGCGCGTCGCGCTGCAGGGCGAATTGCCGGCACGTCATCTGGGCAACGCGGTGCGTCTGGAAGTATCGGCGGAAACGCCTCCGCATCTCGTGCGGCGTCTCCTCGATGAAGGCCAGTTGAGCGAACGCGATTTGTATCGCGTGAACGGGCCGGTCAATCTCGTGCGGCTCATGCAGTTGCCCGAGATGGTCGATCGCCCGGACCTCAAGTTCGTGCCGCATATTCCGTCTGTGCCGAAGGCGATCGCGAATACGTCGAATCTCTTCGATGCGATCGATCAGGGCGATATCCTGCTGCATCATCCGTACGAGAGCTTTCAGCCGGTGCTGGAGTTGCTGCTTCAGGCGGCGAAAGATCCGCAGGTCGTCGCGATCAAGCAGACCATCTATCGTACGGGCACCGATTCGCCGCTGATGGACGCGCTCATGCAGGCCGCGCGCAACGGCAAGGAAGTGACCGTGGTCGTGGAGCTGCTCGCGCGTTTCGACGAGGAGACGAATATCAACTGGGCATCGCAGCTCGAAGCGGTGGGCGCGCATGTCGTGTATGGCGTGGTCGGCCACAAGTGCCACGCGAAGATGATGCTGATCGTGCGGCGCGTGTCGCAAGGCGGCAAGCTCGTGCTGAAGCGTTATGCGCATCTGGGCACGGGCAACTATCATCCGCGCACGGCGCGTCTTTATACCGACTTCGGCCTGATGACTTCGGATCAGGAAATGTGCGAGGACGTGCATCACGTCTTTCAGCAACTGACTGGCATTGGCGGCGAGATTGCGCTGCATCAGCTATGGCAATCGCCGTTCACGCTGCACGCCAAGCTCATCGATGCGATTCGCGCCGAGGCCGAACATGCGCGCGCGGGACGACGTGCGCGTATCGTCGCGAAGATGAATGCGTTGCTGGAGCCTACGGTCATCGCTGCGCTTTACGAGGCGTCGCATGCGGGGGTGAAGATCGATCTGATCGTGCGCGGGGTGTGCTCGCTCAAGCCGGGCGTTGAGGATCTGTCGGAGAACATCACGGTCCGGTCGATCGTCGGGCGCTTTCTCGAGCATCATCGCATCTTCTATTTTTATGCGAACGGCAAGGAAGATGTGTTTCTTTCCAGCGCGGACTGGATGGATCGAAACTTTTTCCGTCGTGTGGAGGTGGCGTTTCCGATTCGCGATCGGCGGTTGAAGCGGCGCGTGATTGCCGAGGGCTTGTCGGTTTGTCTCGGCGATAACCAATCGGCCTGGGTCATGCAGAGCGATGGGCATTATCGGAAGCGGCGGCCGGGGAAGTCTATTCGCAATGCGCAGTTGGGGTTGCTGGCGAAGTTTTGTTCTTGATGGTTTTTGTTGTTTTGTTGTTGTCACCGGATCCCGTTAGCGTGTCGGTTTATTAGCACTGCCCCTCCCCGGGGCGGGGGTCACTTTCTTTGCTGCTGCAAAGAAAGTAACCAAAGAAACAGCTATCCCCAGCCTAAGCACTTCACACCGGCCGCGGCACAGGCGATTGGCCTAATGGCCTGGCAGTAGCAAGTGCCCCCACAAGCAGATAAGGGCTTGGACCGCGCACGGTCCGCCGCTCCAAATGTTTAAGCGCGCTGGTTCAGCACCAAATAGCTTCGGCACAGCGCTACGCGCTGCCGCCGGGTATGCAAGGGAAACCAACGGTGCGCATGTGCTGTGCATGCGATGGCGGCTTTAGCAAGAAGGTCTGCGCCGACCCGATTGACCGGTCGGCCGCGAAGCGGGCCGGAGCCATTTCGTGCTGAACCAGTGAGGTAAGCGGTGCGAGGTGACAGACCGTGCGCGAGCCAAGCCCGGTTGGGCCTGTGGGGGCGACACTTAGGCGAGTGCCACCGGCGGGCTGGCAAGCATGGCCAAACTGCGTGTGACCGCGGGCTTAAACGAGCTGCTTTCTTTGGTTACTTTCTTTGCAGCAGCAAAGAAAGTGACCCCCGCCCCGGGGAGGGGCAGTGCTAATAGACCACCGCGATAACGGGATCCGGCAACAACACACCCCCAAAAAACCTCACGCGGCCAGCGACTTCCTCGAAGCCGTCCGCGACCCCGGAAACCGCACGATAAACATACTCCCCTTCCCCACTTCACTCTTCACATCAAGCTCGGCATTATGCCGCTGCAACACATGCTTGACGATGGCAAGCCCCAGCCCCGTGCCCCCCGTATCCCGCGACCGGCTGCGATCCACGCGATAAAAACGCTCGGTCAACCGCGGAATATGCTCGGCCGGAATCCCGAGCCCGCTATCCCGCACAGTGAACACCGCGCGCTCCTTCATCCGCTGCCACGTCACTTCAATCGTCCCGCCGTCCGGCGTATACCGCACCGCGTTCGTGACGAGATTGCCGAGCGCGCTCATCACCTCAGTCTCCGCGCCCGCGATCGTCAGCGCATCATCGCTATGAAACGTGATGCGATGCCGCCCGCTCGACAGATTGTTCGCATCGTCTTCCAGATGGCGCATCACGGCACGCATGTCGAGCAGTTCATCGCCCGGCGGACGCATGTCGCCCTCCAGATTGGCGAGCACGAGCAGATCGCGCACGATGTTCTGCATACGCAACGCCTGCTGCTCCATCATGTCGAGATAGCGCATGCGGTCGGCCTCATCGAGCGGCAGTTCGCGCATGGTTTCGAGGAAGCCGGAAAGCACCGTGAGCGGCGTTTTCAATTCATGCGAGACATTGGCGACGAAGTCGCGCCGCATCGAATCCGTGCGTTCGAGCTCGGTGATGTCCTGCGTGAGAATCAGCTTGCGATGGTCGCCATACGGAAACACCTGCACCGACACCGTGTACTTGCGATTCACGCCCATGCCGCGCATCACGAGCATCTCTTCGTAGTGGTGCGCGTTCAGATAGCGGACGAAATCCGGATGGCGCACGAGATGCGTGATGTGCTGGCGCAAGTCGCGCTTGGCATCGAGCCCGAAGTGCTTTTCGGCGATGGCGTTGCACCACTCGATCTGATCGTGATCGTCGAGCATCGCGACACCGTTCGGGGACGCCTGGATCGCCTGAATGAAGCGCGCATGCTGTTGCTCGACCTGGCGCACCTGCGCATGCCACCGCTTCGCGAGCTTGTGCAGACGGTAATAGATTTCGCCCCAGACGCCGAGCGCGCTCGGCACTTCGCCGTAGACCGGCGCTTCGAGCAGACGCCACAGGCGCTGCATGTGATAGGTGACGAAGAAGCCCTGCACGACCAGCATGAGCACCGCGAAGGCGAGCGCAATGCGCACGCCCGCCAGTGCGCCGATCGCTGCGCTGAGCGCGGCGAGCAGCGCGAGGGACACGATCGCACGCGTCCAGATGATGTTCATGTTGTCGGTGAGTCTGAGTGACGTTGATGCGGAACGTTAAAGCGGATGACGCCAGCCGCGAACTCAGGCGCTCTTCGCAAGCCGGTATCCGCTGCCGCGCACCGTTTCGATCATAGCATCGCAGCCCGCCGGCTTGAGCGCGGCGCGCAGACGCTTGATGTGCACATCGACCGTGCGCTCTTCGACGAACACGTGATCGCCCCAGACCTGATCCAGCAACTGCGTGCGGCTGTGCACGCGCTCCGGATGCGTCATGAAGAAATGCAGCAGACGGAATTCGGTCGGACCGAGATCGAGCTTGATGTCGTTGCCCGAATGACTCGCCGCCACGCGATGCGTCGCCGGATCGAGGCGCAGGCCGTTGATCGCGACCACGTCTTCCGTCAGCTGCGGCGCGCGGCGGCGCAGAACCGCCTTGATGCGCGCCATCAGTTCCTTCGGCGAGAAAGGCTTCGTGACGTAATCGTCCGCGCCGATCTCGAGGCCGAGCACCTTGTCCTGCTCGTCGCCGCGCGCAGTCAGCATGATGATCGGGATGTGCTTCGTGCGCTCGTTGTTGCGCAGGTCGCGCGCGAACGAGATGCCCGACTTGCCGGGCAACATCCAGTCGAGCAGCACGAGATCGGGCAGCACGTCGCTGATCAGGTTTTGCGCCTGCTCCGCGTTGTATGCGCGGATCGGGCAATGTCCCGCATGCTGAAGATTCACCGAAATCAGTTCGGAGATCGCGGGTTCGTCTTCGACGACGAGGATACTGCTGGGCATCGGCACCTCTTGACCTTTTGCTTGAGTTAAAACGATTGCGCGCCCGACGCTCAGCTGAGCGCTTCGCGCTCGAGCTGGTCGCGCGAGATATGGCGCACGTCCGTGCCCTTCACGATATAGATGATGAACTCGGCGATGTTCTTCGCGTGATCGCCGATGCGCTCCACCGCCTTCGCGATGAACAGATAGTCGAGGCCCGCGGAAATCGTGCGCGGATCTTCCATCATGTAGGTCACGAGCTTGCGCACGAAGGCGCGGAATTCATCGTCGATGGCCTTGTCGTCGCGCACGATCTGCGCGGCCGCCACCGTGTCGAGACGCGCGAACGCGTCGAGCGCGCGGCGCAGGATCGACACCGCCATCTCGCCCGACAGCTTGATCTCGGCGATATTCACCGTGCGCCCAGCGCCGTCTTCGTTGATGCGCTTCACACGCTTCGCGATCTTCTCGGCTTCGTCGCCGGCGCGTTCGAGGTTCGTGATCGTCTTCGAGATCGCCATGAGCAGACGCAGGTCGCGCGCAGCCGGCTGACGGCGCGCGATGATGTTGCTGCAGTCCTCGTCGATCTCGACTTCCATCGTGTTCAGGCGCGCTTCGGCCGCGATCACCTGATCCGCGATGCCGATATCGAATTCGTTCAGCGCCTGCATCGCGTTGATGATCTGCGACTCGACCAGACCGCCCATTTCCAGCACCTTCGACGACACTGCGTTGAGGTCGGCGTCGAACTGGCTCGAGAGGTGTTTATCGGACATATATGCTCCTTAAGCCTTTCTGTTTGACCTGGCTGACGATCAGCCGAAGCGGCCCGTGATGTAATCTTCCGTTTCCTTGCGGGCCGGCTTGATGAAGATCTTTTCGGTATCGCCGAACTCGATCAATTCACCGAGGTACATGTAGGCAGTGTAGTCCGAACAGCGCGCCGCCTGCTGCATGTTGTGAGTGACTATGACAACCGTGTAATCGCTTTTCAGTTCGGCGATCAGCTCTTCGATACGGCCCGTCGAAATCGGGTCGAGCGCGGAGCAAGGCTCGTCGAGCAAGAGCACTTCCGGGCGGATCGCAATGCCGCGCGCGATGCAAAGTCGCTGCTGCTGGCCGCCCGACAGACCGTAGCCGCTCTGTTGCAGCTTGTCCTTCACTTCGGTCCAGAGCGCCGCTTTCGTGAGCGCCCATTCGACGCGATCGTCCATCTCCGAGCGCGAGAGCTGCTCGAACATCTTCACGCCGAACGCGATGTTGTCGTAGATCGACATCGGAAACGGCGTCGGCTTCTGGAACACCATGCCCACGCGCGCGCGCAGGAGCGAGATGTCTTTCGTCGTATCGAGCAGATTGGCGCCGTCCATCAGGATTTCGCCTTCGGCGCGCTGCTCCGGATAAAGCGCGTACATCTTGTTGAACGTGCGCAGAAGCGTGGACTTGCCGCAACCCGACGGACCGATGAAGGCCGTCACCTTCTTCTCCGGAATGCGCAGGTTGATGTTCTTCAGCGCGTGATACTTGTTGTAGAAGAAGTTGAGGTTCTTCACCTCGATCTTCGGCTTGATGGAATCGGCAGGCTGCGAGGCGTGCGTCGGACGCACGCTGCCCGGCACCGGGCCACGCTCGACCGGCTTTGCGTCAGCCTTCGGATTCAGGTGGTTGACACCACTTTCGACCATATTCATGGAATCACTCCGCCCTTATTTCTTCGAGAAGATCGCACGCGCCAGGATATTCAGACCCAGCACGCCGAGCGTAATCAGGAACACACCGGCCCACGCGAGCGATTGCCACTGCGGGAACGGACTCATCGCGAACTTGTAGATCGTCACCGGCAGGTTTGCCACCGGCTGATTCATGTCCCACGAGAAAAATTGATTCGACAGCGCCGTGAAAAGCAGCGGCGCGGTTTCGCCGGCGATACGCGCGATCGCCAGCAGCACGCCGGTCACGATGCCGCCGACCGACGCCTTCAGCGTGATCGACATCACCATCTTCCACTTCGGCGTGCCAAGTGCGAACGCGGCTTCACGCAATGCGTTCGGCACGAGCTTCAGCATGTTTTCGGTCGTGCGGATCACGATCGGAATCTGCAACAGCGCCAGCGCGATCACGCCGGCCCAGCCCGAGAAGCGGCCCATTTTGGCGACGACGATCGCATACACGAACAGACCGACGACGATCGAAGGCGCCGACAGCAGGATGTCGTTGATGAAGCGCGTCACGCTCGCGAGCCAGCGCTTCTGGCCGTATTCCGCGAGATACACGCCCGCGAGAATGCCGAGCGGCGTGCCGACGAACGTCGCGAGCACGACGAGCAGCAGGCTGCCGACGATCGCGTTGGCGAGACCGCCGCCATCGGTGTTCGGCGGAGGCGTCGACTGCGTGAAAAGATCGACCGACAGTCCGCCGATGCCGAGCTTGAGCGTCGTGTAAAGAATCCAGACGAGCCAGATGAGGCCGAAGGCCATCGCGGCGAGCGAGAGCGTCAGCGCGAGCGCATTGGTGCCGCGGCGGCGGCTCTGCAGCTTCTTGCGCGTGGCCTGCACGCGATCCGGATCCTGGTTGAACGTAGCGGGACGGCTCATTATTTACGGCCCTCCCCGCGTTCCATGCGCAGAAGCATCAGCTTCGAAAGCGCGAGCACGAAGAACGTGATCACGAAGAGAATCAGACCGAGTTCCATCAGCGCCGAGGTATGCAGGCCCGGGCTCGCTTCCGCGAATTCGTTGGCAAGCGCCGAGGTGATGCTGTTGCCGGGCGAAAAGAGCGACACGTTGTCGAGCAGGTTCGTGTTGCCGATGACGAACGTGACGGCCATCGTTTCACCGAGCGCGCGGCCGAGGCCGAGCATGACGCCGCCGATCACGCCGGCGCGCGTATAGGGCAGCACGATCTTCCACATCACTTCCCAGGTCGTGCAGCCGATGCCGTACGCCGATTCCTTCAGCAGCACGGGCGTGACTTCGAACACATCGCGCATCACGGACGCGATGTACGGGATGATCATGATCGCGAGAATTACGCCCGCGCACAGGATGCCGATGCCGATCGGCGCGCCCTGGAAGAACATGCCGATGACGGGCACGTCGCCGAGCAGATGGCCGAGCGGCTTCTCGAAGTACTGCGCGAAGATCGGCGCGAACACGAGCAGGCCCCACATGCCATAGACGATCGACGGAATCGCCGCGAGCAGTTCGATCGCGACGCCGAGCGGGCGGCGCAGCCACGCGGGCGACAGTTCCGTCAGGAAGAGCGCGATGCCGAAGCTCACCGGCACCGCGATGATGAGCGCGATGATCGAGGTCGCGATGGTGCCGTAGATCGGCACGAGCGCGCCGAACGTCTCGCTGGGCGGATCCCACTCCGAGCGCCACAGGAACGAGAGGCCGAACTTCTGGATGGTCGGCATCGAGGCGACGAGCAGCGAAACGATGATGCCGCCAAGCAAAAGCAGCGTGACGACGGCCGCGAGCCGTGTCACGCCGCCGAAAATGATGTCGCCGAGACGGCTGGGCGCGCGCTGCGTGTGCGCTGCCGGCACCGCCGACGTTAAGTTGATGTCCGACATGGGAGCCTTGGTTTCGCTACGTGTCAGACCGCGCGGCAGCCTTCCGGCCCGCCGCGCGGCTTTCTTTGTTACAGACCGTCCGGGCTTCAGAAGCTTAGGACAGTTTCCAGCTATGAGTACTGCGCTTACTCGGCAACCGACTTGCCCGAACCATCCTTGACCTTCGCCTTCCATTGCGACTTGATTTCGGCGACGACCGAATCAGGCAGCGAGATGTAGTCGAGATCGTTCGCGGCCTGACCGCCGTTCTTGAATGCCCAGTCGAAGAACTTCAGCGTTTCCGTGCCTTGCGCCGGCTTCTCCTGCGTCGCGTGCAGCAGCACGAACGTCGCGCCGACGATCGGCCATGCGTTCTGGCCCGGCTCGTTCGTGAGGATCTGGTAGAACGACTTCGACCAGTCCGCACCGGCGGCGGCTGCCTTGAACGTGTCCGTCTTCGGCTCGACGATCGTGCCGGCCGAGTTCTTCATGCCGACGTAGGTCATCTTGTTCTGCTTCGCGTACGCCCACTCGACGTAGCCGATCGCGCCCGGCAGACGCTGCACGAAGGCCGCGACGCCGTCGTTGCCCTTGCCGCCCGTGCCCGTCGGCCAGTTCACCGTCGAGCCTTCGCCGACCTTCGACTTCCACTCGGGGTTCACCTTCGACAGATAGTTCGTCCAGATGAAGCTGGTGCCCGAGCCGTCAGCGCGGCGGACCACGGCGATGTCCGTATCCGGCAGCTTGGCCTTCGGGTTCAGCGCGGCGATCGCCGGGTCGTTCCACTTCTTGATCTTGCCCAGGTAGATGTCGCCGAGCACCTGACCCGACAACGTCACTTCGCCAGCCTTCACGCCCGGCACGTTGATGACCGGCACGACGCCGCCGACCACCGTCGGGAACTGGAACAGGCCGTCCTTCGCGAGTTCTTCATCTTTCAGCGGAGCGTCCGAGCCCGCGAAATCCACCGTCTTCGCGATGATTTGCTTGATACCGCCCGACGAGCCGATGCCTTGGTAGTTCACCTTGCCGCCGCCGGTCTTTTGGTAGGCGTCTGCCCACTTCGTGTAGATCGGAGCTGCGAAGGTAGAACCCGCGCCGGTGATGTCGGCGGCTTGCGCGGAGATGGCGAACAGGGCGCCAATAACGCCGGCCAGCGCGGTTTGCATCAATTTCATTGAAACCTCCAGGGTTTGTGAGCGTGTGTCGTGTATGCGTGTGAGACGACACCGCGAAATATAGGAGGAGTCTGTGACAGTAATATGAATTACTGTGAAGCCAGCATGTCATTCTGCTTACGCGCTGAAAGTTTGATCACGCCCGATTTGTCAAGGCGTCGCTGCAAATAAAAAAGCGGGCCGCAGCCCGCTTTTAGAAGAATGTGACGAGTTTCAGTAAACGCCTACGAAGTCGCTTCTTTCACCACTTGCGCAATCGTTTCCGCGTACCGAACCGCATCCTTTTGCGCCGACGCTTCGACCATCACGCGCAAGACCGGCTCCGTTCCCGACGCGCGAATCAAGACCCGGCCGTGCGATTGGAGGGAATGCTCGGCTTGTTCGACCGCGCGCCGGATCGCATCGCTCGTCTTCCAGTTCGCGCCCGCATTCATGCGCACGTTGATGAGCTTTTGCGGGAACAGGCTCACGCCGTGCAGCAAATCGGCGAGCGACTTGCCGCTGCGCTGGATCGCCGCGAGCACGAGGAGCGCCGAGACGATGCCGTCGCCGGTGGAGTGACGGTCGAGCGACAGGATATGACCCGAGCCTTCCGCGCCCAGCAGCCAGCCGTTCTCGCGCAGCTTTTCGAGCACGTAGCGGTCGCCGACCGCCGCGCGGACGAACTGCACGCCGGCTTCCTTCAGCGCCACTTCGACGGCCATGTTGGTCATCAGTGTGCCGACGGCGCCTTCCACCTTGCCATCGGTCGCGATGCGGTCCTTGACCAGCACGTATAGCAGCTCGTCGCCGTTATAGAGACGGCCGGTCGAATCGACGATCTGCAAGCGGTCCGCGTCGCCATCGAGCGCGATGCCGAGATCGGCCTTGTGCTCCAGCACGGCGCGCACGAGAGCCTCGGGTGCGGTAGCGCCGACGCCGTCGTTGATGTTGAAGCCGTTCGGCGACGCCCCGATCGACACGACTTCCGCGCCGAGTTCATGGAACACGTGCGGCGCGACGTCGTACGCGGCGCCGTGCGCGCAATCGACCACGAGCTTCAGTCCGCGCAGGTCGAAGTTCGCCGGAAAGGTGCTCTTGCAGAATTCGATGTAGCGCCCGCCCGCGTCATCGAGACGCCGCGCCTTGCCGAGGCGCTCGGACGGCGCGCATTCCATCGGCTGTTCGAGCTGGCGCTCGATTTCGAGCTCGACTTCGTCGGGCAGCTTGTTGCCGTCGGCGGAGAAGAACTTGATGCCGTTGTCGTTGTACGGATTGTGCGACGCGCTGATCACGACGCCCGCCGACAGGCGCAACGCGCGCGTCAGATATGCGACGCCCGGCGTTGGCATCGGGCCGGCCAGCATGACATCGACGCCGGCCGCCGAGAAGCCCGACTCGAGCGCGGCTTCGAGCATATAGCCCGACACGCGCGTGTCCTTGCCGATCAGCACCGTCGGGCGATTGCCCTTCTTCTGCTGGGCGCGGTCGGCGCCCGCCAGCACCTTGCCCGCCGCGTAGCCGAGCTTGAGTACGAAATCCGGCGTGATCGGCGCGACGCCGACGCGACCGCGGATGCCGTCTGTTCCAAAGTATTGACGTGCCATTGTTGCTGACCCTCCTCGCGGCCTTAGGGCGCTTGTTATCGGACCGCGATTTTTAGTTGATGAGTTCTATCGGCGCGCGCCTGCGCCTAATTCCTGATGAATGAGGCCAGTGTCAATGATGCCCATTCCGGGCAGCATTCTTTGTGGCCTGCCAGACTTTCAGCGCATCGACGGTCTCCGCGACGTCGTGCACCCGAATGATCGCCGCGCCCCGCTCTGCCGCGCAAACCGCACCGGCGACGCTTGCCGCGAGCCGCTCGCCGGCGCCGCGTCCGGTGACTGCGCCGAGCATCGACTTGCGCGACATGCCCGCGAGCAACGGAAAATTCGCCCCGGCTGGCAACGTGCCCGTGAGATGCGCCAGCAACGAGTAATTATGCTCGACGGTCTTGCCGAACCCGAAGCCCGGATCGAGACTGACGCGCTCCGCCGCGATGCCTGCGTGCGCGAGCGTGGCGACGCGCTCCGCGAAGAACGCCCGCACGTCGGCCACGACGTCCTCGTACACCGGATCGTGGAGTTGCATCGTGCGCGGCTCGCCGAGCATGTGCATCACGCATAGCCCGCAATTGCTGTCCTTCACGGCGTCGAGCGCGCCTTCCCGGCGCAGGCCCCAGATATCGTTGATCATGTCCGCGCCGGCTTCGAGCACGGCGCGCATCACGGCAGGCTTGTAGGTATCGACGGAAAGCGGCACTCGCATGGCGCGCAGCGCCTCGACGATCGGCACGACGCGCTCGAGTTCCTCGTCGAGCGGCACGGGCGGCGCGCCAGGACGCGTGGATTCACCACCGATATCGATCATGTCGGCGCCATCGGCAAGCATCTGCTCGGCGCGCGCGAGCGCGGCATCGCGCGAGACGAAACGGCCGCCGTCCGAGAACGAATCCGGCGTAACGTTGAGAATGCCCATGACGAGCGGACGTTCGAAAGTCAGCGTGAAGCGGCCGCACTGGAGCGGCGCTGCGGGAAGCGGGGATGAGATCGTCGTGGTCAAGCGAGTAGGAACGAAGCGGAGAAAAAGAAATGGGAAGCGGCTCTTGCCCGCGATGAAATTCGAAACGAACCCGCATTGTGCGGCGCGTGGTTCAGCATCTCATTAAAACCGGGGCCGTAAAGTCAAAATGGGCCGGCGTGCAATGCACACCGGCCCATGAACGGACGCAGAGACCTTAGGCCGTTGCCGGCGCGTTGCCCGGCTTGACCTCGGTGCCGCTGCTGCCACCCGGCGGCGTATCGCCTGACGGAGGCGGCAGGTTCTTCGGCGGACGCGGCGGACGATCCGCCATGATGTCGCTGATCTGGTCTGCGTCGATGGTTTCCCATTCGAGCAGTGCCTTGGTCATCGCATCGACCCTGGCGCGATTGTCTTCCAGCAGCCTGCGGGCGAGCGCGTATTGCTCGTCGAGGATGCGGCGGATTTCCGCATCGACCTTTTGCTGCGTGGCTTCGGACACCGACTTAGCGCCCATCTTGCCGAACATGCCGTTGTCTTCCGTGTCGACGTAGACCATCGTGCCGAGCACATCCGACATGCCGTAACGCGTGACCATATCGCGCGCCATCTTTGTCGCGCGCTCGAAGTCGTTCGAAGCACCCGTCGACATCGAGTTCAGGAACACTTCTTCCGCCGCGCGGCCGCCGAACAGGATCGCGATTTCCTCGAGCATCTTGTCGCGATAAAGATTCACGCGATCATGCTCCGGCAACTGCCAGGTAACGCCAAGCGCCCAACCGCGCGGCATGATCGTGACCTTGTGCACCGGATCAGCGTGCGGGAGCAACTTCGCCACCACCGCGTGACCGGACTCGTGATAAGCCGTATTGCGACGCTCTTCTTCGCGCATGACCGCCGACTTGCGCTCCGGACCCATGAAGATCTTGTCCTTCGCGTCCTCGAAGTCCTGCATCTCGACGATGCGCTTGCCACGACGCGCCGCGAACAGCGCCGCTTCGTTCACGAGGTTCGCGAGATCCGCGCCCGAGAAGCCCGGCGTGCCGCGTGCGATGACCGATGCGTCCACGTCGTTCGCGATCGGCACCTTGCGCAGGTGCACCTTCATGATGTGCTCGCGGCCGCGGATATCCGGCAGACCGACGTACACCTGACGGTCGAAACGGCCCGGACGGAGCAGCGCTTTATCGAGCACGTCCGAACGGTTCGTCGCCGCGATCACGATAACGCCCGAGTTCGCCTCGAAGCCGTCCATCTCGACGAGCATCTGGTTCAGCGTCTGCTCGCGCTCGTCGTTACCGCCGCCCATGCCCGCGCCGCGATGACGGCCGACCGCGTCGATTTCGTCGATGAACACGATACACGGCGCATGCTTTTTCGCCTGCTCGAACATGTCGCGCACACGCGCCGCGCCAACACCGACGAACATTTCCACGAAGTCCGAACCCGAGATACTGAAGAACGGCACCTTCGCTTCACCTGCGATGGCGCGCGCCAGCAGCGTCTTACCTGTACCCGGAGGGCCGACCAGCAGCACACCGCGTGGTATGCGCCCGCCCAGCTTCTGGAATTTCTGCGGATCGCGCAGGAAATCCACCAGCTCCGACACTTCTTCCTTGGCTTCGTCGCAGCCCGCGACGTCGGTAAAATTGATTGCGTTGTTGTTCTCGTCAATCAGCCGCGCTCGCGACTTCCCGAACGAAAACGCCCCGCCTTTGCCGCCCCCCTGCATCTGCCTCATCATGTAGAACCAGAACCCGATGATCAGGATCGTGGGTCCGAGGTAGTACAGCGCGGAGACGAGCGCATTCGGTTCATCGTCAGCCTTGCCGCTGACCTGAACGCCGTATTTCATCAAATCGCCGACCATCCAGATGTCGCCGGGCGACACGATCTGATACTTCTGGCCGTCTGCCGGAGTGACCGTCAGATTGCGCCCTTGAACGGTGACATTCTTGACCTTGCCGTTCTTCGCGTCGTCCATGAACTGCGAATAGGACACACCTTCCTGGACGCGGGGCTTATCGAACTGCTTGAACACCGTAAACAGCACCAGTGCGATCACGAGCCACACTGCCGCTTTAGAGAACATATTGTTGTTCAAAGCACCACTCCTCACTCATAGACGGGCGCCTACATAAACCTTGCGACGCCACTAAAGCATTCTAATCCAGACCGCTAACCCCTGCCATAAGGTTTATCTACCGCACAAATATCGGCAGACAGGCTTTTTTCGACATTATCCGCGCGAATATCGCCGATTTTCGCCAAATTGGTTGCGGGCCTTTTCAGTTCGGGTGCTTGAGCCGCCGCCCGAGAATAAACGTCTCCGACGATTTGTCGCGAGAGGCCTTCGGCTTGCGCGGCGCCACCACTTTGAACTGCTGCTTGAACTTTTCGACGATCTGACTGTAACCGCTGCCGTGAAAACATTTGACCAGCAGTGCACCCTCCGGTTTCAGATGGCTCTGCGCAAACTCCAGCGCCAGATCGCAGAGATGCTCGATGCGCGCCGCATCCGCACTCGCTACGCCAGAGAGGTTGGGGGCCATGTCGGAAATTACAAGGTCCACCTGACGCTCGCCGACGATTTCAGCGAGTTGCGCGAGCACCTCGTCCTCGCGGAAGTCGCCCTGAATGAACGTGACGTCCGCAATCGGGTCCATCGGCAGAATATCCAGCGCGATGATCGTGCCATCGATGCCGCCCTCGCGTTCGGCATCCCGCTTCGCGCCCTGCGCCAGCTTGTTGCGCGCGTACTGGCTCCAGCTGCCGGGCGTCGAGCCGAGATCGACGATGACCTGCCCCGGCTTGATGAGCTTGTCCTGCTCGTCGATCTCCTTCAACTTGTATGCGGCGCGCGCGCGGTAGCCCTCGCGCTGCGCCATCTTCACGTAAGGATCGTTGATGTGGTCGTGCAACCACGAATGATTAAAACGGTTCTTTGCCATTCAAACTGAGCTCATGTGGCGCGCTGACAGCGCGCCCGGTGCGGATTTTGCTGCATCGCGCGATGCTTTTAGCGGATAATACGCGTCTTGTCGGCCGGACCGGCCCTCGGACGCTAACGTGCGCCGAAACCCGGCATCCGGCCTGTTCTGTTTCTGGTGGGCGGTGGCGCGATCGATGCGCCGCAGATCCGGCGCGAAGCCATGCGCTTTCGCTTCAGCGTGTTCAAACCGCCTCGCGAGCTACCTCACGCCGCCCACATTTTAGTCGAGTCCCAAATTTCTCATGCCAGCTCTTAAACTCTCCCCCGCCGAGCGCGCCGATCTGCGCTCCCAGGCCCATGCGCTCAAGCCCGTCGTGCTCGTCGGCGCGGAGGGTCTGACCGATGCCGTGCTGAAAGAGATCAACGTCCACCTCGAAGCGCACCAGCTCATCAAGGTTCGCGTATTCGGCGACGAGCGCGAAGCGCGCGTCGAGGTCTACGACGAAATTTGCGATCGCCTGAACGCCGCGCCCATCCAGCATATCGGCAAGCTGCTCGTGATCTGGAGACCTGAAGGCGCCGCGCCGAAAAGAAGCGCCACCCGTACGCGCAGCACGATGCCGCCGAGCGCGGGCGAAGCCGCCGAACATTCGACCAAGGGCCGCGCGCCTCGCACCGTCAAGGCTGTGAAGATCACGCGCGATGCGCCCGCCTTCAAGAAGCCGAAAAAGACCACGCTGAAAGTGCTGGGCAACGAACGCGTGACGGCCGGCGGCAACGTGAAGCGCGCGAAGAAGCGTCAGACCGGCTCGAAGCGCCAGCATCAAGCCGTGAAATGATCGAACGGCGCGTGCGTTGCCGACGTAACGCACGCGCCGTTCCGTAACCACCGCGATTCAGCTGCGCGCTCGTTTCGCCGCCACCTTGGCAGATTTGCCCTTCGGCACGACCTTGACCGGCGCCGCACCCGGCAGGCGCCAAACCAGCGCGATACCGAACAGGCATTCGATCAGATAGATCGCGCTCGATATGCCGTGCAGCACCCCGAACTCCTTCGCATACGGAGCGCTGGCGAGATCGGTGCCCGCTTCCTGCGCGGCCATGCGCAGCGAGTTCATGAACGGCTGCAGCGCGAAGTAGCCGACCAGCACGCACAGAAGCATCACCGCGACGATCCACCGAACGCGCTTGTAATCGACGATGCCGCTTTTCACGAAGCGATTGCCGATCAGAATCAGCACGAGCGCGCTGACCACGCCGATGATCGCCTCGATCCTGAAGAGTTGCGCCGCCACCGAGCCCGCCGACGTGCGGTCGAGCATCGAGAAAAGGACGGGCGCGGCGACGAGGCCCAGGGTCAGCAAGCTGCCGACCCAGACCATGCTGATGGTGCGAAAGAGCCGGTGCTCCATCAGACGTAACGTACCGCGATGATTTCGTATTCGCGCGCGCCGCTCGGTGCCTGCACCGACGCCACGTCGCCTTCCGATTTCGCGATGAGCGCGCGCGCGATCGGCGAACTCACCGAGATGAGACCGTGATCGATATTCGCTTCGTCATCGCCGACGATCTGATACGTCACCATGTCGCCCGACTCCAGATCCTCCAGTTCGACCGTCGCACCGAACACCACGCGGCCTTCGGCCTCGACCTGCGTCGGGTCGATCACTTGTGCGGCGGCGAGCTTCGACTCGATCTCGGCGATGCGGCCCTCGATGAATCCCTGCTTTTCTTTTGCGGCGTCGTATTCCGCGTTTTCCGACAGGTCGCCTTGTGCGCGGGCCTCCGCGATCGCAGTGATGACCGCCGGACGCTCCACGGCCTTCAGGCGTTGCAATTCGTCGCGCAGCAACTCCGCGCCGCGCTTCGTCAAAGGAATCGTGCTCATAGACCACTCACAAACAATTTCGTCAAAAAAATTACCGCGGTTAAGCGCATCTCCCGATCAAAGGAGACGCCGCTTAACCGCGGCTCGTGATGCTTAGACTTGTAATCGAAGCCTTAGTTTAGGCGAGCATGCAGCCCTTGTAAATCATAGACTTCCAGATCGCGGAGATAACGCAGGCCCTCGACGGCCGCGCGCGCGCCCGACATGGTCGTGTAGTACGTGACCTTGTTGGCCTGCGCGCTCATGCGGATCGAACGCGAATCGGCGATGGCGGCGCGCGTTTCATCGACGGTCGTGAATACGAGCGCGATCTCGCCGTTCTTGATCATGTCGACGATGTGCGGACGGCCGTCCTTCACCTTGTTCACGACCTTCACCGGCACGCCCGCCGCCGCGATCGCGGCCGCCGTGCCCTTGGTCGCGACGATCGGATAGCCGAGTTCGTGCAGCATCTGCGCGACTTCGACGGCCTTCGGCTTGTCCGCGTCCATCACCGTCAGCAGCACCGTGCCCGATTCCGGCAGACGCGAGCCGGCCGCGAGCTGCGACTTGAAAAGCGCTTCGCCGAAGGTGCGGCCCACGCCCATCACTTCGCCGGTCGAACGCATCTCGGGTCCGAGCACGGGATCGACGGCCGGGAACTTGACGAACGGGAACACAGCTTCCTTCACGCTGAAGTAAGGCGGAATGACTTCCTTCGTGACGCCTTGCTGCTTCAGTTTTTGACCGACCATCGCACGCGCGGCGATCTTCGCGAGCGGCAGGCCCGTCGCCTTCGACACGTACGGCACCGTGCGCGATGCGCGCGGGTTCACTTCCAGCACGTAGATGACGTCCTTCTTCGAACCATCGTCTTGCGGTACTTGCTGGATTGCGAACTGCACGTTCATCAGGCCGACGACGTTCAGCGCCTTCGCCATCGCGGCGGTTTGCCGCTTCAGCTCGTCGACGGTTTCCTTCGACAGCGAATACGGCGGCAGCGAGCAGGCCGAGTCGCCCGAGTGCACGCCCGCCTGTTCGATGTGCTCCATGACGCCGCCGATGAACACGTCATCGCCATCGGAGATGCAGTCGACGTCGCATTCGATCGCGTCGTTCAGGAAGCGGTCGAGCAGCACCGGCGAGTCGTTCGATACCTTCACGGCCTCGCGCATGTAGCGTTCGAGATCGCGCGGCTCGTGGACGATTTCCATTGCGCGGCCGCCCAGCACGTAAGACGGACGCACGACGAGCGGATAGCCGATCTCTTCCGCGAGCTTCAACGCTTCATCTTCGGCGCGCGCCGTGCGGTTCGGCGGCTGGCGCAGGTCGAGATCTTTCAGAAGCTGCTGGAAGCGTTCGCGGTCTTCGGCGGCATCGATCATGTCCGGCGACGTGCCGATGATCGGCACACCGTTCGCTTCGAGATCGAGCGCGAGCTTGAGCGGCGTCTGTCCGCCGTACTGCACGATCACGCCGACCGGCTTTTCGAGATCGACGATCTCGAGCACGTCTTCCAGCGTCAGCGATTCGAAGTACAGACGATCGGACGTGTCGTAGTCGGTAGACACGGTTTCAGGGTTGCAGTTGACCATGATGGTTTCATAGCCGTCCTCGCGCATCGCGAGCGCGGCATGCACGCAGCAATAGTCGAACTCGATGCCCTGCCCGATCCGGTTCGGGCCGCCGCCGAGCACCATGATCTTCTTCTTGTCCGTCGGATTCGCTTCGCACTCTTCCTCGTAGGTCGAGTACATGTAGGCGGTCTTCGTCGCGAACTCGGCCGCGCACGTGTCCACGCGCTTGTAGACCGGGCGCACTTTCAGTTCGTGGCGCTTCTTGCGCACATCGTCCTGCGTCGAGCCCGTCAGCTTCGCCAGACGGCGATCCGAGAAGCCGCTCTTCTTCAGATACAGCAGTTCGTCTCGCGTGAGGCTCGCGAGCGTGCGGCCTTCGAGCGCCTTTTCCTTCAGGATGATCTGTTCGATTTGCGCGAGGAACCAGGGATCGATCGACGTCTCTTCGAAGATCTCTTCCATCGTGAGACCGAGACGGAACGCGTCGCCGAGATACCAGATACGGTCCGGGCCCGGCTCGCCGATTTCGCGGATGACTTCGTCGCGGCTCGCGGTCTTTTCATCGAGACCATCGACGCCCACTTCCAGACCGCGCAGCGCCTTCTGGAACGATTCCTGGAATGTGCGGCCCATCGCCATCACTTCGCCGACGGACTTCATCTGCGTCGTCAGGCGCGAATCGGCTTCGCGGAATTTTTCGAACGCAAAGCGCGGCACCTTCGTCACGACGTAGTCGATCGTCGGTTCGAACGATGCGGGCGTCTGTCCGCCGGTGATTTCGTTCTTGAGCTCGTCGAGCGTGTAGCCGCACGCGAGCTTCGCGGCGACCTTCGCGATCGGGAAGCCCGTCGCCTTCGATGCCAGCGCCGACGAGCGCGACACGCGCGGGTTCATCTCGATGACGACCATGCGGCCATCGACAGGGTTGATGGCGAACTGCACGTTCGAGCCGCCCGTATCGACGCCGATCTCGCGCAACACCGCAAGCGACGCGTTACGCAGCACCTGATATTCCTTGTCGGTGAGCGTCTGCGCGGGCGCGACGGTAATCGAGTCGCCCGTGTGCACGCCCATCGGGTCGAGGTTTTCGATCGAGCACACGATGATGCAGTTGTCCTTTTTATCGCGGACGACTTCCATCTCGTACTCTTTCCAGCCGAGCAGCGATTCTTCGATCAGCAGTTCGCGCGTGGGCGAAAGATCGAGACCGCGGCGGCAGATTTCCTCGAACTCATCCTTGTTGTACGCGATGCCGCCGCCCGAGCCGCCCAGCGTGAACGAAGGACGAATGACGGTCGGATAACCGCCGCTGCCCGTCGCCTCGGCGATCTGCGCCTGCACGGCGAGCGCTTCTTCCATCGAATGCGCGATGCCCGACTTGGCCGAACCGAGGCCGATCTTCGTCATCGCGTCCTTGAACTTCTGGCGGTCTTCGGCCTTGTCGATCGCTTCGGGCGACGCGCCGATCAGTTCGACGTTGTACTTCTCCAGCACACCGTGATGGAACAGGTCCAGCGCGCAATTGAGCGCGGTCTGTCCGCCCATGGTCGGCAGGATCGCGTCCGGGCGCTCCTTCGCGATGATGCGCTCGACCACTTCCCACGAAATCGGCTCGATGTAGGTGACGTCGGCCGTGTTCGGATCGGTCATGATCGTCGCCGGATTGCTGTTGACGAGGATGACCTTATAGCCTTCCTCACGCAGCGCTTTGCAGGCTTGCGCGCCCGAATAATCGAACTCGCACGCCTGGCCGATGATGATCGGACCCGCGCCGATGATGAGGATGCTCTTGATGTCTGTGCGCTTCGGCATAACTGCTCTCGATATATATGTTCGGTACTTTTAAGCGGCGACCTTCGCCGACTCCATCAGCTTGATGAAGCGGTCGAACAGATACGCGATGTCGTGCGGGCCGGGCGACGCTTCCGGGTGACCCTGGAAACAGAACGCGGGCTTATCCGTGAGCGCGAAACCTTGCAGCGTGCCGTCGAACAGCGAGACGTGCGTGACCTTCGCGTTGGCGGGCAGCGTCGATGCATCGACCGCGAAGCCGTGGTTCTGCGACGTGATCACCACGCGGCCGTCTTCCATGTCCTTCACCGGATGGTTCGCGCCGTGGTGGCCGGTCTTCATCTTCATTGTCTTCGCGCCGACGGCGAGACCCATGATCTGATGGCCGAGGCAGATACCGAACGTCGGAATGCCGCGCTCGATGAACTCGCGCGTGGCGCGGATCGCGTAGTCGCAGGGTTCCGGGTCGCCCGGGCCGTTCGAGAGGAAGATGCCGTCCGGATTCAGCGCGAGCGCGTCAGCGGCACTCGATTGCGCTGGCAGCACGGTCACGTGGCAACCGCGCTCGGCCAGCATGCGCAGGATGTTGAACTTCACGCCGTAGTCGAACGCGACGACGCGAAACTTCGGCGCTTCCTGCTTGCCGTAGCCGCTGCCGAGACGCCATTCGGTCTGCGTCCATTCGTAGTTCTCTTGCGTCGACACGACCTTCGCGAGGTCCATGCCCGCGAGACCCGGAAACGAGCGCGCGAGGCCGAGCGCCTTCGCTTCATCGTCGGTGCCGGCGAGAATGCAGCCGTTCTGCGCGCCCTTCTCGCGCAGGATGCGCGTGAGCTTGCGCGTGTCGATGCCCGCGATGGCGACGACGCCTTGCGCCTTCAGATAATCGGAGAGCGATTGCTCGGAGCGGAAGTTCGAAGCGAGCACCGGCAGATCACGAATGATGAGGCCGGCGGCATGGACTTTGGTGGCTTCGACGTCTTCGGCGCTCACGCCGTAGTTGCCGATGTGCGGATAGGTCAGCGTGACGATCTGGCGGGCATAGCTCGGATCGGTCAGGATTTCCTGATAACCGGTGATGGCGGTGTTGAACACCACTTCGCCGATCGTCGAACCGGGCGCGCCGATCGATTGACCACGAAAGACCGTGCCGTCGGCAAGTGCGAGGAGTGCGGGGGAAAATGACGGCAACACGGGAAGCTCCTTGGGGAACACCCTGTTACCGACCTGTCTGTCCGAAATTCAGGCTTGGCCTCCCGTCGCTCGAAGAACGAGGGTTTCCTTCGCAGTGAAAGCGGCGGCTCGCTGTGCGCGCATCGTGGCTCGAACCGGCACGCTTGCGCGTGGCATCGACGAATTCAAGCGGGCGATCGGCACCGTGCGGCGCGCAGTTCATGCGCAGCGAACGACGGTGAATGGGAGGTAGGCGCTAGGGTGCGGGTTGATATGCTCAAACCTTCGAATTATAGCGCGAAAACGTCGCATTCGCCAGATTTCGGAAGCGTCCGCTTGCGTACTGCCTGCCTCGCGCGTGCCGGTCAGTGCGCCGCGCGCTCTACTTTTCGATCAGACTTGTGCAGCACGCGGCTCGGAAAAACGTACCAGACCGCACTCGCGACTTGCAGCCCGATCAGCACGATCCACACTGTCAGATGCGCCGACGCCGGGTAGCGTCCGCCATCGGACGGCCAGAGCGAAAGCATCGCGCCGACACTCACCTGGAAGCCAAAGATCAACAGGAAAATCACGAGCGTGAGCGTCGTGTGCGCGCGTCCGATCATGTGCGATGGAAAATACTCGGCGGCGACTGCGTAGCTCAGAATGCCCGTCCCGCCGAAAATCCCGTATGCGGTAATCAGCACGGACGGCGGCAGCGGCACGCGCAGCACCATCAACACTTGCGTCACGACGAACAGCACCATACCAGCGCCGCAGAACGCATACACGGAAACGCCACGCCGCTCCATGCCGCGCGCCGCCGCGCCGAAGCCGACGCAGCCGAACATCATCGCGAAGCCGAGAACCGACACGAGCGCTGCGGCGTGCGCGGGCGCGAGATTCATTACATCGAGCAAATAGGGGCGAATCCATAGCGATTGCATCGCGTAGAAAACGCCCTGCGTGACGACAGAAAACGAAGCGATCTTCCAGAACACGCCACTTTTCAGGATGAGCCACGTGCCCTTGAACTGGGTAACGACGTCCGCCCGATGATGCGGCTCGGCCTCCGCCTTGCGCGGTGCGAACAGGACGATCGCGGCAGCGACGGCGAGCGTGAACACGCCCAGTCCCACGCACACCTGCCGCCAGCTCGCGACATGCAAAAGCGATGCGAGCGGCGATCCGACCACGACCCCGCCCAGTCCACCAACGGCCATCGTGAGTCCGTTGATGAGCGGCAGGCGCGCGAGCGCGAAATGTTGCGCCGACGCCTTGAAGGCCGCGCTCAGACACACCGATACGCCGACGCCGATCAGGAACCGGCCGATCATCAGCCCCGCGAGCCCGTGGGATGCACCGAACACCCAGATGCCGGCCGCCGCGAAGACGAGCATGCTGGCCGTCACGCGGCGCGGGCCGAAATGATCGAGCAATACGCCCACCGGAATCTGCGCCAGCGCGAAGCCGATGAAGTACAGCGAGGTGAGAAGACCCAGATCGGCCGCGGACAGACCCAGCTCGTGCGTGATGAGTGGCGCGAAGCCGAGATTGACCCCGCGGAACACGTACGAGACGAAGTATCCGGCGGCGAACAGGCAAAAAACACGGAGACGTGTGGAAGGCATGTGAAACGGACGCTTCATTCTTATGGACCGCCAGTTTAGCGGCGTCGCCAAAAGAAAACGCCGTCACCTTGGTGACGGCGTGGGATAGCGCTTCGCCGAAACGCCGGGCTTATTTCTTCTTGCTGGTCTTCGTCGATGCGGCCGGCTTCACGGTCTTGGCCGTGGCGGCGGGCTTTGCCGCGTGCGACGCGGTCGAAGCCGACACTTTCGTCACCTTGCCCGACGAATGCGCGGTTGCCTTGCCGCCGCGCGACGACTTCGATTCTGGCACGCGCGTGCCGATCTTCGACACGCCGCCTGACGAACGGCTCGACGCCGCCACCGTCTCCAGGCGCGCCGGACCCGGCTCGGCTGGCACCGGACGGCCATAAGGCACGTGCAGGACGACCACCTGGCCCGGCATGATCACATCGCCGTGAGTACGGTTCCACGCGCGCACCTGCGCCGGAGACACGTTATAGCGATCCGCTAACGTGCTGACGGCCTGCTTCCGGCGAACGCGGATCACGAGTCGGCGCGTGTCGGGCACGTCGCGCTCGATCGCGAGCATCGCGTTTGCGGCGACGTCGGCGCTGATGTCTTCATCGTCGTCGTCCGTACGTGGTACGACAATCGTCGAACCAGGCTTCAGACGCATGCCCGCCGGAATGCGATTGACCGACATCAGCGTGTCCGCGTCAACGCCGATCTTCTCGGCGATCGCCGCCGGGCGTGAACGCTCGGTCACGGTGTACGTGGTCCACGACGACAACGCGCCCGAATACGACGAGAGATTGCGCTGGAACGAAGCCGCGTTGTCGAACGGCAGCAGAATCTGCGGATTGGTCGCGCCGAGAATCACCGGCTTCGAGAACGACGGATTGAGCGAACGGAATTCTTCCACGCTCATGGCGGCGAGCTTGGCGGCCATCGTCACATCGATGTCGCGCGCGGTCGTGACCGTCACGAAATACGGGTGATTCGGGATGTCCGGCAGCGCGAGGCCGTACATCTGCGGATTGCTCACGATGTTCTTCACGGCCTGCAGCTTCGGCACGTAGTTACGCGTCTCGTTGGGCATGCGCAGACTTTCGTAGTCGGTCGGCAAGCCCGCGGCCTCGTTGCGCGCGATCGCGCGCTGCACATTGCCCTCGCCCCAGTTGTAGGCGGCGAGCGCGAGATGCCAGTCGCCAAACATGTCATGCAGACGCGAGAGATAGTCGAGCGCGGCGCTCGTCGATGCGAGCACGTCGCGGCGCTCGTCCTGCCACATGTTCTGCTTGAGGTTGTAATCGCGGCCCGTGCCCGGCATGAACTGCCACATACCCGCTGCCTTCGCGACCGACAGCGCCTGCGGGCTGTAAGCCGACTCGATGAACGGCAGAAGCGCCAGCTCGGTCGGCATGTGCCGCTGCTCGAGTTCCTCGACGATGTGATAGAGGTACTTCTGCGAGCGCGTGGTCATGCGCTCGACGTAATCCGGGCGCTGCGCGTACCAGTTGACCTGCATGTCGACGAGATCGCTTTGCAGATCGGGAATCTGGAAACCGCCACGAATGCGGTTCCAGAGATCGGACGATCCCGCGAGCGAAGTCACGGGCGTCTTGTCGACGTCGATGGTTTCCTTGGCTGCTGCGGTGCGGCGGATGGTGTCGGCGACTTGCTGCTGCTGTTGCTGCGAAGCGGCGGTAGTGGCTGAAACTGATAAAGGATCTGACGCTGTAGGTCCCTGGCTCGCGCACGCGGCGAGCATCAGGACGGACAGCGCGCTAAGGGTTAGTCGCATGGAACGTCTCTGCTTCCACAAAATAATGCTTGGAAATTTGCAGCCGATAGTACGGAACAGCACCTAAGACGTCAATAAGAATGCGCGCAAAACCCCTGCAAAATCCTGCATCTAACGGCGATTCCAACGTTTCGGTTGAAGTTATCCCTAAAAGCGTTCGGTTAGCGGAACTTATCCTTCCAGCCTCGCATCATTCGAAACGCTTCGAGACGGTCCGAAACCGGGGTGCCGAACTGTGACGAAAGCGTCGCGTGAATCGCCGGAACGTCCGAGCGCAAGAACGGATTTACCGCCTTTTCGTGGCCGATGGTCGTCGGCAAAGTCGGCTTGCCGGTGGCGCGCAGCGTCTGAGCGTCGTCGCTCCAGCGCAGGAGCGCGGCGTTGTCCGGCTCGCATGCGCGCGCGAACTTGATATTCGACAGCGTGTATTCGTGCGCGCAGTGAACCTGCGTGTTCTCGGGCAACGCGGCGAGCGCGTCGAGCGAGGCGAGCATCTGCTGCGGCGTGCCTTCGAAAAGACGGCCGCAGCCGCTCGCGAACAGGGTGTCGCCGCAAAAGAGATGCGGCGTGCCGCCCGGGTCGCCTGCCTGAAAGTAAGCGATGTGACCGGCCGTATGGCCCGGCACGTCGATCACGGAAAGTTCGAGCGCCGGATGCGCGATGCTCACCGTATCGCCGCCCGTGACGCGCTGGGTCAGATGCTCGATACGCTCGGTGGCCGGGCCGTAGACGGGAATGCCACCCTCTGCCGATCGGCTATCGAGGAGCGCTTTCACGCCGCCGACGTGGTCCTGATGATGGTGCGTGAGTAAAATAGCGGTCAGTCGCCAACCGCGCCTGGCGAGATACGCCTCAACGGGCGCGGCGTCACCGGGGTCGACCACGACCGCATCGCGCGAGTCCGATACGAGCCAGATGTAGTTGTCCTCGAACGCCGGAACCGGCACGTATTCGAGTGCATTCTGAGCAGATAGATTCTTGGCAAGCGAATTCATGGCGATTTTCTATGCGGCAATTCGAACATGTCTGACCGACCGATTATAGACTGGCCCACCTGGACGAGCTCGGCGCCCGGACGCTACGTGCTCGAATGGGAGCAGGCGCAGCTCGATCACGTGGTGTCCGACATCTTCGGCTATCACGCGCTGCAGCTCGGCATGCCGCAGCTCGACGCGTTGCGTGAAAATCGCATGACCGGCCGCGCGCTCGTGCTCGACGCCGAAAGTGCATCGAGCGCGCCCTACACGCCGCCGCGCGCCACGACGCCCGGCGTGAGCGCGCTACCCGCGGCGAGCGCACCTGATGGCCGCAGCACCGTGTGGTGCGATCTGCTCGACCTGCCCTTCGAAGCGCAAAGCGTCGATCTGCTCGTACTGCCTCACACGCTCGAATTCTCGCCGGACCCGCATCGGCTCTTGCGTGAAGCCGAACGCGTGCTCGTGCCCGAGGGCCAGTTGATCATCCTCGGCTTCAATTCGCTGAGTCTGTGGGGCGCGCGGCAATCGCTCGGCAAGGTGGCGGGCCGGCCGTTCGTGCCGTCGGCGCACGAGATGATCGCGTTCACGCGCATCAAGGACTGGATCAAGCTGCTCGGATTCGATCTTGAACGCGGGCGCTTCGGCTGTTATCGTCCGCCGCTCGTCACGGACAAGTGGCTGCAACGCTATGAATTCATGGAAGCCGCTGGCGACCGCTGGTGGCCCATCTTCGGCGCGGCGTACATGATCACGGCGGTGAAACGCGTGCGCGGCATGCGCGTCATCGGTCCCCGCAAGCTGAAAAAAACCGCGCTCGCGCCCGGCCTCGCGCCGGTCGCGGCTCCGCACACGCGCAACGAGACTCGCAACGAGCATTGATGACTCAAGAACCCACATCGAACAAGGTAATCGACATCTACACGGACGGCGCCTGCAAAGGCAATCCCGGGCCCGGCGGCTGGGGCGCCCTGCTTCGCTTCGGCACGCAGGAAAAGGAACTGTTCGGCGGAGAAGCCGCGACCACCAACAACCGCATGGAACTGATGGCCGTGATCTCCGCGCTCGAAGCGTTGAAGCGCCCGTGTCACGCGGTCATCCACACCGATTCGCAATATGTGCAAAAAGGCATCAGCGAATGGATCCACGGCTGGAAGAGAAAGAACTGGATGACCGCCGCGAAGACGCCCGTCAAGAACGCCGATCTCTGGAAGCGGCTCGACGGCCTCGTCGCTCAGCATGAAATCGAGTGGCGCTGGGTCAAGGGCCACGCCGGACATCCCGAGAACGAACGCGCCGATGCGCTCGCCAATCGTGGCGTGACCTCGCTCGCGGACAGCTAATCAAACTACACGTCATCTATGCGCCAACTGATACTGGATACCGAAACTACCGGCCTGAACGCGAGGACGGGCGACCGGATCATCGAAATCGGCTGCGTCGAGCTGATCAACCGCCGGCTCACCGGCAACAATCTACATCTGTACGTGAATCCGGAGCGCGACAGCGATCCCGGCGCGCTCGCCGTGCACGGTCTCACGACCGAGTTTCTGAGCGACAAGCCGAAGTTCGCGGAGATCGCCGCCGAATTGCGCGATTTCATCGCGGACGCCGAGCTGATCATCCATAACGCACCCTTCGACGTCGGCTTTCTCGACACGGAGTTCGCGCTGCTCGGATTGCCGAAGGTTTCCGAAACATGCGCCGGGGTGATCGACTCGCTCGCGCAGGCCAAGCAGATGTTCCCCGGCAAACGCAATTCGCTCGACGCGCTGTGCGACCGCTTCGGCATCAGCAACGCGCATCGCACGCTGCACGGCGCGCTGCTCGACTCGGAGTTGCTCGCGGAGGTCTATCTCGCGATGACGCGCGGCCAGGAAAGCCTCGTCATCGACATGCTCGGCGACCAGCCCGCGTCGGGCTCGGTCTCGACGTCGCGCATCGCGCTCGACGATCTGGATTTGCCGGTGATCGTCGCGAGCGTTGAAGAGCTCGCCGCGCACGAAGCCGTGCTGACCGATCTCGACAAGGCGCTCAAAGGCACGAGCGTATGGCGCACGGAACCGGCGCCGGCCGAAGGCGACGCCGTTCCCGCATAATTTTTCGAATTTGGCTTAACAGGGTCTTTACGAAACGCGAAACGCCTGACATAATCTCGTTTCTCTTCGGGTGGTTAGCTCAGCGGTAGAGCACTGCCTTCACACGGCAGGGGTCACTGGTTCGATCCCAGTACTACCCACCAGAATTCTGGTGTTGGTAAAGACAAGCACCGAAGAACAAAAGGCCCAAGTCTCACGACTTGGGCCTTTTTCATTTTCCGTCGCCGAATGCGGCTACGACGCCCATACACCCCGCGCCATTCCGCTCGCGGCGATCACCATCACCATCACGAGCCCAGCTTCCAGATCGCTCATCCACGCAAAACGCCGCGCGCGCGTCAGATCGATCGCCCCGCCCTGCGCGAGCGCGATGCGCCAGCGAATCAGCGCGAGCATCGGTGAGACTTCGATCAGCAAAATCGCGACGAGCACCGTCATCTTCAAATGGAAAAGCGGCTCGTGCAAATAGTACGCGGCCCCTTTTTCGAAGCCGCCGAATGCGCGCGTCACGCCTGTCACAATCAACACGATCGCGGTGACGCCCCACACCGAATCCGAGCGGAACACGTCGCGCAACCGCATTTCGTTCGCCTGAATGGACTGCGTGGCATCGAGATGCCGCAACGCGCGGGCGCGCGCGAGCACCGAGCCGAGCGCGAAACCGAAAGCAAGAAGATGAAGCGCGGCCAGCGTCCAACGTATCAGCATCCTTTGCTCCCTGAAGAGACAGGAACGACGTGCACGGCAATCTAGGCTTGCGAAGGCGAACGATTCAGATCTGACGCAGTGTCACATCGAGCGCGCGCGCCGCGTTGCGGTCGCCTTCACTGGCGAGCGGCGCGCGGAACACGGTGGTGCGATTATGTCCGGCCGCGGCGGGCGAGTCCCACAACAACTCGACCTTCGGCGGCCGCGCGAACACGCCCCGCCGCACTTCGCCGCTTGCGCGAATCGACGGGCCGGCGGGCTCGGTAGCCGGCGTGAGCATCGTCGTTGACGGCGATACATCCGGCGACGGCGCCGGCCATTTCACCGACAGTTCACGCGCATCGTACTGGCCGAGCTTGCGGCTCTCCGCCCAGACGACCGCCGTCCGCGTGACGGGATCGAGCGAGATCGCATAGCGGCCGATCGCGAAACGCCGCGCGGCGACATTGGTGCGCCAGAGCGCGCGCGGCCGACAGATCCACATGACGACCGCATAGAGCGCCGGGCCGACGACGAGCCAGCCGTTGGTCTCGGCGAGCGCTTGCGTAAAGCGCCGCCAACCGGAACTCCAGATGAACGCGCCTACGGAAAACATCGCAAAGCCGAATGCCAGAAGCGCGATGAAGCGCAAGGCCTGCCGCAACCACTGCGGCAGCGGATGCAACGGGCGCTCCATGCGCGCCTTCGCGCCCGGCAGCACGATCAGGAGAAAAATCAGGACGAGGTTCACGCACGCCCACGGCGACGACGTCATCGCGCGCAGCGAGGACAAATACCCCATCTGCGACATCGAGAACGCCCAACGCGCCGCGAGCACCAGTCCGATCGCACGCAATGCGAACACGGTGCCGGCGCCCGGAACCGGGCTCGCGCTGATTTGCTTGGGTCTCGCCAAAAGAACACTCCTGTCCACGAACGTTGCATGCCGCTCCGCGCATCGCGAAGCCCGGTCATTATAGGGAGATTACGGATGTCATCAGAGGTTTGACAACCGTAGCGCGGCCTGGCGCGCGAAAGGCAGACCCAAGTGTGCTATTACGACAACGCCCCGCGTGCCTTGAGGCACGCGGGGCGTTGTTTTGCAGCCGATGCCGCGCGACGCGGCAGGACTTACTTAGCTCGCGTTGACTTCGCGCAGAACGGTGCGGCGCTTCTGGCGCAGCAATTCTTCGTACACGTTGACGTAATTCTTCGCCATCACCTTCGACGAGAACCGCGATTCGAACGCGCCGCGGACCTTCTCGCGCGACAGCGTGTCGAGTCGCTTGACGGCGGCGATCGCCGAGAGTTCGTCTTCCACGACGAAACCCGACACGCCGTTTTCGATCACTTCCGGCACCGAGCCGCGGTTGAATGCGATCACCGGCGTGCCGCAGGCCATCGCTTCGATCATCACGAGGCCGAAGGGCTCCGGCCAGTCGATCGGGAACAGCAGCGCGTGCGCATTGCCGAGGAACTCGGTCTTTTCGGCTTCGCTGATTTCACCGATGTATTCGACGTGCGGCAGCGCGAAGAGCGGCTTGATCTCTTCTTCGTAGTACGCGCGGTCGGCCTTGTCGAGCTTCGCAGCGATCTTGATCTTCATGCCCGCGGCCTGCGCGATGCGGATCGCGCGGTCGACGCGCTTTTCCGGCGAAATGCGGCCGAGGAACGCGAGGTAACCGGGCTTCACGTTCGGGATCGGCTTCAGCAGGTTTTCCGGCAGACCGTGGTACACCGTCGACAGCCAGTGCGCCTGCGGCAGCGGCTGACGCTGGTTGTCCGAGATCGAGATGACCGGCACGTTGTTGAACGTGTTGAAGATCGGCTGGAGCTCGGGCAGGTCGAGACGGCCATGCATCGTCGTCAGGAACGGCACCGGCTGGCGCGCGAACAGCGAGAACGGGTAGTAGTCGATATGGAAGTGCAGCACGTCGAACTCGTCCGCGCGGCGGCGAACTTCTTCCAGCAGAAGCATGTGCGGCGCCATCGTGTCGCGGATGGTCGGGTCGAGGCGCAGTGCCTGCGGCCAGAATGCTTCGAGCTTGGCGGACGTCTGCGAATCACCGCTCGCGAAGAGCGTGACATCGTGTCCAGCATCCACGAGTGCCTCGGTCAGATAAGACACCACGCGTTCCGTGCCGCCATACAGCTTCGGCGGAACAGCCTCGTGGAGGGGCGCGATTTGAGCGATTCGCATGTCGTGAAACTCCTAATGAAAGATCAGGCAAGTACTACAGTCATGTTGACGTTGGAGAGCGAATCGCTCGGCTCGGGCGAAGCTTCCCGCGGCGCGGTGGCCGCGGCGCTATGGCTGATGCTCGAGTGAAAAAGCGGGGTCGCTGATCACCGGTTTGTCGCGCTGGCGTTCGGACCAAGCAAGTGCGGTTCCACATCTCGAAAATCGCCGCGCGCCAGCAATTAACGCGCATCTGCTTCGGCGGTTGACGGGAACTTGCAAAAACCTGTCGGAAACCTAAGGGCAAACCCGGATCGGATTATGGAGCTTTTTACAGAGTCACAACGGCAGTCATTTCAACTTATTTACCTTGTTACACGGGGGATACATTTTGCAAACCCCTGTTTATTAAGGTTGTTCTACATTGGAGCACGGGCTTGTCGCGGCATACGCCGGTCGCCGCGGCAAACAATGGCGTCTGAACGATTGCGCGTGCCAAGCCCGAAGGCTGGCGCGTCGCGTGCTCATCGAGATGTCTGCCTGCCCGGCGAGCGTTTCATCGCAAAAAGCTGCGCAATATGCTTACAATGCGCGCCCATGCCGTCAGCCGTGCGCCCGGCAGGCCTGAAGGCCGGGCGGCAACCCAATTTTCGCCACGGGCGACGTTCGGATGGCCACATAGGCCGAACGTCATATGCCCGAGAACGCGTTGCCCCGCCGCGATACTGGCTACAATTCGTGATGGAGACGGCGCAGCGTCGCCTCGCTTGACGTCAGTCGCGCCGGATCGGGCGACGCATCGCATGCCGGTTGCCGCAGTCGACACCGCGCATGGCACTGCCCGAAGGCGCAACATACGCTCAACCGCTCTACGACCAAAAAAGACCATTGGACCAACTCACCGTCTCCCAGCGTAACGCGCACAACGCGAAGCTCTCGAGCTACGCGCATCGGCCGCTCGCGTTTCTGCTCCGCTACATTCGCCGGCATTCCGTCGCGCATGCCATCGTGCTCTTCAGCGTATTCGCCGCCGTCGGCTGCGCCCTCGCCTCCCAGTACGCGATCAAGCATCTGATCGATGTGCTCGGACAAGGCCGCGGGCATCCCGGGCCGCTCTGGGGCGCGTTCATGATCCTCGTCGGACTGATCGCCGCCGACAACCTGCTCTGGCGCGTCGGCGGCTGGGTCGGCGCGCACGTATTTGTGATCGTCACCGGCGACTTGCGCAAGGATCTGTTCTCGTACCTGTCCGGCCACTCGCCGACGTACTTCTCCGAGAAGCAGCCGGGCATGCTCGCGAGCCGGATCACGGCCACGTCGAACGCGATCTACACTTCCGAAAACGTGATGGCGTGGAACGTCCTGCCGCCGTGCATCGCGGTGCTGGGCGCGATCGTGATGATCGTTTCCGTCAATCCTCTGATGGCCGCCGGCCTGATGTCGGCGTCGGTGATTCTCGCGTTGATCCTCTACCGCCTGGCGAAGCGCGGCTCGGCACGGCATCACAGCTTTGCGTCGAAGGCGGCGTCGGTCGATGGCGAGCTCGTCGACGTGATCGGCAACATGGCGCTCGTGCGCGCATTCGGCATGACGTTCCGCGAGCAAAAGCGCTTCGGCTCGACGGTGAAGGCCGAAATGGTCGCGCGCCAGCAAAGTCTTCTGTACCTCGAAAAACTGCGCCTGTTCCACGCGGTCGTCACGGCGATCCTCTCCGCCGGCCTGCTCGGCTGGGCGCTGTGGCTGTGGTCGCAAGGGCGCGCGACTTCGGGCGATATCGTGCTCGTCAGCTCGCTCGGCTTCACGATTCTGCATGGCACGCGCGATCTGGCGGTTGCGCTCGTCGATGTCACCCAGCACGTCGCACGTCTTGCCGAAGCCGTCCAGACGCTGCTCGAGCCGCATGGCATGCCGGATCGCTCGGACGCGACCGAACTCGTGCCGCAGGGCGGCCGCGTCGATTTCGACAACGTCACGTTCGCATATCCGCGCCGCCGCCCGATTCTCGACAACTTCCATCTGCATATCGAGCCGGGTCAGCGCGTGGGTCTGATCGGCAAATCGGGCGCGGGCAAATCGACCGTGCTCGCGCTGCTGCAACGGTTCTACGAGACGCAGAAAGGCAGCATCAAGATCGACGGCCAGGATATCGGCGCGATCACGCAGGACAGCCTGCGCCATGCGATCGCGCTCGTGCCGCAGGATATTTCGCTGTTCCACCGCACCGTGTTCGAGAACATCGCTTACGGGCGTCCGGAAGCGAGCCGCGAGGAAGTGCTCGCCGCCGCGCGCGAGGCGCGCTGCACGGACTTCATCGAAGCGATGCCGGAAGGTTTCGACACGATCGTCGGCGACCGGGGCGTGAAACTGTCGGGCGGCCAGCGCCAGCGCATCGCGATCGCCCGCGCGATCCTGAAGAACGCGCCCATTCTCCTGCTCGACGAAGCGACCTCTGCACTCGACAGCGCATCCGAAGAAGCGATCCAGCAGGCGCTCGACCGTCTGATGGTCGGCCGCACGGTGATCGCGATCGCGCACCGTCTGTCGACGCTGCAGAACTTCGATCGCATCATCGTGATGAGCGCGGGCAAGGTCATCGACGACGGCTCGCCGCAGGAATTGCGCGATCGCCCGGGGCTGTATCGCGAGTTGCTGGCGAAGCAGCACGGCAAGCTGCCGTCGATCGTCGCGACGCCGCACAAGCAGCCCGCCTGAACGCAACGCCCTTCGAAAAAGCCGTGTTTTCGTGAGGAAACACGGCTTTTTTTCGTCTACGCGCCGGCTTTCAGATCGCGCAGAAAGTTGTCGCGCCACACGGAGACATTGTTCTCGCGAAGTTGCTGCATCATCTCGCCGTAGCGCGCCTTGCGTTCGTCGAGCGGCATCTTGAGCGCGATGGCGAGGGCATCGGCCATATCGTCGATGTCGAGCGGATTGACGATGAGCGCGGCCGTCAGCTCGCGCGCCGCGCCCGCAAACTGCGACAGCACCAGCACGCCGGGATCGTCCGGATCCTGCGCCGAGACGTATTCCTTCGCGACGAGATTCATGCCGTCGCGCAACGGTGTGACGAGGCCGACGTGCGCCTCGCGAAAAAGCGCCGCGAGCACCGGTCGCTCATATTGACGATGGATATAGCGAATCGGCGTCCAGTCGAGCTCGGCATATCGGCCGTTGATGCGGCCCGATTCCGCTTCGAGCTGGACGCGCATGTCGCGATAGGCGTCGACATCGGAACGTGTCGGCGGCGCGATCTGCAGAAACGACACGTTGTTGCGCTGACGCGAATCGTGCTCGATCAGCCGCTCGAACGCGCGAAATCGCTCGACGAGCCCCTTCGAATAATCCAGTCGATCGACGCTCATCACGAGCTTGCGATGATGCAGCGTCGCCTTGACGATCTCGACGTCACGCCCGCTTTCGCCGTCTTTCGCGAGCGCGGCGATCTCGTCGGGATAGACGCCGATCGGATACGCCGCCGCGCGCAGCGTCTGGCCGAACGCGCGCACCTCGACCGGCCTCGCGCCATCGCGCCGTAGCGAGCCGCCCGCCTCGGTTTCGATGTAATCGCAGAACGCGCGCAGATCGGGCTCCGTCTGAAAACCGAGGAGATCGAACGCGCACAGCGCTTCCACCAGTTCGCGATGGCGCGGCACGCTCAACAAAATCTGCGCCGCCGGAAACGGAATATGCAGAAAGAAGCCGATGCGATTTTTTACGCCCAGCGCGCGCAACGCCTGCGCGAACGGAATCAGATGATAGTCGTGCACCCAGATCACATCGTCGGGTCTGAGCAGCGGCGCGAGCTGCTCCGCGAGCCAGCGGTTCACGCGGCAATAGCCGTCGTATTCGTGGCGATCGAACTCGATCAGATCCGGCCGATAGTGAAACGCGGGCCACAAGGTCGCGTTGGAAAAGCCGCGGTAGTACTGGTCGTAGTCGCGCCGCACGAGGCCGATGGTCGCGAAGGTCACCGGTCCGTGTTCTTCCAGCTTGATGCCTTCGGGATGAGACGTGAGCACGTCTCCGCTCCAGCCGAACCACATGCCGCCGGTTTCTTTCAACGCGTCGTACACGCCGACCGCGAGACCGCCTGCCGCGGGGCCGCCTTCGGAAATCGGCGCGACGCGGTTCGAAACGATGATCAGCCGGCTCACGCGTGCTTCCCGGCCGTGCCCGCGATCACCTGCAGCCAGTCCAGCAGCAATTCGACCGATTCGATACGCGAGCGCGCTACCGTGTCGCCCGGACCGATCTTCACCGAAAGCCCGTCGAATTCGTTGACCACCGCAAAGCCCTTCTCATCGGTGAGATCGTCGCCGATAAACACCGGTTTGCGGCCCGTGAACGGCGGCTCGCTCATGTACGCGCGCACGGCGCGGCCCTTGTCGACGTCCTTCGGCTTGATCTCGTAGACCATCTTGCCGGGTTGCAGCACGTAGGCGTCGGCGTATTCCGCGACCAGCTTCTCGGTGGCCGCGCGCGCGGCCGGCTCGCGGTCGGGCGCGTTGCGGTAATGCAGCGCGAGCGCCGCGCCCTTGATTTCGAGCAGCATGCCCGGATTCGCGCTAACGACCTTCTCGAGCGCGTGCTCCATGCGCAGCAGCCGCTCGTCGTTGAAGCCAATGCGCTGCACGTCGCCGTTCGAATCGCGCCGTTCCGCGCCGTGCATGCCCGCGACGGGCAGATCGGGCATCTGCAGGAACGAGTCGATATTGTCGATGCCGCGCCCCGATACGACCGCCACCGCGCCGTTGGTCGCGCGCCTGAGCGCGGCCAGGATGTCGGGCACCGAGCGCGGCACGAAGATGCCGTCGGGCGTGGACGCGAGCTCGACGAGCGTGCCGTCGAAATCGAAGAAAAAGGCGGTCTCGGCAAGAGACAGGGAATCGGGAAGATTTGGCATCGATCTTTGGCCTGTGGTTTGCCTGTGATGTGGCGCGCGCCCGCTTGGGACGTCGCAATGCGTGCGCATCTTACCGCGCGAACGCTTTCGGGTAAGAAAGCTCTTAGCTTACAACCTTCGCTCCAAGCCCTTTCAGCGCGCCCGAGTCATGCGGCAAATCGTCTCAATAATAGTCTAATGGCGACATGATGCGCTGGCAGCGCAGCAAAAGGCGTGTATTTTGCGACGGAGTTCATATCGAATCATCCTGCAACGCAATCTCCGATGCACGCTTCGTTCCTCCTTCTCGCCGCGCGGTCCATGCGACTCCGGCGCTTCATCGCCCTTCTCTCGCTGTGCGCGCTCGCCGCGTGCTCGAAGCCCGCCGAGCCGTGGCAATTGACCGACGTATCGGGCCATTTGCCGGACCTGGACTTCTCGCTCGTCGACGATGGTGGCGCGCCCGTCACCGGACAGTCGTTCGCGGGCAAAACGACCCTCGTCTACTTCGGTTACACGCATTGTCCCGACGTCTGCCCCGAAACGATGGCGCGCCTCATGCAGGTGCTCCAGCGCGTGGGCGCGGACGCCGACAGGACGCGCATCGTGTTCGTCTCGGTCGATCCGGCGCGCGACACGCCCGCGCTCCTGCGCTCCTACGTGCGCGCTTTCGACGACAAACACGCCGTCGGCCTGACAGGCACCGAGCGCGCGATCGAATCGGTCGCGCAGCGCTATCGCATCGCGTATCAGATGGAAAAGCGCGACCCGAACGGCGAATACGAAGTCACGCATAGCTCGGCCGTCTATATCTTCGATGCCGCCGGTCACGCGCGCCTGCTCGCGACCGACCACGATTCCATCGACGCCATCGCGAACGATCTGAAGCGCGTGATCCACGCGAAGGACGCCTGACGATGAGCGCGCTTCTGTACTGGCTCGATCCGTGGGAGCCGTCGCCGACAGTCGTCATCGCCGTGCTCGTCGCGGGGATTCTGTTCGCGCGCGGCGCGCGACATGCACGCGTGTCGATGTCGCGTCGCATCGCGTTCTGGTTCGGCCTGATCGCCCTTTATGTCGCGCTCCACACGCGGCTCGATTATTTCTTCGAGCATGAATTCTTCATGCATCGGCTGCAGCATATCGTGCTGCATCATCTCGGGCCGTTCCTGATCGCATTGTCGTATCCCGGCGCGGCCTTGCGCGCGGGCGTTCCGTTCGCATGGCGGCAACGCTGGCTGCGCCCGGCCGCGCAGAGCCGCGTGGCGCGCGTCTTCTTCGATATCGTGTTCAATCCCGTGATCGCGGTCGTGCTGTTCGTCGGGCTGATCTACTTCTGGCTGCTTTCGCCGATCCACTTCAAGGCGATGCTCGATTACCGGCTCTATCGCGTGATGAACTGGAGCATGGTGATCGACGGCCTGCTGTTCTGGTGGCTGATTCTGGATCCACGCCCGGCGCCGCCCGCGCGGCTCGCGCCCGGTCGACGCGTTCTCGTCGTGATCGCCGCGATTCCGCCGCAGATCATTCTCGGCGCTTATATCTTCTTCACGCCGCACGAGTTGTATCCGATCTATTCGATCTGCGGCCGCGCGTTCACGTGGATCACGCCGATGCGCGATCAGCAGATCGGCGGTCTCTTGCTGTGGATTCCCGGATCGATGATGAGCGTCGTCGGCGCGCTGATCGCGCTGCGCCACTGGTTGCGGCTGTCGGCGCGATCGCGGCTGAGAAAGGAACGTGTCGGACGCGGCGCGGGCACGCCGGTCAACGGCCCGAAGGCCACGACTTCATGAACCGAAGCCGGGGCGGCGCATCCACACGTGCGGAATGCCGTCTTCGTCATGCAGACCCGACGACGGCACGAAGCCGAACGCGCCGTAGAAGCGCTGCAGATGTGCTTGCGCATGCAGGCTGACCGGCTGATCCGGCCATTGCTTCAGGATGTGCTCTAGCGCGCGCTCGAGCATCGCGTTGCCGAGCTTCAGACCGCGAAAGTTGGCCGTCGTCAGCACGCGGCCGATGCGTACTTCCTTCTCGCTCTCGTCCGGGTGTCCCGGCAACAGCACGCGCAGGTAGCCCGCGAGCGCGGGACGCTTCTCGCCCTTGCCGTAAGCGAAGAGGTGCCATGCATCGACATCGAGTCCGTCGATGTCGCCATACACGCAATTCTGCTCGACGACGAACACGGCGCTGCGCGCGGCGAGCATGTCGTACACCTCGGTGGTCGTCAGGTCGTCGAAGCGCTTCCAGCGCCATTCGAGTTCGGAGAGTTGGTCGGTCATTTGGATTTGTGTGGCAGAAGTATGGCAATTATGCCGTGCCGCGACGGGGACGCAGAATCGGCTGGATGCCGGCGTTCCGAAAAGAAAAAAGCCCTGACGGATCAGGGCTTTTCAAGTGGAGGCGCGGACCGGAGTCGAACCGGTCTAAACGGCTTTGCAGGCCGCTGCATAACCGCTTTGCTACCGCGCCACAAGCGGTTTTGGTGCTTACCGGCATGATGTCGGCTAAATCACCAAACAAAAAGGGAAGCTTGGCTTCCCCTTTGACTGGAGCGGGAGACGAGTCTCGAACTCGCGACCTCAACCTTGGCAAGGTTGCGCTCTACCAACTGAGCTACTCCCGCAATATCCTGCAATGCTGAAACTGCCGGTTCCGATGCCCCGTTGCGCTTCGCCAATTCAGCGCCGATGACATCAAACCTTCAAAATCTGGAGCGGGAGACGAGTCTCGAACTCGCGACCTCAACCTTGGCAAGGTTGCGCTCTACCAACTGAGCTACTCCCGCACTTACTGCTGCTCTTTTGCTGTTGCTTCGCTTATTGCGTCGCGCCGTGCATCAGAGAAACGAGATTATGTAGAAGCCAAAGAGGGCTGTCAACTGTTTTGTGAGAGGAATTTTTCGGCTCGGCGCAATTTCTGCAATGTGCCGTTCGCTCGTCTCACAGCATGCCGCCGCGCTCGCGAATCTGGGGCCACGCGAGCTTCATGTAGTAGAGCATCGACCAGACGGTGAGGAACGCCGCGACGTAGATGAGCCACAAGCCCCACACGCGCGTGTCGATCATCCAGGGCGTGCCGGCGATCTTCAGCGGCCCGTAGAAAAGCAGCATCGGAATCGCGACCATCTGGCATACGGTCTTGAACTTGCCGAGCTGATTCACCGCGACGCTCTTCGACGCGCCGATCTGCGCCATCCATTCGCGCAGCGCGGAAATCGTGATCTCGCGTCCGACGATGATGAGCGCGATCACCGCATTCAGCCGCGACAGTTGCACGAGCACGAGCAGCGCGGCCGTGACCATCAGCTTGTCGGCGACCGGATCGAGGAACGCGCCGAACGAAGACGTCTGATTGAGCTTGCGCGCAAGAAAGCCGTCGAACCAGTCGGTGAGTGCGGCGAGCACGAAGATAAGCATGCCGAGCAGGTTGCGATGCTCCGGGCTCATCATCATGTCCGGCAAATAGAACACGCCCACCACGAGCGGAATCAGCACGATTCGCAGCCACGTCAGGAAGATCGGTAGATTGAACGGCATGGGCGAAAGCGCTTGATGGACGTGTAAGGAAGCCGCCATTGTGCCGCGTCGACTCCGCGCTCACAAGGCGCGCCGCCCGCGCAGCGCGCCTCGCAGCCGGCTCTCGCGGCTCAATGCAACTGACGATAAATCTGCTGCGCGAGCGCAAGCGAAATGCCTTCGACGCTCGCCAGGTCCTCGACGCTCGCCGCCTGCACGCCGCGCAATCCGCCGAAGCGCGACAGCAGCCGCTGACGCCGTTTCGCACCGACACCTTCCAGCTCTTCCAGCCGCGACGTCTGTCGCGCTTTCGCCCGCTTCGCGCGCATGCCGGTGATCGCGAAGCGGTGCGCCTCGTCGCGGATCTGCGCGACGAGCATCAGCGCCGCGCTTTCCTTGCCGAGCTCGAGCGCGCTGCGGCCGTCGGCGAACACCAGCGTTTCGAGCCCCACCTTGCGCCCTTCTCCCTTCGCAACACCGACCAGCATGCCGTGATCCAGCCCGAGCTCGGAGAAAACCTGCCGCGCGATCTCGACCTGCCCCTTGCCTCCGTCGATCAGTACGATGTTGGGCAGCGTGCCGCCCGCGGCCACGGGTTCGGCGGCATCGGGCGTGACGTTGGGATCGGCGGCATCGTCGGGTTGCAGGGTCGTCGCTTCGTCGTTCGCGTTCGCGGCTGCCTGCGCGACCATCTTCTCGTAGCGGCGCGTGAGCACCTGGCGCATCGCGGCGTAGTCGTCGCCGGGCGTGATGCCGTTGATGTTGTAGCGCCGATATTCGCCCGACTGCATCTTGTGATGGTGATACACGACGCATGACGCCTGCGTCGCCTCGCCCATCGTATGACTGATGTCGAAGCACTCGATGCGCAGTTGCGCGAGATCGTCCATCTCCATCGAGAGCGTGTCCGCGAGCGAGCGCGTGCGCGCCTGCTGCGAGCCTTGCTCTGAAAGAAGCCGCGCGAGCGCGAGCTTCGCGTTGTTTTCGGCCATCGAGAGCCACGCGCGCTTCTGACCCTGCGGCTGACGCAGCAGCGTGACCTTGTGGCCCGCCTGCTCCGTCAGCAGATCGACAAGTTCGCGGCTCGACGGCGCATGACTCACGACGAGCACCGGCGGCACGCGATTGCCGATGTAATGCTGCGCCATGAAGGCTTCGAGCACTTCGGATTCGAGCGCGCCTTCGCGCGGTTCGGGTTCGGCTTCCGGATCGGCTTGCACGGGCTCGACGCTCGTCTGCGCGGAAGACTCAATTGCGACGGGCGCGCCCGCTTCCGCTTCGTCGACTTCGGGGAGATCGGCGACATCGGGGAGATCGTCTTCATCGTCCAGCGCTATCGCGCTTTCGACGTGCGCCGGGAAATACGCCTTGTCGCCGAGATGCCGGCCGCCGCGCACCATCGCGAGATTCACGCAGACCTTGCCGCCGAGCGCGACGACCGCGAGGATATCGACGTCGCTTTCGCCGCCGACTTCGATCGCCTGCTGATGCAGCACGGTCGACAGCGAGCTCATCTGATTGCGCACCGCCGCGGCCTGCTCGAACTTCAGATCGGCAGCGAACGCGTGCATCTTCTGCTCCAGCTCCTTCATCACCTCGCCCTGACGCCCGAGCAAAAAGCGCGATGCGTTCGACACATCGCGCGCGTAGTCCTCTTCCGTGATGAGTCCCGTGCAAGGCGCCGTGCAGCGCCCGATCTGATGCAGGAGGCACGGCCGCGTGCGGTTGTTGAAGACCGAGTCCTCGCACGTGCGCAACTGGAATACGCGCTGCAGGATCTGGATGCTCTCGCGCACCGCCCACGCGCTCGGAAACGGGCCGAAATACTGGTTTTTCTTGTCGACCGCGCCGCGGTAGTAGGCCATGCGCGGAAACTTGTGGCCCGTTAGCTTGAGAAACGGATACGACTTGTCGTCGCGAAAGAGAATGTTGTAGCGCGGCGCAAGCGCCTTGATGAGATTGTTCTCGAGCAGCAGCGCTTCGGCTTCCGAACGCGTGACGGTCGTCTCGATCTTGCGGATGCGCGTCACCATCATCGCGATGCGCGGCGAATGCAGCGTCTTCGTGAAGTAGCTCGACACGCGCTTTTTCAGGTTGCGCGCCTTGCCGACGTAGAGCACGTTGCCGTCGCCGTCGTAATAGCGGTACACGCCGGGCAGATGCGGCAATTGCGCGAGCGTCTTTTTCGAGTCGAAATCCGGTTGGGGGGCGTCGGTGTCAGTCATGCAGCAAGGGGGACGGAAAAGCATCGGCACGACGGTGAGCCGTGCCAGGCGCGTTATCTTAGAATCGCCAGTTTAGAACATTAAACCGCGCGCCTTCATCCTCATGACTCCACTTCCCGCCGACCCGGAACTCGCCTGCGACATCTTCTGCGCAGTCGTCGACAACTTCGGCGACATCGGCGTGTGCTGGCGTCTCGCGCGGCAGTTGCGCGCGGAGCACGGCTGGCGCGTGCGTCTTTTCGTCGACGATCTGAAGGTCTTCCATGCGCTCTGCCCCGAGGTCGACGCGGCGCTGTCGCGTCAGGATGCGATGGGCGTCACGATCGAACGCTGGCACGAGCCGTCGCACGCCGGCGATACGCTCGCCATCCCAGATGTCGTGATCGAGGCGTTCGGGTGCGAGTTGCCGCACGCGTACATCGCCGCGATGGCGCGCCGCGAGCCGAAGCCCGTCTGGATCAATCTCGAATATCTGAGCGGCGAGGACTGGGTCGCCGATTTCCACATGCGGCCGTCTCCGCACCCGCGTTATCCGCTCGACAAGAGCTTCTTCTTTCCGGGCCTCGGCAAGGGCACGGGCGGCGTGCTGAAGGAGCGCGATCTCGATACGCGACGCGAGCACTTCGATGCGCACGCATGGTGGCGCGAGCGCGTCGGCATCGAGCGTCCGGGCGACGGCGAAACGGTCGTGTCGCTCTTCGCCTATGAAAATCCGGCGGTCGACGCGCTGCTCGCGCAATGGCGCGACGGCGACGCGCCCGTCGTCCTGCTCGTGCCCGAAGGCCGTATTTCCGGCGCACTCGCGCGCTTTTTCGGCTTGCCGAACTTTGCGGCCGGCACGTCGGCGAGCGCGGGCGCGTTGCGGGCGCACGCGCTCGGCTTCGTCGAGCAGCCACGCTTCGACGAGTTGCTCTGGGCCGCCGACATCAACTTCGTGCGCGGCGAGGATTCCTTCGTGCGCGCGCAGTGGGCGCACAAGCCGTTCGTCTGGCAAATCTATCCGCAAGCCGACGACGCCCATCTGCCGAAACTCGACGCCGCGCTCGCGCATTACACGGGCACGCTCGATCCGTCCGCCCGCGAGGCCGTCGCGCGCTTCTGGCACGCGTGGAACGGCGCGGGCGCGCCCGACTGGGCCGATTTCTGGCGTCATCGGCAAAAGCTGGAGACGTGCGCCGCTCGCTGGGCGAAGGAACTGGCGGGGGTCGGCGATCTGGCGGGCAATCTCGTCGCCCACGCGGCCTCGCGTCTGGGCCGATGAGCATCGCCTCACGGCGTTTCCCGCCGCGCCATGCGACTGGCCAAACACGCAAAAAGTCAGTTAAAATAAGCGGTTATCCGAGGAAGCAGGTCGCAGTTTCATCATTACGCCGCGCGGGACCGCCCGAAGGCGAGTCTCTCCCTCGTTAGCCAGAACTCTCGCACGGCGGCGGCAATAAAAACCGGCAGCGCCGCCGTCCGATCGATTCATTCCAGGCATTCAAGCCAAATCCTTTTGTACAGGACCTAGTTTTATGAAGACCGCACAAGAACTCCGCGTCGGCAACGTCGTCATGATCGGCAACGATGCCATGGTCGTGCAGCGCGCCGAGTACAACAAATCGGGCCGCAACTCCGCGGTCGTCAAAATGAAGTTCAAGAACCTGCTGACGGCCGCCGGCATGGAAACCGTCTACAAGGCGGACGACAAGTTCGACGTCGTCGTGCTCGACCGCAAGGAAGTGACGTACTCGTACTTCGCGGACCCGATGTACGTCTTCATGGACGCCGACTACAACCAGTTCGAAGTCGAAGCCGAAATGATGGGCGACGCGCTCAACTACCTCGAAGACGGCATGGCTTGCGAAGTCGTGTTCTACAACGAGAAGGCCATCTCGGTCGAACTGCCGACCACGCTGGTTCGCGAGATCGTCTACACGGAACCGGCCGTCAAGGGCGACACGTCGTCGGGCAAGGTGCTGAAGACCGCCAAGCTGAACACCGGTTTCGAACTGCAAGTGCCGCTCTTCTGCAACATCGGCGACAAGATCGAAATCGACACCCGCACGAACGAATATCGCAGCCGCGCGTAAGCCTCGCGCCGCCGCATCGTAAGCAGAGCGGCCGCCGCAACGGCTCGCCGCCATTCCAAAAAAGCGCCCCTTCGCGGGCGCTTTTTCTTTTGCATGAATTTTTTGACAAATTCAGGCAAACTTTACCGGTCGCACCCCGATAAGTTTTGTCGACAATCGACGCAAGCATCCGCGCCCGGCCCGCGCGATTCGCTTCCATCGGCAAAATTAACTGCTTGGCACGATTTCTGCTCGAACGTGCAAATCCAGAATTCAGAACCGACATGCACAGCACGCCTTTCATCCAGAGCCGGTTTCTGATCGTCGCGGCGCTCGCCCTGCCCGCCTTCGCTTTCACTGCCGGCTGCAAGTCCACCCCGGCGACATCGGCGAACACGAACGGAGGCAGCGATATCGCCACCGACGATGCAGCGCTTGCCGCGCGTGTGAAAGCCGCGCTCGTCGCGGATCCGGCGCTGAAGGTTTTGCCGATGAGCGTCGCGACCTATCGCGGCGTCGTGCAGTTGTCGGGATATGTGGATTCGGAGGTACAGATTCAAAAAGCGCTCGCCGTGGCGCGTGGCGTGCCGGGCGTGCAATCCGTCAGCAACGAATTGCATCTCAGGCCGCAATGACGCGCGCAGCACCCGAGATGACGAACGAGTAACGCAGGACGAAAACCGCAGCGGGTGACGCGCCATACGCCGGAACGAGGCGCCGTTTCCCGCCCACGAACCGCCCGATCCCACGCGGAGACGGCGCACTACAGTCCACTTTGATACGTTGGTCCGCCATGCCACACGCACTGATTGTCGAAGACGATCCTAATAGCCTCTCCGGCCTGTCCGCGATCCTCACGGCAGACGGCTTTTCCGTCGATACAGCGACGACGCTCGCCGAGGCGCGCTCCGCGCTGACCCGCTTCATTCCGGATGTCGTGCTGATCGACCTGAATCTTCCGGACGGCTCCGGCCTCGACCTGTTGCCGAGCCTGCCCTCGCAACCACCCGATGGCGCGTTGCCCGTCATCGTGATGACCGGCAATGCGACGGTCGAAAGCGCGATCGAAGGTCTGCGGCACGGCATCTGGGACTATCTGCTGAAGCCGGTGAACATTCCGCGTCTGCGCAGCCTTCTCGCGCGCATACCGCGACCGTACGAGCTCACCGAGGAAGTCCAGGCGCTGCGTTCGACGTTGCGCGAGTTGGGCCATTTCGGCGACATGATCGGGCGCAGCGCCGCGATGCAGCACGTCTACGACCTGATCGAGCACACCGCGCCGACGGAAGCCGCCGTGCTGATCTGCGGCGAGCCGGGCACGGGCAAGAAGATCGCGGCGCGCACGATTCATCAGCTGAGCCGTCGCCGCAAAGGCCCGTTCGTCACCTTCGATTGCTCCGCGAGCCGCAATAGCGACGGCTCGCAGCGCTCGATGGAAAGCATCCTCTTCGGCCACGAGCGCAACGCGTTCGCCGGCGCGGAGAACCGCGAGCCGGGCCTGCTCGAACAGGCGGGCGGCGGCACGCTGTTCCTCGACCAGATCGATTCGCTGCCTCCCGCGCAGCAGGAAGCGCTCTTGCGCGCGCTCGATTCGCAGACCTTCATGCGCGTGGGCGGCAGCAATCGCATCATGACGGACTTCCGGCTGATCGCCGCGTCCCGCCTGCCGATGCGCGAGGCGGTCGCGAGCGGCGCGATGCGCGAGGATCTGTTTCAGCGTCTGTCGGCGTCGTCGATCATGTTGCCGCCGCTGGGCGATCGCGACGACGACATCGCGCTGATCGCGGAAACGCTCGTCGATGAACTGAACCGCGAGAATCACATCGCCGGGATCACGAGCGGCTCGCCGAAGCGCATCAGTCCGGCGTTCATTCGCGAGTGCATCACGAGCGAATGGCCGGGCAACGTGCGCGAAATGCGCGAGCGCGTGCGGCGCGCGTATCACGCGTCGGGCGAAACCATCGAGACGCTGCGCGTCGATGAGCCGGGCGGCCTCGGCGGACGCGGCCTGAACGGCAGCAGCGTGCAGGTGACGGTCGGCACGGCGCTCGCGGATGTCGAAGACATGCTGATCCGCGCGACGCTCGAAGCGGTCGGCGGTACGCGTCATCGCGCGGCGACGCTGCTCGGCATCAGCCCGAAGACGCTCTACAACAAGCTGCAGAGGATGAAGCTGGAATCGTCGTGATTCACGGCGGCGCCAAAAGCAAAACGCCACGATTCAGGTCGTGGCGTTTTCGTTTTAGCCGAGCATCTCTTTGACGAGTGCGCGCGCCGCCTGATAGTCGGCGTGCGCCTGCAGCTTGCTCCAGCGCAGCGCTTTGCCGCGCGGACGCATCTGCCTCAGGCGCTGCTCCGATGCCTTCGGCGGCGTATAGCGCAACTGCTCCAGCACCTTGCCCGCCTCGTCCGGCTGATTGCAGATCAGCACCATGTCACAGCCCGCCGTCAGCGCGGCGGTGGCCGCTTCGGTGAGCGTGCCGCCTGCGCGGGCCGCTTTCATCGACAGATCGTCGCTGAAGATCGCGCCGTTGAAGCCGAGCTTGCCGCGCAGGATGTCCTGCAGCCAGATGCGCGAGAAGCCGGCGGGTTTATCGTCGACCTGCGTGTAGACGACGTGCGCGGGAATCACGGATGACAGCGACATGCCGAGCCAGTCATACGGACGCACGTCGGTGGCGAGGATTTCTTCGAGCGTGCGATCGTCGGTCGGCAGCGCGACGTGCGAATCGGCTTCGGCGAAACCGTGACCGGGAAAGTGCTTGCCGCAGTTCGCCATGCCGGCGAGCGCGAGGCCGTGATTCAGGCTCTTCGCGAGCATCGTCACGACGCGCGGATCGCTGTGCAGCGCGCGATCGCCGACGACCTTCGACTGTCCGTAATTCAGATCGAGCACCGGCGTGAAGCTCATGTCGATGCCGCACGCGCGCAACTCCGCCGCGAGCACGTAGCCGAATGCGGTCGCGGCTTTCGTCGCGGCGAGCACGTCGCGGTCCCACAACTCGCCGAGCTTGCCCGGCGCGGGCAGCACCGTGAAGCCGTCGGTGCGAAAGCGCTGCACGCGCCCGCCTTCGTGATCGACGGCGATCAGGATATCGTCGCGCACCGCGCGGATCGCATCCGTCAGCGCGACGAGCTGCACGCGGTTCTCGAAATGCCGCGCGAACAGAATGATGCCGCCGGTCATCGAATGGGTGAGGCGCTCGATATCCGCGTCGTTCAGCGTCGTGCCGGCGACGTCGAACATGACGGGCCCGGGAGTGCGTTTCATCGGATTCAATTGGTTTCTTGTGTGTAAATTGGATTGAACTCAGGTCTGATCGGGCACTTCCGCGATGACGAACGACACCGCGTAGTCACGCTCGTCGCTGACCGTGACCTTCGCCGTGATGCCGCGTTGCGCGAGCCATTCGGCCAGCTCGCCGGACGCGGCGATCATCGGCTTGCCGCTCGGCTCGTTGAGCGTCTGCAGCGCGCGCCACGTCATCGGCCAGCGCATGCCGAGGCCGATCGCCTTCGAGAACGCTTCCTTGGCCGAAAAGCGCGTCGCGAGAAACGCGAGCCCGCGTACTTCCGAGCGCGCGTTGCGCGCGTGATAGATGCGCAACTCGTCGGGGCCGAGCACCTTTTCGGCGAAGCGTCCTTTCGTGCGCCGCATTACCGCCGCGACGCGGCTCACCTGCACGACGTCCGTGCCGATTCCGTAGATCGCCATGACGTGCTCAGCGGGCGTGGATCGACGCGAGGCGCGACGCGACCATGATCGCCTTCATCTCGCGCACGGCGTTGTCCCAACCCGCGAAAATCGAATGCGCGACGATCGCGTGCCCGATGTTCAGCTCGACGATGCCCGGCAACGCCGCGATCGCCTGCACGTTCGTGTAATGCAGTCCGTGGCCCGCGTTCACCTTGAGCCCGAGCGAGTTGCCGAAATCGACGCTCGCTGCGACGCGCTCGAACTCGCGCTGCTGTTCGGCTTCGTCGTGGGCTTCGGCATATCGGCCCGTGTGCAGTTCGATCACCGGCGCGCCGGCTTCATGCGCCGCGCGAATCTGCGTCTCGTCCGGATCGATGAAAAGCGATACGCGCGCGCCCGCGTCGGCAAGCTGCCGGCACGCGGCCTTCACCTCCTCGAAGCGGCCCGCGACATCGAGGCCGCCTTCGGTCGTCACCTCCTGGCGCTTTTCCGGCACGAGGCAGACATCGTGCGGCCTGATCTCGCACGCGATGTCGAGCATCTCGCGCGTCACCGCGCACTCGAGATTCATGCGCGTTTTCAAAAGCGGTCGCAGCGTGCGCACATCGGCATCCACGATATGGCGGCGATCTTCGCGCAAGTGCAGCGTGATGACGTCGGCGCCCGCTTCCTCGGCGGCGAGCGCCGCGCGGATCGGATCGGGATACGTCGTGCCGCGCGCATTGCGCAACGTGGCAACGTGATCGATGTTCACGCCCAGATCGATCACGCTCGCTGGCGATGAGAGAAAGAAGCTCATAGTTTTTGCAGGTCGATCAATATCTGACGGGTGGCGAGCGGCGTGCCGCCCAGGTAATGGTTCAGCAGGAAGCGCATCAGCGTTTTGCTCTGCGCGGCCGTCTGCGGACTGGTGTAGTCGTCGCGTTCCATGTCGATGAGCGTCTGCCCCGAAATCACCGGCCAGGGCGCGGGAAGATCGTCGGACGCTTCGCGCACGCCGCGGTCCGGATCGAACACATAGCGGCCTTCGGCCACGACCGGCTGGCGCGTGACGGTGCGCGTGAGATTCATTGCATAGCCGGTTTCGCGCAGGAGCACGCGCTCGAACGAGCGCAATACCTGCACGGCGGGCTCGTCGTGCGCGAGGCGTGAGAGCGTCAGCACGTAATGATTGAAGAGCGCCGGATGCGCGTCTTCGCGCGCGCAGAACTTAACGAGCAGTTCGTTCACGTAGAAGCCGCAAAGCAACGCGTCGCCGGCCAGCGGCAGCATGCCGCCGACCCATTCGGCGGTCGTCAGCGTGCGGACTTCGCCCTTTCCGGACCAGGAGAGACCCAGCGGCTGAAACGTCTGCAGCACGCCGCGCAGTGCGGAATGCGGGCGTTTCGCGCCTTTCGCGACGAGCGCGACGCGGCCGAAATCGCGCGAAAACACATCGATGATGAGGCTCGTCTCGCGATACGGATAGCTGTGCAGCACGAAGCCCGGCTGCTCGGCGATACGAAAGTCGGAGCGCGGCGCGGCGCGCGTCCGCTTCTCGCCGCTCCCGGCAACGGACGACGACGATGACGTCCGCCTGGGCTTCGGCACGGCGCGCGCGGCCGGGCGCTCGTCCGCGTCGAAATCGTCGGCGGGACGATCATCGGCGGGTGGAATCATCCGGGCGTCGTTCGAGCCGTCGTCCATGCATCACTCGTAGCCGTATGCGCGCAGGCCCGCTTCGTTATCCGCCCAGCCACTCTTCACCTTGACGAAGGTTTCGAGATACACGGGGCCATCGAAAAGCTTCTCCATGTCGAGTCGCGCTTCCGTGCTGATCTGCTTCAGCTTCGCGCCCTTCTGGCCGATGATCATCGCCTTGTGGGTGTCGCGGTCGACGAGAATCGTCGCGAAGACACGGCGCAGACGTCCTTCGGTTTCGAACTTGTCGATGAGCACCGTGCTCGTGTACGGCAACTCGTCGCCGGTCCAGCGAAAGACCTTCTCGCGCAGGATTTCGGCCGCGAGGAAGCGCTCGCTCCGATCGGTCAGATCGTCCTCGCCGTAGATCGGCTCGCCTTCCGGCAAATAGGGCTTCACGACGGACATGAGCCGCTTGATGTCCTCGGGATGCTTGGCCGACAGCGGCACGATCTCGCGGAAGTCACGCAGCGCCGACATCTGCTGCATGAAGGGAAAGAGCGAATCCTTGTCGCCGACGCGATCGAGCTTGTTCGCGATCAGCAGCGTGGGCGTGCCGGCCGGAATCAGGTCGAGCACTTTCTGGTCGTCGGGACCGAAACGGCCCGCTTCGATCACGAAGAGAATTGCATCGACGGAAGTCAGCGTCGACGTCACCGCGCGGTTCAGCGAGCGGTTGAGCGCGCCGCTGTGGCGCGTCTGGAAACCGGGCGTATCGACGAAGATGTACTGCGCGTCCTCGAACGTATTGATGCCGGTGATGCGATGGCGAGTGGTCTGCGCCTTGCGCGAGGTGATGCTCACCTTCTGACCGACGAGCGCGTTCATTAGCGTCGACTTGCCGACGTTCGGACGGCCGACGATCGCGACCATGCCGCAGCGGAAACCAGAAGAAGTAGGAGCGTTCATAGATGTGTGCGGCAATAAATCGTTGGGGCGCGTGTGCGCGATAGGCGCGGCGGCACGCGTCAGTGGCCGGCGTCGGCGGCGCGCACGACGTGGCTGGTCGCATCGGGGCCCGCGGCGTTACTCGTTTCGGTGTCGGCTGCTGAATCGTCTTCACGATCGCCGGAAGGTGCGGGCTTGTCTGCGTTCGCGCTGCGCTCTGACGGCTCCGTCGAATCGCTCTTCGCTGCTTTTTCCGGCTTGTGGATCACGGCGCGTTCGGTTTTGTCGGCGGCCGCATAGGCGCTCGCGGACGGCTCAACATGCGTCGCGCGGATCACGGCGAGCGGCGCGGTGGCCGGGCGTTCCTGCGCCGCGTTTTGCGCGCCGTGCGGACCATGATGGCGCTCGCGCCGGTCGGGAGAACGCAGATCGAGCGCCGTCTGGATGCCGGTCACGCCGGGCACCACTTCCGGTTCGACCAGTTTCGCGGCGCGTGCGCCCTTGCGCTTCGGCTTCACGCCGAGCGTCGGCGCGGCGGCCGCCACTTCGTCGAGCGCTTTTTTGGCGGCAGCCTGTTCGGCGGCGCGGCGGCTCGCGCCGGAACCCGACACCTTCACGTCGAGCTTCGGCACCGTGCATTCGACTTCGAACTGCTGATTGTGCGCGGCGCCGTGAGTCGCGATGACCGTGTAAGTCGGCAGCGCGATCTTGTGTCCCTGGAGATATTCCTGCAGCAGCGTCTTCGCATCCTTGCCGATGGTGCGCGGATCGATGTGATCGAGCACCGGCGTGTAGAGCCGCTTGATGACCGTGTACGCGGCGTCGAAACCGCCGTCGAGGAAGATCGCGCCGAAGATGGCTTCGAGGGTATCGGCGAGAATCGACGGACGGCGGAAGCCGCCGCTGCGCAGTTCGCCTTCGCCGAGCCGCAAGCCTTCGGACACGTTGAGCGCCTGCGCGATTTCGTAAAGCGACTGCTGTTTGACCAGATTCGCGCGCACGCGCGACAGGTCGCCTTCGTCGAGTTTGCCGAATCGTTGGAACAAAAGCGCCGCCACCACGCAATTTAGAACGGAATCGCCGAGAAATTCGAGCCGTTCATTGTGCGTGGCGCTGTGACTGCGGTGGGTCATCGCCTGGCGCAGTAATTCCGCATTGCGAAATTCGTACCGCAGCCGGCTTTCCAACGGAGAAGATGGCATGGAGAGAGTATAACGCGGGCGCGCGGGCGGACGATTCCGCCGGTCCACGCCGGAAAACGCGTGGCGAGACGGTGTTAGCCGCGCTTCTTCACGCCGTTTCGAAGCTTGTTTTTATCGAGACGAACGCCGGCGGTCTTATCGGGACGAGCCGGCGTTGCGCATATCACTGGAAGGAGCCGATGCGCTTCAGATTGCTGAAGTTCATCCAGATGAAGAACGCGCGCCCGACGATATTCTTGTCCGGCACGAAGCCCCAGTAGCGGCTGTCCGCGCTGTTGTCGCGGTTATCGCCCATCATGAAGTAGTTGCCCGGCGGCACCTTGCACGTGACGCCCTGCGCGTTGTAGTTGCAGTTGTCGCGGAACGGGAAGTCGTCCGCGCCGACGACGAACGGCGGCACCTGCGGATTGTTCAGGATCGCGTTCTTGCGGCCGTCGAGGTCTTCCTCGAACTGTTTTGCATAGCCGATGCGCTCGTCGTCGAAGTAGTCCGGCAGCGGGGTTTCGGGCACCGGCTTGCCGTTGATCGTGAGCTTCTTGTCTTCATACGCGACCGTGTCGCCCGGCAGACCGATCACACGCTTGATGTAGTCGACCGATTCGTCCTTCGGGTAGCGGAACACCACGACATCGCCGCGCTTGAGCGGGCCGCCGTTCGTCATCTTCGTGTTGGTGATCGGCATGCGCAGGCCGTACTCGTACTTGTTCACGAGGATGAAGTCACCGACGAGCAAGGTCGGAACCATCGAGCCGGACGGAATCTTGAACGGCTCGATGATGAACGAGCGCACCACGAACACCGCGAGAATCACCGGAAAGAAGCTCGCCGTGTATTCGAGCCACCACGGCTGGCGCAGCTTGTCGTCGCGCAGGCGGGCGCGCGTCTGCGCGGCGTTTTCATCGGCGAAACGCTCGCCGACGCGCTCCTGCTGGCGATCGAACTCGGCCACCGCGGCCTCGGCGGCGCGCCGCCGTTGCGGCAGAAACACCAGTTTGTCCAGCACCCATGCAATACCCGTCAATACGACGAGAATCAAAAGAATCAATGCGAAATTCATCAATCGCTTCCGGTTGTTATCGTTGTTTGCCTCGCGGCGCCAGCGTCATTCATCGACGCGCAGGATCGCCAGGAAAGCCTCTTGCGGGATTTCGACCGAACCGACCTGCTTCATGCGCTTCTTGCCGGCCTTCTGCTTTTCGAGCAGCTTCTTCTTGCGCGAGATGTCGCCGCCGTAGCACTTCGCGAGCACGTTCTTGCGCAGCGCCTTGATGTTTTCGCGCGCGATGATGTTCGAGCCGATGGTCGCCTGGATCGCCACGTCGTACATCTGACGCGGAATCAGCTCGCGCATCTTCGACGCCACTTCGCGGCCGCGATGCTGGCTCTGCGAGCGGTGCACGATGACCGACAGCGCATCGACCTTGTCGCCGTTGATGAGCATATCCACCTTGACTACATCGGCCGCGCGATATTCCTTGAATTCGTAGTCCATCGACGCATAGCCGCGCGACGTCGACTTCAGGCGGTCGAAGAAGTCCAGCACGATTTCCGCCATCGGGATTTCGTAGGTCAGCTGCACCTGACGGCCGTGATACTGCATGTTGATCTGCTGGCCGCGCTTGTTCGTGCACAGCGTGATGACCGAGCCGACATATTCCTGCGGCATGTACAGGTTCACGGTGACGATCGGCTCACGCACTTCCTCGATCTTCGGCGGCTCCGGCATCTTCGCCGGGTTTTCGACGGAGATGGTCGTGCCGTCGCGCTGCACGACCTGGTAGATCACCGTCGGCGCCGTGGTGATCAGGTCCATGTCGAACTCGCGCTCGAGCCGCTCCTGCACGATTTCCATGTGCAGCAGACCGAGAAAGCCGCAGCGGAAACCGAAGCCGAGCGCCTGCGACACTTCGGGCTCGTATTGCAGCGATGCATCGTTGAGCTTCAGCTTTTCGAGCGATTCGCGCAGCGCGTCGTACTGGTTCGCCTCGACTGGATAGAGGCCGGCGAAAACCTGCGGCTTCACTTCCTTGAAGCCCGGCAGCGGCGCTTCGGCGGCGCGGGTCGAGAGCGTGACGGTATCGCCCACTTTCGCGGCGGTCAGCTCCTTGATGCCCGCGATTACGAAGCCCACCTGCCCCGCCGAGAGCTGCGCGAGGTTCGTCGACTTCGGCGCGAACACGCCGACGTGCTCGACCGGGTATTGCGCACCGGTCGCCATCATCTTGATCTTGTCTTTCGGCTTCAGCGTGCCGTTGACGATGCGCACCAGCATCACGACGCCGACGTAGTTGTCGAACCACGAATCGATGATGAGCGCCTGCAGCGGCGCTTCCGTATCGCCCTTCGGCGGCGGCACTTTCGCGATCAGCGATTCGAGCACGTCCTCGACGCCCAGACCGGTCTTGGCGCTGCAATGCACGGCGTCAGTCGCATCGATGCCGATCACGTCCTCGATTTCGGAGATCGCGTTCTCGGGATTCGCCGCCGGCAGGTCGATCTTGTTCAGCACCGGCACGACTTCGACGCCCAGTTCGATCGCGGTGTAGCAGTTCGCGACGGTTTGCGCCTCGACGCCCTGACTCGCATCGACGACGAGAAGCGCGCCCTCGCACGCGGACAGCGAGCGGCTGACTTCGTAGGAGAAGTCGACGTGCCCCGGCGTATCGATCAGGTTCAGGTTGTAGACCTTGCCGTCGCGCGCCTTGTAGGTGAGCGCCGCAGTTTGCGCCTTGATCGTGATGCCGCGCTCGCGCTCGAGGTCCATCGAATCGAGCACCTGCGCTTCCATCTCACGGTCGGACAAGCCGCCGCACAACTGGATGATGCGGTCGGCGAGCGTCGACTTGCCGTGGTCGATGTGCGCAATGATCGAGAAGTTACGAATATGGTCCATTCAGTGCCGCAAGCCCGAAAAAAGCGAAAAAGGCGCGCCCTCACCAACGCGGAGCACGCCTTGAAAATTTGGGGAAAACTTCAGCATTTTAGCCGAAAACGGGGTTGCCCCGGCGGATTTCGCCTCTGCCAGACTCACGGCTCACGCGCGCCGAGCGCCGCGTACACGGCGCGCGGGTCGAGCCGGTACTGGCACAACTCGACGCCGTCTAGCGTGAGCACCGGCACGCGCTCGTCGTAGCGCGCCTCCAGCAGCGGATCTTCATCGATGTCGATCCATTCGATCGCCTTTCCGTGATGCGCGGCGATCGGCGCCAGTTCGGCCCGCATGTCCTCGCACAGATGACACCAGGCGCGCCCGTACAGGACAAAAGGCGCGCCCGAAACCGAGGTCATGCGCTTACTTCTGCGCCGGCACGCGCGGGCGCAGCGGCACGAACTGCGTGTTGTCGCCGCGACGCACGAGAATCGCGACCATCTTGCTGGCGTCCAGACCTTGCGCGACTTCCTGGAACTGCTTCGCGCTCGTGATATCCGTATCGCCGATGCGCATGACGATGTCGCCCTTCTGGAAGCCCGCGCGCGCCGCCGGTCCTTCGACGGCATCGACCTGAACGCCGCTCGACAGTTTGAGCGCCTTCTTCTGATCCGCCGGAATGTCGCTCACCGCCATACCGAGCGAATTGCTCGCGCGCTCCTTCGGTTGCGGCGCCTTCTTCTGCTCGGTCTTCGCGACCTTGTCCGGCTGCATCTCGGCGATCGTCACCGACAGATCGCGCGTCTGGCCCTTGCGCCAGATCGTCAGCGTGGTCTTCGTGCCGGGCTTCGTGTCGCCGACCATGCGCGGCAGATCGGTCGCGGTCTCGACATTCTGGCCGTTGAACTTCAGGATGATGTCGCCCGGCTGCACGCCCGCTTTATCCGCCGGACCGCCCGATTCGACGCTCGATACGAGCGCGCCCTGCGCCTTCGCCAGCCCGAGCGAATCGGCGACGTCCTTCGTCACTTCGCCGATCGCGACCGCGATGCGCCCGCGCACGACCTTGCCCGACGTCTTCAACTGATCCGCCACGCGCATCGCTTCATCGATCGGAATCGCGAACGAAATGCCCATGAAGCCGCCTGTGCGGCTGTAGATCTGCGAGTTGATGCCGATCACCTCGCCCGCCATGTTGATGAGCGGACCGCCCGAGTTGCCCGGATTCACGGCGACATCGGTCTGGATGAACGGCAGGTAATCGCCCGTGTCGCGCCCCTTCGCGCTGACGATGCCCGCGGTCACCGTGTTGTCCAGGCCGAACGGCGAACCGATCGCGAGCACCCATTCGCCGACGCGCACCTTGTTCGAATCGCCGATGGTGATCGCCGGCAGATTCGTCGCGCTGATCTTCACGACGGCCACGTCCGTACGCTCGTCGACGCCGACGAGCCGCGCCTTGAATTCGCGCTTGTCGGTGAGCGTGACGTAGATGGTGTCCGCATCGTCGACGACGTGCGCATTGGTCATCACGTAACCGTCGGTCGACAGGATGAAGCCCGAGCCGACGCCGCTGCTCTGCTCCGAGTTGTCCTGGTTGTCGTCCGGCGCGCTGCGGCTGCCGCCCTTGCCCTGGTCGCCACCGCTGCCGCCGCCGTTGTTGCCGCCGCCGCCACCACCGCCGCCGCCGCCGCGCGGAGGCTGGCCGGGCATCGGAATGCCGAAGAAGCGGCGAAAGAACTCGGACATGTCGCCTTCATCGAGACCCGGCGGCAGGCCGCGCAGATCGCTGCTTGAACCCACGCGCGAGGTCGTGCGAATGTTCACGACCGAGGGCCCCACCTTGTCGACGAGCGTCGTGAAGTCCGGCAGGTTCACCGTGGGCACCGCTGACGCAGATTGCGATACGAACGGCAGGCACACGGCGAGCGCCGCGGCCGCGATGAACTTGCGCAGCGAGAAGTTGCTCATATGTTGGAGGCCGGGATCTGGATTACTTGGAAGGCTTGTATTCTATGGTAGAAGCAAATTGCTGCAATGTGGCTTGCGGCACTTCACCCAGCAAGGTGATCCAGAAATCCCCACGGCGCTTCACCAGAACATGCGTGGCGCCACTATTGCCCGCGCCTTCCTTGCGCGTATTTTTCTCGACCGGCTCGACAAAAACGGAGATCGTCGCGAGTCCGTCGGAAAACACGGCCTGATCGACCGGAATCGGCGGCTGACCCTGCTGGCTCGACGCCATCGGACGGCGAAGCTCGCGAATCTTGCGAAAACCCGCAATATTCGGCGTCAGTTGCCAGCCTTGCGCTTCCATGTCGACGGGCTGCACGGGCGGCCGCACGATGGTCCAGCCCGACGTGCCGCGAATGCCGTTCGCGATCGGCGTCTTGTCGATCGGCCCGCCGATGCGCACTTGCGAGAACGAAAGCTGTTCGAGCACCTGACCGTCCGGATCGAGCGTCTGCGCGCGCAGCAGCAAGCCGGTCTTCGCGTCGGCCCAGAGCTTGTAGGCGAATCGATAGGAATCTTTCGGATCGAGTTCCAGCACCTGGCTTTCGACGCCCGCGACGCGGTCGTTGCCCAGAAGCTTCGGCTCGTAGACGGAAAGCACCTGGTCGCCGCTGGTCGAAAGCAGCGCCGGGAAGGAATCCCGGTTTTGCCGATGCTCGACCACCAGAAGATGCCGCTCGGGTACGAACGTGAACATGTCGTCGTCGTGACGCAGCATCTTGCGCTGCGCGCCATCGAGACTTTCGAGCGATTCGTATTCGCCGTCGCCGCGCGTGGCGACGTGCGTGATGCGCGACGATTGAACCGTCGCGCCGCGTTGATAGACGAAGGTGCCTTCGTAATTTTGCTGCTGGGCCGCTTCGTGAATGCGGTTGAGCAGGCTGGCGGCTGTCTTGCGAACGGCGGCGGGATCGTCTCCCTGAGCATAGGAGCTAGTTGCCGCTGTCAACAACGCGGCTGCGCAGAGCATCAACGCCGGCAGCCGCCCCCAGTAACTTTTTTTATTCAACCGCACATTCAGCATCAAATTATTGGCCCTGCGACGTAGCCGCCGCGCGAATCAAAGGCATGGAACCGGGCATCGCGGGCTGCTGGGAGAACTGCTGATGCGCTTCGAGGTATTGATCGAGATCGGCGTCGCGGATGATGTTCGCTTCCACGATCGGCGAGCGCGTGGTTGCTGCCGGCACCGACGCGAGCGCGACGCGCTGCATCGAATCCACCGGTGCGACGCTCGCCACCTGCGTGCCGGAGCGGCCGCCCACGCCTTGCAGTTGCGGTACGACGATCCACGTCAATGTGGCGGCCGCCGCCGCTACCGCGAAGGCCGGCATCACGCGACGGCGCAGCATGCCGCCACGCGCTTTCGCCGCTGCGGCGGGCAGCGCCGCTGGCGCCAGCACATGCGCTTCGGCCTCGAAGCGCTCTGAGAAGGCGGCCATGAACGCACTGCTGCGCGCCGGGCTGACCGCGAGATCGTCCGAACGCAGGGCGTCGCCGATCAGGTGATAGGCCGACCAAGCCGCGCGTTCGCCGTTTTTCAGTTCCGCGAGAAACTGGCTGACATCACCCATTTCATCGAGCGATTCACCGTCGACGAACGCCGACATGCGCTCGCTGCGCGAACCCGTCTGTGTTTGATTCTGCATCGAGACCGACCCCATGATGCTCCCCATCTTTGACCACACCCCGTTGTGACACCACCAACCCAGATATCGCGTCCCTGCCCCGAGGATTCCGCCGCCTACCAGCGCTTGCCTTCGGGAGTGTCCAACAACGGACGCAATTTTGCCGCAATGGCTTCGCGAGCACGAAAAATTCTCGATCTGACGGTGCCGATCGGGCAATCCATCATTTCGGCGATTTCCTCGTAACTCAGACCTTCAATTTCCCTGAGCGTGATGGCAGTGCGCAATTCCTCCGGCAACAGCGCCATCGCAGCATTGACCGTTTCGGCAATCTGCTTGCTCATCAACATCGACTCGGGCGTGTTGATATCCCTTAGTTGGTCCGCGTCGGAGAAAGTTTCCGCTTCTTCTGCATCGGCCTCGGTAGAAGTGGGAGCACGGCGGCCCTGTGTCGCAAGGTAGTTCTTTGCGGTGTTGACCGCAATCCGGTAGAGCCAGGTATAAAACGCGGATTCGCCGCGAAACTGGGGCAGCGCGCGATAGGCCTTGATGAAGGCGTCCTGGGCGACGTCTTCGACCTCGGCGGGGTCGCGCACGAGGCGCGAGATCAGTCGAATGATCTTGCGGTGGTATTTGGCGACCAGCAGTTCGAACGCGGCCTTGTCACCTTTCTGGACACGCTCGACCAGCAATTGGTCGATTTCTTTTTCGCTCACCTGTGAAATCCGTTTAACTTGGGGTGTTGCGCGGAGGGCTATTGTAGCGTTACCGCCTGTAAGGCAACCGGTACGCTCATGCGCCGTTACAGTCGTTACAGGTGGGAAGCCGCGGCGCGGCGCGCCTGTACGGAGAGTTGCCGAAAGGTGCCGGCATCGACCGAATCGGCTGCGACGACGAGCGTTTCGCGCCGCTCGCGCGCGTCCAGCAGGGTCAGTACAAGGAGCCGACCGCTCCATTGCGCGCATCCCGCGATACGCGTGTACCGCACCGCCCCGGTCTGGTTCCAGACCGCGAGGCCGTCCGGCAGCAAGCCGATGGCCGAAGGCTGAGCCCGCACCCATCGATACGACGCGAGCCCGAGCACCGCCAATGTCGCCGCGCACGCCACGAACGCATGCCCGGCGTGTTCCGCTTGCGCGAGGACGCACTGAAACACCGACGCGCCCGCAACGCTCGCGAATCCGAGCATCGCGCCGAGCATAAAACGCGACGGCCGCATCGCGACGGCCGGCGCGGAGCCGGTTTCCCGATGCGGCCGATCTACGCACGCGCCCGTCATATCGATCCCCGTGATGACGAGCGCGCCGTGCTCAATGGCGCTTGAAGACGAGCGAGCCGTTCGTGCCGCCGAAGCCGAACGAGTTTTTCACGGCCACGTCGATCTTCATTTCCCGCGCCGTGTTGGCGCAGTAATCCAGGTCGCACTTCGGATCCTGGTTGAAGATGTTGATGGTCGGCGGCGACACCTGATTGTGGATCGCCAGCACGGTGAACACCGATTCCAGGCCGCCTGCGCCGCCCAGCAAGTGGCCGGTCATCGACTTGGTGGAGTTCACGACGACCTTCTTCGCCTGATCGCCGAGCGCACGCGTGATGCCGATGGTTTCCGCGATATCGCCAAGCGGCGTCGACGTGCCGTGCGCGTTGACGTAATTCACCTCGTCCGCGTTGATGCGCGCGTTTTTCATCGCGTTGACCATCGCGCGGCGGCCGCCGTCGCCGTCTTCCGGCGGTGCGGTCATGTGATACGCGTCGCCGCTCATGCCGTAACCAAGCACCTCGGCATAGATCTTCGCGCCGCGCTTCTTCGCGTGCTCGTACTCTTCGAGCACCATCACGCCGGCGCCTTCGCCGAGCACGAAGCCGTCGCGGTCGGTATCCCAGGGACGGCTCGCCGTCGCGGGATCGTCGTTGCGCTGCGAAAGCGCGCGCGCCGCCGCGAAGCCGCCGATGCCGAGCGGGGAAACCGTGGCTTCCGCGCCGCCGGCGATCATGACGTCCGCGTCGCCGTATTCGATCAGACGCGACGCCTCGCCGATGCAGTGCAGGCCGGTCGTGCAGGCCGTCACCATCGACAGGTTCGGGCCCTTCAGGCCGAAGCGGATCGACAAATGGCCGGAGATCATGTTGATGATCGACGCAGGCACGAAGAACGGCGAAATGCGGCGCGGGCCGCGATTGAGCAGCTCGGTCTGCGTGACTTCGATCATCGGCAGACCGCCGATGCCCGAGCCGACCACGACGCCCACGCGCTCCGAGTTCTCATCGGTGATCTCGAGGCCGCTGTCCTGCATGGCCTGGACGCCCGCGGCGAAGCCGTAATGGATGAAGGTATCCATATGGCGCGCCTCTTTGGCGGGCATGTAGTCTTCGATGTTGAAGCCCTTCACCTCGCCGGCGAAACGCGTGGAAAAGTTCGTTGCATCGAACTTCGTGATATTGGCGATGCCCGACTTGCCCGCGACCAGATTGGCCCAGCCGTCGGCAACAGTATTGCCGACAGGCGAAACGAGCCCCAGGCCTGTAACAACAACTCGACGACGGCTCACGGTAACCCCTTATCCATAAAATGACGAAAAACAAAAGCCACAGCGGCCACAGGAAACCGCCCTGTGTGCCCTGTGGCTGTCAAATCGGTTTGCAGCGACGATCAAGCTGGTTGAGCGATGAGTCGCTGGCGCGTCCGGCCTCAGGCCTTGACGTTCGCGCGAGCGTAATCGATCGCTTGCTGAACCGTGGTGATCTTTTCGGCCTCTTCATCGGGAATTTCCATGCCGAATTCGTCTTCCAGCGCCATCACGAGTTCGACCGTATCGAGCGAGTCAGCGCCCAGATCGTTCACGAACGAAGCTTCGTTCTTGATTTCGGCTTCCGCCACGCCCAGTTGTTCGGCGACGATCTTCTTCACGCGCTGTTCGATGTTGTCCATGCAGCCCTCCGAGGGAAAAAAGTTCAAAAATACGAGTGCGCGCATTTTATCAGGTTTGGACCCGCAAAATACGGCGCGTCAGTTCCATGCTCCGTCGTCCGGCGCCCTTCATCAAGAGGGCTGCCGCTGACGTCGCACTAATTTGTTACTGCCGCGCTGAAGCGGTGCGCACGAAGCCCTTTTGAGCATTTCGCGCGCCCGTCCCGGCGCGGATATTAAGCGAAATTCCGCGAAATGCCTATTAAGGCCTTACATGTACATGCCGCCGTTCACGTGCAGCGTCGTACCGGTGATGTAACCGGCAAACGGCGATGCCAGGAATGCCACAGCATGCGCGATATCTTCCGGCGCGCCCAGTCGGCCAAGTGGGATAGACGCCGTGAGCGCGGTCCGCTGCTCTTCCGGCAGGACCTTGGTCATGTCCGTATCGATGAAACCCGGTGCGACGCAGTTCACGGTGATGTTGCGGCTGCCGATTTCGCGCGCGAGCGCGCGCGTCATGCCCGCGACGCCGGCCTTCGCGGCGGCGTAATTCGCCTGACCCGGATTGCCCGACGAACCGACCACCGACGTGATATTGATGATCCGGCCGCCACGCGCCTTCATCATCGGGCGCAGCACGGCGCGCGACAGACGGAAGACCGCGCGCAGGTTGGTGTCGATGACGGCGTCGAATTCGTCGTCCTTCATGCGCATCGCGAGTTGATCCTTCGTGATGCCCGCGTTGTTGACGAGCACGTTCAGCGCGCCGAATTCCTTCACGATGCCGTCGATGAACGCGTCCGCCGCGGCCGCGTCGTTCACGTTCAGCACCGCGCCGCGGCCCTTTCCGCCCGCCTGCTGCAACGCTTCGCCGATGCCGGCCGCGCCGCTTTCGCTCGTCGCCGTGCCGATGACCGTCGCGCCCTGCTTCGCGAGTTCGAGCGCGATCGCGCGTCCGATGCCGCGCGACGCGCCCGTGACGATTGCTACTTGATTCTGGAGACTCATGTCGTTGTTCCTCAGCCAGCGATCAGTTTGCGCGCTTCGTCGAGCGATGCCGGATCGAAGATCGAACCGCCGACGAGATTGCCGTCGATACGCTTCGTCAGACCCGCGAGCACCTTGCCGGGACCGCATTCGATGACATGCGTCACGCCCTCTTTCGCCATCGCCTGCACGCACTCGACCCAGCGCACCGGACCCGCGGCCTGACGCACGAGCGCGTCCTTGATCGCGACGGGATCGGAAACGATCGCGACATCGACGTTATTGATCAGCGGAATCTGCGGCGCCTTGATCTCGACTTTCGCGAGATAGTCGCGCAACTGGTCCGATGCGGGCTTGAGCAGGGACGAATGGAACGGCGCCGATACCGGCAGCGGTAGCGCGCGCTTCGCGCCCTTCGCCTTGGCAACTTCGCACGCCTTCTCGACAGCCGCCTTGGAACCCGCGATCACCACCTGCGCGGGCGCGTTGAAGTTCACCGCTTCGACGACACCCGCCGACGACGCCTCCGCGCACACGGCGCGCACGGTGTCGTCATCGAGGCCGAGGATCGCGGCCATGCCGCCTTCGCCCACCGGCACGGCGCTCTGCATCGCCTGCGCGCGGAAACGCACGAGCGGCACGGCGTCCGCGAATGCGAGCGCGCCGGCCGCGACGAGCGCGGTGTATTCGCCGAGACTGTGGCCCGCGACGAGCGCCGGCTTCAAACCCGTTTCCTTTTCCCATACGCGGTAGATCGCGTAGGCCGCCGTCAGCATGACGGGCTGCGTGTTCGTCGTCAGGTTCAACTCTTCGGCGGGGCCTTCGGCGATCAGCTTGCCGAGATCCTGGCCGAGCGCGTCGGATGCCTGCTGCACCGTCTCACGCACGATGGCGTGATCGGCGAATGCGTTGAGCATGCCGATCGACTGCGAGCCCTGTCCGGGGAAAACGAACGCAAATTTCATATCGTCCTCGTTGATTGGAATGATCCGCGATGTCGTCGGTGTCTGTGCACGCGCCTCGCGCAAATGTGGCGCGCGGCGGCATCGTGACGACGGGATCAGTTGCGAATGAGTAGAGGGAATCGATAAACGATCAGTAGCGGATGACCGACGCGCCCCACGTGAAGCCGCCGCCCACGCCTTCGATGAGCACGTTGTCGCCGCGCTTGATGCGCCCGTCGCGCACCGCGACGTCGAACGCGAGCGGAATCGATGCCGCCGACGTGTTGCCGTGCTCGCCGACCGTCACGACCATGCGCTCCGGCGGCAGATGCAGCTTGCGGCAGGTGCTCTGCATGATGCGGATATTGGCCTGATGCGGGATCAGCCAGTCGATGTCTTCCGGCGCGAGCTTCGCCTTGTCGAGCGCTTCGAGCGCAACTTTTTCGAGCACGTTGACCGCGAGCTTGAAGACGGCCTGACCGTCCATATGCAGGAACGCGCGGCCTTCCACCACGCCTCCGTTCACATTGCCCGGCGTGCAGAGAATGTCGGAATAGCTGCCGTCCGCGTGCAGCGCGCTCGACAGCACGCCCGGCTCTTCGGACGCTTGCAGCACGATTGCGCCGGCGCCGTCGCCGAACAGCACGCACGTGGTGCGATCATTGAAATCGAGGATGCGCGAGAACGTCTCCGCACCGACGACGAGCGCGGTGCGGTTCATGCCACTGCGAATGAAGCTGTCGGCCGTCGCGACACCGTACGCGAAACCGGAGCACACGGCCTGGACGTCGAAGGCCGCGCCGTTGTTCTTGATGCCCAGCTTGTTCTGCAGCAGGCAAGCGGTGCTCGGGAACACGAAGTCCGGCGTGGACGTGGCGACGATGATCAGGTCGATCGATTGGGGATCGACGCCCGCCGCTTCGATCGCCCTCTGCGATGCGACGAGCGCGAGATCGCTGGTCGTCTGGTTCGGAGCGGCAAAGTGGCGCGCGTGAATGCCGGTGCGCGCAACGATCCATTCGTCATTCGTCTCGACGCCCTGCTTCGCGAGACGGTCCGCCAAGTCCTGATTCGTGACGCGCTCGGACGGCAGGTAACTGCCGGTGCCCAGCACGCGAGAGTAAAGATTGGAATGAGCCATTATGCCTTCGAATGTAGCGCAGTACCGGACTCGCCCGGCGGGTTCGGCTGCGAGTTGGGCTGTGAGTTGAGCGGTGCAGCAGGCGGCTGGATCGATTGATCCGCCGCAACCGGCGCGCTGGACGCGGGAGCGTTCGCACCGGCCTCGCGCGCGGCGGGCGCATTCTCTTCCATCGCACGCACCAGGCGTTCAAGCACGCCATTTTTGACCGCATCATACCCGCGTTTGATAGCCCACTCAAACCCGAAGGCCTCAGCGGAACCGTGACTCTTGATGACCAGCCCGCGCAGGCCGAGCAATGCCGCGCCGTTATATTGCGCGGGATCGACACGCTTCTTGAAGCGCTTAAGCACGGGCAGTGCGACGAGCGCCATCAGCTTCGAGGCGAAGTTGCGGCTGAACTCTTCCTTGATGATGTCGGCGAGCATCTTCGCGAGGCCTTCCGAAGTCTTCAGCGCGACATTGCCGACGAAGCCATCACACACGACGACATCGGTCGTGCCTTTGTAGATGTCGTTGCCTTCCACGTTGCCGTAGAAGTTGAGCGTGCTCGCGCGCAGAAGCTCGCCCGCGCGCTTGATCGTTTCGTTGCCCTTGATGACTTCTTCGCCGATGTTGAGCAGGCCGATGGTGGGCCGCTCGCGGCCTTCGATCGCCGACACGAGCGCGTGGCCCATTTCCGCGAACTGCAGCAGATGCTCCGGTTCGCAATCGACATTGGCGCCGAGGTCGAGCACGGTGGTGTAGCCCTTCTGGCTCGGCATCGCGAACGCGATGGCCGGACGCTCGATACCGGCGAGCGTCTTCAGCACATAGCGCGACACCGCCATGAGCGCGCCGGTATTGCCGGCGGAAATGCAGGTCTGCGCCTCGCCTTCCTTCACGAGGTTGAGCGCGACGCGCATCGAGGAATCTTTTTTCTTGCGCAGCGCGACTTCGACCGGATCGTCCATCGCGACGACTTCGCTTGCGGGAACGATGGTCAGGCGCGGGTCATCGAGCGCCTTCGACTTCTTCAACTGCGCGCGAATGGGCTGCTCGAGACCGACGAGCATCAGGTGCGCGTCGGGATGCGAGCGCACGAAATTGACGGCAGCGGGAACGGTCACGGCTGGACCGTGGTCGCCTCCCATGCAGTCGATGGTTATCTTTACAGTCATGGAACGCGACGAATTTCGGGCACAAAAAAGCGGCAGTGAAATGCCGCCTTCTCGTCGTACCGGGAAAGTGTCAAGAGCGAGTTGCGCCCGCGTGCCCGCAAAACGGTTCCGACGGGCGCATCAAGCGTCGACGAACGCTTAGTCGTTCTTCGTCTTGATGACTTTCTTGCCACGATAGTAGCCGTTCGGGCTCACGTGGTGGCGCAGATGCACTTCACCCGTGCTCGGCTCGACAGCCAGCGGAGCCGTCGTGAGGAAGTCGTGGGAACGGTGCATGCCGCGCTTCGACGGCGACTTCTTGTTTTGCTGAACTGCCATGATTACTCCAGAAAAATTTTGCGAATTCTAACACAGCCCGATCCGCCGACAGCCCTCGGCCGTTCGGCCATCGGGTGCGCACATCGCGCTACCAGTTTGTTGCGTGCTACAAAACCATTTCAGTGCTTCTTGTCGTCGGGTCCGCTTTGCTTCAGCTTCTCCAGAACGGCAAAAGGATTCGGCTTGTCATCCTCTTCCTGCGCACCGCTTTCATCCGACTCGTCGTCCGCATCGCCCGGGAGCAAACTTTCGTGGATCTCGGGACACACGTTGTGCTTGGGCACGAGCGGCAAGGACAGCAACAATTCCTCTTCGATCAAGTCGACGAGATCGAACTGGCGCGAGCCTACGATCACTTCGACTTCATCGTCGTCGAGCGGAAATTCGTCCGCTTCTTCCTCCGTCGCCACGATCCGATACGTTGCATCGACATCGAGATGTTGCGAATACGGCTGAAGGCAGCGTTGACACATGAGCCACACCGAGCCGTGCACCGCGAGGCGCAGATACGGCTGCGGCGCCTCCGTGCCGTCGTTCTGCAATTCCGGCTGGGTCGAGCCCTCGCCCTGCCACGTGAACACGGTGTCGCGGTCTGGCGCTTCCGCCGGGACTTCAGCTAACATGCGCGGCATCTGCGACAAGCGCAGCGCGCCGGCCGCTTGCCTGCCGCTTTTGGCGAAGTCGTAAATGTCGAGCGCGCGCAGATCGGCGGGGCTCACAGGTTTGCCAGGATTCTGAGTCATGTGCGCTCCTGCTTGGCCTTGCTTGGTTAGTGCTTCCGGTGAATGCTCAGTATGCACCGCGATGCTACATCGAGGAACGCGTGGCTTGCCCGAATTTGCATCGAGCCGACATTCGTGCTTCTTGGCAAAGCCTGACTGAAGGCCTTCTTCCACCGGCTCATCGGCACGAGGAGACGGCTTCGCCGCGCAAGTACCGATGAAAAGCCCAAAATCATATCGGCTTTATTCTTTCGAGTCAAATACTTAAGGGCGGACCCGCCGCCCGTCGTTTTTACACCCTTTTTTGCCGGATTCGCTCCATGTCCGAAGCTTCAAAAACGCCGCCGCGCCTGATTCTGGCGTCCAGTTCACCTTATCGGCGCGAGTTGCTAGCGCGCCTGCGCATTCCTTTCGATGTCGTCTCGCCCGATATCGATGAGACGCCGCACGCCGGCGAAACGCCCGAAGCGACCGCCGTGCGACTGTCGATCGCCAAGGCGCGCGCCGCCGCCGAGCGCCTCGACGGCCATGCGAGCGCGCTCGTGATCGGCTCCGATCAGGTCGCGACCTTCGACGGCAAGCAGATCGGCAAGCCCGGCACGCACGAAAACGCCGTCGCGCAGCTACGGGCGATGCGTGGCCGCAGCGTCGAATTCCATAGCGCGCTCTGCCTGTTCGACAGCCGCACGGGCGACGTGCAGTCCGCCGACATCGTCACCCGCGTGCGATTTCGCCGCTATTCGGATGCGCAGATAGAAACCTATCTGCGCGCCGAAACGCCGTATGACTGCGCCGGCAGCGCGAAGGCGGAAGGCCTCGGCATCGCGCTTCTCGAAGCCATCGACTCGAACGACCCGACTGCGCTCATCGGTTTGCCGCTGATCGCGCTGACCGGCATGCTGGTCAACGCCGGATATCCGGTTCTGGAGGCGGCATGAGCGGCGTTCTCTATCTGATCCCGAATACGCTCGGCGAAGGCGATGCCGATGCGCTCGCGCACGTCCTGCCCGAACCGGTGCGCGCGCAGGCGGCGGCGCTCGCGTATTACATCGGAGAAAACGCGAAAACGACGCGCGCGTTTTTGAAGAAAGTGGGCACGGAGCGGCCGATTCAGGAAATCGAAGTGCGCGAGTTGAATGTCAACACACCGCCCGCCGAAATCGACAAACTCCTGGCGCCGATTCTCGCCGGCACCGACGCGGGACTCGTCTCGGAGGCCGGCTGCCCTGCCGTGGCCGATCCGGGCGCGCTGCTGGTGCGGCGCGCGCATCAGCGCGGCGTGAAGGTCGTGCCGTTCGTCGGTCCGAGCTCGATTCTGCTCGCGCTGATGGCCTCGGGCATGAACGGCCAGAGTTTCGCGTTCAACGGTTATCTGCCGGTCGACGCCAGCGAGCGCGGCAAGCGCTTGCGCGAACTCGAGCAACTATCGCGCAAGGCCAATCAGACGCAGATTTTCATCGAGACGCCGTACCGGAACCGCGCGATGCTCGATACGCTCATCGCCACCTGCGCGCCTTCGACGCTGATCTGCGTCGCCGTCGATCTGACGTTGGCTGGCGAAACCATCGTCACGCGCACCGCGGCCGACTGGAAGAAACAGAGCGCGCCGGAGCTGCACAAGCGTCCGGCGATTTTTCTGCTGCTGGCGTCGTAATCAGCGCAACTGGGGCTTGCCGCCGAGCGTGAGCGCGCGCATGGCGGCATCGCCGACCGAAGCGCCGAAGCGCCGCACTACACGCTCGCTGATGCTCTCCTTCTGCGAGTAGTCGACGATATCCGGCTGCTTGATGACCTCGCGCGCCACGTAGCTGGCGTCGCCGAAACCGTCCGCGAGACCGAGTTCGACGCTCTTCTCGCCCGTCCAGAACATGCCGGAAAAGAGCTCCGGATCGTCTTTCAGGCGTTTTCCGCGCCCCAGTTTCACGGCGTCGATGAACTGCGTGTGGATCTGGTCGAGCATGTCCTGCGCGTGCGCGTTCATCGCGGGCGTTTCCGGCGAGAACGGATCGAACGCGCCCTTGTTCGCACCCGACGTGTGGATGCGGCGCTGGATGCCGAGCTTGTCCATCAAACCGGTGAAGCCGAATCCGTCCATCAGCACGCCGATCGAGCCGACGATGCTCGCCCGGTCGACGTAAATCTTGTCGGCCGCCGCGGCGACGTAATAGCCGCCCGACGCGCACATGTCGTCGACGACCACGTACAGCGGAGTCTTCGGATATTTCGTGCGCAGCCGCCGGATCTCGCCGTTGATGATGCCCGCCTGCACGGGACTGCCACCCGGGCTGTTGATGCGCAGGATCACGCCTGCCGTGTTTTCGTCCTCGAACGCGCTCTGAAGCGCCCCGTCGATGTTGTCGGCGCTCGCATCGCTATTTGCGGAGATTTCGCCTTGCAAATCGACGAGCGCCGTGTGCTTGCCGGCTTTCGCGACGCGGTCGCCGGTGAAATCGAACACGCCCCACGCGATCAGCGCGATCACGCCAAGGAACACGAAGCGAAAGAAAATGCGCCAGCGCCGCGCGGCGCGCTGCTCGCGGATGGCGGCAAGCGCGATGCGTTCGAGCGCGTCGCGCTCCCAATTGTCGTTGCCGCGCGGCGGAATGTTGTCGGACATGCGTTATGGATGTGATGAGAAGGGAGTCAGGCGGGACGCAACGCGTCGTCGGGGAGCCAGAAGACCGCGCGGCCTTCCGGCGTATCGCGTTCCTCGACGGTCACGGGCCGAAGGCGCGCGCCGCGGCACGGACCGCCGACACACTTTCCGGTGTCGGGCTCGTAGATCGCCCCGTGGGTCGCGCACATCAAGTATAGGCCCGAGCTTTCGAAGAACTGGCCCTCGTTCCAGTCGAGCTCCATCGGCACGTGCGCGCAGCGGTTCAGGTAGCCGTGCGGCTTGCCGTCGTAGCGCACGAAAAAGACGACGGCGTCGCCGCTCGCTTCCGTTGCCGGAACGCGCACGCCCGCGCCGCCATCGACGAGTTCTTCCGATGCGCACACGCGAATCGCGTCCCCCGCGGGCGCCGTCACGCGTGCTCCCGCAGCCAGCCCGCCAGCGAAGCGACGCTGTCGGCGCAAAACTGCGGCTTGAGCGCCGCGAGCGAATCCGCCGGATGCGCGCCGTAGCCGACGCCGATGCCCGCCGCGCCCGCGTTGATCGCCATTTGCAGATCGTGCGTGGTGTCGCCGATCATCACCGTGCGCCCGAGATCCTGGCCGAGTTCGCGCGTGAGCTCGTGGAGCATCGCGGGATGCGGTTTCGAGAATGTTTCGTCGGCGCAGCGCGTGCCGTCGAAGAGACTCGTGAGCCGCGATTCGTCGAGCGCGCGATTCAGCCCGACGCGGCTCTTGCCCGTTGCGACACCGAGGAAATAGCCGAGATCGCGCAGTTCCTGCAGCAACTCGCGCACGCCGTCGAAGAGTTCGGTCTTCTGGCCCATCGTCAGGAAATGAAACCGATAACGCTCGGCGAGGCGCGGATAGTCGGACGGATCGAGCGTCGGCGCGCAGATTTGCAGCGCGTCCTTCAGGCCCAGACCTATCACGTAGCTCGCGGATTCATCCGCCGGAACCGGCAGCCCGAGGTCGCGGCACGCAGCCTGAATGCTGCGCGTGATGTGGGCGGTCGAATCCATCAGCGTGCCGTCCCAGTCGAAAACGATCAGATCAAATTGCTGCCGCGCCATTTACGCTGTCTCTCGATTTTTCAGTTGCTCGATGACCCGCTTGCATTCGACGGGCAGCGGCGCTTCGAACTGCAACGGCTCGCCCGTCGCGGGATGGGTAATTTTCAGACGATATGCGTGCAAAAACATGCGTTTCAGCGACGGTTTGGCGTTCGGACGGGCCAAATCCTTGTTCAGCGCGAAATCGCCGTATTTGGCGTCGCCAGCAATCGGCAGGCCGATGCTCGCCATATGCACGCGGATCTGATGCGTGCGCCCCGTCTTCAGTTCCGCCTCGACCCACGCGTAGTCGTGCCAGCGCTCGATCAGATTGAAAACGGTGTGTGACGGCAGACCGTTCTCCTGAACGCGCACGCGCCGCTCGCCGTCCGCCGCGACGTACTTGTGCAGCGGCGCCTTCACGATGCGTCGGCGGCCCCAGTCGCTCTGCCAGTCGCCGTGGCCGAGCGCGTAATAACGCTTGTCGATGCGATTCTCGCGGATCTGCTCGTGCAGATTGACGAGCGCGGCGCGCTTTTTCGCGAGCATCAGCACGCCGGAGGTTTCGCGATCCAGCCGATGCACCAGTTCGAGGAACTTCGCGTGCGGCCGCGCATTGCGCAATTGCTCGATCACGCCGAACGCGACGCCGCTGCCGCCATGCACCGCGACGCCGCATGGCTTGTCGATGACGATCAGATGGTCGTCCTCGAAAAGAATGGGGAATTCGGCGGCGGGCGCGTTCGACGACACCGGCGCCTCGTCCTGCTGCGCGGTGCGAATCGGCGGGACGCGCACGAGGTCGCCCAGTTCGAGCCGGTACGCCGCGTCGATGCGCCCCTTGTTCACGCGCACTTCCCCGCTGCGGAGAATGCGGTAAATGTGGCTTTTGGGGACGCCCTTGCAGACGCGCAGCAAAAAATTGTCGATTCGCTGACCGGCGGCGGTTTCGTCGACTTCGATCATCGACACTTGCTCGCTTGCGACCCGTTTATGGGATGTTTTGCCTAACTCATTCATTCTGAATATAATTTGCGAACAGCCTGAAAAGGTCGACGCTTAAGATCAAGCAGCGGCCGAGATTGATCAGACTGTACAGGTGCAAGCGATAAACCATCATTTTACTTGCGCCCGAGGTCGGTTGCTCACCCGGAAATCGAGAGCGACGAGTTGCACGCACGGCGATATCACCGGCAGGGACGGAGCCCACAGGCGCGTTCGGTCGAGTCGATCGTCGACGGTAACGGATTTTTGGTCAAAAAGAATTTTATCGGCGAGAAGCGACGGCGCCCGGCAAGCAAAGCCGGAAGCCAGCCCGAATCGACCCTGCCATCGAGCGGGAGAAATAGGCAAATCGACGCTCGCCGGTTTTGCGAACAATTGCCGGCGAAAACCGCTGCTGCGCTGAATTCTGCGAAGCGCGCCGACGCCGCAAAATGAGGCGAGACACACGGCCGCGAGCCGACGGGAGCAATCGAGCCCGCGGCCGCGCCGGCGCGGTATGGCAGCGAAGAGGATCGGTCACGAAGCATCGCGCTGGTTTGCGCGAGACCGTTCGTCCCGCAGCCGCCGTTGGGAGGAATCAGGCTTTTCGCAAGAGCGCGGGTCGGTTCGGCGCGTCTTTTTTGAGACGCGCAGCCGCAGCGCCGCCGTTCATCCTCGCCACGCGCCGCGCGACGCATCCGACGCCTCGCAGTTGTTTCGCAATGAGCCCCACGGCGCGGCTGCCCCATTCGGGCGCCAACGCCTGCTTTCGGCAATTCTCCCGCCAGAAGTCCCGCTCCAGCGTGCTTTGTGACAACACACAAAAAAGCGTGGCACGCCCACCCTCCCGCTTCGCGCGCGTGACGTTACCTGTCACTGACGCCGATTCGCCCGACGAGGAAGGACGGAGCCGCTCTGGAGCCGTTTCATGAAACGCATGCTGTTTAACGCGACGCAGCAAGAAGAATTGCGCGTCGCCATCGTCGATGGGCAGAAGCTCATCGACATCGACATCGAAACCGCCGGACGCGAACAGCGCAAAGGCAATATCTACAAGGGAGTTATCACCCGCATCGAGCCGTCGCTCGAAGCCTGCTTCGTCAACTACGGCGAAGACCGCCACGGTTTTCTGCCGTTCAAGGAAGTCGCCCGCCAGTATTTCCGCGATGGCGTCGAGATGCGCTCCGCGCGCATCCAGGACGCGCTGCGCGAAGGCCAGGAACTCATCGTTCAGGTCGAGAAGGAAGAGCGCGGCAACAAGGGCGCGGCGCTGACCACGTTCATTTCGCTGGCCGGACGCTATCTCGTCCTGATGCCGAACAACCCGCGCGGCGGCGGCGTGTCGCGCCGGATCGAGGGCGACGAGCGGCAGGAACTGCGCGAAACCATGGCGCAGCTCGAACTGCCGGAAGGCATGAGCATCATCGCGCGGACCGCCGGTATCGGCCGTTCGGCGGAAGAGCTCCAGTGGGACCTGAACTACCTGATGCAACTCTGGCGCGCGATCGAAGCCGCGTCGCAGAGCGGCGTCGCCGGCCAGCCGATGCTCATTTATCTCGAATCGAGCCTCGTGATCCGCGCGATCCGCGATTACTTCCAGCCGGACATCGGCGAAATCCTCATCGACACGACCGAAATCCATGATCAGGCGCGCGCCTTCATGGACATCGTGATGCCCGACAACCTCTCGAAGGTGAAGCGCTATCACGACGACGTGCCGCTCTTCTCGCGCTTCCAGATCGAGCATCAGATCGAAACGGCGTACTCGCGCACGGTGCCGCTGCCCTCGGGCGGCGCGATCGTGATCGATCACACCGAGGCGCTCGTCGCCATCGACGTGAACTCGGCGCGCGCGACCAAGGGCGCGGATATCGAGGAAACCGCCACGCGCACCAACCTCGAAGCCGCCGACGAAGTCGCGCGCCAGTTGCGTCTGCGCGATCTGGGCGGGCTGATCGTGATCGACTTCATCGACATGGAGTCGGCCAAGAGCCAGCGCGAAGTCGAGCAGCGCCTGAAAGATGCGCTCAAGCACGACCGCGCGCGCGTACAAATGGGCAAGATTTCGCGCTTCGGCCTGATGGAGCTGTCGCGTCAGCGTCTGCGCCCGGCGCTGTCCGAAGGCAGCCATGTGACCTGCCCGCGCTGCAACGGCACGGGTCATATCCGCGATACCGAATCGTCCGCGCTGCAAGTGCTGCGGATCATTCAGGAAGAAGCGATGAAGGAACACACCGCGGCGATCCACTGCCAGGTGCCGGTCGAGGTGACCGCCTTCCTGCTGAACGAAAAGCGCTCGGAAATCAACAAGATCGAGTCGCGTTTCAAGGTCAACGTCGTTCTGATCCCGAACAAGCATCTCGAAACGCCGCACTACAAGCTGGAACGTCTGCGTCACGACGATGCACGCCTCGACGAACCGCGCTCGTCGTGGAAGATGGCCGTCGAAGCGGCGAGCGAGCTGGAGTCGGAAACCGGCTACAGCAAGCGCACCGAGGAAGTGAAGCCGAAGCAGGAAGCGGCCGTGAAGGGCATCACGCCCGAAAAGCCGGCGCCGAGCGCACCGGTCAAGCCGGCGCCCGTCGAGGCCGCGCCCGTTGCGGCGCCCGCGCCGGCCAGCGGCGGTTTCATCGCGTGGATCAAGAATCTGTTCGGCATTCAGCCGCAAGCGCAGCCCGCTCCGGCACCGGTGGAAGCTCAACCGGCCACGCGCGCTCCGCGTGAACGCGGCGAGCGCACGGGCGGCGGCGATCGCAATCGCAACCGTCGTGGCGGCGGCAGCGGCGCCGGACGCGAAGGCGCTGCGGCAGGCACCGCGACGGGTAGCAACGGCGCGAGCCGCCAGGGCGCGCGTCGCGAGGATCGCGAACCGCGTGGCGGCCGTGAAGGACGCGAGCTGCGCGAAGTCCGCGAACCCCGCGAGACCCGTGAACCGCGTGAGGCACGCGAACCCCGCGAGCCGCGTGAAGCACGTGAACCGCGTGAAACGCGCGATCGCAACGCGGAACGCGCCGCCCGTCCGGAAGCGGCCGAGCGTCAGGAACGCCGCGAACGCCCCGACCGTGGCGAGCGTGCCGAACGCGGTGAACGCACTGATCGCGGTGAGCGCACCGAGCGCGCGGAACGCGGCGAGCGCCGCAAGCCGCAACCGGAAGCCGCCGTCGAGGCGCTGACGCAGGGCGAAACGGTGCCGTCGGAAATCGTCGAAGCGACGCAACTCAATCTCGATGCGCAACAGGCTGGCATCGACGCCGCCGAACAGGCAGCGGCGCGTGAGGGCGAAGAGCGTCGCCGCCGTCGCCGTGGCCGTCGTGGTGGCCGCCGCGATCGCGATGAAGACGGCATGACCGTGAATCACGCAGCCGACGTCGCCGAAGCAGAAGGCTCCGCCGAAAGCGTCTCCGCGCAAGCCGGCGTGTTCGACGCCGAAGCCGCGCAGGAAGCGTCCGCGCGTCGCGAAAGCCGCCCGGTCGCACCGCAACCGGTCGACCAGGTCATCGAGCAGCCGGTTGCGACGCCGGTCGAGGCGAAGGCAGAAGCGCAAGAACAAGCGCCCGCAGCAGCCGAAGCGGCGCCGGTCGCCAAGGCCGTCGAAGCCGAGCCGTTCGAGCTGAAGTCGCAAACGCCCGAACCGGCCACGTTCGATGTCTTCGCGAAGCCCGCTTCCGCGACGCCGGTCGAGAATCCGTTCGGCCCGTCGCCGAAGGTTGCCGACACGACAACCGCCGATCCGTTCGCGCCCGCCGCGACGGAAGCGCCGAAGCCGGTCGAAGCGGTAAAGCCCGTCGAAACGGCGCCGACGCCCGTCGAGCCTGTAGCGGCTGAGCCCGTCGAAGTCGCCGAGCCGGTGAAAACCGCCGCGGTTGCGCCGACGCCGGAAGCGACGATCGTCGAGCCGGTAACGCCTGTCGAGAGCACGGAAGTGCAAGCGCCGACGCCCGTGGCCGCGCAAGAGCCGGTCGCCGTCGTTGCTGAGCCGGTGAAGTCCGCCGCCCCGGCCGCGCCCGCGACGTCGAAGCCGATCGCCGTCGAAACGCTCATGCCGATGCTGGAGCAAGCCGGTCTCGTCTGGGTCAACACCGACGAAAGCAAGCTGCGCGAGGCGAACGCCGCCGCCGCGCGCGAGCCGGCCGCAGTGCGCGTGCCGCGCGAGCGCAAGGTGCTCCCGCCGGCCGACACCACGCCGATGCAGCAAGTGGAAACGGGTAAGCACGTCCACTAAGCGCGCTCGCACGAGCCGGTTCGCTTCGGTGAACCGGCAGCAGCAGAAAAAATGCCATCGATTCCGGTCGATGGCGTTTTTTTTGGTCGATGACAAGGGAAAACCGCGACTTAGTGTCGGTGCGTCCTTACGTCCGGTTCCGCTAAAATGAGACGGTGTAACCATCATTCGAACAAGGCCGCAGGCCAAGCCCCGAGTCATCATGTCCCGACGCATCATTCCTCTCGCCGACGTCAGCGCAATCCCGGATTTCTCCGGCGTGACGGCGTCGCCGTCCGGATTGCTCACGGACACGCTCGCGCGCCCGCTGCGCGACTTGCGCATTTCGGTGACGGACCGCTGCAACTTCCGCTGCGTGTACTGCATGCCGCGCGAAGTGTTCGACAAGGATTACCAGTTTCTCCCGCACGCCGCCCTGCTCTCGTTCGAAGAGATCGAGCGGCTTGCGCGCGTGTTCGTCGCGCATGGCGTCGAGAAGATTCGCCTGACGGGCGGCGAGCCGCTTCTGCGCAAGAATATCGAATTCCTGATCGAGCGGCTCGCGCTCCTGCGCACGCCGGAAGGCCGTCCGCTCGACCTGACGCTCACCACGAACGGCTCGCTGCTCGCGCGCAAGGCCCGGTCTCTGAGGGACGCGGGCCTGTCGCGCGTCACGGTCAGCCTGGACGCGCTGGACGATGCGCTCTTCCGCCGTATGAACGACGCCGATTTCGCCGTCGCCGACGTGCTGAACGGCATCGAAACGGCCCAAGCCGCCGGCCTCGATCCGATCAAGGTGAACATGGTCGTGAAGCGCGGCACGAACGATCAGGAAATCGTGCCGATGGCGCGCCATTTCAAAGGCAGCGGCGCGGTTCTGCGCTTCATCGAATACATGGATGTCGGTGCGTCGAACGGCTGGAACATGAGCGAAGTGCTGCCGTCGGCGCAAGTGGTCGAGCGCATCGACGCGCATTTCCCGCTCGAACCGCTCGAAGCCCATACCGCGGCCGAAACGGCGCAGCGCTGGGGCTATCGCGACGGCAGCGGCGAAATCGGCGTGATTTCCAGCGTCACGCGCGCCTTTTGCGACTCCTGCACGCGCGCGCGGCTCTCGACCGAAGGCAAGCTCTATCTGTGTCTCTTCGCGGTATCGGGCCACGACCTGCGCGGCCTGATCCGCAGCGGCGCGAGCGACGAGGAAGTCGCGACGGCCGTCGCACGCATCTGGGAAGCGCGCGGCGACCGCTATTCGCAATTGCGCGGCAGCGCATCGGCGCCGTCGCGCGACGATGCGCGTCGCGTCGAGATGTCGTACATCGGCGGCTGAGCGCGTCGGATCGCTCGTGCTGAACGCCCATTCCGCCTCGACTGTCACCGCGCTCGTGCTCGCGGGCGGACGCGGTTCGCGCATGGGCGGCGTCGACAAAGGCATGCAGCCGTTTCACGGCGAGCCGCTCGCACTGCATGTCATGCGACGCATCGCGCCTCAGGCTGACGCGCTCCTGATCAGCGCAAACCGTTCGATCGAAGATTACGAGCGCCTCGGCGCTGCGTTCGGCGCGCGCGTCATCCCCGATACACGAGCGGATTATCCGGGGCCGCTCGCCGGCATCGCCGCCGCACTGCGCGCCGCGACCACGCAATATGTGCTGACCGCGCCTTGCGACGCGCCTTTCGTCGACGAACATATCGGCGTCACGTTGATGCAAGCGCTCGACGCGCATGGCGGCGACGTTGCGTACGCCGCAACAATCGATGCGTCCGGGCAAGTCATGGCGCATCCGGTTTTCGCGCTCCTGCGCACCTCGCTCGCCGACGATCTCGACGCCTGGCTCGACCGCGGAGAACGCAAGGTCCGCGCGTGGTACGCGCGCCACAAGCCGGTGGAAGTGCGATTTCACGATGAACGCGCGTTTTACAATATCAATGATTTACAGCAGCTGGCCGAGCTGGAACGCCGCTGATTCTCACGTCCGCCATTGCGGCAATCCGCGTACAGGCGTTCTACCACCGCGCGGCCTCGTGGCTGCTTCTTCGCCGGGTTCCGGCGCGATTCACGCCGATTCATGACCACGTCCAAGGACCTCTCCGCCTGCGTCGCCCAGTACGATCCGAATGCGCTTCCTGTCGAAGCCGCGCAGGAAATCGTGCGTCAGTGGGCCATGCCGCGCACGCGGGACACGCAGGTCGAGCGCGTGGGCCTGCACGACGCGCTCGGCCGCGTGCTTGCCGACGACGTGATCTCGCCCATCGACGTGCCCGCGTTCGACAACTCCGCGATGGACGGCTACGCGTTCGCCGGCGAGGCGCTCTCGCGCGGTGGCGATACGCTCGATTTGTCCGTCGCGGGCACCGCGCTCGCCGGAAAGCCGTTCGAACGCGAGCCGGGTGCGAGCGAGTGTGTACGCATCATGACGGGCGCGCTCATTCCGCCGGGCTGCGACACCGTCGTGCCGCAGGAGCTCGTCACGCGCGAAGGCAATGCGATCCGCTTCTCCAATGCGAAGATCCGCGCGGGCCAGAACCGGCGTCTCTCGGGCGAGGATCTCGCGAAAGGCAAGCCGGCGCTGCTCGCTGGCCGCGTCGTGCGCGCATCGGACCTGGGTCTGCTCGCGTCGCTTGGCATCGGCGAAGTGTCCGTTCGCAAGCGCCTCACCGTGGCCTTCTTTTCGACGGGCGACGAATTGCGCTCGGTCGGCGAAACGCTGAGCCCGGGCAGTCTCTACGACAGCAACCGTTACACGCTCTTCGCGATGCTTAAACGCCTTGGCGTCGAAACGGTCGATCTCGGCATCGTGCGCGACGACCGCGCATCGCTCGAAAAGGCGCTGCGCCATGCGACCGAAAGCGCGGATGTCGTCATCAGTTCGGGAGGCGTGTCTGTCGGTGACGCGGACTTCACGCGCGAGCTGATGAATTCGCTCGGCGACGTCGCCTTCTGGAAGATCGCGATGCGCCCGGGCCGGCCTCTCGCGTTCGGCCGCCTGTGGTCAGGCGCGCGGGCGGGCACTGGCAAGTCGGCGCTCTTCTTCGGCTTGCCGGGCAATCCGGTCGCCGTGATGGCGACCTTCTACTTCATCGTGCGCGAGGCGCTTATTGCGATGTCCGGTGCGACGCGCCAACCGCTCACGGTCATCCGCGCGAGCGCCGCCGAGCCGATGAAAAAACGCGCGGGCCGCACCGAGTTCCAGCGCGGCATCGCAACGCGCGACGACGACGGCCGCTTTCGCGTCGTCACCACCGGCCCGCAAGGTTCCGGCGTGCTCAGCTCGATGAGCGAAGCCAACTGCTTCATCGTGCTCGAGCACGCGCGCGGCGACATCGACGCCGGCGACGATATCGAGATCGTGCCGTTCGACGGCCTGATCTGACGCGCGCCGCAACGAACGTCGCCAGCACAAACATTCCTACATCGATAGACGGGGCTTTCCTTCCATGAAAAAGCAGATCTCATTCATTGCACCCGGACAGACCGCCAAGGCGCTGATCCTCGTGTACCTGACTTTCAGCGTGCCCATCGTGCTGCTCGGCGTCGTGGTCGCGTTCGTGCGATACGGCTCGGTGGAAGTGAGCACCGTCACGAGCGCGCTGCTGCTCAACGCGATTCTCGGTTTCATCCTGCTGTGGATCGCGTGCCACGCGTACAACTGGGTGGCGTCGCGTTTCGGCGGCATCGAAATCGTGTTGTCCGACGCGCCGGAGGAAGCATGAGTACGGCGAACGGGAATGCGACGATCCGCGCCGCCACACCCGCCGACGTCGCCGCCATCTTCGGCCTGATGTACGAGCTCGCGGAGTTCGAGAAGCTCACGCATCTGTTCATCGCGACCAGGGAAGGCGTGCACGAGGCCCTTTTCGGCGCGCGTCCCGCCGCGGAAGCGCTCGTCGCGGAGCAGGAAGGGGAAGTCGTGAGCTATGCGCTCTTCTTTCAGAACTTCTCCACCTTTCTCGGCAAACGTGGCCTTTATCTCGAAGACCTGTACGTGCGTCCGTCGATGCGCGGCAGCGGTCTCGGCACGCTGATGCTGAAGAAGCTCGCCGCGCTCGCGGTCGAGCGTCAGTGCGGCCGCTTCGAGTGGTCTGTGCTCGACTGGAATCAGAACGCCATCGACTTCTACGAGAAGATGGGCGCGACGGTTCTCCCCGACTGGCGCATCGTGCGCGTGACCGGCGAGCCGCTCGAACGCCTCGCCCAGTAAGTCACAGGTCGTCGTCGCTTTCCGGCGATGACGGATCTCCGAGCGCATCGCCCAACAGCCCCGCCGTCTGTTCTCCCGGCAGCGCCTCGACATCGCGTAGGCGCTTGCCCATCTGCCGCGTGCGCGTCTGCGCAGCTTCGATCGAGCGCGTGACGGTTTCGAGCTGCGACTTCGTTCTCGCCAGCACTTCGCCGAACTTGCCGAACTCGGTCTTCACCGCGCCGAGGACCTGCCACACTTCGCTCGAACGCTTCTCGATGGCGAGCGTGCGGAAACCCATCTGCAGGCTGTTGAGCAGCGCGGTCAACGTGGTCGGTCCGGCGATCGTCACCCGATAATCACGCTGCAGCGAATCGCTCAGGCCGGGGCGGCGCAGCACTTCCGCGTAGAGTCCTTCGGTCGGCAAAAACAGCAACGCGAAGTCCGTGGTGTGCGGCGGCGCGACGTACTTTTGCGCGATCGATTTCGCTTCCGCGCGCAGGCGGCCTTCGAGCGCGCGCGACGCGTCTTCGACTCCGACCACGTCCGCCCTCTCCTGCGCGTCGATCAGGCGCTCGTAGTCCTCACGAGGAAACTTCGCGTCGATAGGCAGCCACACGGGCGTCGCGGCGTCGCCCGGCGCGCCTGGCGCATCGTGCCGGCCAGGTAGCCTGATCGCGAACTCGACGCGCTCGTTGCTCTTCGGAATCGTCGCGACGTTCTTTGCGTACTGATCCGGCGTAAGCAATTGCTCCAACAGCGATTCGAGCTGCACTTCGCCCCAGATGCCGCGCGTCTTGACGTTGGTGAGCACCTTCTTGAGATCGCCGACGCCGGCCGCGAGCGTCTGCATTTCGCCGAGCCCGCGATGCACTTGCTCCAGCCGATCCGACACGAGCTTGAACGACTCGCCGAGCCGCTGTTCGAGCGTTGCGTGCAGCTTTTCGTCGACGGTTCGGCGCATCTCGTCGAGCTTCGTCGCGTTGTTGGCCTCGATGTCCTTCAGACGCGCTTCGAGCGTCGCGCGCACTTCGCCGAGCCGACGCTCGTTCGCCTCCGACATCTGCGACAGATGCAGCGACATGGAATCGGCGAAACGCTTCAGCGCGTTGCCCTGATCCTCGCGCGCCTGCTGGCTTTGTTGCGCGAGTTGCTGGGCGAGCGCGTCGAACTGCGCGTTCTGCACGCTCGACGTGCTCGCCAGTTGCGTCGCGAGCGTCTGATGGAATTGCGTGAAGCCGCTTTGCGATTCCATGCGCGACACGCGCGCGCTCTCGGCAATGTCGCCTCGCAGCCCGCGTTCGAGCCGCTCTTGCGCGCGCGCATGCGCCTCGCCCATGTCGTTCACGCGATCGGTGAGCGCCTCGAATTCATCGTAAATATGCGCGTTCGAGTTACGCCGAATCGCGACGATGAGCGCAAAAAGCGACACGACCAGCGCGATCGCCAACACAGCGACAGCGCCATACAGCAATTCCGTCATTTCTTCAGCACGTCCGGATTGATCGGGTTGGGCGGATTTCCGGCGCGCGGCCCTTCGCCGAGCCCGGCGATGAGGTTGTCCGCCGCCAGATTGGCCATCGCGCGGCGCGTGCCCTCGGTCGCGCTCGCGATGTGCGGCGTCAGCACCACGTTGTCGAGCAGCAGGAAATCCGGGTTGAAGTCCGGCTCTCCCTCGAACACGTCGATGCCCGCCGCCGCGATGCGCTTGTCGCGCAATGCGACGATCAACGCCGCATCATCGACGATGCCGCCGCGCGCGATGTTCGTGAGCGTCGCCGTGGGCTTCATCAGCGCGAGCTCGGACGCGCCGATCGTGTGATGGTTCTCCTTCGTGTACGGCAGCACGAGCACGACATGATCCGCGCGCTTGAGCAGGTCTTCCTTCGACACGTATTCGGCGCTCAGCTGCGCCTCGATCTCGGGCGCGACACGCGAGCGATTGTGATAGATCACGCGCATGTCGAAGCCGCCCGCCCGCCGCGCGAGCGCCTGTCCGATGCGTCCCATGCCGATCACGCCGAGCGTCGATCCGTACACATCGGCGCCGAGGAACGAATCGAACGACCACTTCTGCCACTTGCCCGCGCGCAGATAGTGTTCGGATTCGGTGACGCGGCGCGCAGCCGCCATCATCAGCGCCCAGCCGAAATCGGCGGTGGTCTCGTTCAGGACGTTCGGCGTGTTGGTGCCGAGGACCTTGTGCGCGTCGAAGGCCTTCATGTCGAAGTTGTTGTAGCCGACCGCCATGTTCGCGACGACTTTCAGGTTCGGTGCGCCCGCCAGTTCCTTCTCGCCGACCCACTCGCCCGCGGTGAACGCTCCGTCCTTGTCGGCGATACGGCGCGCGAACTCGTCCTGCGGAAGCACGTCGCCGAGGTTCACGTCGACATCGAAATACTGTTTCAGGCGCTCGATCACATCGGGAAAGGTGGGACGCGCGACAAGTACCTTCTTCATCGATTGCTCCTAGAAAAATAGCCAGCCCAGAACGGCGAAAATCGGCAGGAGGACCACGCCCGACCATGCGATATAGCCGAAGAAACTCGGCATGTGCACGCCGCGCGATTCCGCGATCGCCTTCACCATGAAATTCGGCGCATTGCCGATATACGTGTTCGCGCCCATGAAGACCGCGCCCGCGGAGATGGCGGCGAGCGTCGTGGCGTCGGTGGTCATGAGCGTGTGCGCATCGCCACCCGCGAGATTGAAGAACACGAGGTAGGTTGGCGCGTTGTCGAGGAACGAGGACAGCAGGCCCGTCGCCCAGAAGTAAGCGATGTCGATCGGCTTGCCGTGCGCATCCGACACCGCGTGCACGATGCCGGCGAACGCGCCCGCCTCGCCCGCGCGCAGGATCGTGATGACGGGCGCGATCGTAATGAAGATGGCCGCGAACAGCTTCGCCACTTCCGCGATGGGCGCCCAGTCGAACGCGTTGCCCGCGCGCGCACTTTTCGGCGTGAGCGCGAGCGAGGCAAGGAGCACGGCCATGAGCAGCACGTCGCGCACGAGATTCTGCAATTTCACCTCGGTGCCGAACACGTCGAACGCGATGCCGGGCTTCCATACGCCGCTCATCAACACGAGCACGACGATCACGGCGAGCAACGCGAAATTGATCTTGCCGTCGATACCGAGCGGCGGCGTGTCGGGCGTCGGATCGAGAAAGGCGGGCCGCGCGTCGTGCCTGCGCCAGTAGTAGCTGTCGAGCACGTGGAACACCACGAGCAGCACGCCGCAGACGAAGAGCATCGGCAGTGCGAGATGCACTGTCGTCCAGAAGAAGCCGACGCCGTTCAGAAAGCCGAGGAAGAGCGGCGGATCGCCGAGCGGCGTGAGCGAGCCGCCCGCATTCGCGACAAGAAAAATAAAGAACACGACGACATGCACGACATGCTTGCGATTGTCGTTCGCGCGCAAGAGCGGACGGATCAGCAGCATGGCCGCGCCCGTCGTGCCCATGATGCTCGCGAGCGCGGTGCCGAGCGCGAGCAGCCCCGTATTCAGACGCGGTGAGCCGTGCAGATTGCCGCGCACGCAGATGCCGCCCGCGACCGTATAGAGCGACGCCAGCAGGACGATGAACGGCACGTACTCTTCGAGCATCGCGTGAATCAGTACGCCGCCCGCCGTGCCGGGCCCGAACGCGAGCGCGAACGGCGCGAGAAACGCGACGGTCCACGCGGCCGCGATCTTGCCGAAGTGGTGATGCCAGAGCTTCGGCGCGATGAGCGGAAACACCGCGATGGAAAGCAGGACGCCGATGAACGGAATGCCCCACGTAGCCGGAAGCGTCGCGCCATCGGGTGTCGCCGCGCTGGCGGGTGCGGCGATGAGCGCCAGCCCCGCGCACAGCGCGCCGGAAACGAAACGTCGCATCGTGCTCAGGCCCCGCGCACGATGATCACATGCACGCGATACGGCCCATGCGCGCCGAGCACGATGGTCTGTTCGATATCGCCGGTGCGCGACGGCCCCGAAACGAAGTTCACCGCGCGCGGGAGATCGCCCCGCTCGGCGCGCATCAACGCGAACGCGTCTTCGTGCGCCGCGACGATGCGCGACGTCGGCACGATGGCGATATGCGTCTGAGGCAGAAGCGCGCCGGATGCGGGTGTATCGGCGCCTGAGAGCAGCACGAGCGAACCGGTTTCGGCTGTCGCGCAAAAACAGCCGGTGATGCCGACGAGATCGGCGTCCGCCGGTTTGCGCAGCGCCGCCTGAATGCCCGCTTGCGCCCAGGGCAGATCGCCGAGCGCCGGCCACGCGACGACATCGACGGGAAGGTTCAGCGACTGAAGATAGCGCGCGGCTTCGGCGGGTGCGTCCGCGAGCGATTCCACTTCGGCGATCGTCGTGGAAAGACGCTCGGCTTCGAGCCTGAAGCGCGCGATCAGCTCGTCACGGGTCTGAGGCAACGGAGGACGCGGACCCGCCGGATGCCGCTCGACATACTCTTGCGCCGCCTCGCGCTCGGCTTCCGTAGGCGTGCCGCGACGGCCCTGCGCGTTGCGAATGCGCGCGAGAATATTGCGGCGCGCGACCGATGTATCCATGGTGCCGTCCTCGTGTTGGCGTGCTTGAGATTCGAACGCGCCGGACTGATCGACGACGCGTTCGAATTATAGCGAGCGACATACGCGCACGAACCTCGGCCGAACGGCATAGGCCGAACGCACGGCTGCAATGCCGTCAGTCGTCGCCGACCGGCTGCTCGATGCCGAACACCTGACGCAGATAGGCGAGATAGGCCTTGTCGTCGCACATGTTCTTGCCGGGCGAATCCGAGAGCTTGGCGACCGGCTGGCCGTTGCAGCGGACCATCTTGATGACGATCTGCAGCGGCTGATAGCCGAGATCGTTGGTGAGATTCGTGCCGACGCCGAACGCGAGCTGGCAGCGCCCGCGAAACTGCTGATAGAGCTGCAGCACCTTGGGGATGTCGAGCGCGTCGGAAAACACGAGCACCTTGGTGCGCGGGTCGCAGCGGTTCTCCTCGTAATGCCTGAGAAGGCGCTCGCCCCAGTCGAAGGGATCGCCGGAATCGTGGCGCGCGCCGTCGAACAGCTTGCAGAAGTACATGTCGAAGTCGCGCAGGAACGCCTTCATGCCGTAGACGTCCGACAGCGCGATGCCGAGATCGCCGCGATACTCCTTCGCCCACATCTCGAAGCCGAAAATCTGCGAGTCGCGCAGCCGCGGGCCCAACGCCTGACACGCCTGCAGGTATTCATGCGCCATCGTGCCGAGCGGCCGCAGGCCATGCTTCATCGCATAGAAACAGTTGCTCGTGCCGGCGAACTGCGCGCCGAGCTTGTCCTTCAGCGTCAGCACGACCTCCTCGTGCCACTGTCCCGAAAAGCGGCGGCGCGTGCCGTAATCGGCGATCTTGCAGTCGGAATATTCGGGCGGCGTGGCGAGCAGCTTGATCTTCTCGCGCAGACGCGTGCGGCCGGTTTCGTACTCGGGCTTGCGCTGCGTGTTGCGGAAATAGACCTCGTTGACGATTGCGAGCACCGGAATCTCGAAGAGGATCGTGTGCAGCCACGGCCCTTCGATTTCGATGTCGATCTCGCCATTATTCTTGGGCGACGGTGCGATACGGATGGACTTCTCATTCAGATGAAAGAGCGCGAGGAAATCGATGAAGTCGCTCTTGATGAAGCGCATGCGCCGCAGATAATCCAGCTCTTCTTCCTTGAAGCGCAGATTGCAGAGCTGGCGCACCTCGTCGCGAATCTCGTCGATGTACGGCACGAGATCCACGTTCGGCGTGCGACAGCGGAAGCGATATTCGACATGCGCCGCGGGAAAATGATGCAGCACGACCTGCATCATCGTGAACTTGTAGAGGTCGGTATCGAGCAGCGAATTGATGATCATGGTTCTGACTGGAACATCCACGCGAATTGGCCGTGCGCCCGGCGCCAGGCCGTATGCCTTTAGGCCATGTTACCCGAATGTGTACGACGGCATGACTCATGCCCCGCCCTTTTGCGAAGCGGCGCATACGTACATCACGAATCGATATAAAGCGCGCTGCGTGCGGCTCGCGCCCGCTTTTACCGTTACGCTACAATACGCGTTTCGATACGCGCACCTCCCGGCCCACGTAGCCGCTCAGGGCGCCGCCCCCAAGAATTCCGCATGCAGGAGCCTGAATGACTCACGTTGTGACCGAAAGCTGCATCAAGTGCAAGTACACCGATTGCGTGGACGTGTGCCCGGTGGATTGCTTCCGCGAAGGTCCCAACTTTCTCGCGATCGATCCGGACGAGTGCATCGACTGCGCCGTTTGCGTGGCCGAGTGCCCGGTGAACGCGATCTACGCCGAAGAAGACGTACCCGGGGACCAGCAGCACTTCACCGAACTGAACGCCGACCTCGCGCGTAACTGGCCCAGCATCACGAAGACGAAGGGCTCGCTGCCCGAGGCCGACGACTTCAAGGACGTCAAGGACAAGCTGAACCTGCTCGAGCGTTAAATCGCGCGTTTGTTCGCATCACGCTTCGGTTTGACTGCAAAAATTTGCTTTTCGAGTGAAGATTGGGCGTTGACACGATAATCTCAGCCCCCTATAATTTCGCTTCTCTGCTGTAGATGTTCCCCGATAGCTCAGTCGGTAGAGCGCCGGACTGTTAATCCGTAGGTCCCTGGTTCGAGCCCAGGTCGGGGAGCCAAAAACTCCAGCAAGTCGGTTTCAAAAGAACCCAGTCAATCGGCTGGGTTTTTTATCTCAGCAGCAGATATCTCAGTTGTTCCCCGATAGCTCAGTCGGTAGAGCGCCGGACTGTTAATCCGTAGGTCCCTGGTTCGAGCCCAGGTCGGGGAGCCAAAAGCTTCAGCCAAAAAGCCCAGTCATATGATTGGGCTTTTTGCTTTTCCGCCGTCTGGAAGCACTGATGCTTCACGCAAGCCACACGACGGTGAGTGAGCGCACGCCTTGTGCGCCGCGAATCAACACGCCTTCGATATCCGCCGTCGCGGACGGTCCCGTCACGAGCACCGCATAGCGCGCCGATGCGAAATCGGGCCGTCGATACACCTGTTGCAAGCCCTCGACGAGCAGCGCGGGATCGAGCAGCACGACGAGATGCTGCGACAGATAGCCGACTGAGTTCACGACATATTCTTGCTCGCTGAACCACACCGAGCCCGTTTCCGCGACGCCGAAACGCCCTCTCACGACGCCCACATCGACATCCTGGAGCGACGCCGGCGGCGTATCGGGCGAAAGCGGCCGCGTGCCCTCGACCCCAGGCACCGCCGACGCGATCACCTTCGCGTCCGGGAAGCGCGACGCGATCAGCGCGTTCACATCGTCCAGACCACCAGCGTCGATACACGTGCCGCCCATCGCGGTGAGCGCCGCCGTGAAACGCGCCTTCAGATGATCGCCTTCGGGCGTCGGAAAGAGCGGCACATCGGGACGCGGACGCGATGCAGGCTGCGCCGCGCGGATCTTCGAAAGAAAAGCTTCGCGAGTCGTCATTTTTCAGGCTTCCGGTTTTTCTTGTACCACTCGTGAAAAGTCTCGGCGGGCGCTTCGGGCAAATCGCGCTGACGTCCCCAGATGTTGAGCGGGTTGTAGAGCACGAAATTGGGCAGGCGCTTCAGCGCGCCGCCGAGCGACGCCACCGTCGCGCGATAAAGCGTCGGACTCGCGAGCAGTCGCCCCGCCATCTTCAGGACTTCCTGCTTCACGAACGGCACTTCGTGTTTCTCCGCGATCACCTCGCGCCACTTGTAGATCTGCTCGTGGATGTTCACCTTCACCGGGCAGACGTTGGTGCAACTGCCGTTCATCGTCGAGGCGAACGGCAGCGCGCTGTAGCGCTTCAGGTCGTGGGTCGGATTGATGATCGCGCCGATCGGCCCGGAATACGTTCCGCCATAGGAAAGCCCGCCGCTGCGCCGATACACCGGACACGTATTCATGCACGCGCCGCAGCGGATGCATTTGAGCGAGTACCAGAAATCGTCCATCGCGAGCCGCTCGGCGCGGCCGTTGTCGACGAGGATATAGTGCATCTCCGTGCCCGGACGCGGCTGGCGAAAGTGCGACGTGTACTGCGTGATCGGCGACCCGAGCGCGCTGCGCGACAGCATGCGCACGAACACGCCGAGATCGGCGATCGTCGGAATAAGCTTCTCGATGCCGATCGACGCGATATGCAGCGGCGGCACGTTCGCCGACAAATCCGCGTTGCCTTCGTTCGTGCACACGACGACCGTGCCCGTTTCCGCAACCGCGAAGTTGCAGCCGGTCATGCCCGCCGTCTTCTCGCGCACGAAGTACGGCCGCGTGTTCATGCGCTGGCTTTCGGCGAGATAGTGAATGTCGCTGTTCTGCGGATCGGTGCCGATGGTCTTGCCGAAGAGCTCGGCCACATCCGCGCGCAGCTTGTGCACCGCCGGCACGACCATGTGGCTCGGGTCCTGATGATCGAGCTGCTGGATACGCTCGCCGAGATCGGTTTCCATCACCGTGATGCCGCGCGGCTCGAGATAGTCGCGCATGTAGCACTCGTCGGTGAGCATCGACTTGCTCTTCACGAGCGAGGTCATGCCGCGCTCGCTCATCAGCTTATAGACGAGTTCGTTGTGTTCCTGCGCATCGGCCGCGAAATGCACGACGACGCCATTCTTCTCGGCCTGATCGACGAACTGCGCGATGTAATCGGCCAGATTGGAAAGCGTGTGCTCCTTGATCTGCGACGCGAGATTGCGCATCGTCTCCCATTCCGGGATGCCGTGCGCCTGCGCGTCGCGCTTGCTGCGCAAGTCCCACAGACGCTTGTCGTGGAACGCGACGTGATCCGGCTTTTGCAGGAACGCCCCCGCCGCCTTCGCGTGATCGATGCGAACGGTCCTGCTCATGCGCGTGCTCCGTTCAGGACCTGCGCGATATGGATGAACTTCGCATCGGCCTTCATGCGCTCCGCGCAGCCTTGCTGATGCATGAGACACGACATGTCGCCCGACACGATGTACTCCGCGCCCGCCCCGACGTGATCGCGCACCTTGTCCTGCCCCATGCGCACGGAGACCGCCTCTTCGGTGACCGAGAACGTGCCGCCGAACCCGCAGCATTCATCGGGACGCGCGGGCGTGACGAACTCGATGCCCTTCACGCCTTCGAGCAGCGCGCGAGGCTTCGAAAACGGCGTGCCCGCGACTTCCGAATTCGATGTCTCGCGCAGATGCCGCACCGCGCTGCAACTGTTGTGCAGCCCGACCTTGTGCGGAAACTCGGCCCACGGAAAGTCGCGCACCTTCAGCACGTCATGCAGGAATTCGACGAGCTCAAACGTATTGCGACGAACCTTCTGCACCGCGCTCGTCTGCTCGATCGCGGTGAAGTGCTCGCGGACATGATGCACACAGCTCGCCGACGGCCCGACCACATAGTCGTAGTCGGCGAAATTGCGCGCGAACACGCGCTCGGCGCCCGCGGCGTCCTTGTGCGCGCCGCTATTGGCCATCGGCTGGCCGCAGCACGTCTGATCCGGCGGATAGTCGACGTCCACGCCGAGCCGCTCGAGCAATTCGAGCGTGGCGATGCCGATCTGCGGATAGAACGCGTCGATGAAACAGGGGACGAACAGGGCAACTTTCATGAGGTCCGATCGTGGGGTTGGACAATCATTTTTGGTAAGCTTGGTCTGACCAAGACTTTAATGAGATGCCTCTTTCGTGTCAAACTCGGATATTCACCAGCTTTCAACCGGCCTATACGTCCAGCGATGAGTTTTCAGCCCGTCCATGCGCACTCGTACGCACGCGTGCGCCTCTCCGATGTCGTGTCCGGTCAGATTCGCGAACTGATCTCGAACGGCACGCTCCTGCCCGGCCAGCGCCTGCCCGCCGAGCGCGATCTGGCCGAGCAGTTGAACGTGTCGCGCCCGTCGCTGCGCGAGGCGCTGATACGGCTGGAATCGGACGGATTCATACGCGCGGCGGGACGCGGCGGTTTCGTCGTGTCGGATGTGACCGCGCCGCTCGTGTCGCATCCGCTCGCCGCACTGCTCGAACAGCAGCCGAACGCCAGCGCCGACGTGCTCGAATTGCGCCACGGCCTCGAAACGCTGTCCACCGCTTACGCCGCCGAGCGCGCCACCGACGCCGATATCGCGCGCATCGCCGCCGCGTTCGACGCGCTGCAGACCGCCGTCGCCGACAAGAGCACGCGCATCGCGGAAAAGGATGCGGCGTTCCATCTCGCGATCGCCGACGCGACGCACAACGTGGCGCTCACGCACGTCATGCACGGCCTCAACGAACTGGTTCGCGAATCGATGCTGACCTCGCATCGTCTCGTCGATTACGACGATGAAGTCGAAGCGAATCTGATGACGCAGCATCGCGCGATCTTCGATGCGATCGTCGCGCGCGATCCCGCCCGTGCGCGCGAGTGCGCGGGCGCGCATCTCGACTACGTGCGCACGCTCTACGCCGACATCGCGGCACGGAAGAAGCGCGTCGCCTGAATCGAATCGCCTTACGAATCTGTAAGCCGCGAGAAAGTCCTGATAGGACAACACCTACACAGATTTCGGACATGCACGGCTAACGCGCGCCCGCCTTCCTCGCGATACTGGAATCGTCAACAACAACACGCGAAGGAGGACGACATGCCTTACCTACTCGGATGGTTGCTCGGCGTGCCGGTGATCGTGCTGGTGATTCTGTATCTGATCTTTCATTGACTGCATGCGAAGCGCGAGATGCATCGAAGAGCCAAGGGCGTCGATACAATACGACGCCCTTTCTCATTTCCGGAAGACGATGATGAAACCCTCCGTCCTTGCGCTCGCCCGAAATCTGGCCTTGCTCGCCACCCTCCTCGGCGCGGGATTCGCGCACGCGGAGGAGATCGCCAGCGTCAACACCAATTTCCGTTTCACCGGTTCGGATCGCGTGAGCGTCGACGCTTACGACGACCCGCTCGTCCAGGGCGTGACCTGCTACGTGTCGCGCGCGCGCACGGGCGGAGTCAAAGGCACGCTCGGCATCGCGGAAGACCCGACCGAAGCGTCCATCGCCTGCCGTCAGGTCGGGCCGATCAAGATCGCACAGCCGCTCAAGCAGAAAACCGATGTGTTCTCGGCCGGCATGTCGTTCATCTTCAAGACGCTGCACGTGGTGCGCATCGTCGATGCGAAACGCAATACGCTCGTCTATCTGACGTACAGCGACCGCGTCGCGACCGGCAGCCCGAAGAACAGCGTGACCGCCGTGCCGGTGCCCGAAGGCACGACCATACCGGTGAAGTGATGCGCAACTGTCCTGTCCGGCGCGTAGCAAAGTTGTAAACTGAGCGATTCCGCCCGCTTCAGAACTTCCCGACGATGAACGCCGACCGTTTCCGCAACGCCGCACGCTACTGGCGCTCGCCGCTCGTGCCGGACGCGGACATGGTCACGGCCGAATACTACGATCACGAATTCTCGCCGCACTGGCACGACGCCTACACGGTGCCCGTCATCGAAGCCGGCGCGGAATGCTACGACTATCGCGGTGCGCATCACGTGGCCGAAACGGGCTCGGTGCCGGTGATCAATCCCGGCGAGGTGCATACGGGCGCGCGGGCCGTCGATGCGGGCTGGCGCTATCGCGTGTTCTATCTGCCGGTGCCGTTCGTCGAAGGCCTCGCGCGGGACATGTCGGGGCGGCGGGAATCGTCGCCCTGGTTTCCCGATGACATCATCCGCGATCCCGATCTGGCGCGGCGCCTGGTCGTCGCGCATCGGTTGCTGGAAAGCGGCGCGGATCCGCTTGCCGCGGAACTGGCGCTCGTCGATGCCGTGACGACGCTGCTCGGCCGCCATGCGCTGGAACGCCCGGACATCGCGCCGCTCGCCGCCGACACACACCGCGTCACGGCGATGAAATCCCGCCTCGCCGACGATCTGCTCGAACCGGTCACGCTCGCCGAACTCGCGCAGACGGTCGGTCTCTCGACCTTCCACGCGGCGCGTCTCTTCACACGCGAAACGGGCCTCGCGCCGCACGCATGGCGCAACCAGTTGCGTATCGTGCGCGCGTTGCCGGCATTGCGCGCGGGCGCATCCGTGACCGACGTCGCCGCGGCGAGCGGCTTCACCGACCAGAGTCATTTCACGCGCCATTTCAAGCGGACGTTCGGCGTGCCGCCCGGCCGCTGGCGCTGAGCGCTCCGCCCAGCCAGGAAAGCGCAAGAACGTACAAGCGCGTAAGCCGGCGTCTTGCGTATCCTCGCTTCCATAGGAGGAAACCTTGAAAGCAACACCCGCACAACCTTCCGGCGCCGCATTGCGCGAATTCGCTGCCGGCGCGCGCGACACCATTCCGATGATGATCGGCGCCGCGCCCTTCGGCGTGATCTTCGGCACGCTCGTCACCGCAAGTCCGCTCGCGCTCTGGCATGGCCAGTTGATGTCGCTCGCGGTGTTCGCGGGCTCCGCGCAGTTCATCGCGGTCGGCCTGATCGCGTCGCATGCGAGCTTCGCCGTCATCTGGGCGACGACGCTCGTCGTCAATCTGCGACACGTGCTCTATTCGGCGACGCTCGCGCCGTATGTCGCGCATCTGCCGCGCCGCTGGCGCTGGGCGCTCGCGGGCGTTCTCACCGACGAAGTCTTCGCCGTCGCCTACGCGCATTATCAGAAGCGCGCGCCGGGCGAGACCGGTCCGCATTACTTTTTCGGCTCCGGCGTCGCGATGTACCTGAACTGGCAGTTGTGGACGCTCCTCGGCCTGTTGTTCGGCGCGGCGTTTCCCGGTTTGAAGTCGCTCGGCCTCGACTTCGCGATGGTCGCGACGTTCATCGCGATCATCGTGCCGCAGCTCGTGGCTGTGCGTTTCGTCGCGGCCGCGCTCGCATCGGGCGTGCTGTCCTTCGCTTGGCAGGGCTGGCCGTACAAGCTCGGGCTGCTCGCGGCGGTGTTCGTGGGCGTCGCCGTCGGCATGGTGCTCACGCTGATGGAGAACCGGCCGCACGAGAAAAACCGCCTGAAGAACGCCAAGGAGCGCACGCAATGAACTACATCACGCTGATCCTCGGCATGGCGGTGGTCACATATGTGATCCGCGCCGCCGTATTCGTGCTGGGCGAGCGCCTGCCCTTTCCGCCGATCGTGCGCACCGCGCTCTCGTTCGTGCCGGTGACCGTGCTCACGGCGATCATCGTGCCGATGGCCGTCTCGCCGCACGGCAACGGCGCCGAGATCACCTGGCGCAATCCGCAACTCGTGGCGGCAATTGTCGCGATCATCGTTTGCGCGCTCACGAAACGGCCGCTTTTGACGATTGCGGTGTCGCTGACGGTATTTTTCGTCTGGCAGTTCGCCGTGCTGCGCTAAACGTTTCCGTCAATTCGCTAGCCAACGGCTTTCAAAAAGCATCGAAAAATCCTCAAGTTCCCGGAAATCGCGCCGATATCAGAAACGAATGGACTCCGCCCCGAGAGCGGCGCCAAAGGCATTTCTCGCGCTCCGGACCATCCGGACGCGGAACCGGGAACCAACATGCGTCAAATCACCCTTTCGTTGCGCGAAGAGACGATCGCTTCGCTGCATCGCGATTTCGAAGCGTTCATGCGCCTGTCGCTGAAGCTGGATCCGCAATTCGTCACGCCGACGTTCGAAGACTTCCTGCGCGCGAAGCTGCTGGACAACGACACGCCGCTGACCGAGCAGGCGGTGCAGCGCATGCTCACGCACGGCCAGTACGCGTGGGCCAAGCGCGCGCTCGACAAGGAGTTTCCCGATGTCGTCGAAATTCTGATCCGTCAGGCCTCCGAGCACGGATTCGCGTTCGCCATACGCGCCGACTGGACAGCGGAGGATCTCATCGCGGCGTCGCGCGCGTGGGCGACCGCGATCGTCACCGAGGCGAAGGGCGACGTGTCGCAAGTGGACATGCTCGCGTCGCAGATGAAATCGGCTGCGGCGGACATTCGCGAAGTCGAGGAAAAGATGCAGACGCCCGCGTGGCGTCTCGCCGATTCGCTGCGCCAGCGCGTGTACGAAACGAAGATTTCCGTGGAGACGAGCATCGGCTCGACCGCGCGTGAAAAGCTGGGCGAACTGCGCTGCCTGCTGCGGCTCGGCATTTTCTATGGGTCGATCCAGAAGCAGGAAGCGCAACAGGTGCTGGAATATGTGCGCTCGCTGCGGCCCGAACTGTTCGTCGAAGAGCCTTACGACGGCTTCACGCGCTTCGCCGCGTGGCTGCGCAGCATCTTTGCACCGTCGCCGCGCGCTCCGCGACCGTCACGCGCGCAGCGTTAATCCCACATTCCCTTCAGGCGCGCCGCGATATCGATTTTTGCTTTCGCGGCCGCCGCCAGCCCCGCCGCCGTCGGCGCGGCGGGTACGATCACCGGCGGCCACGCGGCCGCTTCGAAGTTCTGCATCAGATGCGGCGGGATGAAGCGCGTGCGCTGCGCCCAGACGTGCCGGTCGCCCAGATGCGTCTGGTTGTGCACGTAGAACCGCTGCGGCGTGACGATGTGCAGGTCTTCCTTCGCGCGCGTCATCGCCACGTAGAGCAGACGCCGCTCCTCGTCGATTTCCTCGTCGCTGCCCGTGCCCAGATCGGACGGAATGCAGCCGTCCACGCCGTTCAGCACGAACACGTTGCGCCACTCCTGGCCCTTCGCCGAGTGGATGGTCGAGAGAATCAGATAATCCTCGTCGAGCATCGGCACGCCGGATTCGTCGCTCGTCGCGTCGGGCGGATCGAGCGTGAGTTCGGTGAGAAAGCGCTCGCGCGTGGGATACGTCGCCGCGATGCTCTCCATCTGCAGCACATCGCCGATGCGGATTGCCGCGTCCTCGTGATTGCGCTCCAGATGCGGCTCATACCAGCGGCGGATCATTTCGAACTCGGCCGGCCAGCCGGATTCGCGGCCGCAAAGTTTCGCCATTAGCCCGACGAAGCGCGGCCAGTCTTCGCTGGCTCGCGCGGGAGCCTGAAATCGTGCGATCGCGGCCGGTGCCTGATCTTGCGCGACGCTATCCAGCAAGCGCCCGGCGATGGCCGGACCGATGCCCGGCAGCAACTGCGCGACCCGAAAACCCGCGACGCGGTCGCGCGGATTCTCCGCCCAGCGCAGCACCGCCAGCACGTCTTTCACGTGGACGGAATCGAGAAACTTGAGCCCGCCGAACTTCACGAAGGGAATATTGCGCCGCGTGAGTTCGATTTCGAGCGTCGCACTGTGATGCGCGGCGCGGAACAGCACCGCTTGCGCCTTCAACTTCATGCCCGCCTCGCGCGCCTCCAGCACTTTTTCGACGACATAGCGCGCCTGATCGGCTTCATCGGCGACGGAGACGACGCGCGGCTTCTGCGCCGATGCCTTGTCGGTCCACAGGTTCTTCGTGTAGCGCTCCGACGCGAGCCCGATCACCGCATTCGATGCCTCGAGAATCGGCAGCGTCGAGCGATAGTTGCGATCGAGCGTGACGGTCGCGGCGGGCGGATCGAAATGGCCCGGAAAATCGAGGATGTTGCGCACCGTCGCGCCGCGAAACGAATAGATGGACTGCGCATCGTCGCCGACGACCGTGAGGCCGCGCCCGTCGGGCTTCATCGCGAGCAGGATGGACGCCTGCAGGCGGTTGGTGTCCTGATATTCGTCGACGAGCACGTGGTCGAACCGACTAGCGAGATCCGCCGCCACTGAAGGCTCCGCCGCGAGATGCGACCAGTAGAGCAGCAGGTCGTCGTAATCGAGCACGCTTTGCGCCTGTTTCGCGGCGACGTAGGCGGCGAACAGACGCTTAAGGTCGGCTTCCCACTCGCGGCACCACGGATACGACTGATCGAGCACATGACCAAGCGACGCGCCCGTGTTCACGACGCGCGAGTAGATCGCGAAGCAGGTCGACTTCGCGGGAAAGCGCTTCTCCTTCGACGACAACCCGAGCTCGTGCCGCACCAGATTCATGAGATCGGCGGAATCTTCGCGATCGTTGATCGTGAACGATGGCGCGAGCCCGACGAGATCGGCGTAATCGCGCAACAGCCGCGCGCCGACGCTGTGAAACGTGCCCGACCACGTCAGCCCCTGCGCGATCGCGCTCTTCTTGCCGAGCGCGTTCATCGCGATGCGCGAGACGCGCCGCGTCATTTCGAGCGCCGCGCGGCGCGAAAACGTGAGCAGCAGAATGCGATGCGGATCGGCGCCCTTCACCAGCAGATGCGCGACGCGATGGGCCAGCGTGTTGGTCTTGCCCGAGCCTGCGCCCGCGATCACGAGCAACGGCCCGCCCATGCGACCCGGTTCATCGACGCCGAACTCGACGGCCTCGCGCTGCGCCTCGTTGAGCTTCGCGAGATAGTCGGCGACCTGTTTCGCGGTGGAATCGGAAGCGGCGTCGGCGGTGTCGGGAAGCGTGAGCACGTGAAGGAAGGCGGCGGCAAAAGAGTGACGCACACTGTATATCCATACAACCCGCGCGCGCAAGTCTTTGGCTCGACTGGGCTTTTGGCCCCAAATGAAACGAGCCCGGTTCGCGATGAACCGGGCTCGCATTGCCACGAAAGCGCGTGCTACTCTGCCTTCTTCGCGTTCTTCAGCTTCGCGTCGGCGGCGGCTTCGTTGGCGTCGGACTGCGCCTCCGTTTTCTTCTTGTCGGCCTTGGCTTGCGCGACGGCCGACTTCTTGTCGGCCTTCGACTGTTCCTTCGCGGCCTTCTGATCGGCGGCGGTCGGGGCGTCGGATGTCGTCTGCGCGAACGATGCCGCACTCACGCTCGCAAGCGTCCCGGCGATCAGCGCCGCCAGCAGCGCATTGGTTTTTCGATTCATGATGTTCTCCCTTCTTTTAGATGCCGCGAGCGCCACGACGCGCGGCCTCGCGGCGCGTCACGCTCAGTGCTGCAGGCCCGCGTCCTTCGGCGTGCCCGGCTCCGTCGCGTTCAGTTCCGCCTTGGCGGCGTCCTTGTCCGCCTTGCGATTGATCTTCGCGTTCTGCACCTCTTCCTTGTATTGCGCCTTGGCCTGCTGGTTCTGCGCCTTCAGCTCGGCCTTCGACGCCTTCTTCGACGCGCGATACTCGGCGTTGGCCTGCGCGTTCGCGTTGCGGCGCTGGACGAGCGGATCGGTCGGCGCCGGCGCGACGACGTTCTGCTGCGGCGGCGTCATCGGCTGGGCCTGCATCGGCTGCGGTTGCACCGGCTCGGGCTGTGTCGCGGTCTGCGCGTAAGCGCCCGAAGCGGCGAACGTGGCGATGGCGGAGCCGATCAAAAGGATTCGTGCGCGAGTCATAAGCTAGTCCTCTCTGTAGTTGGCGTCGGCGGCGCGCTGAAAGCGGTGAAACGAGCGAGCCGCGCGACTTTTGTCGCTTGGAAAGATGACCGAAGCTTCATCGATCAAACGGTCGGACCGGGCGACGATCGGGCGAGTTCTCCAAAACCAGTCATTGTTACCGACGGTTTCATCTGGCTACATTTGCCAACCGCCTCGCTTGCGATCCGATTACCGGTCCCGCGATGCCACTCAGCACGACGCATGCCCGGCGCACGGTTGTGCGTGGTTTATCATGGAGGCCTTTCCTGCATCACCCGTCCCATGCCGCCACTCCAGTTCACCCTCACCGGCGATTACGTCGAACTCCACAATCTGCTGAAGCTGATGGGCCTCGCGGACAGCGGCGGCTCCGCGAAGGCGCGCGTCGCAATGGGCGATGTCACTGTCGACGGCAAGGTGGAACTGCGCAAAACGTGCAAGATCCGCGCGGGTCAGCGGGTGAAACTCGACGGCCAGACGATTCACGTCCGCGCGCCCGAATAGCATCGCCGCTACTTGCTCGCACACGTCGCGCACTTGAGAAAATCCGGCCATAAGCGATCGCGTCATCGACATGCCGCACGCGACGCAATAAGCTAGTCGTCTTTCGTTCTGGTTTCAGCGCCGGGTCTGTAGCGTCGGTTTTCCCGTCAGCGCACGTTTCGCAGCGCGCTCCGCTTGTCGCCCTTCCGCTTTCCAGTCCGCGACGCTCAGTGCGCTGAGCGCCGCCTTTGTTTTCGATCCGAGCAGCCATGCAACCGCAAGTCACGCGCGCCACACGCGCGCATCAAGGACCGCCGAGCCTCTCGCGTCATGCCGTCGATACGGCGCGCCTCGCCGCGCCGCTCGCCATCGCGCAACTCTCGCAGATGGCGATGGGCGTCACCGACACCATCCTGCTCGGCTCGCTCGGCCCCGACGCGCTCGCGGCGGGCGGACTCGGCGCGAACCTCTTCTTCGTCGTCGTGACGCTGCTGCAGGGCGTGCTGACATCGGTTGCCGTCTCGGTCGCGCACGCGCGCGGCTCGAACGCCGACGACCGCGTGCCGGGCATCTACTGGACGGGGCTCGTGCTTTCCATCCTGCTCGCCGTGCCCGCGTTCGTGCTGCTGAGCTACGCCGAGCCGATCCTGCTCGCGTTCCACGAACCGGCGACGCTCGCGAAGAACGTCGGCGAATATTGCGCGGTGCTGCGCTGGGGGACGCCGGCCAGTCTCATCGGCGTCGGGATGATGCGCGCGTTTCTGCCCGCGATCGGCGCGGCGCGCAGGCTCCTGTGGATCTCGATCGGCGGAGTGTTCGTCAACGGTTTTCTCAACTACGGGCTGATCCACGGCGCGTACGGCCTGCCGCGCGAAGGCTTCCTCGGTTCGGCTGCCGCGACCACGATCACCGTCTGGGGCATCGCGATCGCGCTCGTCGCGGTGCTGCATCTGCGGCCGCGCTACCGGCATTTCGTCGTGCGCGCGCGTCCGCGTCTGCCGCTGATGGGCGAGCTCTTCGGCCTCGGCTGGCCCGTCGCGATCACCTACGGCGTCGAATCGACGCTCTTTCTCGCCACCGGCATGATGGTCGGCCTGCTCGGCGAAGCGCCGCTCGCCGCGCATCAGATCGCGCTCAACGTCGCGTCGGTCGCGTTCATGGTGCCGCTCGCGATCGGTCAGGCGGCCAACGTGCGCGTCGGCTACTGGGTCGGCGCGGGCGTGCCGCTCGCGGCCCGGCATGCGGGCTTCGTCGCGCTCGCGCTCGGCGTCGGCTTCATGGTGTGCTCGGGACTCGTGCTGATCACCGTGCCGCGCGCGATCGTCGGCCTGTATCTGAATCTCGACGATCCCGCCAACTCGCATACCGTCGCGCTCGCGGCGTCGCTGCTCGGCGTCGCGGCCGTGTTCCAGATCGTCGACGGCATGCAGACGGTCGGCTCAGGCTGCCTGCGCGGCCTGAAAGATACGCGCATCCCGATGCTCGCCGCCGCGTTCGGCTACTGGGGCGTCGGCTTTCCGACCGGCTATGTGCTCGCGTTCCATTTCGAGCTGGGCGCGAAAGGCCTGTGGTGGGGACTCGCCGCCGGACTCGCGAGCGTCGCCGTGTTGATGACGCTGCGGTTTCATCGCATCAGCCGGCGCTTCATCGAAACGGGCGTCGCGCCGCGGCCCGACGACACCGATGCCGCAAGTGCCGCGCCGCACGGACACGTCTGATAAGCACACGATGCACGCGCCGATTTGCATAGCACGAATGCTTGGTTGGGCCGCACGGCGCGCATTGCTACGATGAACCCGTCTCCTCCTTGAGACATCTGTGACAGGGGTTGTCAGCCCGCTTCAGCCAAGCGGGCTTTTTTTTGTCTTCAGCGTCCTCTTCCCCTCACTCGCGGGCATTCCGTCCGACCTTTTTCCGATTTCCCATAAAATAATTTCGAGATGCGCGGTGCGAGAACGCGCCTTGCTTCATCGTGCCGTCCGTCGAATGCGTCAGGACGTGCCGAGTCGCGACAACTAAAAACGAGGAATCGAAGTGTCGGAAAGCCGGGGGATGTGGGAAGTGACAGAGCGTGGCGCGAAGCACGCCAGCATCGAAAGAAGATTGAGCGACGCCGTGCGCAATGTGGCCATCGTCGTTTTGACGACGGCGCTCGCCGCCTGCGCGACGCGCCCGCCCGCGACGGCGTTCGATCGGCCGGAGAGCCGCGCGCTGGCGTCGAACGAAGCGACGCCGCTCGCGAACGCGCTCGCGCCGCTGGAACGGCAGCATCCGGATCAGTCGGCGGTGCGCCTTCTGCCGACCGGCACCGACGCGCTGCAGGCCCGCATCGCGCTCGCGCGCGCGGCGACGAAGACGCTCGACATGCAGTACTACATCGCCGAGGAGGACAACACCGGCAAGCTGCTCTTGGGCGCGGCGCTCTATGCGGCGGATCGCGGGGTGCGGGTGCGCATGCTCGTCGACGATCTGAACTTCAAGGACATCGACCAGATCATGGCGGCGCTCAATTCGCACGACAAGATCGAGATTCGCGTGTTCAACCCGTACGGCAGCGCGCAGCGCAGCTTTTCCGAGCGCACGCAGAATTTCTTCACGAATCTCGGCCACTTCACGCGCCGCATGCATAACAAGGCGATGATCGCGGACAACCAGATCGCGATCGTCGGCGGACGCAATCTCGGCGACGAATACTTCAACGCGAGCCCGACGCTGCAGTTCCGCGATCTCGACGTCTTCGCCGCCGGCCCGGTGACGCACGAAATCTCCGCGAGCTTCGACGATTACTGGAACAGCTCGCTCGCGTATCCGCTGCGCGCGCTGAACAAGCAGAAATTCGATCCGTCCGAGCTCGACAAAACCCGCGACGACCTGCGCGCGCATTGGCGCCAACAGGCCGAGCCGCTGAACGCGAAGCCGCTCAACGCGACGCCGCTCGCGCAGCAGATTTCGCGCGAGGAAATGGGCCTCGTGTGGGCGCCGACGGAATTCCATGTCGATTCGCCGTCGAAGATCGAACATCCGAGCGACGACTACAAGAGTCCGCCGATGCAGCGGCTCATCAACTTGCTGAAAGACGCGCAGAGCGAATTCCTGATTCTCTCGCCCTACTTCGTGCCGCACGACGCGGGCGTGAAGGCGCTCGGCGATCTGACGAAACGCCATGTGCGCGTCGCGGTGCTGACCAATTCGCTCGCTGCGACCGATGCCGTCGCGGTGCAGGCGGGCTACGCGCCGTATCGCATTCCGATGTTGCAGAACGGCGTCGAACTGTACGAATTCAAGCCGATTCAGGCCGAAGGCGAAAGCAGCCCGCGCGCGGGTCTCTTCGGCTCGCAGTCGCGCGCGAGCCTGCACGCGAAGGCCTATGTGATCGATCGGAGTATCCTCGTGATCGGCTCCATGAATCTCGATCCGCGCTCGGCCAAGCTGAATACCGAACTCGCGCTGGTGATCCACAGCAAGCCGATCGCCGAGGAAGCCGCCAGGCTGTTCGCGAACGGCATCTCGCCGAAGATGAGCTGGCGCGTGCAACTGGCGAGCGCGGCGGTCACCGAGGAGCTGAGGCGCACGGGCGCGCCGCAGTCGGGCCTCGTCTGGACCACCGAGGCGAACGGCGATCTCGTCACCTACAATTTCGATCCCGAGGCAGGTTTTTATCGCAATGCGATGACGGGCCTCTTCATGCTGCTGCCCGTCGACAAGCAGCTTTGATCCAACTTCGTAAGGGAACTCACGCCATGACACACGATGCGAAGGGCGACGTACGGATGGAGAAGGACACGTTCGGCGAAATCGCCGTGCCGAACGACAAGCTTTGGGGCGCGCAGACGCAGCGCTCGCTGCAGAACTTCAAGATTTCGACGGAAAAGCAGTCGCCCGAGCTGATCACCGCGCTCGCGATCATCAAGCACGCGGCCGCCGAGGTGAACGAAGGGCTGAAGGTGCTCGATTCGAAGAAGGCGAAGGCGATCATTCAGGCCGCCGAGGAAATCATCGACGGCAAGCATGCCGATGAGTTTCCGCTCGCCGTGTGGCAGACCGGCTCGGGCACGCAGACCAACATGAACCTCAACGAGGTGATCGCCAATCGCGCGAGCGAAATCATGGGCGGCTCGCGAGGCGAAGAACGGCTCGTGCATCCGAACGACGACGTGAATCGCGGCCAGTCGTCGAACGACGTGTTCCCGACGGCGATGCACGTCGCCGCGGCGATGGCGATCACGAAGCATCTGATTCCGTCGCTTAAGACGCTGCGCGATACGCTCGACAAGAAGGCGAAGGCCTTCGACAAGATCGTGAAGATCGGCCGCACGCACTTGCAGGATGCGACGCCGCTCACGCTCGGGCAGGAGTTTTCAGGTTACGTGGCGCAGCTCGATCAGGGCATCAGGCATGTCGAGGCGACGCTGCCGCATCTGTATCAGCTCGCGCAGGGCGGCACGGCGGTCGGCACGGGACTGAACGCGCATCCGGACTTCGCGGTGAAGGTCGCGGCGGCGATCGGCAAGCTCACCGGCCTGCCCTTCGAAACCGCGCCGAACAAATTCGAGGTGATGGCCGCCGCCGATGCGCTCGTCGCCGCGCACGGCGCGCTGAAGACGATCGCCGCGAGCATGATGAAGATCGCCAACGACATCCGCTGGCTCGCGAGCGGGCCGCGCTGCGGGCTCGGCGAACTGTCGATTCCGGAGAACGAGCCGGGCAGCTCGATCATGCCGGGCAAGGTGAACCCGACGCAATCCGAAGCCGTGACGATGCTGTGTTGCCAGGTGTTCGGCAACGATGTCGCAGTGAACTTCGGCGGCGCGAGCGGCAACTTCGAACTGAACGTGTTCCGGCCGATGATCGCGCATAACGTGCTGCAGTCCGTCCGACTGCTCGCGGATGGCGCGCAGAGCTTCAACGACAACTGCGCGGTCGGCATCGAGCCGAACGAAAAGCGTATCGACAGTCTGCTCAATGAATCGCTGATGCTCGTGACGGCGCTCAATCCGCATATCGGCTACGACAAGGCCGCGCAGATCGCGAAGAAGGCGCACAAGGAAGGCACGACGCTCAAGGCCGCGGCGCTCGCGCTCGGTCATGTGACCGAGCAGCAGTTTGACGAATGGGTCAAGCCGGGCGATATGGTGGGGAACAAGTAGGCGCGCCCTTCTCCGACAAAAGCGGCGGGATCAGACCTTCCCCGCCGCGACCTCTTCCGGCTTCAGTTCGACGATCGCGTCGAGCGCATCCTTCACATCCATCGCGTACTTCGCAAGCCGCTTTTCCTCGTCCGTTTCCGGCACGAAGGCAGGCACGGGCGTCGGCTGGCCTTTTTCATCGACGGCGACGAAGACCATCAGGCAATCGGTCGTCTGCTGAAGCTCGCCGACTTTCGGATCGCCCGCGTGCACGGAGATATGAATGTGCATGCTGGTGCGCCCGGTCGTCACCACGCGCGCGCGCAACTCCACCAGATTGCCGACGAGAATCGGCCGACGAAAGCGGATATTGCCGACGCTGACCGTCACCGCGTAGCGCCCGGACCACATCGCGGCGCAGGCATAGGCTGTTTCGTCGATCCATTTCATCAGCGCGCCGCCGTGCACCTTGCCGCCGAAATTCACCGAGGTCGGCTCGGCGAGAAAGCGGAAAGTGGTTTCGGCGCGGCTTTTGGAGACCGCGGGAATGGGAGATGAGGTCGGCGTATTCATGGGGATGCCCGTCTGGTGCGGAAATGAATGCCGATTATAGGGTCGGCAATATTCAATCGTGGACGGTAATGCCCTGATCGATGGTGCCGTACATCGTGATGCTGCCGCCACCGCCCGCCGATGACGACGGCCCGCCCGCGCAGCCCGCACAGAGCATGAGAAGGCTGATCACGCTCGCGAGAATGAATCTGGACATGGAAATTCTCCTGCTGGCTGAGATGCCAGCGGTCATTCTAGCCCCGCGCTTCGTGCATCGACATTTCGGCGCGCGGTGAAACATCGGATGCGGAGCCGCGCTAGAGTGGATAGGTCGATTACTACGCCCGACCGGGACATCGCCATGAACTCCGCTTTCGACGAAGCCGAATCGCGCGCGCGCCATTTTCCCGGACTGTCGCGCATCGGCGCGCTCATCGCCGATCCCGGCCGCGCCGCGATGCTCTGGTCGCTGATGGACGGCACCGCGCGCCCCGCAGGCGAACTGACGATGATCGCGGGGCTGTCGCCGTCGGCCGCGAGCGGGCATCTCTCGCGTCTGACCGAAGGCGGGCTGCTCGCGCTCGAAGTGAGCGGGCGGCATCGCTACTACCGTATCGCGACGCCGGATATCGCCGCGGCCATCGAAGCGCTCGCCAATCTCGCGCGGGCCAGCGCGCCGCAGCGCGCGCCGGAACGCCCGCCTTCCGCCGTGCCGGTCGAGATGCGTTTCGCGCGGACCTGCTACGACCATCTCGCGGGCGAACTGGCCGTGCAACTCTTCGACCGGATGATCGCGCGCAACTGGCTCGCCGCCGCCGACGATCACGAACAGGCGCACGGCCCCGCCGCGCTTGACGCGACGCCGGAAGGCGCGCAGGCGTTCGCCGAGCTCGGCATCGACCTGAAGACACAACGCGCGCGGCGGCGGCGGTTCGCTTGCACATGTATCGACTGGAGCGAGCGCCGGCCGCATCTGGGCGGCGCGCTCGGCGCGGCATTTCTCGAAGCGTGCGAGTCGCATGGCTGGATCGAGCACACGGCCACGCGGCGCGTATTGCGCGTGACGCCGGCGGGACATCGGCACTTCGAAGGGTTTTTAGCCGCGCGATAAAGCTTTGTTACGCGCACCTGTGCGCCGTTACAAACGGCATCGTACGGATACACGCCCCGGCGATACATTGATCCGGCAGGCCTCGCGCACCGACAGCGTCACACACGACGCACGCGCGGCCGCCGGAGAATACGATGAAAATCAAGACCATCGCGGCCGCCACGTTATGGGCGCTCGTATCGATATCGGGGTCAGGCGCGTTCGCGCAAACACCGCCCGACGAGGCGGGTGATCCGCCCGGACGCATCGCGCGCCTGAACTACATGGCGGGCACCGTGACGACCGAGCCCGCTGGCGCGTCCGACTGGTCCTACGCGCAGATCAACCGCCCGCTCACGACGGGCGATCAGCTGTGGAACGACGAAAACGCGCGCTCGGAAATGCACATCGGTTCGACGGCGGTGCGTCTGGGTTCATCGACGGCCCTTTCCGTCCTCGCTCTCGACGACAACACCGCGCAGCTCAAGGTCGCCCAAGGCACGCTGTCGACGCGCGTGCGCGAACTGCCGCCCGGCACGCGCTATGAAATCGATACGCCGAACGCCGCGCTCGCCATCACGACGCCCGGCGACGTGCGCGTGGACGTGGCGCCCGACGGCCGTTCGACGACGGTGACGGTGCGAAGCGGCGGCGTCACCGCGTATGGCGACGGCGGGTCGGTGCAGCTCGCGGGCGGCCAGCAGATGACGTTCGAGGGCACGAATCTCCAGCAGGCATCGGCGAATGCTGCGCCCGCGCCGGATGCGTTCGATCAATGGGCCGCGAGCCGCGATGCGTCCGAGGATCGCTCGGTGTCGGCGCGTTACGTGTCGCGCGATATTCCCGGCTACCAGGATCTCGACGCCAACGGCACGTGGCGCAGCGATCCGTCCTACGGGCCGGTCTGGGTGCCGAATTCCGTTTCGGCCGACTGGGCGCCGTATCGGCAGGGACACTGGGCGTGGCAGGACCCATGGGGCTGGACCTGGATCGACGACGCGCCCTGGGGCTTCGCGCCGTATCACTACGGGCGCTGGGCGTACGTCGGATCGAAATGGGCGTGGGTGCCCGGCCCGATGGCCGTGAGCGCGCCGCCCGCCTATTCGCCCGCGCTCGTCGCGTTCGTCGGCGATGGCGGCAGCGGCGTCGACTGGAACGTCGCGCTGACGGTCGGCGGCATCGCGGCGGCGGGCGTCGCGTGGTTCCCGCTGGGGCCGGGCGAGGCGTGGCGTCCGCATCGCGATGGCTGGAGCCAGCGTTATTACGAGCGCGTGAACCGCAATGTCTACGTCGATCGCTCGGTGCATGTGAACAACACGTACGTGAACTACCGCGCCCCGCGTGGGCTGACGGCCGTGCCGGCAAACATGTTCGTGCATGGTCAGCCGGTCGGACGTCAGCCGTATGCGGTCGATCCGTCGCGCTGGCGCAATCCGCATTTCTTCGCGGGAGCGCCGGGCATCGCGCCGGCGCACGACAGTTTTGCGCCGGGTGCGCGGCGCGCGGATTATCGGCCGCCGCAGGGCGGATTCGGACGTCCGGTGGTCGCGACCCGCGCGCCGGTTGCGCCGCCGGCTTTTCACGATCGATACCCGCAGCAGGCCCGCGATACGCACGGGCCCGGCGCGCGCAACGAACAGGTGCATCTTGTGGCGACGCATGGGCCGGCGCGTTCGGTGATCGCAGGCGGCGCGCCGCCCTCGCCCGGTCCCGTGCAGTCCGGACAGCCCGGACAGCCGCATAGCAACGGCGTCCCGCATCCGCCTCAGGCATCACAGTTCGGCGGCGGCGATCCGCACTTCGCTCACGGCGATCCGTCGCGCGGCCACGATGTCCAGAACGGACCGCGTGCGCCGCAGCAGGCGTTTCAGCCGAACAGGCCGCAGCAGCAAGCGCAGCCGCCGATGCAACCGCAGCCCAACCACGCGCCGCATGTCGAGCGCGGAACGCCCAATCCATCGATGCAGCCCGCATTCGCCCAACACGCGCCGCCCGCGCCGCAGCAACACCAGCCGCCGCCCGAAGCCTACCGTCAGCCGCGCGCCGAGCAGCCGCGTCACGAGATGCCGTCGCCTCGTCCGCAACAGGAAGCGCAGCGGCCTCAATTCCATCCCGAACCGCCGCCGCGCCAGCCGATGCATCAGGAAGTGCGTCAGCCACCGCATCAGGAACCTCATCAGGAAAACCGTCAGCAACCTCAGCAGGCACAGCAGCCGCAACACGGCGGCGGCAACAACGATCATCATCGGAGTTGAGGCGATGAGCAGGCGGCACAACGAAAACGCGCGGCCCGAAGCCGCGCGTTTTCGCATGCAGAACCGAGGCGCTCAGACCGCCATCGGCGCCGTGAGCGGCTCGTGATGCTTGTAGCCTTCCAGCGCGAAATCCTTCGGCTCGATCTTCTCGAGCCATTCCGGCTCGTAGCGTTTCGTGACCGCGTAATCGGGCACGCGATCGGAGATGATCAACTGCGGCGACGGCAGCGGCTCGCGCTTCAATTGCTCCTGCAGCATGTCGAGCTGATTCTCGTAGATGTGCGCATCGCCGATGAAATACGTGAACCAACGCGGCTTGAACCCGGTCAGCCGGCCGACGAGATGCAGCAGCGCCGCGCCTTCGGCCAGATTGAACGGCGTGCCGAGCCCGACGTCATTGCTGCGGATATAGAGACACAGCGAAATCTCGCGCGTCACCGCGTTCGGGATGAACTGATACAGCAGATGGCACGCGGGCAGCGCGATCTCATCGAGCTTCGCCGGATTCCACGCATGAAACAGAATGCGCCGGTCGGTCGGGCGCTCGATGATCGTGTCGAGACACTGACGCAACTGATCGATCGCCTTGTACAGCAGCACCTGTTCGCGCCCGTTCTCGACGAAGCTCGTCACGACCTGGAAGCCGCGATTGGTCGCATCGGCGATCTGATCGTTCGCGCCGGCGTCGACGAGCTTGTACGCGGGCCATTTGCGCCACTGCACGCCGTAGACGTCGCCGAGATCGTCCGGGCCTTGCCGGTACGGATTCTCGAGCCATTGCGGATTTTCGTTCGCGTTCGCGTCCCAGACCTTGCAGCCGAGCGCGCGGAAATCCGCCGCGCTCTTCGCCGCCCGCAGAAAGCCCACCAACTCGCCGATCGCGGATTTGAACGCGAGCTTCTTCGTTGTCACGGCCGGAAAGCCTTGCTGCAAGTCGAAACGCAGCATCGCGCCGGGAATGCTGATCGTGCGGATGCCCGTGCGGTTTTCCTGCCAAGTGCCGGTATCGAGAATCGTCTGGACGAGCTCGAGATACTGTTTCATTCGATGTTCCCTGGGTGTGCCGCATGCCCTCGCGAACGGAGGGCGTAAACACGAGATTTTACCAAGCGACGGGGACCGGCGCTTATTTCAGCGGCACGAAAAAACGGGCGCCTGAAAGCGCCCGTCCGGTGGTGAATGTCGGTGATGTGCGTTCAGCCGCGCGTGGCGTGCTCCGACGGCGCATCGACCTCGATGTGACGCATCCCATGCGCGCTCAATAGCCGATACAGCGTCACGCGCGAAATGCCCAGCTCGTGCGCCGCGTCGCCCAGACGTCCGCGATGGCGCAGGAGCGCAAGCTCGATGGCCTGCCGTTCGGCCGCCTCACGCGCCTGCGCGAGCGAAACCGGCGCCACTTCGACGTACTCGCCGAGTTCGAGATCGCGAGCGGTGATCTGCCGCCCCTCCGACATCACGATCGCGCGCCGCACGCGGTTGATGAGCTCGCGCACGTTGCCCGGCCAGCCGTAGTTATGGATCGCGGCGATCGCATCGGGGGAAAATCCGCGCAGGCGCCGGCTCGCGTCCTTCTTGAAGCGGTCGAGCATATGCTTCGCAAGCAGTTCGATGTCCTTGCCGCGCGCGCGCAGCGGCGGCTCGTCGATCTGCAGCACGCACAGCCGGTGATACAAGTCCGCGCGGAACCGCCCTTCGATCATCGCGGTCTGCATGTCGACGTGCGTCGCCGAGATGATGCGCACATCCACCGGCGTCGAGCCGTGACCGCCCAGGCGCTCGACCTTGCGTTCCTGGAGGAAGCGCAACAGGCTCGCCTGGCTTTCGAGCGGCAGATCGCCGATTTCATCGAGGAACAGCGTGCCGCCGTTGGCCGCCTCGACGCGACCGATCTTGCGCTGGTTGGCGCCCGTGAACGCGCCGCGCTCGTAGCCGAAAAGCTCCGATTGCAGCAGATGCGCGGGAATCGCGCCGCAGTTGATCGCCACGAACGGTTGATCGCGACGCGCGGAACGCTCGTGAATGGCGACGGCCGTCAGTTCCTTGCCGGTACCGGATTCGCCCGAGATGAACACGGGTGCGTCGGTCATCGCGACCTTGCGGATCGAACGGAAGAGCGCGAGCATCGCGTCGCACGAACCGACCATCTCGCCCTCGGCGCGGCCTTCGCTGCGCGCATCGTGCGACGCGGCGTCGTGCAGCGAAACCATGCCATACGCATGACCGACGGAATCGACGATGCGGTCGTTCGACGTCGGCAGCGTCACGTAATCGAAGCAATAGTCGCGAATCAGACGCCGCACGGCGGCGTCTTCCAGTTGTCCGGCAACGGTGGCCGCGACCCAGCCCACGTTGGTCATCGTCAGCGACGATTCGAACGCCGCCAGTTCATGAGATTCGAAATGACTCGACAGATCCAGCAAACCGCCGGTCGCCAGATCGCTACGCAGTGCCTTGCGCGTGTCGCGCGCGCTCGCGACGATTTCGATATGCCAGCCGCGCTCCTCGAATCGCGCGCACAGCGTCTCGCTTGGATCGCGAGTCACATAGATGAGTTGCCGCCGAGCGACGTCCATTATTCAGATCCTTTGTTCAACATTCGTTGAAAAGGTCACGTAGTTCAGGCTCGCACTACATCGCAGACTTCGTTGCCCTCGCACGTTTCTCTCAAACGTATGGAGAGGGACTTGCCCATTCGATACGACGCCCCCGGGACATAGCGCGACACACCACGCGCTCTTCCACGAAACCCTTTATGTCTGATTCTGTGCCGTTTTTGAGAGACTACTATAACCCAGAAACCCCGAAAACAAATATCGCGAGAGCCGCCGGTTTAGCCACAAAACCCTGATAGGACGGGCCTCGCAAGAATTTCTCACACGATTATTAAAAACTTTACGCACAATTTAATAAGACAAAATCTTATACCGATTTCACGAGAACTTCATGTTTTTCTGCCTCTATGTTTCAACTGTGAAACGTTTTCGTCCAAGTTTCTGCAGCGCGCCTGCCGTCGACTTCCGCCATTCATTGCGTGGCAATGCTTTCCGACGCATGGCACATAATTCGCTCGACTCGGAACGCGTCGGATGGTAAGAAATACTGTCTATAGAACGCGCGTTCATATTCTGTCCCGCATTCATCTTCAGCTTAATCGTTCATACCGGCGAGACGATTACTTTATTTCCGGATCTTTCTGCGCCGGGAATAATTACCTTGGGTTATGTCGTTACGATGGCACTCGATAGTTCATACCGGCGCGACGAATCAGGCGGCGCGCAACAAGACCGCGAGGAAGCGGACGAACCGGGCGATGCGAAACAGCCCGCTATCCGTCCGACGGGCTCAGGCGTCAGCGTGATGCTATGGGACGAGGTCGCGCCCGCCCCGACTTACGCGCCGCCGCTTGACGACGATTCGCCCGAGGCGTGAGTCCGCGCGGCGCTGCTGCGGCAGTTTCGGTCCGAAGTGTCGGTTAGAATCGAGGCCCCGGCGGCGCGGCCCGCGCGCCTGTTTGTCTCGACCTCCCTCACATGACGACGCTGACCCTGATCGTCGCCCGCGCGCGCAATGGCGTGATCGGACGCGACAACCAACTGCCCTGGCGCCTGCCGGAAGACCTCACATTCTTCAAGCGCACGACGATGGGCGCGCCCATCATCATGGGCCGCAAGACGCATGAATCGATCGGCCGGCCGTTGCCGGGGCGGCGCAACATCGTCATATCGCGCGACGCCACGCGGCGCTACGACGGCTGCGACGTCGTGACGAGCCTCGAAGCGGCGCTCGCGCTCGAACCGGCGAAGGAAGCGTTTCTGATCGGCGGCGCGCAGTTGTATCGCGACGCCATCGCGCGCGCCGACAAGATGATCGTCACCGAGATCGACGCCGATTTCGATGGCGACACGCGCTTTCCCGCGCCCGATCCGGAACTGTGGCGCGAAGTGTCCCGCGAGCCGCATCGCGCGGCGGCGCCGAACGATTTCGCATTCGCGTTCGTGACCTACGAGCGCATCGCGGCCTCGGAATGAAAAAAGGCTCCGGATGCGTTCCGGAGCCTTCGTCTTTCAGCGGATGCGGATCACTGTCCCGCGATCGTCATCCGTTCGATCAGCACCGAGCCGATTTCCTTCGTGCCGCGCACGACGGTATCCGCGCCGATCGCCTCGATGTGGCGGAACATCTCCTGCAACGTGCTCGCCACGGTGATTTCCTCGACCGCGTGCACGATCTTGCCGTTCTCGACCCAGAAGCCCGACGCGCCGCGCGAGTAATCGCCCGTCACGTAGTTCACGCCCTGCCCCATCAGTTCGGTCAGCAAGAGTCCGGTGCCGAGCTTCTTCAACATCGCTTCGAAATCGTCTTCGGGTTTCGTGTGCGTGCTCTTCATCGTCAGATTGTGCGAGCCGCCCGCGTTGCCGGTGGTCTTCATGCCGAGCTTGCGCGCCGAATACGTCGACAGGAAATAGCCCTGCACGACGCCATCCTCGACCACGCTGCGACGCTGCGTGCGCACGCCTTCCTCGTCGAACGGCGCGCTGCCCATGCCGCCCTTCACATGCGGGTCTTCGACGATCTGGATATGCGGCGCGAACACCGGCTTGCCGAGGGTGTCGACGAGGAACGTGGTCTTGCGATACAGCGCGCCGCCGCTCACCGCCTGCACGAACGCGCCGAGAATGCCCGCCGCGAGCGGCGCCTCGAAGAGCACGCGGCACTTGCGCGTGTCGAGACTCCTGGCGCCCAAGCGTGCGAGCGCGCGCTCGGCGGCGTAACGTCCGACCGCTTCGGGCGCGGCGAGGCCGGACGCATCGCGTTTGGACGTGTACCAGTCGTCGCGCTGCATGTCGCGGCCCGCTGCCGCGATCGGCGCGCACGCGATGTAATGCCGCGAGTACGGATAGCCCGCCATGAAGCCGCGCGAGGTCGCGAGCACGAATTGCGAATGCTGCGCCGAGACGCTCGCGCCTTCCGAGTTGGTCACGCGCTTGTCGACCGCGAACGCGGCGGCTTCTGCGCGGCGCGCGATCTCGGCCGCTTCCTCCGCATCGATGTCCCACGGGTGATAGAGATCGAGGTCCTGCGGCGCCTTCTCGAGCAGTTCCGCTTCGGCGAGGCCCGCCGCGCTGTCCTCGGCCGTGAAGCGCGCGATGTTGTACGCGGCGGCGACCGTGTCGCGCAGTGCGTCGCGCGTGAAGTCGGCGGTGCTCGCATTGCCGCGCTTCTTGCCGATGAAGACGGTCACCCCGACCATCTTGTCGCGATTGTGCTCGATCGTCTCGACTTCGCCGCGCCGCACGCTCACTGACAGGCCGTCGCCCTCGGAGATCTCGGTGGCGGCATCGCTCGCGCCGAGTTCCTTCGCGTAACGCAGGATATCGGAGGCGATCTCCTTGAGTTCGTCCTGCGTATGCGGGAAGTAGCGTTGCTTGACGTCCATGTCTGCTGCCATTTTTGGTTGCCTTTGGAAGTCGGGCGGCGCGCGCCCGCGCATGTCGTGGTTGCTTCGGAATGTCCGGCTCGACGCGCACGCAATCGGGCGTCGAGCAACGGAACTGGCCTATCACGCGATCATAGCAAGGACGGCGTGCATTCACCCGCCAAGCTTTGTCGCAGACGCGGACGCGCGCTTCAGGCACGGTGCGCACGCAAGCTACAATGTCGGGATGAACCGTAAAACCCGCATTCAACCGATCGATTCCGGCCGCGACGACGAGCGCGAGCCCGACGAAAACGGTTACGACCGTCCGAGCAAATCCCAGCTCAAGCGCGACATGCACGCGCTGCAGGAGCTGGGCGAAGCGCTGATCGCGCTGCCCAAAGATGCGCTCAAACGCATGCCGATGCCGGAGAATCTCGGCGACGCCGTGCGCGAGGCGCGCCGTATCACGGACCACGAAGGCAAGCGCCGCCAGGTGCAGTACGTCGGCAAGGTCATGCGCTCGCTGATCGAGGACGAGGTCGCGGCCCTGCGCACGGCGCTCGATACTCACCGTGGCGTGAACAAATCCGAAACCGCGCGGCTGCACTGGATCGAGCGCACGCGCGAAAAGCTTCTCGCCGACGACGCCGCGCTCACCGAATTCATCCGCAATCATCCGGGCGTCGATCCGCAGGAAGGCCGCACGCTGATCCGCAACGCGCGCAAGGAGCGCGAGCAGCAAAAGCCGCCGCGCTATTACCGCGAACTGTTCCAGTGGATCAAGAACGCGGCGGGCGCGGAAGACGACGAAGACGTCGAAGGCGACGAGGACGATCGTGACGAAACCGAAGCGTAATCATCCGGACGAGCTGATCGTCGGGCTCGTGTCGATCAGCGATCGCGCGTCGCAAGGCGTCTACGAGGACAAGGGCTTGCCGTCGCTGCAAACGTGGCTCGGCGAGGCGCTCACCACGCCCTTTCGCGCGGAGACGCGCCTCATCCAGGACGATGCCGCGACCATTTCCGCGACCCTCGTCGAGCTCGTCGATACGCTCGGCTGCGATCTCGTGCTTACGACGGGCGGCACCGGCCCCTCGCGCCGCGACGTGACGCCCGAGGCGACGCTCGCCGTCGCCACGAAACCGATGCCCGGCTTCGGCGAGCAGATGCGTCAGATCAGCCTGAATTTCGTGCCGACCGCAATTCTTTCGCGGCAAGTCGCGGTCATCCGCGAAACTGAAGATCACGCCGCGCTGATCATCAACCTGCCGGGACAGCCGAAGTCGATCCGCGAAACGCTCGAAGGATTGAAAGACGCGGACGGCAAGCAGAAAGTGCCGGGCATTTTCGCGGCCGTGCCGTACTGCATCGATCTGATCGGCGGACCGTATATCGAAACGCGGCCGGACGTGGTCACGGCGTTCCGCCCGAAAAGCGCGATCCGACCGCCGAAAAATTAAGACGCGGCGGCAGGCGCCGACGGAATCAGGAAATGCTCGCGGTAATACTTGAGTTCGTCGATGGACTCGTGAATGTCGGCGAGCGCGGTATGCATCGCGCGCTTCTGGAAGCCCTTGTAGATCGCCGGCTGCCAGCGGCGGCACAGTTCCTTCAGGGTGCTGACATCGAGATTGCGGTAGTGGAAAAACGTCTCCAGCTCGGGCATCCAGCGCGCCATGAAACGGCGATCCTGGCAGATCGAGTTGCCGCACATCGGCGACTTGCCGGGCGGCACGTACTGGCCGAGAAACTCGCGGATCTGGCGCGTGGCTTCGGCTTCATCGACCGTCGACACCTTCACGCGTTCGGTCAGCCCCGAGCGTCCGTGCGTGTTGCGATTCCACTCATCCATGCGGCCGAGCGCCTCGTCCGTCTGATGAATCGCGAGCACCGGCCCTTCCACCATCCTGTCGAGCGTCGAATTCGTCACGACCACCGCGATCTCGATGATGCGATCGTTGTCCGGATCGAGACCGGTCATCTCCATGTCGAGCCACACGAGGTTCATGTCGCTGCGCACGAGCGCGTTTTCGTCTGATTCGGGGGCGGCGGAGATGTCGGTCATGAGAAGCGGCCTGAGAGATGGGAAAGCCACTGCGCGTCGGCACGGCCTAGAACCTATAATTCTCGCATAGTTCAATCGGAAGTCCCGGATGACCAACCTCACTCTTGCTTTCTCGACGATCTTCGTCGTCGCCCTGGTCGCGATGGTCTCGACCAAGCTCTGGCTCGCGTCACGGCAGATTCGCTATGTCGCCGCGCACCGCAACGGCGTGCCCTCGCAATTCTCGGGCACGATCCCGCTGACCGCGCATCAGCGCGCCGCGGATTACACCGTCGAGCGCACGCGCCTCACGATGATCGAGGTCGTCACGAGCGCAGTCGTGCTCGTCGCGCTGACGCTGCTCGGCGGCGTCCAGGCGCTCGATCTCGCCATTTCGGACTGGCTCGGCCGCGGCTATCTCGGTCAGATCGCGCTGGTGGCGTCGGTGGTCGCGATCACGAGCATCATCGATCTTCCGTTCGATTACATCCGCCATTTCGTGATCGAGGAAAAGTTCGGCTTCAATCGCATGTCGAAGAAGCTCTTTTTCGTCGATCTCGTGAAGGGCACGGTGCTCGCGGTCGTGATCGGCGCGCCGCTTCTGCTGCTCACGCTCTGGCTGATGGACCGCGCCGGCACGTTCTGGTGGCTGTGGACGTGGATGGTATGGGTCGCATTCCAGTTGCTCGCGATGATCATTTATCCGACCTTCATCGCCCCGCTCTTCAACAAGTTCGAACCGCTGAAGGACGAGGCGCTCGTCGCGCGCATCACGAATCTCATGTCGCGCACGGGCTTCGCCGCGAAGGGCCTGTTCGTGATGGACGGCAGCCGCCGTTCCGCGCACGGCAACGCGTATTTCACGGGCTTCGGCGCGACCAAGCGCATCGTCTTTTTCGATACCCTGCTCGCGCGTCTTTCCGGCAGCGAGATCGAAGCTGTGCTCGCGCACGAGCTCGGTCACTTCAAGCGCCGTCACGTGCTGAAGCTGATGATCGTCATGTTCGGCATCAGCCTCGCGATGCTCGCGCTGCTCGGCTGGCTCATCCAGACCACGTGGTTCTACGAGGGTCTGGGCGTGCGGCCGTCGCTCGTCGGCAGCAACAACGGGCTCGCGCTCGTGCTCTTCATGCTCGTGCTGCCGGTGTTCATGTTCTTCATCACGCCGCTCGGCAGCCTGACTTCGCGCAAGAACGAGTTCGAAGCCGATGCCTTCGCCGCCAGCCAGACCGATCCGAAGGATCTCGTGAACGCGCTCGTGAAGCTCTACGAGGACAACGCGTCGACGCTCACGCCCGATCCCATCTACACCGCGTTCTATTATTCGCATCCGCCCGCTTCGCAGCGCATCGACCGCCTGATGCAACACGCCGCATGACGCGCGGGTCCAAGCATCCGAGCGTGGGCGCGCGCCTCGAAGGCACGGTGATCGCGGCGCACGGGCGTCACTATCTGGTGAATCCGCAAGACGGCGGCGCGATGCTTCAGTGCTTCCCGCGCGGCAAGAAAAGCGAAGTGGCCGTCGGCGATCGCGTGATCTATGAGCAGTCGTCGGCGGATCAGGGTGTGATCGTCGAGATCGGCGAGCGGCGCAATCTGCTCTACCGCTCGGATCAGTTCAAGTCGAAGCTCTTCGCCGCGAATCTCGATCAACTGCTGATCGTGCTCGCGACAGAGCCGCATTTCAGCGAAGACCTGCTCGGACGCGCGTTGATCGCGGCGGAGGCGCATGGGCTGGAGTCGCTCATCGTGCTCAACAAGATCGACGTCGGTCATGCGGTGCCGCTCGCGCGCGAACGGCTCGCGCCGTATCGCGAACTCGGTTATACGGTGGTCGAACTGTCGGCGAAGATGATGCCCGGCGACGTCCATCCGCAACTCGATGCCCGTCTGAAAGATCGCTCGACGATCCTGCTCGGCCAGTCGGGCATGGGCAAATCGACGCTCGTGAACCTGCTCGTCCCCGATGCCGACGCTGCCACGCGCGAGATTTCATCGGCGCTCAATAGTGGCCGCCACACGACCACGTTCACGCGTCTCTACGACTTGCCCGGCGGCGGCGCGCTGATCGATTCGCCGGGTTTCCAGGAGTTCGGCCTGCATCATCTGTCCGAAGGCCAGCTCGAACGCGCCTTCGCGGATTTCCGGCCCTATCTCGGGCATTGCCGCTTCTACAACTGCCATCATCTGCACGAGCCTGGCTGCGCGGTCCTCGAAGCCGTCGATGCCGGCAAGATTCGCCTCGGGCGTCACGCGCTCTACGCACAGCTCGTCCACGAAGCCAGCCAGATCGTTCGATGAAGCGTCTCACGCGCGCTCCCAACCTGATCACGGCGCAGCACTGGGTGAACGTGCTCGCGACCGCGGGCGTGCCGTGCGAGTTGCACAACCGCTATCTGAACGGCGCGATGGGAGAGATTCCGGCGGATCAGTGCGCGCCGGAGATATGGATCGTCGACGATCGCGACGAAGCGTTGGCCTTGCGCCTTCTGGAGCGCGCGAGAAAAGGGCCGGACGCGAACGCCCGGCCCTGGAGATGCAAGCATTGCGGCGAGTGGCTGGAACCGCAATTCACCGTGTGCTGGAATTGCCAGACGGCGCGCGATCCGCTCGACGACTGATTACGCCAGCCACACGGCGATCGTCAGCATCAGCAGCAACAGCATCCACAGAATCACCGCGCGCCACACGAGACCGACGGCCGATTGCAGCGTGCGCGGCGTGCAGTCGTCGCCGACGGGCAGCGGGCTCGCATCGCCCACGGCAAGTGCTTCGACCGAAAGCGGCTCCGCCAGCGGACCCGCGAGACGCGCGCCCAGCGCACCGCTGCCCGCCGCGAGCAACACACCTTCGTTCGCGTCCGGCCACTGACGCGCGTGATTGCGCCACGCGTAGATCGCATCCTCGAAATTGCCGACGATCGCAAAGCCGAGCGCGGTCAGACGCACCGGCACCCAGTCGATGACAAAAAACGCGCGCTGTGCAAACGACGAAAACTCGGCGGTACGCTCCGGATTCGGCTTCGCCCACGCGCGTGCCAAATATTCGGCGATGCGATACAGCACCGCGCCCGCCGGGCCGATCGGAATCAGGAACCAGAAGAACACGCCGAACACATGCCGGTGCGATGCCACCACCGCGTGAACCAGCGTATGCCGCACGATTTCGCTGACGGGCATATCGACAGTGTCGATGCCGGTCCATTCGTTCAGCACTTCGCGCGCGCGCGGCACGTCGTCGTTGTTGAGCGCGAGGTGGATGTCGGTGAAATAGTGGCTGAACTGCCGGAAGCCGAGCGTGAAGTACACGATCACCACGTTCCACAGAAACGCCAGAGCGAAGTTGATCCGGTACAGCACGTAATAGACGAGCCCGACCGCGAGCGTCCACGGCAGCACGACCACGAGCCACGCAACGATGCCGTGTTTCTCCTTGCCAGCATCGAAACCGTGCGCGGTGGATTCCGCATGATATTGGAGCAACGCCGAAATCGGATTGTGCGGCGACAAGGCGCGCATTTGCTCAATGACGAGAGCCAGCAATACGGAGAAAAAAGTCATGCGAAGCGCCGAAACGGTCGGATTAGTTCGAGTTTCGCGTAACGATAGCACAGCGCCATACGCGTTTAGCGCGCTGAGTAATTGCGCAAGCCGCGGCGAGCGCGCGGACTTTCCGCGCCGTCACGCGCGAGCCGCGAGAAAGCGATAAAAATTGCGCAACATGCCGGCCGTTGCGCCCCAGATGAAATAAGGAGCCTTTCTTTCGCCCGGCGTGTAAGGCATCGCAAAAAAACGACGCTCGCCGCCTTCCCAGCGAAAAACGCGCACTTCGTGGTTCGCCGGATTCATGAGCCACGCGAGCGGCACTTCGAAAATGTCGGCGACCTCGCATGTATCGGCCTTCAAGGTAAAAGGCGGATGCACCAGCGCAACGACAGGCGTCACCTTGAAACCCGTGCCCGTCAGATATTCGGGCATCGCCCCGATGATCTCGCAATGTTCCGCGCCCAGGGCGACTTCTTCGTAGGCCTCGCGCAGCGCGGTGGCGGCGGCATCGGCGTCTTCGGGCTCGCGTCGGCCGCCGGGAAAGCTGATCTGCCCGGCGTGATCCGACAGATGATCGGCCCGCTGCGTCAGCAGCACGGTCAAGCCGCCCTCACGCACGACGAGCGGCACCAACACGGAAGCCACGCGCGGATCGCCGCCGATCGCCTTGATGCGCTGCTCGCGCTCTTCCTGCGTCCAGTCGAGATTCAGCGCGAAACGCGCGCGCAAGCCTTCCGGCGTGAGGCGCTCTGGCGGAATGGGCGGGAGTGTCTCACCCGTCGAGAGGACGGGCATCTTTTCGGGTTCGAGGATGCGGGGAGTCGAAGTCTTTCCGGTGGACACGGGGTCGAGAACTGGGCTGTCGAAGACTCAATTTGAACACACCAAAGAAAAAAGCACCCACATGGGGTGCTTTTTCCGTACTACGCCTGGACAGCGGCTTACTCTGCGGAAGCAGCAGCCTTGTCTTTGAAGACCAGCTTTTCCTTGATCCGAGCCGACTTGCCCGAACGCTCGCGCAGGTAGTAGAGCTTCGCGCGGCGAACATCGCCACGGCGCTTCACGACGATGCTCGCGAGCAGCGGCGAGTACGTCTGGAACGTACGCTCGACGCCTTCGCCCGACGAAATCTTGCGGACGATGAAGTTCGAGTTCAGGCCACGGTTACGCTTCGCGATGACGACGCCTTCGTAAGCCTGGACACGCTTACGCGTGCCTTCGACCACGTTCACGTTGACGATGACGGTATCGCCCGGCGCGAAGTCGGGGATGCTCTTCTCGCCCAGAACGCGTGCGATCTCTTCCTTCTCGAGTTGCTCAATCAGATTCATTACTGACTCCTTGTGCCATCTTGCCGAAGTTGCGTGCCTTGTATTTGCGTCAGGCCTCGGTAGAGGATGGGTTTGCTTCAGGCGCCGATTTTCAGCCAGCGCCCCCATTTTCCCGCTCGTCCGCCCGAAATCTATGCAGACTTCGACGCTTCCTTCGCGAGTTCTGCGAGCCACGCCTCGTCGGTGCGGCTCAACATCTTGCTGTCACGCGCCCGCCTGATCAGATCGGGCCGCTTGTTGAATGTGTTGCGTAATGCTTCGCGCCTGCGCCAGGCGTCGATTTCCTTGTGATGGCCGCCGAGCAGCACATCGGGAACACGCACGCCCTCGTACTCTTCCGGACGCGTGTAGTGCGGGCAGTCGAGTAATACGTCGACGAAGCTATCCTGCACCGCCGATTGCGCGTCGTTCAACACGCCGGGCAACTGGCGCACCACGGCGTCCATCAGCGCCATCGCGGGAAGTTCTCCGCCCGACAGCACGAAGTCGCCGAGGCTCACCTCTTCGTCCACTTCACGATCGATCAGGCGCTGGTCGATCGCTTCGTAACGGCCGCACAGCAACACGAGACCCGGTTCCTGCGCAAACCGCATCACGCGATCGTGGTTCAGTTTCGCACCTTGCGGCGACATCATCACGACGCGCGTCGACGTAATTCCCTGCTCGCGCTGCGCAGCCTTAGCCGCGTGGATCGCGTCTTCCAGCGGGCGCGCCAGCATCACCATGCCGGGGCCGCCGCCGTATGGGCGATCGTCGATGGTGCGGTAGTTGTCCGTAGTGAAGTCGCGCGGATTCCACGTCCGCAAACCGAACCGCTCCTGCTTCACCGCCCGGCTGGTAATGCCCCAGTCGGTCAGCGCGCGAAACATCTCGGGAAAGAGCGTCACGACATCGAACTGCATCGCTCTCTCCGTAACGTGACGATGTTCAATAGTCGGCGTCCCAGTCGACGACGATACGCTTCGCCGCCCGGTCCACCGTCTTCACATACACGCCGACGAACGGAATCAGCCGCTCACCGGTGATGGGCTTGCCATCCTTGTCGGTACTCGGATACTCGATCCGCAGGATGGAATGCGCGCCGTTGTCGATCAGATCGGCAACGCGACCCAAGGCCACGCCCGCTTCACTTTCGACATCCAAGCCGATCAGATCGACCCAGTAAAATTCGTCTTCGCTGTCGAGCTTCGGGAAATCGCTGCGCGCGATATTCACCGTGTGGCCTTTCAGCGTGAGCGCCGTATCGCGGTCATCACAGCCGGCGAAGCGCGCGACGATCGTATCGGCATGCACTTTCGACTGCAGGCAGCGCGCGGACTTGTAATCGCGGCCTTTGACGAGCCACCAGCGTTTGGCGTTCAGCAGCGCGTCGCCGCCCTGCTTGCCGTTCGCGTGCGGCACGATCTTGACCCAGCCTTTGAGACCGTATGCATCGGCGATGAAACCGAGTTCGACGGCGTCGTCAGGCAAAGCCTCGACCGATTCGATTCCGCCTTGCGGCGTCTTCAAGCTCGAAATGTCGACCGCCACGTGACGCGCGCCCGGCTTGCGGACGAACGCGCCAAACGTGGCGGAACTCTCATCGTGCCCCGGCTTTGATCGGCCGACATCTTCCGGCACGCGGCCGGATTCAGAATTGCGCGTAGACATCGGCGAATCTTTGGGCAGGTTTCGAGCGGCAGTTACAGCGTCGACGAAGCGAGCTTAAGCAGCCGGCTGGGCTTGCTGAGCCTGCTTGACGAGACGCTCGACGGTCGGCGACAGTTGCGCGCCAACGCCTTGCCAGTACGTCAGACGATCCTGAGCGATGCGCAGCGATTCGCCTTTGGTCGCGACCGGGTTGTAGAAACCCACGCGCTCGATGAAGCGGCCATCACGGCGGCTACGCGAGTCGGTTGCAACGATGTTGTAGAACGGGCGCTTCTTCGAGCCGCCACGAGCCAAGCGGATGATGACCATGCTGAAATCCTTGAAAACCGGGGTTCGGAACAACGAGAACAGGCGATTATAGCCGGAATGTGAAGCTCTAACAAACACTTAACGCATTTTTTGGATTCAAGCCGTATTCGTAACGTTTCCAGCACGTTTCCGGATACCGGGAATCACGCCGACGCGGCGACGCGCCATTGGTGGCGCGGGCGCACGTCGGCGTAAAATGACTGACCGCGTCGGCTTGCAAGCGACGTCCGCCTCTTTCCACCACCGCTTTCGCTGATGACTTCCTCGTCCATCGCCACGCAAGCTGGCTCAAAACCGGCCGGCAAGCAGGTTCCACCCTACTTCCGCTCGAAGACGCTGACCGCCGCGCTCGCGTTCCTGTTCGGCTACATCGGCTTGCACCGCTTCTATCTGTATGGAATGCGCGACAAGTACGGCTGGGCGCATATCGTCGGCATCGTTCTGGGTGCGTTCGGCTATCTGTTGCTCGCGGAAACGGAGCGCGCTTCGCTTCTCGGCTGGGTGCTGGCGTTTCCGGGTGCGATTTCGCTGCTGGCCGCCTTTCTCTCGGCCATCGTCTACGGCCTGCGCCCCGACGCCAAATGGGACGCGCAGTTCAATGCGCACACCGGCCGCAGCAGCCGCTCCGGCTGGACGGTCATTTTCGTCGTGATTTTTTCGCTCCTGTTCGGCGCGTTTCTGCTGATGACCGGTCTCGCGCTCACTTTCCAGACGTACTTCGAAAGTCAGGTCGAGGCGGCGAAAACGCTGTCGCAATAAAACGTCAGAACAGGTCGAGTTGCGGGCTGGACGGCGGCCCCGTTCGTTTCGCGGGCCGCTGGAACTCGGACATGTCGAGTATCCCGCGTTGCCGTGCATTAAGCCCAAGCCGTTTCGTCGCCTTTTGAAAGCGCTGCTTGAGCATATCGGCCCACAGACCCTCGCCTTTCATGCGCGTCGAAAAATCCGAGTCGTAGTCCTTGCCGCCACGCATGTCGCGCACGCGGCTCATCACGCGATCCGCGCGATCGGGGAAATGCGCGGCAAGCCAGCCCTTGAAGAGCGGCGCAACTTCCCACGGCAGACGCAGCACGATATAGCTCGCGCTTGTCGCCCCGGCTTCGGCGCACGCTTCGAGAACACGCTCCATGTCCGGCTCCGTCACGAACGGAATGACCGGTGCGATGCTCACGCCTACCGGAATGCCCGCCTCCGCAAGCGTCCGGATCGTGCGAAGACGCCGCGACGGCGTCGCCGCGCGTGGCTCGAGTGTTCGTGCGATATCGGCGTCGAGGGTTGTGACCGTGATCGCCGCCATCACCTGTCCGCGCGCGGCCATCGGCGCAAGCAGGTCGATGTCGCGCTCGATCAGCGAATTCTTCGTGATCGCTGCGAACGGATGCCCGCAATCGTGCAGCACCTGAATGACACGCCGCGTGATTTGCAAATCGCGCTCGACCGGTTGATACGCGTCCGTGTTGACGCCGAGCGCGATCGGCTCGGCTTCGTAGTTCGGTTTCGCCAGTTCGCGTTCGAGCAATTCCGGCGCGTTGATCTTCGCGTAGATCCGGCTTTCGAAATCCAGCCCCGGCGATAGTCCGAGATAGCTGTGCGTAGGGCGAGCGAAGCAATAGATGCAGCCGTGCTCACAGCCGCGATAGGGATTCAGCGAAACGGAAAACGGAATGTCCGGCGAGCTGTTGCGGGTCAGAATGCTTTTCGCCCGCTCCTCGAAAATCTGGGTGCGCAGCGGTGGCGCGCCTTCGTCCTCGGGATCGGCGGTGTGCGCCCAGCCGTCGTCGACACCTTCACGCTCATCCTTCTCGTAACGACCCTGGATATTCGTGACCGCCCCGCGCCCCTTCAGCGGAGCCGGTGGCGCGACGGGATACTCACGATCGGGCGATGACATTGCGACGAAATCCATCGATTAATACTGTATAAATATACAGTATTACTTCGCCATCGCAAGCGGAAAATCACGTCTCGACGAGAATCTTCAGCGTCTCCTTGATCTCCTCCATCACCACATAGCTCTTGGACTGCACCGCGCCCGGTAACTGCAAAAGGATGTCGCCGAGCAGCTTGCGATAGTCCGCCATCTCGCCGATCCGCGCCTTGATCAGATAGTCGAAATCGCCCGATACGAGGTGGCATTCGAGCACCTCGGGAATCTTCTGAACTTCGCGCCTGAATTGCTCGAACATGTTGCCGCTCTTGTGATCGAGCGTGATCTCGACGAATACGAGCAGCGCAGCGCCCAGCTCGTTCGGATTCACGCGCGCGTAGTAGCCCATGATGACGCCATCGCGCTCCATGCGTTTCACGCGCTCGATGCAAGGCGTCACCGACAGCCCGACGCGCTCGGCCAGGTCTTTCATCGCGATGCGGCCGTCCTCTTGAAGAATGTTCAGGATCTTGTGATCGAGCTTGTCGAGAGCGCGTACTGGATTTCGCTGCGTTCGCATTGGTTTTTCCTGAAAATCGATCAAATACAATAACTAAAACTGGGTCGAAGTCCATACCATAGTCGATAACACTATACGAGCTTCAGTTTGTCGCGTCGATCGCCTTAACGCCCGCGCACTCGGAAGTTTCATCGAATCTGGATGGAGATCACATGCGAATCGTTATTCTCGGAAGCGGCGTCGTCGGTGTCACGAGTGCGTATTACCTCGCTCGCGCCGGTCACGAAGTCACGGTCATCGACCGCGAAGCTGGCCCCGCCCTCGAAACGAGTTTCGCGAACGCCGGTCAGATCTCCCCGGGCTACGCATCGCCGTGGGCCGCACCGGGCGTGCCGCTCAAGGCCGTGAAGTGGATGTTCGAAAAGCACGCGCCGCTCGCCATCCGCCTCGACGGCACGATGAATCAGTTGCAGTGGATGTGGCAAATGCTGCGCAACTGCACGCAGGATCGCTACACGGTCAACAAGGGCCGCATGGTCCGCCTCGCCGAATACAGCCGCGATTGCCTGCAGGCGTTGCGCGCCGACACCGGCATCTCGTACGAAGGCCGTACGGGCGGCACGTTGCAACTGTTCCGCACGCAGCAGCAATTCGACGGCGCGGGCAAGGACATCGCGGTGCTGAAGGACGCGAACGTGCCGTTCGAACTGCTCACGGCCGATGAGCTGAAGAAGGCCGAACCCGCTCTCGCCGCCGTGTCGCATAAATTGACGGGCGGTCTGCGCCTGCCGAACGACGAAACCGGCGACTGCCAGATGTTCACGACGCAACTCGCCGCCATGGCCGAAGCGCTCGGCGTCAAGTTCCGCTACAACACGTCGATCGACGCGCTCGCTGTCAGCAACGGCCGCATCGCCGGCGTGCAGTGCGGCAAGGAACTGGTGACGGCGGATTCGTATGTCGTCGCGCTCGGCTCGTATTCGCCGAAGCTGCTCGGCGATCTCGTGAAGATTCCGGTTTATCCGCTGAAGGGCTACTCGATCACCGCGCCGATCGTCGATGCGAAGCGCGCGCCGGTCTCGACCGTGCTCGACGAGACGTACAAGATCGCGATCACGCGTTTCGACGACCGTATCCGCGTGGGCGGCATGGCGGAAATCGTCGGCTATGACAAGAAGCTGAAGCAAGCGCGTCGCGAAACGCTCGAAATGTGCGTGAACGACCTGTTCCCGGGCGGCGGCGATACCGCGAGCGCCACGTTCTGGACCGGCCTGCGTCCGATGACGCCGGACGGCACGCCGATCGTTGGCCGCACGCCGGTGCCGAATCTGTTCCTGAATACCGGTCACGGCACGCTCGGCTGGACGATGTCGTGCGGCTCGGGTCAGTTGCTGGCGGACCTGATGTCGGGCAAGCAGCCCGCGATCCGTGCCGACGATCTGTCGGTTCACCGCTACTTCGGCGATGTCGGCGTGAAGACGCGTCCGGGATACGCGAACGCATGATTGCCGGTATCGCATGAAAAACAAAGGCGCCTTGCGGCGCCTTTTCTTTTAGTCTTTTAGAACTGGTCTTCGCTCAACGCGAGCACGCCTTCCCGCCCGTTCGCGCTGACAATCGACGCCTCGATCCCCGGCGCGAGCGACAGAATGTGCTCGGCGAAAAACTCCGCCGTCGCAATCTTCGCGGAATAGAAACGCTCGTCGTCCGCGCGCTTCGCCTGGGCGACGATCATCGCGCGCGCCATCTGCCATCCCGCCAACACAATGCCCGCAAGCCGCAGATACGGCACGCTGCCCGCGAACACCGCATTCGGATCGCTCTTGAATTTCGCGACGATGAACTCGACCGCGCGCGCAAGCGACAGACTTCCCGCGCTCAAGTGCCGATGCATCGACTTGAACGGCTGGCCGTCCGCTTCCGCGAGCGCCGCGATGGTCTGATCGATCTGCGCGAGCAGCGCCTGCGCCGTGGCGCCGCCATCGCGCACGGTCTTGCGGCCGATGAGATCGTTGGCCTGAATCGCCGTCGTGCCTTCGTAGATCGGCAGGATGCGCGCATCGCGATAATGCTGCGCCGCGCCCGTCTCCTCGATGAAGCCCATGCCGCCATGCACCTGCACGCCGATGCTCGCCACATCGACGGACATTTCCGTGCTGAAGCCCTTCACGATCGGCACGAGGTACTCGTAGATCGCCTGATGGCTCTTCCTGGCGGCGTCGTCCGGATGACCGTGCGCGAAATCGCTATGCGCCGCCGCGACATACGCGAGCGCGCGGGCGCCTTCGGTGTAGGCGCGCATCGTCGAGAGCATGCGGCGCACGTCGGGATGATGGATGATCGTCACGGGCTCCTTCGCGCTGCCATCGACAGGACGGCTCTGCACGCGCTCTTTCGCATACGCGACCGCCTGCTGATATGCGCGCTCGGCGACCGCGACACCCTGCATGCCGACGGCAAAACGCGCCGCGTTCATCATGATGAACATGTATTCGAGACCGCGATTCTCCTCGCCGATCAGATAGCCGATCGCGCCGCCGTGATCGCCGTATTGCAGCACCGCGGTCGGGCTGGCCTTGATGCCGAGTTTGTGTTCGATCGATACGCAATGCACGTCGTTGCGTGCGCCGAGCGAGCCGTCTTCGTTGACGAGAAACTTCGGCACGAGAAAGAGAGAGATGCCTTTCACGCCTTCGGGCGCGTCGGGCGTGCGCGCGAGCACGAGATGCACGATGTTCTTCGCCATATCGTGCTCGCCGTAGGTGATGAAAATCTTCGTGCCGAAGATCTTGTACGTGCCGTCGCCCTGCGGCTCGGCGCGCGTGCGCACGAGCGCCAGATCGGAGCCCGCCTGCGGCTCCGTGAGATTCATCGTGCCGGTCCATTCACCTTCGATGAACTTCGGCAGATAGCGCGCCTTCTGTTCATCGCTGCCTGCGGTGAGGAGCGCCTCGATCGCGCCGTCGGTGAGCAGCGGACACAATGCGAAGGAGAGATTCGCCGAGTTCAGCGCTTCGATGCACGGCGTCGCGATGAGCTTCGGCAAGCCCTGCCCGCCGAAGTCCACCGGATGGATGACGCCTTGCCAGCCGCCTTCCGCGAACTGACGGAACGCGGCCTTGAAGCCGGGCGTCGTCGTGACTTCGCCGTTCGCCCACGCGCTCGGCGTGCGGTCACCGGCGACATTCAGCGGCGCCAGGACTTCGCCGCAAAAACGCGCGGCTTCCTCGACGACGGCCTGCGCCGTGTCGAAGCCTGCATCTTCGTGACCAGGCAGCGCGGCGATGCTGTCGATATCCGCCAGTTCCTTCATTACGAACAGCATGTCCTTGACCGGGGCGCTGTAGCTCATCGTCTTGTCTCCTCTCTCTAACGATATTTCGGTACAAAAAAAGGGCGCAACGTTCGTCGCGCCCTTTGTTTTTCTTTGTGGCGAGTGTTCGACTCACACCGGCGAGACTTAGCCGAGTTCTTTCACCAGTTCCGGCACGACCGCGAACAGATCGCCGACGAGACCGTAATCGGCCACGCTGAAGATCGGCGCTTCCGGGTCCTTGTTGATCGCGACGATGACCTTCGAATCCTTCATGCCGGCCAGATGCTGAATCGCGCCCGAGATGCCGACCGCCACGTACAGTTGCGGCGCGACGATCTTGCCGGTTTGACCGACCTGATAATCGTTCGGCACATAGCCCGCATCGACTGCCGCGCGCGATGCGCCCAAGGCCGCGTTGAGTTTGTCGGCGAGCGGTTCGAGCGTCTTCGTATAGTTCTCGCCGCTGCCGAGGCCGCGTCCACCCGACACGATAATGTGTGCGCTCGTCAGTTCCGGACGATCCAGCTTCGTCACTTCACGGCTCACGAACTGCGAGATGCCTGCATCGGCTGCGGCTTCGATCTTTTCGATCTGAGCGTTACCGCCTTCGGCCGCAACCGGATCAAAACCCGTCGCGCGCACCGTGATGACCTTGATCGGATCGCTCGATTGCACCGTGGCGATCGCATTGCCCGCGTAGATCGGGCGCTCGAACGTGTCGGCGCTATCGACGGCGGTGATATCGCTGATCTGCGCGACATCGAGATGCGCTGCGATACGCGGCGCGATGTTCTTACCGTAAGCGGTCGCGGGAGCGAAGATATGCGAATAGTCCTTCGCGATGTTCAGTACCGTGCCGTCGATGTTTTCTGCGAGGCCGTCCGCGAGTTGAGGCGCATCGGCGAGCAGCACTTTCGAAACGCCCGCGATCTTCGCGGCCGCATCCGCCGCGCCCTGCGCGTTCGAACCTGCGATCAGCACATGCACATCGCCGCCAACCTTCGCCGCCGCTGCAACCGTGTTCAGCGTCGCTGCCTTGATCGACGCATTGTCGTGTTCCGCAATTACCAGAATCGTCATTTTTTCGCGTCTCCTTTACAGCACTTTGGCTTCGGTCTTGAGCTTCTCGACCAGCGTCTTCACGTCGGGCACCATGATGCCCGCGCTGCGCTTCGGCGGCTCGACGACCTTCAGCGTCTTCAGACGCGGCGCGACATCGACGCCCAGATCGGCGGGCTTCACCGTCGTCAGCGTCTTCTTCTTCGCCTTCATGATGTTCGGCAGCGTCACGTAGCGCGGCTCGTTCAGGCGCAGATCCGTGGTGATCACTGCGGGAAGCTTCAGCGACAGCGTTTCCGCGCCGCCATCGACTTCACGCGACACAGTCGCCTTGCCGTCCGCGACCACGACCTTCGATGCGAACGTCGCCTGCGGCAGACCCGCCAGTGCAGCGAGCATCTGACCGGTTTGATTCGAATCGTCGTCGATTGCCTGCTTGCCGAGGATGACGAGTTCAGGCTTTTCCTGATCGACCAGCGCCTTCAGAATCTTCGCCACCGCCAGCGGTTGCAGTTCGTCGGCGGATTCGACGAGGATCGCGCGATCCGCGCCAATTGCCAGCGCAGTACGCAGCGTTTCCTGACACTGTGTCACGCCGCACGACACGGCAATCACTTCCGTCGCGACACCCGCTTCCCTCAGACGCACCGCCTCTTCGACGGCGATCTCGTCGAACGGGTTCATCGACATCTTCACATTGGCGATATCGACGCCCGTGTTATCCGACTTCACCCGGACCTTCACGTTGTAGTCGACCACGCGCTTGACTGGCACCAGAATTTTCATGCACACGCTCCAAAGTTACGATTACGTCAACCCAGCGTCATTATACGAGCGACGCGACGGATAACCCCTCCCGCGACGGGTGGGTTGAGGCATCGTGCAATAGCTATGCGCTTATTTTTATCGAACGGTCGTTCTATTTCTATCCACGAAAACCCGAACATCACCCGTGAAATCGATTACCAGGCCGTAATCACCGCCCCCGCATATTTGCCTTCGACGAACTGCTTCACCTCCGGCGAGTGATACGCCGCGATGAGTTTGGCGACCCACGGCTTGTCCTTGTCGGCCGCGCGGATCGCAATGATGTTGACGTACGGACCGCGCGGATCCTCGATGGCGATCGCGTCCGACTTCGGCTTGAGGCCGGCTTCCATCGCGAAGTTCGTGTTGATGGCGGCGGCGTCGACGTCGTCGAGCGACCGCGGAATCTGCGCGGCGTCGAGTTCGACGATCTTCAGTTTCTTCGGATTCTCGACGATATCGAGCGGCGTCGCCTTCAGGCCCGCATCCGCGCGCAGCTTGATCAGGCCTTGCTTCTGCAGCAGCAACAATGCACGGCCGCCGTTGGTCGGATCGTTAGGCACCGCGATGCGCGCGCCGTTGCCGAGCGCCGACAGCGACTTCAGCTTCTTCGAATAGATGCCCATGGGAAACGTCACGGTATCGGCGATCCGGATGAGCTTGTAGCCGCGGTCCTTCACCTGCGCGTCGAGATACGGCAGATGCTGATAGCTGTTCGCGTCGAGATCGCCGGCGGCGAGCGCGGCGTTCGGCTGCACGTAATCCGAGAACTCGACGACCGTGATCTTGAGGCCGTTCTTCGCGGCGACCTGCTTCACGACATCCATGATCTGCGCGTGCGGGCCGCCGGTCACGCCCAGCTTGATCGCGTCTTCAGCGTGCGCGACGCCGTTGAACAGCGTTGCGCTCAGAAGCGCGGCGGCGAACTTCAAAATGAATCGACGTTGCATGGTTTTCTTGAGTGGTTATTTGTGGCTGAGACGACGAACGAGCCAGTCGCCGAAGGATTGCACGAGCTGCACGAATACGATGAGGATGACCACGACGGTGATCATCACTTCAGGCAAGAAGCGCTGATAGCCATAGCGGATGCCGAGATCGCCGAGACCGCCGCCGCCGATCGCGCCCGCCATCGCCGAATAGCCGACGAGCGACACGAACGTGATGGTGAGCCCCGCCACGACGCCCGGCAGCGATTCCGGCAGCAGCACCTTGAAGACGATCTGGCTCGTGGTCGCGCCCATCGCCTGCGCGGCTTCGATGAGACCGCGATCCACTTCGCGCAGCGCGGTTTCGACAAGCCGCGCGATGAACGGCGCGGCGGCGATGGTCAGCGGCACGACAGCGGCCGCGGTGCCGATCGACGAGCCGACGACGAGCCGCGTGAACGGAATCACCGCGACGAGCAGGATGATGAACGGCGTCGAACGCACCGCATTGACGATGCCGCCGAGCACGCGATTCACGCCGATGTTCTGCAACACGCCATCGCGATCGGTCAGATAGAGCAGCACGCCGAGCGGCAAACCGACGGCCGCGCCGACGAGTCCCGAGATGCCGACCATGATCAGCGTTTCCCAGAACGACTGCACGAACATGTCGAACATTTCACTCAACATGGGACAACTCCTCCACGACGACACCCTGGGAACGCAAATACTCGATCGCTTCCGCGATCTTCACCGGCTGGCCACCCGCGAGCACCGCGAGCGAGCCGAACGCCTGCCCCTGAATCTCGTCGATCTGGCCGTGCAGGATGTTGAAATCGAGCTCGTAACGGCGGATCGTCTCCGAGAGAATCGGCTGATCGACGCCCGAGCCGGTGAACGCGAGCCGCAGCAAATGGCCGCTGCCGGTCTTCAGGCGCTCGATGACGCGCGCCTTCAACGCGGGCGGCAACTCGTGCGCGATCACATCGCCGATCAGCGCGCGCGTGACTTCGTGATGCGGCTGCATGAAGACATCGACGACCTTGCCCTCCTCCACCACGCGGCCCGCGTCGAGCACAGCGACGCGATCGCACACCTGCTTGATCACTTCCATCTGATGCGTGATGAGCACGATCGTGAGACCGAGTTCGCGATTGATCTTGCGCAGCAGATCGAGAATCGCGCGCGTGGTTTCCGGATCGAGCGCGGACGTGGCTTCGTCGGAAAGCAGCACTTTCGGCCTGCTCGCGAGCGCCCGCGCGATACCCACGCGCTGCTTCTGCCCGCCGCTGATCTGCGCGGGATACTTGTCCTTGTGCGTCGTAAGACCGACGAGATCGAGCAGCGGCAAGACGGCCGCCTCGATTTCCGCGCGCTTCTTGCCGGCGAGTTCGAGCGGCAACGCGACGTTGTCGTACACCGTGCGCGAGCTCAGCAGATTGAAATGCTGAAAGATCATGCCGATGTCGCGGCGCGCCGCGCGCAGATCGTCCTTGCCGAGCGTCGTGAGATCGCGTTCGTCGACGATCACGTTGCCTTCGCTTGGCCGCGTCAGCAGATTGATGGTGCGCACCAGCGTGCTCTTGCCAGCGCCGCTGCGCCCGATGATGCCGAACACTTCGCCGGCGGGAATCGTCAGATTGACGTTGTGCAGCGCCTCGACCCAGCCCCGGGGCCCCGCGAAGCGCTGCGAGAGATTGCGTATTTCGATCATGAAAAATGCAAACGGCGGAAGGCTCGCCGGGTGAAACGCACCCGCGCCGCCGGCCGCCGCCTGTTTGTAGTCGTAGTAGTACCGTCGCCCGCGATTTTACCGGACGCGTTACATTCTGTTTAATAATGATTTCAGATCGACTAATAACGTGGAGATATTTACAGGCCCATGTCCCGGCATATTTATTCGAGGAGCGCAGTCACGACGCGAAGCGGCGTGGAACTGTTCCTGCATCGCTGGCAGCCCGCGCCGGATGTCGAACTGAACGCGCGCATCGCGCTCGTTCACGGCCTCGGCGAGCACGCGGGGCGTTACGACGCGCTCGCGATCGCGTTGAACGCGGCGGGCATCGAAGTGATCGCGATCGATCTGCGTGGGCACGGGAAGTCGTCGGGCGATCGGGCGTGGGTGCGCGTGTTCACGGACTATCTGCGTGACGCCGACGTGCTGCTCGAAGCGTGCGCCGCGACGCCGCCCGTCGCCACGCCGCTCTTTCTGATGGGCCATAGCATGGGCGGCACGATCGCGGCGCTCTATGCCGCCGAACGCGCGAAAGAGAAAAAACTGGCCGGTTTGATTCTGTCGAGTCCTGCATTGAAGATCGGCGCGGGCACGCCACGCTGGAAGGCGAAGTTTTCCCGTATCGTCGGGACGGTAGCGCCGCGCCTGGCCGCGTTCAGCATCGACCCGGCGCTGCTTTCGCGCGCGCCGGGTGTCGTCGAAGCGTATAAGCGCGATCCGCTCGTGCTTCACGGCGCGGTCCCGGCGCGCACGGCCGCGCAGATTCTCGCCGGGATGGAGCGCGTGGCGGCGAAACGAGGCGAGATCGCACTGCCGCTTCTCGTCTTCCACGGCAACGAGGACGCGATCTGCGATCCCGCCGGCAGCCGCGAATTCGAAGCGAACGCGGGATCGACCGACAGCACGCTCGCGATTCACGTAGGCAGCGCGCACGAAACGCTCAACGATCTCGACCGCGATCGCGTGATCCGCGAGCTCATCGACTGGATTCTGGTGCGCGCCGACTACGCGCGCACGCATACGCCCCGCTAGATTTCCGCGAGCACCCGCAGATGCGCGACGACGCTGCGACCCAGCGCCGACAGGTTGTAGCCGCCTTCCAGACAACTCACGATGCGCCCTTGCGCGTGACGCTTCGCCACCGCGCGGACCTGCTCGGTGATCCACGCGTAATCGTCCTCGACGAGGCCCATGTTGGCCATGTCGTCTTCGCGATGCGCGTCGAAGCCGGCGGAGACGAAGATCATCTGCGGCTTGAATTCCTCGAGCCGCGGCAGCCATAACATGTCGACGACTTCGCGCACCTGCATGCCCTTCGTGCGCGCGGGCAGCGGCACGTTGACCATGTTCGACGCGTGATTGTCGGCGCCGCTGAACGGATAGAACGGATGCTGGAAGAAGCTGCACATCAGCACGCGCGAATCGCCGCTGAACGCGGCCTCGGTGCCGTTGCCGTGATGCACGTCGAAATCGACGATGGCGACGCGCTGCAAGCCGTGCACTTCGAGCGCATGACGCGCGGCGATCGCGACGTTGTTGAAGAGGCAGAAGCCCATCGCGCGCGCGGGCTCCGCGTGATGGCCCGGCGGGCGCACGCTGCAGAACGCGTTGTCGTAGCGGCCTTCGATGACGGCATCGGTCGCCGCGATCGCCGCGCCCGCCGCGCGCAACGCGGCACGATAGGACTCGGGGCACATCGACGTATCGGGATCGAGTTCGCTTCTGCCCGACTCCGGGGTGCGACTCTTGATGTAGTCGATGTGCGCCTGCGTGTGCACGCGCGCGAGGTCGGTTTCCTCGGCGAGCGGCGCTTCCTCGCGCTCGATGAGCGAATCGATCCGGCTCGCGATCAGCTGATCTTCGATCGCCTGCAAACGCGCCGGACACTCGGGATGCCACTGGCCGTTGTCGTGTCGAAGGCAGTCGGGGTGGGAGTAAAAGCCGGTGGCCATGATGTCTCGCAATGCCGCTTTCGTCGGCTCTCGTCTCGTATTTTTTCGTCATACGCGACCACGTGTCGCGCAATTGACGTTAAGTTACCACACCGTTCGGCACGCCCGCCCTCCCTCCGGCACATGGACAGTATGGGCGCGATGCGTCGGTTATACTGCCCCGACGCCTTGCCGGCCGAGCGGTTGCGCGCGGCAGCTTGCAGGCCGTTGCGTTCCGTTAGGCGTTTTGGCCGCTCGTGCATCTGGCATCGTCCCTACCGCCCTCAACCACGCACACTATGACTTTCCAGTTTGCTCCGTTCGACTTCACGGCTCCGTTCAAGCCGGCAAAGCGCGCACTCGTTGGTTCCCTCGTCTGCGCGCTCGGCTTTCTTTCCGGCAACAGTGCCTTTGCGCAGTCGCAGCAACCGCAGGCCGCGACGCCGCAAGGGCAGATGTTCGAAGAAGAGATCGTGCCGCAGCGCTACGCGAACAATCCGAATGTCGAAGCGTTCATCAACGACATGGTCGCGCGCTACGACTTCGATTCGTCGGCGCTGCACGACCTGTTCGCCCGCGTGAGTTATTCGGCGACGGCGGCGAAGCTGGTCCTGCCGTCCCCCACGCCGCAAACCAAGAACTGGCGCGCGTATCAGGCGCGTTTCATCGAGCCGGTACGCATCAATGCCGGCGTGAAGTTCTGGCGCGCGAATCAGGCCACGTTGCAACGCGCCGCGGAGCAATTCGGCGTGCCGCCCGAAGTGATCGTCGGGATCATCGGCGTGGAGACGATCTACGGCAAGTACATGGGCAACTTCCGCGCGCTCGACGCGCTGACCACGCTCACCTTCGATTATCCGAACACGCCGAACCGCGTCGAGCGCATGGCGACCTTCCGCAAGAATCTGGAAGACCTGCTCGTGTGGACGCGCGACTCGCAGATCGATCCGACGACCGTGCTCGGTTCGTACACCGGCGCGATCGGCATTCCGCAGTTCCTGCCGAGCAGCATCGTGCAATACGCGGTCGATTACGACGGCAACAGCCGCATCGATCTGCGCACGAGCCCGGCGGATGCCATCGGCAGCGTGGCGAATTATCTGAAGCAGAACGGCTGGGAGCCGGGTCGGCCGGTCGTGTGGCGTATCGCGGGGGATGTCGGCAGTCAGGGCATCGCGCAAGCCGCCGCCGATGGCGCGCCGGAACCGAAGTGGTCGCTCGCGCAACTGACGAAGGCCGGCATGCTGCTCAACGAGCCGGGACTGAACATCGCGGCCGAAGCGCCGACGCCGCTCACCGTGGTCGATCTGCCCACGCCCGGCCGCGCGACCGAATACACGTTGGGGCTGAAGAACTTCTACGTGCTCACGCGCTACAACCGCAGCTTCTTCTATGCGCTCGCCGTGTATCAACTGGGCGAAGCAGTGAAGGCGCGCATGATGGCGGGCGATACGGGCACGAACCCGCAGTGATGTCGTCCCCGCGCTGAAAAAAACAAAACCCCGGCACACGCCGGGGTTTTTTTCATCGAACTGGCGAAACGCGCGGCATCAAGCCGGAAATACGCCCGTCGACAGATAACGATCGCCACGATCGCAGATGATGAACACGATGGTTGCGTTCTCCACCTGACGCGCGATGCGCAGCGCGACCTCGCACGCGCCGCCGGACGAAATGCCCGCGAAGATCCCTTCCACCGATGCGAGGCGTCGCGCCATCGTTTCGGACGCCGCCTGGCTCACGTTCTCCACGCGATCGACACGGCTGCGATCGAAGATCTTCGGCAGATACGCTTCCGGCCACTTGCGGATGCCCGGAATGCGCGAGCCCTCTTCCGGCTGCGCACCGATGATCTCGATCTTCTGGTTCTGTTCCTTCAGATACTTCGACACGCCCATGATCGTGCCGGTCGTGCCCATCGACGAGACGAAGTGCGTGAGGCGGCCTTCGGTCTGACGCCACAGCTCGGGCCCTGTGCCTTCGTAGTGCGCGAGCGGGTTGTCGGGATTCGCGAACTGATCGAGGATGATGCCCTTGCCATCGCGCTGCATCTGATCGGCGAGATCGCGCGCGTATTCCATGCCGCCCGTCACCGGCGTGAGCACGATTTCCGCGCCATACGCGGCCATGCTCTGACGGCGCTCGACCGACAGATCTTCGGGCATCAGCAGCACCATCTTGTAGCCGCGCATCGCGGCGGCCATCGCGAGCGCGATGCCGGTGTTGCCGCTCGTCGCTTCGATCAGCGTGTCGCCCGGCTTGATGCGGCCGCGCTCTTCAGCTTTCCTAATCATCGACAGCGCCGGACGATCCTTCACCGAGCCCGCCGGATTGTTGCCTTCGAGCTTGCCGAGCACGATGTTGTTACGGCTGCGGATTTCATCGTCCACGACGCGGACGAGTTGCACGAGCGGCGTGTTGCCGATCGTGTCTTCGATAGTCATGTAAGCCATATGCGAAAGCGGTCGATCCCCACGCACGACGCGTCTGCAGCGGGGAATTTGGTGTAGGGGATGCGTCGATTGTAGCCCAGTGGTCCCGCCGATGCCGGCGCGCCCCTGATGCGCGGATGGATTGCCGCGCGAAGCCGTAAGCCGGATGACAGAACCCCGGCCGCGCCTACGCGCCGTGCGCATATGCAAAAAACCCCGCGGGGAGGCCGTCCGCGGGGAGCCCAAAACATCGGAAGGCTGAAGGAGACCGGTGACGCGCCTTCGAGCCGTCCGCTATTTCTTCACGACAACCGGTTTGGATGACGTGGACGCCGAAACCTGCGTCGCGACCGCCGAGTTTGCGGCGCCGGGCGGTGCGGCATTACCCGGCGTTGCGGCCGCTGCCGTCTTCGACGCGGCGCCCACCGTCAAGCCCTCCGCTTCGAGACGTTGAACCGTCTTGCCGCCCATACCTTTCACGCGCGTGCCGAGATCGGTGGCGTCCTTGAACGGGCCGTGCGCCTGACGTTCATCGAGAATGGCTTTCGCCTTCGCCGGACCGATGCCCTTGATGCCGCGCAGCGCGTCAGAGTTGGCGGTATTGACGTCGACGGCCGCCCACGCGCTACCGATGGAAAAGATGAGCGCGAACGCGGCGATCGACGAGAGTGCTTGCTTGAACATGACTGAGTCTCCGAGAAGAACCGGCCGGCACCAGCGCCGACCGTGAGACCCAGTGTAGAGAGACGCGAAACGCGTTTATAGCTGGCCGAATAGCCAACGCACGTAACGATCGACGCCTTCCTGAACGGTCAGAAACGGCGCGTCGTAACCCGCCGCGCGCAGGCGCGACTGGTCCGCCTGAGTGAAGCATTGATATTTGCCGCGCAGTGCGTCGGGGAACGGAATGTACTCGATGAGCCCGCGCTGCACCAGCTCCGCGAGCGACAGCGAAGCTTCGCCGTTGAGCGCGCGCAACGAGTTCACGACCGTCGACGCGATATCGTTGAACGGTTGGGCGCGTCCCGTGCCGAGATTGAAGATGCCCGACTTCTCCGGATGATCGAAGAAGAAGAGGTTCACCTTCACGACATCTTCGACCGAGATGAAATCGCGCGTCTGTTCGCCGGCCGCGTAGCCGTTGTATTCGCCGAAAAGCTTGACCTTGCCTTCCGAGCGGAACTGGTTGAAGTTGTGGAACGCAACCGAGGCCATGCGGCCCTTGTGCGTCTCGCGCTGGCCGTACACGTTGAAGTAGCGAAAGCCGACGATCTGACTCTGCGCCTTCGGCAATACCTGACGCACGATCTGATCGAAGAGGAATTTCGAATAGCCGTAGACATTGAGCGGCTTCTCGACTTCGCGCTCCTCGACGAAGCGGCTCGACCCGCCGTAAGTCGCCGCCGACGACGCGTACAGGAACTGCGCGCCCTGCGCGAGGCACGCGTCCATGACGTCGCGGCTGTAGCGGAAGTTGTTGTCCATCATGTAGCGGCCGTCGGTTTCCATCGTGTCCGAACAGGCGCCTTCATGGAACACCGCGCGCACCTTCCCGAAATCGCCGCGCCTGAAGCGCTCGACGAACTCGGTTTTATCGAGGTAATCGTCGATCTCGCAATCGACCAGATTCTTGAACTTGTCGGCGCGCGTGAGATTGTCGACCGCGATCACGCGGTTCTCGCCACGTTCGTTGAGCGCCTTGACGAAATTGCTGCCGATGAACCCGGCAGCACCGGTAACGATGATGGTCATGGCGAAGTATCAGATAAGGTCAGGCGAAGAGTTCGTTGTAGTCGACGGTCGCCGTGCCGAGCTTGCCCACGACAATACCCGCCGCGCGGTTCGCATAGACGATCGAGTCGACGAGCGGCACACCCGCGCCCAGCATGGTCGCGACCGTTGCGATGACGGTGTCGCCCGCACCCGAGACATCATACACTTCGCGTGCTTCGGCCGATGTGTGCAGCACCTGGTTCTCGGTGAAGAGCGTCATGCCTTCCTCGGAACGCGTGAGCAGCAGCGCCGAGAGTTCGAGTTCGGCGCGCAGCTTCGTCACGCGCTCCAGCAGATCCTCTTCGGACTTCCATTGGCCGATCACCTCGCGCAGTTCCGCGCGATTCGGCGTGATGAGCGTGGCCCCGCGATAACGGTCCCAGTCGTCGCCCTTCGGATCGACGAGCACCGGCTTGCCGGCGCGCTTCGCGTCCGCGATCATCTGCGTGACGTGCGTCAGGCCGCCCTTCGCGTAGTCCGACATGAGGATCACGTCGTGCAGAGGCAGCAGTTCCGCGAAACGCGCGAGGCACGCGCGCAGCACTTCGTGATTCGGCGTGTTCTCGAAATCGACGCGCAGCAGTTGCTGCTGGCGCGACAGCACGCGCAGCTTGATCGTCGTGAGCAGTTCGGGGTCGCGTTCGAGGTGCCCCGCGACCTTGCTCTCGCCGAGCAGTTCGACGACGCGCTCGCCCGGCTCGTCGTGCCCGACCGCGCAAAGCAGCCCCGTCTGCGCGCCGAGCGCCGCCGCGTTTCGCGCGACGTTCGCCGCGCCGCCGAGACGGTCTTCCTTCTTCTGCACGTGCACGACCGGAACGGGCGCTTCGGGCGAGATGCGGTTGACGTCGCCGAACCAGTAACGGTCGAGCATCACGTCGCCGACCACCAGCACACGCGCCGCCGAAATGCGCGCACGCGGCACGACGGGAATATCGGCTTTAGTTGCTGCTGCCGTTGCGGCCGAGTTCGACATGGGGACGTCCTATTGCAAAGTAGTCGATGCCCATTTCGGCCATCGCTTCCGGTTCATACAGATTGCGGCCGTCGAAGATCACCGGCGTCTTCAATGCGCTCTTCAGATGCCAGAAATCCGGGCTCTTGAATTCCTTCCATTCGGTCACGATGACGAGCCCGTCCGCTCCCGTCAGCGCATCCTGTTGGGTCTTCATGAAGTGCAGGCGCTTCAGGTCTTCCGGGCGATCCGCGAGATCGAGCGCGAACACGCGCTCTGCCTCATCGCGCGCAACGGGATCGTAGCCGCGCACGGTGGCGCCGCGCCGCAGAAGCGCCTCGATGATGCGCCGGCTCGACGCTTCGCGCATGTCGTCGGTATTGGGCTTGAAGGCGAGGCCCCAAATGGCGAACGTGCGCCCGCGCAGGTCTTCGCCCATGCGCTTCACGATCTTGTTGACGAGCACTTCCTTCTGGTCGTTATTGACCGCTTCCACCGCTTCGAGAATGCGCAGCGTGTGGCCGTTCTCCCGCGCCGTCTGCGCGAGCGCCTGCACGTCCTTCGGAAAGCACGAGCCGCCGTAGCCGCAGCCCGCGTACAGGAAGTGATAGCCGATGCGCGGATCCGAGCCGATGCCGCGCCGCACCGATTCGATATCGGCGCCGACGGTGTCCGCGAGATTCGACAGATCGTTCATGAACGAGATGCGCGTCGCGAGCATCGCGTTGGCGGCGTATTTCGTGAACTCTGCCGAGCGCACGTCCATGTACAGCGTGCGCTCGTGATTGCGGTTGAACGGCGCGTAGAGGCGCTTCATCTTCTCGCGCGCGCGATTGCCCGCGTCGTCGTCGTCGATGCCGATCACGATGCGATCGGGGCGCATGAAGTCATCGACCGCCGCGCCTTCCTTCAGGAACTCCGGATTCGACACGACCGAGAAGCGATGTTTGTCCGAGCCTTCGAGCCCGCGCGTCTTCAGCTCTTCGTCGATGACCTTCTGCACCTGCAGCGCCGTGCCGACCGGCACCGTCGATTTATCGACGATCACCTTGAAGCCGTTCGAATATTTGCCGATGTTGCGCGCCGCCGCGAGCACGTACTGCAAGTCGGCCGAGCCGTCTTCGTCGGGCGGCGTGCCCACGGCGATGAACTGGATATCGCCGTGCTCCACGCTCGCTTTCACGTCGGTGGAAAACTGGATGCGGCCGGCCGCGCGCGTGCGCCTCAGCATTTCCTGAAGGCCCGGCTCGTGGATCGGCACGCCGCCATTGTTGAGAATTTCGATCTTGCGCGGATCGACGTCCACGCAAAACACGTCATTGCCGATTTCGGCAAGGCACGCGCCGGTCACAAGACCGACGTAACCCGTGCCGACGATGGTTACTTTCATACGCTTTCCGGTGGTTTCTGAAATGCCGGTGGCGGAAGCGGCGCGCGCACGCGCCGCATGATGTCGTGCTTGCCGCGCGGGTTCAGGCCGAGTTCGTGATCGGCTCGACGCGGCGCGGTGCGTACGTCTCCCAGCCGCTGCAGCCGGGACATTGCCAATAGAATAGTCGCGCACGGAAGCCGCAAGTTTGACACGTATAGCGCGGCAGATTCTTAGTGCGCTGTTTCACCAGATTACGCATCAGCTCGAGCTCGCCGCGGCGCGGCTCGTCGGCTGTCGCTTCCTGCGCTTCGAGCAGGCGCGTCATGCCCGCGAGATTCGGCGCGCTCTGCATCTGCTTGCGCGCGAGCGCGTGCGCCGCTTCCAGGCCGCGCAATTCCTGCACGTGCTTGTACGCGACATCGAGCAAATCGTTCGACGGATAACGGGTCGTGTAATCGATCAGCAGGTCGACGCCCTCGTCCCTGTGCCCGAGCGCGCTGTACGCCTTCATCAGCTTCTCGGCGACAAGCGGCAGATACGCTTCGTTCTGTTCCTCGACACGCTTCCAGTTCGCGATCGCAGCTTCGACGTTGCCCGCGGCGGCTTCGACATCGCCCGCGAGGATCGTCGCGCGCACGTTGTCCGGGTTCGACGCCAGCGCGAGCTTCAGTTCGGCGCGCGCGCCATCGGGATTCTTGCGCTGCAAGGCTTCCTGCGCGAGCTCGCAGTGAAAATGCGCGATCTCCATATGCAGCGACGGCGCGCCCATCTTCTCGATCTGCTCGGCCGTCGTGATCGACTTCGGCCAGTCTTTTTCGATCTCGTAGATGGTCAGGAGCGCGCGCTGCGCGCCGAGCGAATACTCGCCCGAGTTCAGCGACTTGAACGTTTCCTCCGCACGATCCAGCAAGCCCGCCTTCAGAAAGTCCTGACCGAGTTCATATAACGCGTGATCGCGTTCGGCGGCCGGCAAATCCGCGCGGCTCAGGAGATTCTGGTGCACGCGGATCGCGCGATCGGTTTCGCCACGGCGGCGGAACAGATTGCCGAGCGCGAAGTGCAGTTCGATCGTTTCTGGATCGAGCTTGGCGACCTCGATGAATGCGTCGATCGCCTTGTCGTGTTGTTCGTTGAGAAGAAAATTGAGGCCGCGAAAATACGATCGCGGCAGGTTCGCATTCTCGGACAGCAGCGTTTTCAGGTCATAGCGGGACGCCATCCACCCCAGCGCGAACGCGACGGGAATGACGAGCAGCCACCAGAAGTCTAGATCCATGCGATTAGTCGTTGAATGTTAGGTGTCTGCTTTCGCGGCGCGTCAGATGAGCGGCGGCATCGGCGGTTCTTCCTTGACAACCGGTGTCTCGCGCGCGACGCGCAGTTCGCGCCTGAGGCGGCCGTTTTCCATGCGCAGACGCACCATCGCCGGCACCGCGGATACGAGTCCCGCCAGCAATCCGACGACGAAAAACGCGAGGCCGATCAGAATCAGCGGCGCTGTCCAGGCGTAGCCCGCGAGGAAGTTCAACGTCGCGGACTGAGTATTGGCGAGCGCCAGCACCAGCAACAACACGAATACCAGAACGCGGATCAGCCAGACGATGAATTTCATGTAGGGTCTCGCAAGAGCGGTTGCACCAGTCGACCCGCCCTTTTCGGCCGGGCCTGCGCGGTTGAACACCCAGGTCAAAGTGACCGGTATTGTAATTGATGCGTCCGAGCGCTGGCGGTCGCCGGTTCGCCGCTCGATTTTTTAGCAAACAATGAACCCGTCGCGTCACATCGTCGGTGAATAAACGCCGCGCATAAAAAAAGCACCCCGAAGGGTGCTTTCCTGGTCGATTGCCTCGTGGCCGGACGCCGCGAACCGAAAATCCAGAAGGATCATCAGTCAGGATGCGCCGATCAGAGATCGTCCGCATCGTCGTCATTCGACGCCTTCAGAGGCTCGCCCGCACGGCCGTCGACGCGTTCGCGCAATTCTTTGCCCGGCTTGAAGTGCGGCACGAATTTCTCCGGTACCAGCACCTTCTCACCCGACTTGGGATTGCGCCCGACGCGAGACGGACGACGGTTGAGCCCAAAGCTGCCGAAGCCGCGGATCTCGATGCGGTGACCGTTGGCCAAAGCCTCCGACATCGCATCGAGCATCGTCTTCACCGCGAAATCCGCATCCTTGAGGACAAGTTGCGGAAATCGCGACGCCAACTGGGCGACCAATTCCGATTTGGTCATTCTGCAGCTGTGCCGTTAAGGGCTTAGCTGTTCTGGCCGTCGAGCTTGGCCTTGAGCAGCGCGCCGAGGTTGGTCGTGCCGGTCGCGGCGGCGTTCGAGTCGCCCTGCAGGCTGCGCATGGCTTCCTGCTGTTCGGCCGAATCCTTCGCCTTGATCGACAGGTTGATGCCACGCGACTTGCGATCGATGTTGATGATCATCGCGTTGACCTTGTCGCCTTCCTTCAGCACGTTGCGCGCATCTTCCACGCGGTCTTGCGCGATTTCCGAAGCACGCAGGTAGCCTTCGACTTCGCCGGACAGCGTAACGACAGCACCCTTCGGATCGACCGACTTCACGACGCCGTCGACGATTGCGCCCTTGTCGTTGATCGCGACAAAGTTGCTGAACGGATCGCCTTCGAGCTGCTTGATGCCGAGCGAAATGCGTTCCTTCTCGACGTCGATGCCCAGAACCACGGCTTCGACTTCGTCGCCCTTCTTGTACTTGCGGACGGCTTCTTCGCCGGTTTCCGACCACGACAGGTCCGACAGGTGAACCAGACCGTCGATGCCGCCAGGCAGACCGATGAACACGCCGAAGTCGGTGATCGACTTGATGGCGCCGCTGATCTTGTCGCCCTTCTTGAAGTTGCGGCTGAAGTCATCCCACGGATTCGGCTTGCACTGCTTCATGCCGAGCGAGATACGGCGGCGGTCTTCGTCGATTTCGAGAACCATGACTTCGACTTCGTCGCCCAGCTGAACAACCTTCGACGGCGCAACGTTCTTGTTGGTCCAGTCCATTTCCGACACGTGGACGAGGCCTTCGATGCCCGATTCCACTTCGACGAATGCGCCGTAGTCGGTGATGTTCGTGACCTTGCCGAACAGGCGCGTGCCCGACGGGTAGCGGCGCGAGATGCCTTCCCACGGATCGTCGCCGAGTTGCTTGATGCCGAGCGAAACGCGGTTCTTTTCTTGGTCGAACTTGAGGATCTTGGCGGTGACTTCCTGGCCAACCGACAGCACTTCCGACGGGTGACGCACACGACGCCATGCGATGTCCGTGATGTGCAGCAGGCCGTCGATACCGCCGAGGTCCACGAACGCGCCGTAGTCGGTGATGTTCTTGACCACGCCTTCGACGATCGCGCCTTCCTTCAGCGTCTCGAGCAGCTTTGCGCGCTCTTCGCCTTGCGTGGCTTCGATCACCGCGCGGCGCGACAGCACCACGTTATTACGCTTGCGGTCGAGCTTGATGACGCGGAATTCGAGCGTCTTGCCTTCGTACGGCGTCGTGTCCTTGACGGGACGCGTGTCGACGAGCGAACCCGGCAGAAACGCGCGGATGCCGTTGACCATCACGGTCATGCCGCCCTTGACCTTGCCCGTGATCGTGCCGGTCACGAGTTCGTTGTTGTCGAGTGCCTTTTCCAGCGACAGCCACGAAGCCAGACGCTTCGCCTTGTCGCGCGACAGGATGGTGTCGCCATAGCCGTTTTCCAGCGCGTCGATCGCGACGGAAACGAAGTCGCCCGCCTGCACTTCCACTTCACCCGCGTCGTTCAGGAACTCTTCGAGCGGAATATAGGCTTCGGACTTGAGACCAGCGTTGACGACCACGAAGTTGTGGTCGACACGCACGACTTCGGCGGAGATCACTTCGCCGGCGCGCATGTCCTGCTTGGTCAGCGACTCTTCGAACAGAGCCGCGAAAGATTCGGTATTCGGGGTGGAGGTTTGCAGGTCGGACATAAAAATCTGAATTTGCACAGCCTTTGCGCGGTGGTTCAGGATTGAACCGGTGAAGCGCAACGCCATACGGGGTTAAAGGGTTTAACACACGCTCCGCTTTCGACGGAGCACCTTGCCTCTTCACTACACCAACTCGTTACACACGAATTGCGCTGTACCAGCCGATGATCTGTTCGACCGTTTGATCGATCGACAAACCGGAGGTGTCCAGCGTCTTCGCGTCCGCAGCGGGCTTGAGCGGCGCGGCGCTCCGGTTCATGTCCCGGTCGTCGCGTGCGCGCAAATCACGCAGCAAGTCATCCATATTAGCAGAAAAACCTTTTTGCATCAATTGCTTATGCCGTCGCGCCGCCCGTGCCTCGACGCTCGCCGTCAAAAATACCTTCAGCGTGGCGTCCGGGAAGATGACGGTGCCCATGTCGCGGCCGTCGGCGACGAGGCCGGGGCGCTTGCGAAACGCCCGCTGACGCGCGACCAGCGCCTGACGCACTTCGGGATAAACGGCGATCGCGGACGCGCGGTTGCCGACCTCTTCCTGCCGGATCTCTCCCGAAACGTCGACGCCGTCGAGCTGCGCGCAGCCTTCGCGGAAGGTGATATGGAGCGCTTCGATCAGCTTTGCAAGGCCGGGCGCATCGTCCTTCGCCACCTCGTAGCGGATGCTCGCGAGCGCCGCGAGCCGGTAGAGCGCGCCGCTGTCGAGCAGGTGGAAGCCGAGCGTCGCCGCGACGATCGCCGCGACCGTGCCCTTGCCCGAAGCCGTCGGCCCGTCGATGGTGATCACTGGAGTAGGGTCGAAAGGACGGGTCGGTTTCATCGAGTCTGGCCGGTCTGGCCCGTTATTGCGGTCATTGAATTCGAAGTCATCGCGTTTCACGGTACAGCGCTCCGATTACGCTTTCACGAGCGTCGAAAAACGCTCGAAATAGTCCGGAAAAGTCTTGTTCACGCATTTCGGATCGTTGATGCGCACCGACACGCCGCCGAGACTGACGAGCGAGAAGCACATCGCCATGCGGTGATCGTCGTAGGTATCGATCGCGGCGTTCGGCGTGAGCTTCGCCGGCGGCGTGACGACGAGAAAGTCCGCGCCCTCTTCCACGGTCGCGCCGACCTTGCGCAACTCGGTCGCCATCGCGGAGATGCGGTCGGTTTCCTTCACGCGCCAGCTCGCGATATTGCGCAAGGTCGTCGTGCCGCTCGCGAACAGCGCGGCCACGGCGATGGTCATCGCGGCGTCGGGGATCAGATTGAAGTCCATGTCGATGGGCGCGAGCTTGCCGTCGTCCGACTCGACGCCGCGCACCTCGATCCAGTCCTCGCCCATCATCACGTTCGCGCCCATGCGATTGAGCGCGTCCGCGAAGCCGACATCGCCCTGAATGCTCGAACGTCCGACGCCTTCCACGCGCACCGGCCCGTGGCCGATCGCGCCCGCCGCGAGGAAATACGACGCGGACGACGCGTCGCCTTCGACCATGATCGCGCCCGGCGACTTGTAGCCCGCGCCGGCCGGAATCGTGAAACGCGACCAGCCCTCGCGCTCAACGGTCACGCCAAAGCGCTCCATCAAGCGGATCGTGATGTCGATGTACGGCTTCGAGGTGAGCTCGCCTTCGATCTCGATCGCAACCGGACCGTTCCGATCGACGACGACCGGCAGGGTCATCAGGAGCGCGGTCAGGAACTGGCTCGACACGTCGCCGCGCACGCGGACCGGCTTGTCGATCGCGATCTTCGCGGCGTGAATCCGCAGCGGCGGAAAGCCGTCGTTCAGTTCGTAATCGATCGCAGCGCCGATCTGACGCAGCCCGTCGACGAGATCGCCGATCGGCCGCTCGTGCATGCGCGGCACGCCGTGCACGCGATATTCGCCGCCGTTCACCGCCAGCGCCGCCGTCAGCGGCCGCACCGCCGTGCCCGCGTTGCCGAGAAACAGCTCCGCCGATTTCGACGGAAACGCGCCGCCCGTCCCGTCGACGATCACGCGCTCGCCATCCTCACGCACCGCGACGCCGAGCGTTTTGAGCGCGGCGAGCATGACGCGCGTGTCGTCGGAATCGAGCAGATTCGTGATGGACGTTTCCCCGCTCGCGAGCGCCGCGAGCAGCAGCACGCGGTTCGAAATGCTCTTCGAGCCGGGCAGGCGCACGGTGCCGGACGCGCGAGAGAAAGGTCCGAGATCGAGATGTTCCATAGTGGTTCCTTGGGTCACAGCTTATTTCGCGGCGATGTCGTTGGACGGCTTGATGCCGCCGCGTTCCTGCCACTCTTTGCGCGCCACGCGAGAACGCGCGAACGCCGCTTCTAGCGCCGCGCCATCCGATGCGTCGATCGCCGCGCGAAACCGCGCGAGCACGGCCGTGTAGTCGTCGAGTTCGGCGAGCAGCGCGGCGCGATTCGCGAGACAGATATCGCGCCACATTTCCGGGCTCGAAGCCGCGATGCGCGTGAAATCGCGGAAGCCGCCCGCGGCGAACGAAAATTTCAAGTCGGCATCGGGCGTATCGAGGATCTGATCGACGAGCGCGAACGACAGCACGTGCGGCAGATGACTCACCGATGCAAACACGCGATCGTGCTGCGCCTCGCTCATCTCGCGCACGCACGCGCCGGTCGCGCGCCACATCGACGCGATGCGCTCGACATCGTCCGCTGCGTTGTCGGGCAACGGGCATAGCACGACGTTGCGATCGACGTACAGATCGGGCAACGCGGCCTCGACGCCGCTCGACTCGCGCCCGGCGATCGGATGCCCCGGCACGAACTGCGCGATGCGCTCGCCCAGCGCGCGCCGCGCCGAAGCGACGACATCCGTCTTCGTGCTGCCCGCATCGGTGACGATGGTGCGCGCGTCGAGAAACGGTGCGATACGCGCGAGCAGCGGCTCGGTCTGCGCGACGGGCGCGGCGAGCAGCACCACATCCGCGCCTTGAAGCGCGTTCGCGAGCGCTTTGTCGTCGCCGAGCGCGGCGGCTTCGTCGATCACGCCGAGTTCGAGCGCGCGCTCGACCGATGCAGCCGAACGCCCCACCCCGACCACACGACCCGCGAGCCCCGCGCGTTCACGCAAGGCGCGCGCAAGCGAACCGCCGATCAGACCGACGCCGAAGATAACCAGTTTGTTGAAAGAGAACGCAGCCACGAGACATCGATAAGAGCGCGTCGTCCGACGCAAGGTGAAACGAACCGCCGCGATTCATCGCAGCGGCGATGAGCCAATCAGCGCGCCCGCGGATACGAGCCGAGGATTTTCAGGAACGCGGACTTGCGCCCCAGTTCCTCCAGCGCGCCGGCCACGGCGGCATCGTCGCGATGGCCTTCGATGTCGATATAAAAGTAGTACTCCCACGCGCCGGAACGCGCCGGGCGTGATTCGAAGCGCGTCATCGAGACACCATGCTTGGCGAGCGGCTCCAGCAGCTTGTACATCGCGCCGGACTCGTTCTCCACCGTGACGATGAGCGACGTCTGATCGTGGCCGCTCGAATCCGTCGGCTGCTTGCCGATGATCACGAAACGCGTGCGATTATGCGGATCGTCCTGGATCATCGAGAACACGACGCCAAGGCCGTAATGCGTCGCGGCGCGATCGCCTGCGATGGCCGCGACCGTCGGATCATCGACCGCCATGCGCGCGGCTTCCGCATTGCTCGACACTGCCTGCCGCTCCAGTTGCGGCGCGTTCGCGCTCAACCATCGCTGACACTGCGCAAGCGCCTGCGGATGCGCACACACGCGCTTCACGCCATCAAGCGTGCCGGACGCCGTCATCAAGTTGTGATGGATTGGCAGCGCAAGCTCGCCGCCGATCAGAAGCGACGTCTGCAGCAGCAAATCCAGCGTGCGCGACACCGCGCCTTCCGCCGAATTCTCGACCGGCACGACGCCGTACTGCGCCGCGCCCGCTTCGACGGCGCGAAACACTTCGTCGATCGACGGGCACGGCACGCCGTGAATCGAATGCCCGAAGTATTCGAACATCGCCTGTTCGCTGTACGTGCCGACGGGACCCAGGAACGCCGCGCTGATGGTCTGTTCGAGCGCGCGGCTCGCGGCCATGATCTCGCGCCAGATCGACGCGATGTGCTCATCGGCGAGCGGCCCGTCGCTCATTTCCTGCAGTCGCGCGATGACCTGCATCTCGCGCTCCGGGCGAAACACGGGCGCATTGAAATGCTTCTTCACTTCGCCGACTTCCAGCGCGACCGATGCCCGCTGATTCAACAGCGCGATGAGCTGCGCGTCGAGCACGTCGATGCGCTCACGCAGCGGTTTGAGTCTTGAATTGAGATCGTCGTCCATGCGGTGCTTGAGCTTGTGCGGTTGAGTGAGCGTCGCGCCGTTAAGCGCTCGTGCGCTCGAATTCCTTCATGTAATCGACGAGAGCGTTGACTCCCTCGATCGGCACCGCGTTGTAGATCGATGCCCGCATGCCGCCGACGGACTTGTGGCCCTTCAGTTGCAACAGCCCGCGCGCCTTCGCGCCGGCCAGGAAATCGGTATTGCGCGATTCGTCGGCAAGGAAGAACGGCACGTTCATGCGCGAACGGTTCTGGCGCTCGACCTTGTTGACGTAGAAATCGCTGGAATCGATGGTGTCGTACAGCAGCTTCGCCTTTTCGACGTTGCGCGCCTCGATCGCTTCCAGGCCGCCCTGCTTCTTCAGCCACCTGAAGACGAGGCCCGCGATATAGATCGCGTAGGTCGGCGGCGTGTTGTACATCGAGTTGTTTTCCGCGACGATCTTCCACTCGAACGCGGACGGACAGATGGGCAGCGCGCGGTCGAGCAGGTCTTCACGCACGATCACGACGGTTACGCCCGCCATGCCGATGTTCTTCTGCGCGCCGCCGAAGAGCACGCCGTACTTGGCGATGTCCATCGGGCGCGACAGGATGTGCGAGGACGCATCGGCGACGAGTGGAATGTCGCCCAGATCGGGAATCTCGAAGGCTTCGACGCCGTCGATGGTTTCGTTCGAGCACAGATGCACATAGGCCGGATCGTCCGACAGCTTCCATTCGCTGAAGGCCGGAACGCGCGTGAAACCTTCTTCGGTCTTGCCGTTGGCCGCAAGATGCGGCGTGCCGTATTTCTGCGCTTCCTTGAACGATTTCGTCGACCACGAACCGGTCACGACGAAGTCGGCGGTCTGCTTGTTGCCGAGCAGGTTCATCGGCACGATCGCGTTTTCGCCGATGCCGCCGCCCTGCAGAAACAAGATCCGATGCGACGCGGGCACCTTCAGCAGATCGCGCAGATCGGTGAGCGCGGCCTCGTGGATCGACATGAATTCCGTACCGCGGTGGCTCATTTCCATCACGCTCATGCCACTGCCTTGCCAGTCGAGCATTTCATCGGCGGCTTGCCTCAGAACTTCTTCTGGCATGGCGGCGGGGCCGGCGGAGAAATTGAACACGCGCATCTGGAGATCCCGGAAATACGATTTGCAGACGCGGATGAACGGCGGATCAAACGAAGGCCGCGTTCTCACGTCCAAAAAGAAATGGCTGTTTGCGCGTCTTGCGCAAACAGCCATTATCGCACTGTCCTGAAAACCCGCCAATGCAAGGGACGGCAAGCGCCGTCCTGCGGATTTCGGTCAGACCGAGGCTACGCTTACTTGGCGCTCGGCTTGACGCTCGCCACTTCCTGATCGGCTTGCGTGCGCGTTGCCTTGATGGCTTGCGGCATGTACTTCTGCATCAGGCCGTTCACGACGTCGCGGCCAACCTGGTCCTGAACCTGGATGAACTTGCGGCCGGTCGGGCTCTTGTAGAAGTTGGTCAGATCCTTGATCTCGTCGGTCGAGTAGTACTTCGCGTACGCGTCGTACTGAGCCTGCATCGCGTCCTTGCGGAATGCGTCGGTTGCGAAGACCTGGCCAGCGGAATCGACCAGCTTCGGCACTGCATTCTTTTGCAGCGACGGAACAGCGGCTTGCTTCTGCTTGTCGTTCAGCGTCTTGTTCTCGGACAGCGCGTCCGAGAGGATCGCCGGCACGAGTTGCTTCGATTGCATCTGTGCGCTGTTACCGATCGCGCCGACCAGCTTCTGCGCATCGATCGCGTCGAGCAGGTCCTTGATCGCGGCTTGCTTGGCCGGATCAACCGGTGCTGCTGCGGCCGCCGGTGCGGCCGACTGTGCGGGCGCCTGGTTCTGAAGCGACTGAGCCATCGCGATAGTCGGCACGAAAGCGGCCAGCAACATCCACTGCTTGAAACGTCCTTGCATCATTACTCCCTGTAAAAAATATCCAGTTCAGCACTGGCGACGAGCTTTTGCCCGTTTTCCGACGCCGGCCTCGCCTGACGTCGATAACGAACTCACGTCGCGCAGCTTAACTAATCCGAGCTTTCAAAAGCGATAACGAGAGACCCGCGACACAAAAAATATCAGGCGCTTTCTCCGCCTTCATCATTTTCCGTGTCGCCGGACTTGGCGGCAGAGTCTTCCGAACCGGCGTCTGCCTCGAGTTCGGCCTCGGCTTCCGCCTCGGCGATATGCTGCAGTCCCGACAACTTCGTTCCCTCGTCAAGGCTGATGAGTGTAACACCTTGAGTTGCACGGCCCATTTCGCGGATTTCGGAAACACGCGTGCGGATGAGCACGCCCGAAGTCGTGATCAGCATGATCTCGCTCTCCGGCTCGACGAGCGTCGCAGCGACGACCCGGCCGTTGCGCTCCGATGTCTGGATCGCGATCATACCCTTCGTGCCGCGGCCGTGACGCGTGTACTCGTTGATCGGCGTGCGCTTGCCGTAGCCGTTCTCGGTAGCCGTGAGCACCGACTGATTCTCGCCGCCCGCGACCAGCATCGCGATGACCTGCTGCCCGTCTTCCAGTTGCATGCCCCGCACGCCGCGTGCCTCGCGGCCCATCGCGCGGACATCGTTCTCGTCGAAACGTACGGCCTTGCCCGCGTCCGAGAACAGCATCACGTCATGCTCGCCATCAGTGATAGCCGCGCCGATGAGGTAGTCGCCGTCATCCAGACCGACCGCGATGATGCCCTTCTTCATCGGACGGCTGAATGCTTCGAGCGGCGTCTTCTTGACGGTACCGAGCGCGGTCGTCATGAACACGTACTTGTCCGCCGAAAATTCCTTGATCGGCAGCACGACGTTGATCTTCTCGCCGTCCTGCAGCGGGAACATGTTGACGATCGGACGGCCGCGCGAATTGCGCGAGCCCTGCGGCACTTCGTACACCTTGATCCAGTACACGCGGCCGCGGTTCGAGAAGCACAGCATGTGATCGTGCGTGTTCGCGATGAAGAGCGTGTCGATCCAGTCGTCTTCCTTCATCTGCGTCGCCTGCTTGCCGCGCCCGCCGCGCTTCTGCGCGCGGTATTCGGAAAGCGGCTGCGACTTCACGTAGCCCGAGTGCGACATGGTCACGACCATGTCCGTCGGCGTGATCAGATCTTCGGTGTTGAGCTCCGTCGCGTTCATTTCGATGCGCGAGCGGCGGTCGTCGCCGAATTCGGCGCGGATCTGACCCAACTCATCGACGATGATCTGGCGGATACGCTCAGGCCGCGCGAGGATGTCGAGCAGATCGGCGATCTGCGCCATCACTTCGCGATATTCGCCGACGATCTTGTCCTGCTCGAGCCCAGTCAGGCGCTGCAGGCGCATCTGCAGAATTTCCTGCGCCTGGACGTCCGACAATTTATACAGGCCGTCTTCCTGGAGACCGTACGCCGGATTCAGCCCTTCCGGACGATAGGCGACGCGGCCGCCCGAAGCCTCGGTCTCGGTGCGCGTGAGCATTTCGCGCACGAGCGACGAATCCCACGGACGCGCCATCAACTCCTGTTTCGCGATCGGCGGCGTCGGCGCGGCCTTGATGATCGCGATGAAATCGTCGATGTTCGCGAGCGCGACGGCGAGACCTTCGAGCACGTGCCCGCGATCGCGCGCCTTGCGCAGTTCGTATACAGTGCGCCGCGTCAGCACTTCCCGTCGATGCGACAGGAAGCACTCGATCATTTCCTTCAGATTCAGCAGCTTGGGCTGGCCGTCGACAAGCGCGACCATGTTCATGCCGAAGGTGTCCTGAAGCTGTGTCTGCTTGTACAGATTGTTCAGGATGACTTCAGGCACTTCCCCGCGCTTCAGCTCGATCACGACGCGCATGCCGCTCTTGTCGGATTCGTCGCGGATGTCGGAAATGCCTTCCAGCTTCTTCTCGTTGACGAGTTCGGCGATGCGCTCGAGCAGCGTGCGCTTGTTCACCTGATACGGAATCTCGTCGACGATGATCGCCTGACGCTGACCGCGATCGATCTCTTCGAAGTGCGTGGCCGCGCGCATCACGACGCGACCGCGCCCGGTGCGGTAACCGTCGCGCACGCCCGCGACGCCGTAGATAATGCCGGCCGTCGGGAAGTCCGGCGCCGGCACGATCTCGATCAGCTCGTCGACGGTGGCCTCGGGCGTGTTCAGCAGATGCAGACAGGCGTCGACGATTTCGCGCAGGTTGTGCGGCGGAATGTTCGTCGCCATGCCGACCGCGATGCCGGCCGAGCCATTGATCAGCAGATTGGGAATGCGCGCCGGGAGAACGAGCGGCTCGCTTTCGCTGCCGTCGTAGTTCGGACCGAAGTCGACGGTTTCCTTGTCGATGTCGGCCAGCAGCTCGTGGCCGATCTTCGCCATGCGGATTTCGGTGTAGCGCATCGCCGCGGCGTTGTCGCCGTCGACCGAACCGAAGTTGCCCTGGCCGTCGACCAGCATGTAGCGCAGCGAGAACGGCTGCGCCATGCGAACGATCGTCTCGTAGACGGACGCGTCGCCGTGAGGATGGTATTTACCGATGACATCGCCGACGATACGCGCCGATTTCTTGTACGCGCGATTCCAGTCGTTGTTCAGCTCGTGCATCGAGTAGAGCGCCCGACGATGCACCGGCTTCAAGCCATCGCGGACATCGGGAAGCGCGCGCCCGACGATCACGCTCATCGCGTAATCGAGATACGAGCGGCGCATTTCCTCCTCAAGGGAGATTGGCAGAGTCTCTTTGGCGAATTGATCCATTATCCGTGTCTTGAACTTTGCAGCGGCGACACGGCAGCGCGCGCGGTGATTTCGCGGACTCGCCCGCCGGCCGCGCGACATGTGCCGGCGTGGCGCGTAGCCGACGTACGCTGCGCGCCGCATATGCAGCGCATGCCTTTTTATGCGTGCGAACGCAGCGCATCAGGAGATTCTACCATGCGCGACATTTGTGCCCGGACGCACGCTGTATACATACAGTGTGTGTCGAGTGCGAAACCGGAATGCGCAGCGAGAATTCGCAATGTGCAATGCTGTACCAATTACTTACAAAAACCGGGGAACGCATTCCGTCAATTCGACATGTGGGCGGGCTATCATGCCGCCTCGTCGTTTTGCCAGACGCAAAAACACCGACGATAAAAACTCGCAGGAAATCGCTCTCGGGCACGCAATGTGCGCACGTTTCGCGCCTTCTTCAGCCTTGACCGTCTCCTGTCCCTTTCTTGTTGCGCATGCACCACATAAGGTTGCGGGCGTACAGCGTGCGGGGATATTTTTATCGTTGCAAGGGAACGATATGGCAAAATGCCAACGCACAAACTTAGACATTGCTCGAAGTCTATACAGCGCGTTTTGTTCCGTAGGGAATGTTATACTTCGAGCAATGTATGACTTGTCTTCGTCTACAGGCTCGCAGTAAACCTGCGGTAATCTCAATTTCGAGAGGAGAAATATGAATAAACTTTCAAAGCTCGCGTTCATTGCAGCTACCGCAGTTATGGCTGCATCGGCCTCGGCACAGTCGGTGCCGGCCTCGCGACAAGCTGTGAACGACAACTGGGTGAACGGCACGGGCGAGTATGTGTGGATGAACGGCACGAACGAACTGTGCTGGCGCGACGCATTCTGGACCCCGGCTACGGCAAACGCAAAGTGCGATGGCGCGCTGGTCGCGCAAGCACCGACGCCGCCGGCACCGGTCGCTCCGCCGCCCCCGGTCATCCAGAGCCAGAAGGTCACCTATCAGGCTGACGCTCTGTTCGACTTCGACAAGGCAGTCCTGAAGCCGGCTGGTAAGGAAAAGCTTGACGATCTGGCATCGAAGATCGGCGCGCTGAACCTCGAAGTCGTGGTTGCAACGGGTTACACCGACCGCATCGGTTCGGACAAGTACAACGATCGTCTGTCGCTGCGCCGTGCGCAAGCTGTGAAGGCTTACCTGGTCAGCAAGGGCATCGAAGCCAACCGTATCTACACGGAAGGCAAGGGCAAGCGCGACCCGGTCACGGGCAACAGCTGCCAGCAGAAGAATCGCAAGCAACTCATCGCCTGCCTCGCGCCGGATCGTCGCGTGCAGATCGAAGTTGTCGGCACGACGCGTCAGCCGCAGCAGTAATCGCGAGTTGGATTGCCGCAGATCAAACCCCCGCCTCGGCGGGGGTTTTTTTATGCCTGACGCCTTTTGGGCATTCGCTTAATGAGCCGCCGATTCGGGTAGGCTTCATCTATTCCGCTTTTTGCCCGCCTATTGCGGCGCCTATATACTCGGTCCTAATCGATTCACGACTCAAAAAGGCACTTCCGAACATGACCAATGTCGATCCCCACGAACTGCAGAAATTCAGCGAGCTCGCGCATCGCTGGTGGGACCCAAACGCCGAGTTCAAGCCGCTGCATGAACTGAACCCGGTACGGCTCGACTGGATCGATGCGCACGCGCATCTGATGAACAAGCGTGTTCTCGATATCGGCTGCGGCGGCGGCATTCTGTCCGAGTCGATGGCCACGCGCGGCGCGAACGTGAAAGGCATCGATTTATCGTCGAGCGCGCTTGGCGTCGCTGATCTGCATAGCCTCGAAAGCGGTGTGGAAGTCGCGTACGAAGAGATCTCGGCTGAAGCACTCGCCGCGCGCGAGCCCGGTTCGTATGACGTCGTGACCTGTATGGAGATGCTCGAACACGTGCCGAATCCCGCAGGGACCGTCGCCGCGTGCGCCGCACTGGTGAAGCCGGGCGGCTGGGTGTTTTTCTCCACGCTGAATCGCAACGCGAAGGCGTATCTGTTTGCCGTGATCGGCGCGGAATACATCGCGCGCATGCTGCCGCGAGGCACGCACGATTACGCGCGCTTCATCAAGCCGTCCGAACTGGCCACGTTCGCGCGCGCGGCTTCGCTTTTGACGGTCGACATCAAAGGCATCACGTATCGGCCGATCTCCAAGCATTTCGGCCTGTCAAACGACACGAGCATCAACTACATGATGGCTTGCCGCCGCGAAGCCTGACGCCATGATCAACGACGATCCCTTGTCCACGGGCACCATCGATACCAAGCCCCTGCCGGAAGAAACGATTCCCCTGCCCCAGCGACTCACCGAGGGCGATGGTCTCGGGTTGTGCCAGGCCGTGCTGTTCGACCTCGACGGCACCATCGCCGACACCGCGCCCGATCTCGTCGCCGCGGTGAACAAGATGCGGCACGACCGCGGCCTCGAGATGCGGCCGCTCGAAACGCTGCGGCCCTATGCGTCGGCGGGGGCGCGCGGACTGCTCGGCGGCGCGTTCGAGATCGGGCCGGAGCATCACGATTTCGCCGCGATGCGCGACGAATTTCTCGCGAACTACGAGGCCGATCTGTGCATCGAGACGACGCTGTTTCCGGGCATCGCGGAGATACTCGATCAACTGGATGCGCGCGGCGTGCGATGGGGCATCGTCACGAACAAGGCGACACGGTTCGCCGCGCCGCTCGTCGGCTTGCTGGGACTGGATACGCGCGCTGGCTGCCTCGTCTGCGGCGACACCACGCCGCATTCGAAGCCGCACCCCGCGCCGCTCCTGCATGCGGCGGAATTGCTGGATGTCGCGCCGGAGCGCATCGTCTATGTCGGTGATGATCTGCGCGACGTGCAGGCCGGGTTTGCCGCGGGCATGATCACCGTGGCGGCCGCCTACGGCTATTGCGGCGACGACATTCCGCCACGTCGCTGGCACGCCAATCACGTGGTCGATTCGACGGAAGAACTTCAGCACTTGTTGCGCGACATCGCTTGAGTGGCGAGGCGAAACAGGCGGCTTGAAAACTGCGCCGTTCGCCTCACATCGTGTTTCGTGGGATAATCCTTATTCCGTTTCGGGGGCGACCTGGTTTCGACAGGGGTTGTGAAGCGGTCAGGGCATACCGAGGACCCGTCACCTCGTTAATCAATGGGAAAATCGTAACTGCAAACGACGATACGTTCGCACTGGCAGCCTAAGGGCCGCCGTCCTCTCACTAATTCGCTGACGGGTTAGGGTAGCAATGCCACGAGAGGTCATATACGTCAGATAAGCCTTTGCGGCGTCACGACGCCAAGGTCGAAAAATTAGTGAATCGCCGTAACGCAGCGTGTTCGTCCGCGTCGTTATGGTTAAATCAAAAGACAGAACTAAGTATGTAGAACTGTTCGTAGAGCGCTTCTGGACGCGGGTTCGATTCCCGCCGCCTCCACCAGAACACTTGCCAAAAACCCGCGATTGCGCAAGCATCGCGGGTTTTTCTTCGCCGGCGAAAAGACGAAAAAAACCCCGCGCGAGGCGGGGCAAACATCCTTGAGAGACGTAGCAAGGACAGAGACGACCTTCGCTACGCCCGAGAGAATAAGCGGCGACAGGTATCGGCCGAATCGGAGCGGTCCTAATACCGTTGCCTTGTGTCAGTTAACAACCGTTTCGACGCGTGCGCCTTCGGCAGCGGCCAAAGACGCCCCGCAGCAGCGTGAGACCACTCAGTTCGTCCCATCCTTCGGACACTTCAGATTGCAGCCGTTGGGATCGCCGTCGTCGCCGCGACGACGCATCGCCGACTTACCCTTCTGATACTTATCCGACGGCGCGGACGCCGCGAACTGCATCTGCGGATGCGCATTGAAGCGGAATTCGTCTTGCAGAACCCCGCCCGGCATGCCCGGGGAATTCTGCGCAAAGGCGACTGGAACCAGATACGCCGCGCCAGCGATGAGCGCGGCGGAGGAACAAGCAAGCAACGAGAGTTTCATGGCGGTATATCGCGCGGAGAATCGCGCTCAGAGCAGTAAAGTCGACAGCAAGCCGTTAGGTTAACCCAATTCGCCGCCGGCGGCAGTTTTATGCCCGCCCCGCTCTCTTACCGCGCGTTTCCGGTGCGCCTCACGCGCTTACTTCAGCCGCGCAAACCTTCGTCGACATCGACGAGCGACCCGCAATGCGCCGGATCATAGCCTTCCAGATGAGCGACGCTGTCCGTGAACCCCGGGCTGCGCAAGATGCGCAACACGGAAGCAAGCCGCGCCTCGTCGAGCCGCGCGCGTTCGCAAGCGAAGAAGTAGTCCTCGTCGATGATCGGTATGAAATCGAGTGCGAAATGCTGCGCCGCCGGTTGCACGCCGAAGCCGAGATCGGCCATGCCGCTGGCGACGAACGCGGCGATCGCCGAATGCGTCAGTTCGGTCGTCGCATGCCCATTGATCTGGTCCGGATCGACGCCCACGCGACGCAACGACAAATCGAGCAGCATGCGCGTACCCGAACCCGGCTGGCGATTGACGAAGCGCACGTCGCTGCGCGCGAGATCGCGCAAACCGGAGATGCCCTTCGGATTGCCCTTGGGCAGAAAAAGACCCTGCGTGCGGCGCGTGAGCCGTATCAGTTGATGCTTGTTTCGGTCCAGATATGGCCGATAGATCTCCGCGCACGTCGAGCGGAATTCGCCGATCGGCAGATGGAAACCGGCCAGTTCGCATTCGCCGCGTGCGAGCGCACTCACCGCCTCGGCGCTCTCCCGATACTTGATATCGACCGGCACGCGCTGATCGCCGAGCGCGCGCACGAGCGTCGCGACCGCATAACCATGCGACGCGTGAATCCGCACCTGCGTGATGCCGCCCGCGAGGCGCCGGTTCAATTCCACGGCGACGTCGTTCGCCACCGCCTGCAGCGGCGCTTCGAGCCGCTCGCCGCAAACCCGTTGCGCACGCAGAACCGACTCGCCCAGTTCGGAAAGCACCGAGCCGCGCCCGCGCGATTTCGTGATGAGCGCGCCGCCCAGCCGCGCTTCGATTTCGCGCAACAAACCCCACGCATGCCGATAGGACAAACCCTTAGCGTTCGCGGCATTCGCGATGCTGCCCGTCTGTGCGACGAGTTGTAAAAGCGGGACAACCGCGCTGAGACTGGTTTCCCGGCCATCGGCGTCCCGCAGGACCAGTTCGGCCCGGCATTCGACGTCCACCATATGCACTCCCCCATCCTATTGCCAAGATATATCACGACGCCTATTGTTCTTATACAGGCTCGGCACCCGTAATTATATCGACGTAAATATGTACCGACAAAACATATGCCGAGTGTTGGAGGAGCCCCATGACACATCCGCAGCTTTCCGCCGCTGCATCCGCTGAACTCGTCCGTCGCCACGCGGTACAAGACGCGACGTTGATGACCATTCTTCACGCCATCCAGGACGAAGTCGGCTACGTGCCCGAGACGGCCATCGCGCCGCTCGCGCAGGCGCTATCGCTGTCGCGCGCAGAAGTCCACGGTGTGATCACCTACTATCATCACTTCCGTTCCGCCCCGCCCGCCCGCGTAACCGTGCAGCTTTGCCGCGCGGAAGCGTGCCGCAGCATGGGCACGGAAGCGTTGAAGGACCACATCGAAGGACACACGGGTTGCCGCTTCGACAGCGGTCATGCCGAGGACACCGAGCTCGAATCCGTGTTCTGCCTCGGTCAATGCGCGCTGTCTCCGTCAATGATGATCAACGGCGAATTGCACGCGCGCGTGACGCCGGCGAAGTTCGACCGCCTGTACGCTGCGGCGCAAACGAAGGTCGCGGAGGTGACGGCATGACGCGCATTTGCGTTCCCATCGATTCCGCCGCGCTCGCGCTGGGCGCGCAAGGCGTCGCGGAAGCCATCGCGAGCGAAGCGGAGAAGCGCGGCATCGACGTGCAACTCGTGCGCAACGGTTCGCGCGGACTTTTCTATCTCGAACCGCTCGTCGAAGTCGAGACGGCAGATGGGCGCATCGGTTATTCGAACGTCGAAGCCGATGATGTCGCCGCGCTCTTCGATGCCGGCTTTCACGAGGGCAAGGCGCACGAGAAGAACGTCGGCGTCGTCGACGAGATTCCTTACCTCAAGAACCAGCAGCGTCTGACGTTCGCGCGCATCGGCATCACGGACCCGCTGTCCATCGACGATTACACCGCGCTCGGCGGCCTCGAAGGATTGCGCCAGGTGCTCGACATGAACGGCGACGCCGTCTGCCAGGCGCTGCTCGATTCCGGCCTGCGCGGTCGCGGCGGCGCGGCGTTTCCCGCGGGCATCAAGTGGAAGACGGTGCGCGGCGCGTATGCGGATCAGAAGTACATCGTCTGCAATGCAGACGAAGGCGACTCCGGCACGTTCTCCGACCGTCTCGTCATGGAAAGCGATCCGTACATGCTAATCGAAGGCATGATCATCGCGGGCGTGGCGGTGGGCGCGACCAAGGGCTACATCTACGTGCGCAGCGAGTATCCGCATTCGATCGCGACGCTCAATCGCGCGATCGACAAGGCGCGTGATGCAGGCTGGCTCGGCGCGAGCGTGCTCGGCACGTCGCACGCATTCGAGCTGTATGTCGCGAAGGGCGCGGGCGCGTATGTGTGCGGCGAGGAAACCGCGCTGCTCGAATCGCTCGAAGGCAAGCGCGGCATCGTGCGCGCGAAGCCGCCGGTGCCGGCGCTCACCGGTCTGTACGGGAAGCCGACGGTCATCAACAACGTCATCACGCTCGCGACCGTGCCGATCATCTTCGCGAAGGGCGCGGCCTTCTATCGCGACTTCGGCATGGGCCGCTCGCGCGGGACGCTGCCTTTCCAGATCGCGGGCAATGTGAAGCAAGGCGGGCTCGTCGAACTGGCGTTCGGCGTGACGCTGCGCGAACTGCTCTACACCTACGGCGACGGCACCGCGAGCGGCCGTCCGGCGCGCGCGGTGCAAGTGGGCGGGCCGCTCGGCACGTATCTGCCGGAAAGCCAGTGGGACATTCCGCTCGACTACGAGGAATATGCGAAGGTCGGCGCGGTGGTCGGGCACGGCGGACTCGTGGTTCACGACGACACCTCGAACCTCGCCGAACTCGCGCAATACGCGATGCACTTCTGCGCGCTCGAATCGTGCGGCAAGTGCACGCCGTGCCGCATCGGCTCGACGCGCGGCGAGGAAGTCATCGCGAAGATTCGTGAGGGCGATACGTCGGTGAAGCAGATCACGCTTCTGCGCGAGTTGTGCGACACGATGGTGTCGGGCTCGCTCTGCGCGATGGGCGGCATGACGCCGTTCCCGGTGATGTCCGCGCTCGATCACTTCCCCGAGGACTTCGGGCTGCCCCGCACGCCTGCACAGAAAGCGGCATAGAACAAGGAGACGACAATGTCCAACACCATCAACGGCTGCGGTTCCGGCAACTGCGCGTGCAAGAGCGCGGCGTCGGTGCAGCGCCGCGATCCGCTCGACGAAACCGACTACGGCACGCCGCTGCGTCACGCCGATATCGACGTGACGCTGGAAATCGACGGCGAATCCGTCACGGTGCCCGCGGGCACATCGGTGATGCGCGCCGCGATCGAAGCCGGCGTCAACGTGCCGAAACTCTGCGCGACGGATTCTCTGGAGCCGTGGGGTTCGTGCCGTCTGTGCCTTGTCGAGATCGAAGGGAAGCGCGGTTATCCGGCCTCGTGCACGACGCCTGTCGAAGCGGGCATGAAAGTGCGCACGCAAACCGACAAGCTGCAATCGCTGCGCCGCAACGTGATGGAGCTTTATATCTCCGATCACCCGCTCGATTGCCTCACCTGCCCCGCCAATGGCGATTGCGAATTGCAGGACATGGCGGGCGTCGTCGGCTTGCGTGAAGTGCGCTACGGCTACGAAGGCGCGAACCATCTGAAAGACAAGAAGGACGAGTCGAATCCGTACTTCACCTACGACCCGTCGAAGTGCATCGTCTGCAATCGATGCGTGCGCGCCTGCGAGGAAACTCAGGGCACGTTCGCGCTGACCATCGCCGGACGCGGCTTCGAATCGCGCGTCGCGGCGAGCGAGAACGTGCCGTTCATGGAATCGGAATGCGTGTCGTGCGGCGCATGCGTCGCCGCGTGCCCGACCGCGACGCTGCAAGAGAAGACCGTCATCATGCTCGGCCAGGCCGAACACTCGGCCATCACGACGTGCGCGTATTGCGGCGTCGGCTGTTCGCTGAAGGCGGAAATGAAGGGCAACACCGTCGTGCGCATGACGCCGAACAAGAACGGCCAGGCGAACGAAGGCCACGCGTGCGTGAAGGGCCGCTTCGCATGGGGTTACGCGACGCACAAGGATCGCATCAAGAAGCCGATGATCCGCGCGAAGATCACCGACCCGTGGCGCGAAGTGTCGTGGGACGAAGCGCTCACCTATGCGGCAAGCGAATTCCGCCGCATCCAGGACAAGTACGGCCGCGATTCGATCGGGGGCATCACGTCTTCGCGCTGCACGAACGAAGAGACCTACCTCGTGCAGAAGCTCGTGCGCGCGGCGTTCGGCAACAACAATGTCGATACCTGCGCGCGTGTTTGCCACTCGCCGACGGGTTACGGCCTTAAGGCCACGCTCGGCGAATCGGCGGGCACGCAGACGTTCGCATCGGTCGAGCAGTCGGACGTGATCATCGTGATGGGCGCGAATCCGACCGACGGCCACCCGGTCTTCGGCTCGCGCCTGAAGCGCCGCGTGCGTGAAGGCGCGAAGCTGATCGTGATCGATCCGCGCCGCATCGATATCGTCGATACGCCGCACGTGAAGGCGCAGTATCACCTTCAATTGCGGCCGGGCACGAACGTCGCGATGGTCAACTCGCTCGCGCACGTGATCGTCACGGAAGGCTTGCTGAAGGAAGATTTCATCGCCGAACGCTGCGAAGAGCGCGCGTTCGGGCAGTGGCGCGATTTCGTCGCGAAGGAAGAGAACTCGCCCGAAGCGATGGAAGCCGTCACCGGCGTGCCCGCGCAACAGGTCCGCGAAGCCGCGCGCGTCTACGCGCTGGGCGGCAACGGCGCGATCTATTACGGCCTCGGCGTGACCGAGCACGCGCAAGGCTCGACCACCGTGATGGCCATCGCGAACCTCGCGATGGCCACGGGCAACGTCGGTCGCGAAGGCGTCGGCGTGAATCCGCTGCGCGGCCAGAACAACGTGCAGGGTTCGTGCGACATGGGCTCGTTCCCGCACGAACTGCCGGGCTATCGGCATATCGGCGACGCGGCAACGCGCGCGCTCTTCGAAGAAGCGTGGGACGTGCAGCTTCAGCCGGAGCCGGGTCTGCGCATCCCGAACATGTTCGATGCCGCGATGCACGGCACGTTCATGGGCCTTTACTGCCAGGGCGAGGACATCGTCCAGTCGGACCCGAACACGCAGCACGTGGCGGATGCGTTGTCGTCGATGGAATGTATCGTCGTGCAGGACATCTTCCTGAACGAAACGGCGAAGTACGCGCACGTTCTCTTGCCCGGCTCGACCTTCCTCGAAAAGGACGGCACCTTCACCAACGCCGAACGCCGCATCTCGCGCGTGCGCAAGGTGATGCCGCCGCTGCCGGGCCTCTCCGACTGGGAAGTGACGATCAAGCTCTCGCGCGCGCTCGGCTACGAGATGAACTACGCGAACCCGTCTGAAATCATGGACGAGATCGCGCGTCTCACGCCGACCTTCCACGGCGTTTCATACGAGCGGCTCGACGAGCTCGGCAGCATTCAGTGGCCGTGCAACGAGAAAGCTCCGGACGGCACGCCGACGATGCACATCGACGAATTCGTGCGCGGCAAGGGACGCTTCGTCATCACGAAGTTCATCGCGACGCCGGAGAAAGTCACGCGCAAGTATCCGCTGCTGCTCACGACCGGGCGCATCCTGTCGCAGTACAACGTCGGCGCGCAGACGCGGCGCACCGAAAACTCGCAATGGCACGACGAGGACCGCCTGGAGATTCATCCGGTCGATGCGGAGGATCGCGGCATCAAGCAGGACGACTGGGTCGGCATCGAGTCGCGCGCCGGGCAGACGGTGTTGCGCGCGAAGATTTCCGAGCGCATGCAGCCGGGCGTCGTCTATACGACGTTCCACTTCCCCGAATCGGGCGCGAACGTCATCACGACGGACTCGTCCGACTGGGCGACCAACTGTCCGGAGTACAAGGTGACGGCGGTGCAGGTGATGCCGGTGGAACAGCCGTCGCAATGGCAGAAGGAGTACTCGCGCTTCAACACGCAGCAGCTCGAGTTGCTCAATCTCGCCACGACCACTTCAGGAAAATAATAAATGGACGTCGATAACCTGATCGAGATGGCGAACCGCATCGGCGAATTCTTCGATTCGATGCCGGACCGCGCCGAAGCCATCGACAGCATCGCGGATCACATTCGCCGCTTCTGGGAACCGCGCATGCGGCTCGCGATTCTCGCCGCGCTCGACGATCCGGAGGCGAGCGCGTCGATGGAGCCGATCCTGCGCGAGGCGCTCAATCTGCATAAGGCGGATCTGCAGCCGAAGACAGCGACCGCCTGACGTCGTTCGCGATACGGACCCAAGCCCTGCACCGCAGGGCTTTTTTAATCCTCGCGATATTCGCGTTCCGGCTGCCGCTCGGTGCTCGTGTCCTGCGCGCCGAACCACGTCTCGCAGTGACGCAGCAACCCATGCACATCCGATGGCGCGCGCCCGCGCGCGGCGATATAACCATCGGGACGCACGAGATAGAACGCCGGACGCGTGCGGCCGTAATTGTCGGTGAGCGAATTAGCGCCCTCGCCGCGCGTATCGGTGATGCGCCAGACGCGCACCGCGTTCGGCATGATGTTTTCGAGGGCTTTCACGAAGCCGTCGAGGTCCGGGTCGCGCATCGCGTGCGCGACGGTGATGGTCGCGGGCGCAAGCGCGATGTCGTCCTCGCCCGACGGATTCAGAAGCAGAAAGAGCGAGAAGCAACCGGGATCGTGCAGATCGTAGAGACAGCCGACGCCGGGCAGCCTTCCGAGCGGCCCGTCGATGACATGCACGCGTGCATCGGGCGCGCGCTCGCCCGCACGCGGGCCGCCGTCGAGCAGACGCTCCAGCGTAAGCGGGCTCTTGCGATAGTTGATCGACAGCTCGCTCACCGTGCGCCGCATCGCGTCGCGCAACGGGCCGATCGCGGCGAGAGCGGGCATCACATGCTCGCGCATCAGCTTCATCGGGCCGTGCTCGGCGCCGGCCATCTGCGTGAGCATGCTGGTCTGGCGCAGCACGTCGCGCTCGATCGGATGCCGCTCCGTGTGATAGCTGTCGAGCAGCCGCTCGGGCGCGCCGCCCGCGAGCATGCGCGCGATTTTCCAGCCGAGATTGAACGCCTCCTGAATGCCGGTGTTCATGCCCTGCGCGCCAGCGGGACTATGCACGTGCGCCGAATCGCCCGCGAGGAACACGCGCTCCATGCGCAGCTTGTCGACCATGCGGCTGTTCAGGTGAAAGTACGACGACCACGTCAGGTTCGACAGCGCGATCTTGTGATGCACGCGCCGCTCGACGAGCGCGCGGCATTCATCGAGCGTCGGGCCGGTTTTCGTTCCAGCCGCATTGACGGCGTTCGCGGCCGGCGCCGGCATGTCCGCGATCAGGCGCGCGCGGTCGCCGCCCATCGGGAAGAGCGCAGCGAGCCCCTCGCCCGACGCGAAGATGTGAAATTCGTCGTCGGGCCAGTCGGAGTCGGCCTGGAGATCGGCGAGCAGATACGTTTGATCGAACGTCTTGCCGTCGAAACCGATGCCCAGCCGATGCCGCACGAAACTGTGCGCGCCGTCCGCGGCGATCAGATACGAAGGCCGCAACAATTCATCGCGTCCGTTCGGATGACGCAGCCTCGCCTGCAAGCCTGCCGAGCCCTGCGAGACATCGACCACTTCGACGCCGCGCTCGACATCGACATGTTGAGTCGCCAGATGCTCCGCGAGCAAGCGTTCGGTTTGCGACTGCTCAAGAAAGAGCAGATACGGATAACGCGTCTGCAAAGGATCGAAGTCGAGGCGCGCGAGGCGCTGCCCGTTCGAATAGAGATTCGCGACGCGCGCGCGATGGCCGAGTTCGAGAAACGGCTTGACCACGCGATGCTGCTCGAAGAGTTCGAGCGTGCGCGCCTGAATGCCGATCGCGCGTGAATACGGCGACGGCTCGCGCGCCTTGTCGACGAGCCTGACCGGGATGTGCGCGCGCGCGAGACTCATCGCGGCGGCGAGGCCCGTCGGACCGGCGCCTACGATCAGAACGGGCGCCACATCCAGCTTGTCGTTCGGATTCAGCTTTGGCGCGAACATGCAGTCCTCCCCCAAAACGTCACGGCGTCTAGTGTACGCCCGTACCCTCCGCTTTTAGCATGCGCGCCGGCCGCACCGGACTCAGTGCGCGTGCCCGCGTTCGCTGAGCACGCACGCGTGGCAGGCCTCGCCGAACTCCACCTGCACGGTCGCGTGATGCATCGAATATTCGCGGCGCAGCGTCGTGACGACGCCCTGCACGAAGGCGTCGCCGGGATGGCCCTCGGGTATCACGAGATGGACCGTGAGCGCGTTTTCGGTCGTCGAGAGCGCCCACACGTGCAGGTCGTGCACATCGCGTACGCCGGGCAGTTGCTTCAGATATTGCTCGACGCGCGGCATGTCGACCGACGACGGAACGGCGGCCATCGCGAGGCGCATCGCGTCGCGCCCAAGGCCCCACGTGCCGTAGACAATCACCGACACGACGATCAGGCTCATCAAAGGATCGAGCCAGCTCGCGCCCGTGAACAGGATGATGAGACCGCTGACCGCGACGGCGGCGGAGATGGCTGCATCGGCGGCCATGTGCAGAAACGCGCCGCGCACGTTGAGGTCTTCCTTGCTGCCGCGCATGAAGAGCCACGCGGAGAAGCCGTTCACGATCATGCCGAGCGTCGCGACGATGAACACGTCGAGCCCCGCGACGGGCGCCGGATTGAGCAGGCGCTGAATCGCTTCGAGCACGATCGCGCCGCACGCGAAGAGCAGCAGCGCCGCGTTGGCGAGCGACGCCAGGATCGACGAACTGCCCATGCCGAACGTATAGCGCGAGTTGGGCTGGCGCTTGCCGAGCCACACGGCGCCCCATGCGAGCAGGAGACCGAGCACGTCGGAGAGGTTGTGGCCGGCATCGGCGAGCAGCGCGGTCGAATGCGCGAGAAAGCCGTAGACGGCCTGCACGATCACGATCACCACGTTCAGGCCGACCGCAAGCGCGAACGTTCGGCCCTGCCCTTCCTGCGGCGCGCCGTGATGGTGATGACCATGCCCGCCGTGGCCGTGCGAATGCCCGTGCTCGTGACTGTGCGCGTGGCCTTCGTGGCCTTCGTGATGTTCGTGTTGCTCGTGTTCTGCGTGCTGATGCGTGCTCATGGGCGTACTCGCGATTCGGTGGCGGTCATTCGATGTCGGGGGCGTCGGCTTGCGGTTCCGCGATGTGCTCCAGCAGCTCGCCCAGCATCGCGCTGATGTGACGGTCCGCCGCCACGTAGAACACCTGCTTGCCCTGGCGCGCGGCCCGCACGATGCGCGCCGCGCGCAGGAGCCGCAGGTGATGGCTCACGAGCGACGCCGACAGCCCGAGCAGCTCCGCGATCGCACCGACCGCGCGCCGCTGTTCGACGCACGCGAGCACGATGCGCAGGCGCGTCGGGTCGCCGAGCAGGCGGAACAGGTCGGCGAGCGGCACGACGCGGTCATCGGACGTGATCGGACTGGCGGTGGTGGACGGATCGGAAGCCACAATCGTCGCTAACATATGAATAGGTGTTCACATGTTAAGTGCCATCGCCGCAACATGTCAACCGCGCTTCTCCGGAAGAGCGGCGCCGGTGTGGGAAAATGCGGGGTTTGCTTTTCCCGGCCAGAAGTCTTCCCTGTCATGGACACCGTATTCGCCCGCGGTTTCGCGGCCCATCGCGATGGCCGCCTGACCGACGCGGAGCGCGACTATCAGGCCGCGCTCACCGCCGAACCTCGTCACGTCGACGCGCTGCATTACCTCGGCGTGCTGCGCCATCAACAGGGGCAGCACGCGGAGGCGGCCGAGCTCGTGGGCCGCGCCGTGGACCTGCGTCCGGGCGATGCCGGCCTGCAGCTCAACCTCGGCAACGCGCTGAAGGCGCTCGGCCGTCTGGACGACGCGATCGAGCGCTTTCGCAACGCGCTGACGCTCGCGCCGGGCTTTCCGCTCGCGCAGTACAACCTCGGTAACGCCTACACGGCGGCCGGCCGCCACGAAGACGCCGCCGATGCCTTCGAGAAGGCATTGCGCCTGCAGCCCAACGATCCGGCCGCATGGAACAACTTCGGCAACGCGCTCTCCGCGCTGCGCCGCTTCAAGGACGCCGCGCACGCGTTCAAGCGCACGCTCGCGCTGCGCCCGCGCCATGCCGGCGCGCACAACAATCTCGGCATGGCGCTCAACGCGCTCGGCGACACGCTCGGCGCGATCTCGCACTTTCGCGCCGCGCTCGAGGCCGAACCGAATTACGTCGCCGCGCATTTCAATCTCGGCAATCTGCTCGATACGAACGGCCATCCCGAGGACGCGCTGCCCGTGCTGCGAAAGGCCGTCGCGTTGCAGCCGCATTTCGCGCCGGGATACTTCGGGCTCGCTCACGCGCTCGCCAAGCTCGGCCGTCACGCCGAAGCGGTGCCGAATTTCGAACGCGCGGTGGGACTCGATCCGAAATATGGCGTCGCGTGGCTCTGCCTCGGCAACGCGCATCTGGCGCTCGGCGCACATCGCGCGGCGCTGCGCGCGTTCGATGAAGCATTGCGCATCGATCCTTCGATGCCCGCCGCGCATCTGAACCGCGCGCTCGCCCTGCTCACGACCGGCGACTACGCACGCGGTCTGCCTGCCTACGAATGGCGTCTGCAGACGCCCGGCAGCGAACCCGCGCCGCGCCTGCCGCGCTGGAATGGCGAGCCGATGCCGGGCCGCACGCTGCTCGTGCGCGCCGAGCAGGGTTTTGGCGACACCTTGCAGTTCGCGCGCTTCGTGCCGTTCGCGGCGAAGCTCGTCGGCAAACTGGTGCTCGAAGTGCAGCCGGCGCTCGTGCCGCTGCTCGCACCGGCCGCGCAAGCCGCGCGTGTCGAGCTGAAGAGCAAGTCGGACGGCGTCCCGGCGCACGCGGACGCTTACTGCCCGCTGCTCAGCCTGCCGCTCGCGCTCGGCATGACTTCGCCCGAAGCGATTCCGGCGCGCGCGCCCTATCTCGTCGTGCCCGCCGATTACCGGCGCAAGTGGCGCGGCTCGATCGGCGGGCAGGAGCGGCGCAAGATCGGCATCGCGTGGTCCGGGCGGATGCAGCCAGGCGAGACGCGCTCGGTGCCGGTCAGTGAGCTTGCGCCGCTTTTCGCGCTCGAAGACGTCGACTGGATCGTGCTCCAGCCGTTCATCACCGGCCGCGAGCGTGACATGTTGCGCGCGCATCCGAACGCGAGGTCGATTCACACGCTGGACGGCCGCCTCGAGAATTTCGCCGATACGGGCGCGATCGTCGATCGGCTGGACGCCGTCGTCTCCGTCGATACGTCCGTCGCGCACCTCGCCGGCGCGCTCGGCAAGCCGCTCTGGGTGATGCTGCCTTTCGCCGCCGACTGGCGCTGGGGCGTCGACACCGCCGACAACGCGTGGTATCCGCAGGCGCGGCTCGTGCGACAGCGCGCGCCGGGCCGATGGCGCGACGTCATCGAGGCTACGGCAGCGGCGCTGGCTTTGCTGCCCGCATAAAAAATCCCCGTCGAAGCGGGGATTTTTTTCGACCTCTTGCTTACGTCAGGCCGTCTTGTACTGATTGCGCGCCTCGGGCGAGCGATACAGCACGAGCGTCGCGATCAACCCGCAGATCGCCGCCAGGCCCATCCACAGGCCGGGCGCGGCCTTGTTGCCGGTTGCGTGGATCAGGTACGTCGAGATCGCCGGGGTGAAGCCGCCGATGGTCGTCGCGAGGCTATAGGCCATCGAGAATCCGGTCGTGCGCACATCGACGGGCATCACTTCTGTCAGCGCGACCACCATCGCGCCGTTGTAGCTGCCGTACAGGAACGAAAGCCACAGTTCGCACATCAAGAGGCGCGCGAACGACGGATCCGCGACCAGCCATTGCACCACCGGATACGACGTGAGAATGGTGAGGATCGTGAACACGAGCAGCACCGGACGGCGCCCCACCCGATCCGACACCGCGCCCATCAACGGCAACCAGATCAGATTCGAGAGGCCGACGCACACCGTGACGACGAGCGCATCGGTGGCGGAGAGCTTCAGCACTTCCTTGCCGAAGGTCGGCGTGTACGCGGTGATCATGTAGAACGACACGGTCGTCATGATGACCATGCCCATCCCGGCGATCACGATGCCCCAGTTCTGCGCGATCGAGCGCGCAATCTCGCCCATGCTCGGCCGATGCTTTCTCGCGAGGAACTCGTCGGTTTCACGCAGCGAGCGGCGGATGATGAAGAGGAACGGCACGATCAGGCAGCCGATCAGGAACGGCACGCGCCAGCCCCAGGCGGTCATCTGCTCGGGCGGCAAGAGGCGGTTCATGATCACGCCGATCAGCGCCGCGAAAACGACCGCGACTTGCTGGCTGCCGGACTGCCAGGAACAATAAAAGCCCTTGTTGCCCTTGGTCGCGATCTCCGACAGATACACCGACACGCCGCCCAGTTCCACGCCGGCCGAGAAGCCTTGCAGCAATCGTCCGCCCAGCACGATGATCGGCGCGAGCGCACCGATGGTCGCGTAGCCCGGCACCAGCGCGACGCACGCGGTGCCGACCGCCATCAGCCCGAGCGTGAGGATCAGGCCTTTGCGTCGCCCGTGATGGTCGATGTAGGCGCCGAGCACGATGGCGCCGACCGGCCGCATCAGGAAGCCCGCGCCGAAGACGGACAGCGCGAGCATCAGCGACGCGAACTCGTCGCCGCTCGGAAAATAGGTCTTGGCGATCGCTGAAGCGTAATAGCCGTAGACCATGAAGTCGTACATTTCAAGGAAGTTTCCGCTGACGACGCGAAATACCGACTTGAACTTGGATTCGTTGGCTGGTGCGATGTGGGTCGTGGACATGACTTTCTCGGGGAACTAGGGGCGCACTTCAGTTCTGCGCGAACGCACAGCGACTGAAGCGGGGTCTCTTTCGTTTTTTGTAAACGCAACGCCCTCAATCTTAACGCCGCACCGCCCATGACTGCACATAACTTCGCGCAACATCACGTCAAACAACCTTAAAATACGGTTACATTCACCTAACTCCAAGCTGACATACGAACAAACATGACTCCGAAAATCACGTTGCGCGCGGCGACTGTGGACGACACCGCGCTCATCGCATCGATGCATACGCGAAGCTGGGCATCGGCGTATCGCGGCATCCTGCCGGACACTTATCTCGATCGCGATTTGCAAGGCGAGCGCGTCGCTCACTGGAATACGCGCATGAAGGATGTCGCGGCGGGGGCGGCGAGCGTGTTCATCGCGGAATACGAAGGGGAACCGGTCGGCTTCATTTGTCTCGTCGAACCGGACGAGACCGGCAGCGTGCTCGTCGACAATCTTCACGCGATGCCGGGACATCGCGGCCTCGGCACGGGCACCGTGATGCTCGACGAGGCCGCGCGCTGGGCTCGCTCGCGCGGCGCGCGGCAACTGTATCTCTCGGTGCTCGAACAGAACGCCGCGGCGATCGGCTTCTATGAATCGCGTGGCTGGAAGTGCGCCGAACGCGAAGCGGACCACGTGGGCGGCATCGACGTCTTCTCATTGCGCTACGTGTTTCCGCTCGACTAATCACAAGAAGATCAAGTTGGTCAATAAGCATTCCTGTCAAAAATAGACAATAGGAATTTTCTGGTCGCCGGGCACATAACGGTTTCGTATGATCGCGGGTCGAAATTCTGGCCATCTCGCGCCGAACCCGCGGCGCTATCTCCATGCGCCACGATGGTCCGTGCGGGCCGTCTCGTTTGCCCGCGCCCGGGCGCATGCATGTGGAATCTTCATGTCCGAACCCTTGATCTTAGTGGAAGGCAATCTGCGTCTGCCGACGCTGCGCGCGCTGACGGAGCCGTCCTTGAACTTCGGATTCGAGTGGTCGCCTGCGCGCTCGCGCCCCGTTCAAACGCCGTCAGAATTCGCGCTCTTCGCGGCGCGCCTCGTCACGGCCTATGTGCCGGCTCTCAGTCTGTCCGACATCCATTCGCCTTATCGCGCGACGAGCCTGTGGGGCATCTTCGCCAAGGAAGACATACCGCGCGCGATGCTGAACCTGACGCAAGGCTCGAACGCTCAGGACGATGCCGACGAAACCCGCGCCGAACCCGTTCATCTGACGGTCAATGCACCGGCGCACGCTCGCGGACATGGCTTCGGCAAGCTGGTCGTCGGCGCCATCGCGGCTGCTTGCGGCGTGCTCATCGTATGGATGCTGTTCGCTCATACACCGGTCTCGCGAAGCGTCACGCCCCCCGCGCCGGCCGAAAAAACCGCGACTCGCACGCAGCCGGCCCAGCCGGCAGCGCCTACCGGCCAGGCAGCGCGGGTCGAGCAGGAATCGGAAACACCGATGCCGCCAGCAGTCGCCACGCCGCCAAGCGCGGACAGCCACGCCATCGAGACTTTCGATTCGGCCGCGACCAAAACCGAAGTTGCATCCGCCGCAATCGAGCCGGAAGAGGCACCTGTGCATGTCGTCGCGCCAGCGGAAGACCGCAAGCACATCGCCCGGGTAAAAGCCGTGCTGACACCCCACACGAAGCGCGCCGCACATGTCGCTCAAGCAACCAGCGAGCGCGTCGTGAAACCGGCGGCGCCGCGGCGCGTGCGCGCAGCATCGGCTGAAAAAATCGCGAGCGGACCGTCGAAGGCTTCCTTGTCGATGGACCCGGCCACGCTCTCCTCGATGCTCCAGCACTCACCGACCCTCGACAGCAACGCGGCCTCGTCCGGCCGCGGCGCTGCCAATGGCACGCGCTGACCAGCGCAATACGCACCGCCAGCCCGATCAACCATTCCGGTCACGACGCCAACATGACGCAACTCAGTTACCTCCGTTACGCGACGCTCACGCTCGCCCTGTCCTTCTGCGGCCTGTTTGTGCCGTTCACGAACACATTCGCGGCGCCCGCGACGGCGCAAGCCGCCGCGAAAACAGTTCAGCCTGCGGCCACGACAAACGAGCCCGCACAGGCCGCGCTCGTGGACCTGTCCGATCTGAACGCCGATTCGAACGCGCCGCGCGTCGAAGGCAATATCGCCGAGTTGCAGAACCTCGTGCAAGCCGGAAGCCTCACGGAGTTGCGCGCCACGCGCAACGGCAGCTACGGCGCAAAGCTTTTCTTCCTCGCGCAAGAGATGGTGTACTACGTCGCGCTCTCGCAGGACGCGCGCTGGTGGCGCGTCGTCAAAACGCAGGACACGGTCCGCGCCGAATCGATCTACGCACAGTTCTCGCGCAAGAGCTTCGAACTCGCCGATGGCGAAATCCGCCGCACGCAATTGCAGGCACAGAAGGCGCTGCTCGATCGTGTGATCGCGAAATCGGCCGATCGGGCCAACCGTCTCACCGCCGACCTCCAGCTCGCGCAGCAGCAGGATTCGCAAGTGTCGCAGCGTCAGCAGCAACTGCAGGCCGAATCCGCCGTACTGCAAACGGACAAGCTGGATGCCGAGCGCAAGCTGCGCGCGCTGCAGATGCAGGTCGAACAGCTTCAGAAGCAGACGGAAGCGGGACTCGCGCCGGTGAGCGTGACGCCATCGCGCTGAAAACGAAAAAGGCCCGCTCGAATCGAGCGGGCCTTTTGCTTTGCGACGTGCGAAAGCGCTTCGACTCAGAAGCGCGTTTCTCGCGCGACGCGCAGGAACGTATCGAGCAAGGGCGTGCAATCGAGCAGCTCCGCGCCGCCCGCCCGATGAAACTCCGGGTGCCACTGCACGCCGACGACGAACGGCGCCTTCCGGTAGCGCACCGCCTCGATGATCCCGTCCGAAGCCGACACCGCTTCGATGTTCAGATCGCGCCCGATCGATTTCACCGCCTGATGGTGGATCGAGTTGACGATCGCCTCGCGCTGGTTCGGGAACATGTTGACGAGCGTCGAACCATCGGGGAAGCGGATCGAATGGCGATGCTGGTCGTAATGCTCGCTGACGTGAAGGCCTGCCGTCGGCACATCGGTCGCGATATCGCCGTAAAGCGTGCCGCCGAACGCCACGTTAATCAGCTGACAGCCGCGGCACACGCCGAGCACGGGCTTGCCCGACTCGACGAACTCGTGCAGCAGTTCCAGTTCGTACATGTCGCGCACGCGGTCGCCCGGCCATTCGGGACGCGTCGTCGCTTCCTCGTAGGACTGCGGAGAGACGTCGGCGCCGCCTTGCAGCAAGAGGCCGTCGAGATGCTTCGCATAGTCGCGCAAACGAATGTTGCTCGGATGCAGCATGCCCTGGTGGCCGACCGTCGGGATCATGAACACGAGCACATCGCGCGACATGACCCAATGCGCGATCGATTCTTCGAGGTATTGCAGCGTCTTGCCGCGCAGCCCTTTCGCACCCGGCTCGGGATGAAAGATGCGCGCCGACACGCCAATGCGCAACGTGCGCTGCGTAATGCGCTGACCCGCGCGATCGAAAATCTGACGCGCACGCGCCGCGACGATCCGGCCGAACACCGACCACGCAGAGTCCGAGTGCTTGAGATACGCGGGCTGTGCCGGCGCTGCCGCCTGCTCGTGCAAGGGCAGCGGCGGCGGATTGAGCTTGCCGAAGTCCGGCGCTTCCGCGAATTCGGGCGGCAGGACGGTCGCGCGGCCACTCGGGGAATCGGATGAAGCGGATTGCGCGCTGGCCGTGCTCGCGGCTTCCGCTTCGGTCGCGGCTTCGAGATTCTCGGCGAGACTCGCTCTGGGTTTGCCGGATGCGCGCTGCTGTTCGCGCACCGCGGCTTCCTGCGCGGCAGTCGCGCTCGCCGCCGCTGCACGCCCTTCACGGGAGGCCTGCTGCGCTTCGTCGCGCCGGGCCTGCGCGGTATCCACCGGTTCGACGTTCGATGCGCTCGAAGGCGCATCCGTCGATGCCCGCTCGGTCGCGCTCGCCTGCGGGCCGGGCGCGGCGGCGGCTGCCGCCGCTTCGGGCGATGCCGTGGGATTCGCGCTTCGCGGCGCGGCTTGAGAGTCGGCGCCGGTGCGGCGCGCGTCGGTGCTGCTTGCGTCGTTGGACGTTTTGTTATCGCTCATTCCGGATTCAGGCGCTTGAACGCCATATGGAGAATGCACAAATTCCAATTATCCGCCTCAGACCAGCACGGGGCAAACCAGCACACATTTGGTCACATTGGCTCACATTATCGCGGGAACCCGCGATGAGCCGCTGTCAGGGCTATCCCGTGAAGCAAGCCTTAATGATCGCGCGGTTCCTCGAAAGTCTCGCGCAAGGCGATCTGCATCGTCGCGTGGATTTTCACGCACCAGCGCCACAGCACGGTGAGCAGGAGCGCCGCGCACAGCAGCACGCCGACCATCAGGCCGAACGGCGGCAGGATGCCGCCCGAGAGCGCCGCGACGAGCAGAAAGACGCCGAACATCGCGACGATCGGAATCAGCCCGGAGATCGCCGAGCGGATCGCGCGCGTGAAGCGCCCCGCTTTCGCCGGCTGCACGCTCACTTCGGCGAGCAGCAGCGCGAGCGATTCGAGCTTGCGATACACCGCGACCAGAAACGGCAGCGCGACCACGAGCGCCGCGCTCCACAGCACGACGCGTTGCGCGTTGTCGGTATCGAGCCAGCGCGCGAGATAGCCCGACGCGAACGGCGCCGAATACGACGCGCCGAGAAAGATCGCCGCGACGAGCGCGAGATTCACCGCGATCTGCACAACGATGCGCCGGGTCATCGAGAAGAGCGTCGGTCCGCCGGAGACGGGCGTGAGGCTCGCGAGCCACTGCGAGTAGAGGCCGAAGGTATGCGCGAGCGGCGCGGGCATCGCGCGGGCGAGGCGCATCGTGAGCGGATCGGCGGCGCGGATCAGATACGGCGTGAAGAGCGTCGTGAGCGCGGACACGGCCACCGCGATCGGATAGAGAAAGCTGCTCGTGACCTTGAGCGACAGCCCGAGCGACGCGATGATGAACGAGAACTCGCCGATCTGCGAGACGCTCATGCCGACGCGCATCGACGTGCGTCCGTCCTTGCCAGCGAGGAACGTGCCGAGCCCGCACGAGACGATCTTGCCGAGCACGACGGCGAAGGTGATGACGGCGATCGGCCACGCGTAATCGACGAGCACGGCCGGATTCAGCAAGAGCCCGATGGTCACGAAGAAGATCGCCGAGAACATGTCGCGCACGGGCGCGATCAGATGCTCGATGCGCGCGAGATGCTTCGACTCCGCCATGATCGCGCCGATCAGGAACGCGCCGAGCGCGATGGAATAGTCGAGCTTCACGACGAGCAGACAGAAGCCGAAGCAGAAGCCGAGCACGGTGACGAGCAGCATCTCGTCGCTCTTTGCGCGCGCCACGTAATTGAGCGCGCGCGGCACCGTCAGAATGCCGACGACGAGCGAAACCGTCATGAAGAGCAGCAGCTTGCCGAGCGTGACGGCCGCGACGCCCGCGCTCACCGAACCCGTCTGCGCGATGCCGGAGAGCAGCACGAGCATCGCGATCGCGAGAATATCCTCGACGATCAGAATGCCGAACACGATCTGCGCGAAGTTCTCGCTCTTCATGCCGAGCTCGGAAAGCGCCTTCACGATGATCGTCGTCGACGAGATCGCGAGCATCGCGCCGAGAAAGAGCGAATCCATCGCGTTCCAGCCGAACCATCGCCCGATCTCGTAGCCGACCCAGATCATCAGCACGATTTCCGACAGCGCCGCGACGATAGCCGTCGCGCCGACCTTGAAGAGCTTGCGCAGGCTGAATTCGAGCCCGAGCGAGAACATCAGGAATACGACGCCCAGTTCGCCGAGCGTCTGGATCGTCACTTCGTCGTGAATGAGATTGAACGGCGGCGTGTACGGCCCGATGATCACGCCCGCGGCGATATAGCCCAGCACGACCGGCTGCCTCAGACGATGAAACAGCACCGTCACGACGCCCGCGATGGCCATGATTACCGCAAGATCCTGAATGAAGCCGATCGCGTGATGCATCAAACGATTCCTTACAAAGAAATAACCGGAATTCGATGTTACCGCACGGACGGGGCAATCCGAGGTCGGCCGATGAATACGCGCGAAAAAAACGGGCATCGCGCTGGTGCATGCGCGAATCGAGGGACGAAGGAAAAAGGCCCGCGCGAACGGCGGGCCGGATCGGCAAAAACGAAATCGCGGCGCTCAGACCGCCGCTTCGTTTTCCTCGCCGGTGCGGATACGGATCACGCGCTCGACATCGGCGACGAAGATCTTGCCGTCGCCGATCTTTCCGGTGCGCGCGGCCCCGATGATCGCATCGATGACCTGATCGGTTTGATCGTTCGCGACGACGACTTCGATCTTCACCTTCGGCAGGAAGTCGACGACATACTCTGCACCACGATAAAGCTCGGTATGCCCCTTCTGGCGGCCAAAGCCCTTCACTTCCGTGACCGTGAGGCCCGTGAGCCCCACTTCGGCGAGCGCTTCGCGGACTTCGTCGAGCTTGAACGGTTTGATGATGGCGGTGATGCGTTTCATGGCGTGCCTCGCGTAAAGATCGATTCAAGGGGTTCGAAAAAACGTCGTGCCCCGCGTGGGGCAGATGTTTTCGATTCTAGCCGCGTTTCATCTCGCAAGCGGTCCGGAAAATCGCGAGGTGTCCGGTAACGAGCGATATCACTCTTTCTCAGGGACGCGTTCGAGGTCCTTGAGCCACACCGTCGCCTGTCCGTCGCTCGGCGCGCGCCAGTCGCCACGCGGCGAAAGCGAGCCGCCCGAGCCGACCTTCGGCGCGTTCGGTATGCATGAGCGCTTGAACTGGCTCGTGCGGAAGAATCGATCCAGAAAGATCCGCAGATTCTTGCGGATCTCGCCGAGGTCGTATTGATTCCGCGCGACCGTCGGACCTTCGGGCCACGCGCCCGCATCGCGATCGCGCCATGCATGCAGCGCGAGGAACGCGACCTTCGTTGGTGCAAAGCCGAAGCGCAGCGTGTAGTAGAGATTGAAGTCCTGCAGTTCGTACGGACCGATGACGCTCTCCGTTTTCTGCTCGACCACGCCGCTCGTCTTGCCGGGAATGAGTTCCGGACTGATGTCGGTGCTCAGCACGTTTTCGAGCACGTCGGTTCCGGTGCCGCCGATCTGCCCCGACTCCGCGACCCAGCGCACCAGATGCGTGATCAGTGTCTTCGGCACGCTCGCGTTGACGTTGTAGTGGGACATGTGATCGCCCACTCCGTAGGTGCACCAACCAAGTGCGAGCTCGCTCAGATCGCCCGTCCCGATGACGATCGCGTTGTTGAGGTTCGCGAGCCGGAACAGGTGGCTCGTGCGTTCGCCGGCCTGAACGTTCTCGTACGTGATGTCGTACTGCTCGGCACCCGAACTGTGCGGATGACCGATGTCCGTCAGCATCTGCATGCAGCTCGGCCGGATGTCGATCTCGCTCGCCGTGCAGCCGACGACTTCCATCAGTTCTCGCGCCTGGCGCAGCGTGCGATCGCTGGTCGCGAAACCCGGCATCGTGTAGGCGAGGATGTTCGAGCGCGGCAGTCCGAGCCGATCCATCGCCTTCGCGCACACGAGCAGCGCATGCGTCGAGTCGAGCCCGCCCGAAATGCCGATGACGACCTTCGACATCCCCGACGATTGCAGCCGCTGCAACAGCGCCTGCACCTGGATGTTGTAGACCTCGTTGCATCGTTCGTCGCGGCGCGCGGCGTCGGCGGGCACGTAGGGAAAGCGCGCGACGCGGCGTTCGAGCGGCAGCTTGCCGTCGGCGGGAACCGTCAGCGGAAACTCGACGACATCGAACTGTTCCACTTCGCTTGCGTGCCGATGCGTCGATCGGCCGAACGTGGTTTGCCGCATGCGCTCGCGCGAGAGCCGTTCGAGATCGACATCGGCGAAGATCAGGTGCGACCGGTCCGAGAAGCGCTCGGACTCCGCGAGCATCTCGCCGTTCTCGTAGATGAGGCCCTGCCCGTCCCAGGCGAGATCGGTGGACGATTCGCCATTGCCCGCCGACGTGTACAGATACGCCGCGACGCAACGCGCCGACTGCTGCCCGACGAGTTGATGCCGATACGCCGACTTGCCCACGACGATATTCGACGCCGACAGATTCACGAGCACCGTGGCGCCGGCGAGCGCCGCGAACGACGACGGCGGAATCGGCACCCACACGTCCTCGCAAATCTCGACGTGGAATCTGAAGAGCGGCAGGTCCCTGATCTGAAACAGCAGCGATGCACCGAACGGCACATCCTGACCGCAGAGCGTGAGCGAGTTCGTCGCGGCGGCATCGGCGGGGCTGAACTGACGCGCCTCGTAAAACTCGCCGTAGTTCGGCAGATAGCTCTTCGGCACGACGCCGCGAATGAAACCGTCGGCGATGACGATCGCGCAGTTGAACAGCTTGTGCTCCGTCTTGATCGGCGCGCCGACGATCATCGCGATATTCAATCCCTTCGACGCATCCAGAATGCTTTGCAGCGCGTCTTCGCAGGCATCGAGCAAGGCGCGCTGATGGAAGAGATCGTCGCAGGTGTAGGCGGAAATGCCGAGCTCGGGAAACGCGACGAGAACCGCGCCGCGCGCGGCCGCCTCTCTCGCCAGTTCGATCGTCTGCGCCGCGTTGAACGCGGGATCGGCCACCTTGCAGGACGGAACGCCCACCGCGACGCGCGCGAAGTCGTGGCTGTACAGGTTGAAGAAGTTTCTGCTCATGGTCGGGATGGATGTGCGTGCGCGTGTTGCAACGAGAAGTCTCGTCGATTATCGCATCAGGTTTTCTTCCTGAACGGCGTATGCGCTTCGAGTTCCTCGATATGCTGATCCATCGCCTGCGTCTCGGCGTCGAGAAACTCGGCGATCGCGTGCGCGAAGCGCTGATCGGCGATCCAGTGCGCGGACCATGTCGGCGTCGGCAGGAGACCGCGCGACATCTTGTGCACGCCCTGCGCGCCGCCCTCGAAACGCGCGAGCCCATGTTCGATGCAGTACGCGATGCCCTGCATGTAGCACGTCTCGAAGTGCAGCCCCGAGATGAACTCGCGCGTGCCCCAGTAACGGCCGTACATCGTGTCGCCGCCGATCATGTTGAGCGCGCACGCGAGCCGCGCGCCGTCTGCTTCGGCGATCACGAGCAACATGCTGTCGGGCGCATCCGCGTGAATCCGGCCGAAGAACTCCCGCGAAAGATACGGCGCGTTCCAGTGCTCGCGATACGTGTTGTCGTAGCAATCGTAGAAGAAGTCGAGCGCGCTTTCGTCGATCTCCTTGCCGCGCAGCCACGTGTACGTCACGCCCGCTTCCGTCACGCGCCGGCGGTCCTGCTTCACCTTCTTGCGCTTGTCGTGACTCATCGTCGCGAGAAAGGCGTCGAAGTTTTCGTAGCCGTCGCCGGGCAGGTTTTCCCAGTGGAACTGCACGCCTTCGCGCAGCATGTAGCCCGCGTCCGTCAGCGCCGCGACATCCTGCGCGTGCGGAAACAGCACATGAAGCGACGAAAGTTCGAGACGCCGCGTCAGTTCGATGGCCCCACGCGCGAGCAATACGCGATCCTCGTGATGCGCGGCGATGAGGCGCGGGCCCGTCACCGGCGAGAACGGCACGGCGGACAGCGCCTTCGGGTAGTAGCGCAGGCCGTGGCGCTCGAAGGCGTCGGCCCACGCGTGGTCGAACACATACTCGCCGCGCGAATGCGACTTCAGATAGAGCGGCATCGCGCCAGCGAACTCGCCGCCGCGCTTCAATACCAGATGATGCGCGCGCCAGCCGGTGCGCTTGACGGCGCACCCGGTCTCCTGCAACGCCGAGAGAAACGCGTGACGCACGAACGGGTTATCGCCGGCGAGCCGGTTCCAGTCGTCGGCCGGAATTTCGTCCAGCGCATCGACCACATGAATTTCGACCTCGCGATTCAACAGGCTACCTCGCTGAAATATCGATGAGCGCGAGCCGTGCAAAGCCGCGCCCGAAAGCGGCTATTCTCGCGCAAGTCGCTGCGGCACGCCGAAGCGGACAAAAGCGCCCCGACGCGGTGCTTTCGGCGATAATGCGCGGCAAATCTTTCATCGAGCGCCGACGAAACGCGATGCCGTGGTTCCTCTATCTGATCGAATGCGCCGACGGCAGCCTCTACACGGGCATCGCGACGGACGTCGAAGCGCGCTTCTGCGCGCATGCGAGCGGCAAGGGCGCGCGCTATACACGCGCAAGAAAGCCGCTGCGTGTGCTCGCGTCGTTCGAACTGGCGGGGAGATCGGAGGCGTTGCGCGCCGAATATCGCGTGAAGCGACTGACCGCGCAGCAGAAGCGCGCGTTGATCGCGGGAGAGCGGACGCTCGAATCGTTGCTGCCCCGGATCGAGGCAAGCGAAGAAGAATAAAAAACGCCGCCGCGTTTCGGCAACGCGGCGGCGTTTCGTCAAAAAGCGCGCTTACTTCTTGAAGTTCGCGACGCCTTCCGAGATTTCCTTGTGCGCGGCGTCGATGCCCGCCCAGCCCTCGACCTTCACCCACTTGCCCTTTTCGAGCGACTTGTAGTTCTCGAAGAAGTGCTTGATCTGGTCTTTCAGATATTCGGGCACGTCGTCGATCGACTTGATGTTCGCCGTCATCGGGCAGATCTTGTCGTGCGGCACGGCGACGAGCTTCGCGTCCACGCCGGATTCATCGGTCATCTGCAGCATGCCGAGCGCACGCGCGCGCACGACCGAGCCTGCCAGCAGCGGGAACGGCGTGATGACGAGCACGTCGACCGGATCGCCGTCGCCGGAGAGCGTCTGCGGAACGAAGCCGTAGTTGGCGGGATAGCGCATGCCGGTGCCGATGAAGCGGTCGACGACCAGCAGGCCCATGTCCTTGTCCGCTTCGTATTTGACCGGATCGCTCTGCGCGGGAATCTCGATGATGACGTTGAAATCCTGCGGGAGATCCTTGCCGGGAGGTACGTTGTTGAAGCTCATGAGCACTCTCTGGAGAAGTTGAGGTCGGAGATGGAATCGCACGGGCGGACGGTCATTCGCGAACCGCCGCGGCCCTCGCGCGCGTAGATGCGTGATTGCGTCATTATAGCCAATCGGTTTGCGCGTCCTTTGCACGCACGGCGCGGGGCGGGCGTTGGCGCGATAATCGGAAGCGGCATCGAATTCCGGCAACAAAAACCCGTATTCAGGAGACATGCATGGAAGACGCGAAGCATTTCATCAATAACCGATGGGTCGCGCCATCGGGCAACGAGACGATTCCCGTCGTCGATCCATCGGACGGGCAGATTTTCGCGCAGATCGCGCGCGGCACGTCGGCCGATATCGACCGCGCGGTGGCCGCCGCCCGCGTCGCATTCGAAGGCGAATGGGGCGCGATGAGCGCCGTCGAGCGCGGACGCATTCTCGCGCGCCTGTCGATGCTGATCGCCGCGTGCCACGAGGACATCGCGCAGATCGAGGCGCGCGACACCGGCAAGCCGCTGAAGCAGGCACGCGCCGACGCCGCCGGCATCGCGCGCTACTTCGAGTTCTACGCGGGCGCCGCCGACAAGCTGCACGGCGAAACCCTGCCCTATCAATCCGGCTACACCGTGCTCACGATCCGCGAGCCGCACGGCGTGACGGGCCATATCGTGCCGTGGAACTATCCGCTGCAGATTTTCGGACGCAGCGTCGGCGCCGCGCTCGCGACCGGCAATGCGTGCGTCGCGAAGCCTGCCGAAGACGCGTGCCTGTCGCTGTTGCGCATTGCAGAACTGGCGGCGGAAGCGGGCCTGCCCGACGGCGCGCTCAATATCGTCACCGGCTACGGCCACGAAGCGGGCGCGGCGCTCGCGCGGCATCCGGGCATCGATCACATCTCGTTCACGGGCTCCCCCGCGACGGGCGCGGCCGTCACCAAGATGGCCGCCGATAACCACGTCCCCGTGACGCTGGAACTGGGCGGCAAGTCGCCGCAAATCGTGTTCGCCGATGCCGACTTCGACGCCGCGCTGCCCGTGCTCGTCGCCGCGATCGTGCAGAACGCGGGGCAGACGTGCTCGGCGGGCAGCCGCGTGCTGATCGAGCGCGCGGCCTACGAGCCGCTTATCGAGCGCCTGTCGCAGGCGTTCGCGGCGCTGAAGGTCGGCCCGAGCAAGCTCGATCTCGACTGCGGCCCGCTCATCAGCGCGAAGCAGCAGCAGCGCGTGTGGGACTTCCTGTCCGATGCCCAGCACGACGGTATCCCGATGGCCGCGCACGGCGAAGTCGTCGGCGATGCGCCCGAAGCGGGCTTCTATCAGGCGCCCACGTTGCTGCGCGATGTCCCGCCGACGCACCGTCTCGCGCGCGAGGAAGTGTTCGGTCCGGTGCTCGCCGCGATGCCCTTCGACGACGAAGCCGAAGCACTGAAACTCGCCAATGGCACCGACTACGGCCTCGTGGCCGGCATCTGGACACGCGACGGCGCGCGGCAGATGCGCCTCGCGCGCCGCGTGCGCTCGGGGCAGGTGTTCATCAACAACTACGGCGCGGGCGGCGGCATCGAATTGCCGTTCGGCGGCGTGAAGCATTCCGGACATGGACGCGAGAAAGGATTCGAGGCGCTGTACGGCTTCACGACGTTGAAAACCATTGCCATCAAACACGGATAACGGGAGACGATATGCGACTGCAAGGCAAGACGGTGATCGTGACGGGCGGCGGTTCGGGATTCGGCGAAGGCATCGCGAAGACCTTCGCGCGCGAGGGCGCGAACGTCGTCGTCAACGATCTCAACGGCCCGGCCGCCGAACGCGTGGCGAGCGAGATCGCGCTCGCGTCGTCGGCGGAAGTGAAGCACGGGCGCGCGATCGCCGTGGCGGGCGACGTCACGAAGCGCGCCGACTGGCAAACGCTCTTCGATGCGGCCATCCAGGACTTCGGCAGCGTGCAGGTCGTCGTCAACAATGCGGGCACGACTCATCGCAACAAACCCGTGCTCGACGTGACCGAAGCCGAATTCGACCGCGTGTACGCGGTGAACGTGAAGAGCATCTACTGGAGCGTCGAGCAGTTCGTGCCGTATTTCCGCGAGCAGGGCGGCGGCGCGTTCATCAATATCGCATCGACGGCGGGCGTGCGGCCGCGTCCCGGACTCGTCTGGTACAACGGCAGCAAGGCGGCGGTCATCATCGCGAGCAAGGCGCTCGCGGTCGAACTGGGCCCGGACCGCATCCGCGTGAACTGCATCAATCCGGTGATGGGCGAAACCGCCCTGCTCTCCGAGTTCATGGGCATGGAAGACACGCCCGAGAATCGCCGGAAGTTCCTCGCGACGATTCCGCTCGGCCGCCTCTCGACGCCGCAGGACATCGCCAACGCGGCGCTCTATCTCGCCTCCGACGATGCCGAGTTCATCACCGGCGTCGCGCTCGAAGTGGACGGCGGGCGCTGCGTCTGAGCGATGCCAGGCGCACGCCGCGCGACGAATGCGGCGTGCGCCCAAACATCCGTGCTTTCCCTAGCAAGAACAAGCGCTTGGCGTGAATGCCGACGGGCTAGAATCCTTACGCGTCTGTAATCGCGAGCGGGCCCATCCGCTCGACCCGGACCGCTAAAAACTAGAGGAGACAAGCAACATGGCCAGCACCGCCAATCCCATGCCCCGCCCCGGCGCGGGCGTGCCATCGGCCTTCGAGGAGGCGACGTATCGCAAGGTCGCGTGGCGGCTCTCGCCGCTTCTTCTGATCTGCTATGTGGTCGCGTATCTGGACCGCGTGAACGTCGGCTTCGCAAAACTGCAGATGGCCGCCGACCTGCAACTCTCGGACGCCGTGTATGGCTTCGGCGCGGGCATTTTCTTCTTCGGCTATTTCATCTTCGAGATACCGAGCAACGTGATCCTGCATCGCGTGGGCGCGCGCGTGTGGATTGCGCGGATCATGATTTCGTGGGGCATCATCTCGGCGCTCACGATGTTCATCACCACGCCGACGATGTTCTACGTGATGCGCTTTCTGCTCGGCGCGGCCGAAGCGGGCTTCTTCCCCGGCATCATTCTTTATCTGACGTACTGGTTTCCCGCGCGCAGGCGCGGGCGCATGACGACGCTCTTCATGACGGCCATCGCGTTGTCCGGTCTGATCGGCGGCCCGATCAGCGGCTGGATCATGAAGACCTTCGACGGCGTGCACGGCTGGCATGGCTGGCAATGGCTACTGTTGCTTGAAGGCATTCCGTCGATCATCGTGGGTTTCTTCGTGTTTGCGCTGCTCGATGACCGCATCGCGAAAGCCAAGTGGCTCACGCAGGAAGAACGCGAGTTGCTCGAGCGCAATATCGTGGCGGATAACGTCGCGAAGGAAGATCATTCGCTTGGCAAGATTCTGTCGAGCCCGAAGGTCTGGTTGATGAGCCTCATCTACTTCTCGTTCGTGATGGGACTTTACGGCGTGAGCTTCTGGCTGCCGACGATCATCAAGTCGATGGGCGTCTCCGATGCGTTGCAGGTCGGTCTGCTGTCCGCGATTCCGTATGGCGCGGCGGTGATCGGCATGCTGTATGCGGCGCGCAGCGCGGACCGGACCGGCGAGCGTCGCTGGCATATCGCGATTCCGGCGTTCATCGGTGCGATCGGGCTGGTGCTGTCGGTGGTGTGGTCGTCGAACACGACGCTCGCGATGATCGGCCTCACGCTTGCGACGATGGGTATTCTCACCACGCTGCCGTTGTTCTGGAGTCTGCCGACGGCATTTCTCGCCGGTACCGGTGCGGCGGCGGGGATTGCGATGATCAATTCTTTGGGTAACTTGGCCGGGTTTTTGAGTCCTTATCTCGTTGGATGGCTCAAGCAAGTGACCGCTTCTACCGCGAGCGGCATGTATATGCTTGCAGGGTTTCTCGTGCTTGGTGCCGTGCTCGCGTTGAGCGTGCCGGCGCGGATGGTGAATCGATAGAGTCTTTCGAAAGGCGGCATTGACGGCATTGCGCTTGTCAACGCTGCCGAACTCTTCGCCCGCATTGCGCGGGCGTCGCGCCTCCAAGAAAGATACAGACCTGAGTCCGGCGCAACCATGTGCCGGACTTCACTTCTCAACCTTGCTCGCCGCGGTTGGCGGACTCCCAATTCATCGGCCGTTCCGTGGTGAATTTGAATCGCTCGCGGAGGTCAGGGTTCGTGGTCCCCTGCATCAGCATCAACATTCCGCCTAGCCGGCGCGCATCCTCGTCGGTGATCGCTGCATTCGGCGTGTTCTGCTCCTCAAGTAATACGGGCATGGCCATCGCGCGATCGATCAACGCCTGCACTTGCGATCGCTGAACGTTGCAGACTTTGAATTCTTGGGAGTCTTCATCGTAGAAAAAAATCGCTGCTCGCGGGGGTTTAGTCATTTCAATATCCTCTGCATTGTTGGTACCTTTGAAAGGCGCGCGCTTTACATTCAAGATAGTAAGTGGGGCTTTTGTACATTGCGCCCCCAGCGGAGCACATTTCCATGTCCATTTCGTAGTCTGCGAAGCACTCGGTTTCGTTCGCTTCGCTGACACCACGCGCGGACAGTCCAGTCACCGCACCATCCGAGGATTCCGACTGATATTCAAAGGGCTGCGCGTCACCAAGCGACGAGCCGCCGCCGTCTGAATCGCAAAAGCTTTCGCGCATCGTATCGTCGCCGCAGCCCTTTGCGCTGCCGAGCGCAGTTCCGGCCACCGCATCACCCGCCGCGTCAAGCGCGCCGAGCCAATCAAAGCCGTTACGGCCACCACTCGCCTCGCTACTGAACGTGCGACCGCTGCCGGCAAGTCTGCTGTTCAGTACAGTGTCCGCTGCATGCATAGCGGCAGCGAACGGACCCGTGAATCGGCCTGCCGGCGCGTTCGACCCGCCGCCGCTCATCGCAAAGGAAACACCGCTGGCAGCGCGCGGCCAGCGTTGCGGAGCGTAGTGTCGAAACACGCGCGGTCCGCCGTGCCAGTTCCGAGCGATCACTGGCGTGATATGGCCGTCTCGCACTGCGACGCGCAGTATCCGTGTGATGCCTTCGCCATCGAGCAAGTCCCAACTCGATGCGCGCAAGTGAAGATTGATGAACGCCACGTATTCGCGAAACTCGGAGCAGGTGCGCGCGCTTCGTCGGTCGATGCGCACCTCGAAGAGCCGGTCAAAGTCTTGCCGGTCCCGCTCCAACTGCTCGTCCCTTTCCTTTTTCTCCTGCTTACGCTCTTCGTAGGACAACCGCCATCCGCGATCCACCTGTGGCGCTTCGCGAAAAGGCATCAGCGCGCAATGCCAGCCTCCGGAAAGCGGCACGTAGAGCGCGTTATATGAATATCCCCATTCGGGAAACGACATGTCACCTCCACTTTTTTACGGGACTGCTAATCCTAGCGAGACGCAGGCTCGTCTCTACGGAGCAGTCTCAAAAACAGCGACCGCCAATGAAAGCGCCTTAAGCGAGCTTCCAGCCGTCTGCGGGACTCTAGGGGACCGCATTGACGTATCGAAAGAAGCCGGTGCACGGCTAATAAATCCCATCCCGCCACGAAGTCCTGCAATAATCAAAAGTGACCGCAACAAAGCGAACCCGCACCTTAACGATGCACGCACGCCCCGACGTGCACCAAAACCCCGCCGCCTACTGCGTATCCCGCTCAGTAAAAACTCCGCTGTACGAGCATCAAACCCTTACCCCAAAAGCATTCCACCCCAATTGGCATAACCCTTGCAGAACGATCCGAGCAATCGTCATTGCTCAAACAAACACATCGGCAAGGGGAACACTCATCATGAAACGACGCAGTCTGCTGAAGTTCGGCTCCATGTCGGGCGCGCTCGCCCTCGCGGGTCAGCTTCCGATCACGAAAGCTCAGGCCGCCGATACGGGTCCGATCAAGGTCGGCATCCTGCATTCGCTGTCGGGCACGATGGCGATCTCCGAGACGTCGCTGAAAGACACGGCGCTCATGACTATCGCCGATATCAACAAGAGCGGCGGCGTGATGGGCCGACAGCTTCAACCCGTCGTCGTCGATCCGGCTTCGAACTGGCCGCTCTTCGCCGAAAAAGCGCGTCAGCTTCTCACGCAAGACAAGTGCGCGGTCGTGTTCGGCTGCTGGACGTCGGTGTCGCGCAAGTCGGTGCTGCCAGTCTTCGAGGAACTCAACGGCCTGCTCTTCTACCCCGTTCAGTACGAAGGCGAAGAGATGTCGCGCAACGTGTTCTATACCGGCGCGGCGCCGAATCAGCAGGCGATCCCCGCCGTCGAATATCTGATGGGTCCGGAAGGCGGCAGCGCCAAGCGCTTCTTCCTGCTCGGCACCGACTACGTGTATCCGCGCACGACCAACAAGATCCTGCGCGCGTTCCTACACTCCAAGGGAGTCAAGGATGCGGACATTCAAGAGGTCTACACACCATTCGGACATAGCGACTATCAAACCATCGTCGCGAACATCAAGACATTTGCCCAAGGGGGAAAGACAACTGTCATCTCTACGATCAACGGCGATTCGAACGTACCGTTCTACAAGGAGCTCGGCAACCAGGGCCTGAAAGCGACCGACGTGCCCGTCGTCGCGTTCTCGGTCGGCGAAGAAGAGCTGCGCGGCATCGACACCAAGCCGCTCGTCGGCCACCTCGCCGCATGGAACTACTTCATGTCGGTTAAGAACACCAACAACTCGAAGTTCGAGAAGGAATTCTTCGAGTACGTGAAGGCGCAAAACCTGCCGGGCGGCGACAAGCGCGTGACGAACGATCCGATGGAAGCGACCTTCGTCGGCATCCATATGTGGAAGCAGGCCGTCGAAAAAGTAAAGAGCGCCGACGTCGACAAGGTGCGCACCGCGATGATCGGCCAGACCTTCGCCGCGCCCTCGGGTTTCACGCTGTCGATGGACGGCAATCACCATCTGCACAAGCCCGTGATGATCGGCGAAATTCGCGGCGACGGGCAGTTCAACGTCGTGTGGAAGACGAAGACCGCGGTGCGCGCGCAACCGTGGAGTCCGTATATCGCGGGCAATCAGGGCAAGCCGGATATCGTCAGCTCCATTCCCGCGTTCCTGCGCCGGCAGCGCGTGCAGGTCGCGTGATGCAGTGATGGTTTGAAGCAGTGAGGCCGCGCGCTCGTTCGTGATTCGCGCGGCCGTCCATGTCTCATCAGAAAGGCCATCATGACCGGTTCAATCATGCGGGTATTGCTCGCGCTCTTCATCGCGATCGCGCCGTTCAGCGCCCATGCACTCTCGAACGACGATCTCGCCCCGCTCGCCGGCGACGACTTCGACGCCAAATCCGCCGCCATCGACAAGCTCATCGCCAATGCGGATGCGCCCTCGGTCGCCGTGCTCACCGCGTTGTCCGATGGCTCGCTCGTCGCGACCGACAACGGCCACGTCTATATCCAGTCCGACGACGTCAACAAGGACCCGCTCACCGGCAAGACCGTCGAAGCGCCCGACGCGCAGCAGATCACGCTCTCCAACACGCTGCGCACGAAAGTCGCCGGCGCGTTGTCGGGGCTGCAGCTCGCCTCCGCCGATATCGCGAAACGCCGCGACGCGATCGCAGCGCTTCTGAAGAACCCCGACGCCTCGATGAAGCCGCTGATCGACCGCGCCCGCGCCATCGAGAAAGATCCCGAACTGAAGAAGCGGCTCGACACGCTCTGGGCGATGACCGCCCTTCACGATCCCGACGCCGGCAAGCGTCTCGAAGCGGCGCAACTCGTCGCGGCGCGGCACGATCTCGACATGTACGAGCTGCTGCGCCCGATCGTCGCGAAGAAAGCGGACGGCTCGTTCAACGAACCCGACGAGAGCGTGCGCAACGCGGCGCAGGAAGGCCTCTACGCGCTCGATTCGATCCAGCGCCGCAGCGAAATCTTCGGCACGATCTTCGCGGGCCTCTCGCTCGGCAGCGTGCTGCTGCTCGCGGCGCTCGGCCTCGCGATCACCTATGGCCTGATCGGCGTCATCAACATGGCGCACGGCGAATTCCTGATGATCGGCGCGTATGCGACCTATGTCGTGCAGAACCTCGTGCAGCATTACGCGCCCGCCGCGTTCAACTGGTATCCGCTGTTCGCGGTGCCCGCATCGTTCGTCGCGGCGGCGCTGGTCGGCATCGTGCTGGAAAGGCTCGTGCTGAAGCATCTCTACGGACGTCCGCTCGAAACGCTGCTGACGACCTTCGGCGTCAGCCTGATCCTGATTCAGGCGACGCGCACGCTCTTCGGCGCGCAGAACGTGCAGGTGACGAATCCTTCGTGGATGAGCGGCGGCGTCTCCGTGATGCAGAACCTGATCCTGCCGTACAACCGTCTGACGATCCTCGCGTTCTCGCTCGCGGTGGTGGCGATCGCGTGGGGCGTACTCACCAAGACGCGTCTCGGTCTGTTCGTGCGCGCGGTGACGCAGAACCGCCGCATGGCCGCGTGCGTCGGCGTGAAGACGGCGCGCGTCGATTCGTATGCGTTCGCGTTCGGCGCGGGCATCGCGGGACTCGGCGGCTGCGCGCTCTCGCAGATCGGCAACGTCGGTCCGGATCTCGGCCAGAGCTACATCATCGATTCGTTCATGGCGGTGGTGCTCGGCGGCGTGGGCCAGCTTGCGGGCACGGTGATCGGCGGCTTCGGGCTCGGGCTAGTGAGCAAGACCGTCGAGCCGTTCTGGGGCGCGGTGCTCGCGAAGATCGCGGTGCTCGTGCTCATCGTGTTGTTCATCCAGAAGCGTCCGCAGGGCATGTTTGCCCTGAAGGGCCGCAGCGCGGAGGCCTGAGCCATGACCGCCTCGACCAATATCGGCGCGAATCTCGACGTCGCGCCGCAACCCGATCCGAGCGCCGCGCGCGCGGGCTTCGCGCTCGGCCTGCCGCCGCGCGCCTCGCTCCTGCCGCGCAAGGGCTGGCTCGCGCTGATCGCGCTCATCATCGCGATGGGCATCTTCGTGCCGGTCAGCGCGCTCGTGCTGCCGGAGACGAGCACGTTCCATTTGTCCGCCTATGCGATGACGCTCACGGCCAAGCTCATGTGCTACGCGATCGGCGCGCTCGCGCTCGATCTCGTGTGGGGCTATTGCGGCATCCTGAGCCTGGGCCACGCGCTCTTCTTCGCGCTCGGCGGCTACGCGATGGGCATGTACCTGATGCGCTCGATCGGCCGCGAGGGCACGTATCAGAGCGACCTGCCCGATTTCATGGTGTTCCTCGACTGGCACAAGCTGCCGTGGTACTGGGAAGGCACGGAGCATCTATGGTATGCGCTGCTGCTCGTCGTGCTGGTGCCCGGCGTGCTCGCGTGGGTGTTCGGTTTCTTCACGTTTCGCTCGCGCGTGAAGGGCGTGTATCTGTCGATCATCACGCAGGCGATGACCTTCGCCGCGATGCTGCTCTTCTATCGCAATGAAACGGGCTTCGGCGGCAACAACGGCTTCACGGACTTCAAGCGCATCGCGGGATTTCCGATCACGCATCCGGGTACGCGCACGGCGCTCTTCCTCATCACGTTCGCGATTCTCGTGCTCGCGTTTCTCGCGGCGCGCTGGGTCGTCACGTCGAAGCTCGGGCGTGTCGTGACCGGCGTGCGCGACGGCGAAGCACGTCTGATGTTCCTCGGCTACAGCCCGCTCGCGTACAAGCTTTTCATCTGGACGGTGTCGGCCGTGCTGTGCGGCATCGCGGGCGCGTTGTATGTGCCGCAGGTCGGGATCATCAATCCGAGCGAGATGTCGCCGGCGAACTCGATCGAAATGGCGATCTGGGTCGCGGTCGGCGGACGCGGCACGTTGATCGGTCCGATCGTCGGCGCATTCGCGGTGAATGGTGCGAAGAGCTTTTTCACCGCGTACTTCGCGGAATACTGGCTGTTTTTTCTCGGCCTCATCTTCACGCTCGTGCCCTTGCTTCTGCCGAACGGCATCATGGGTCTCGTCGATCTCGCGCGCCGCAGAAAGAGCGCAGGAGACTCCGCAGAATGACCGCACACAATGCATTGATCGTCGATCTTCCGCCGATTCCGCCCGCGCCGGACTCGCTCGAATCGAACCACAAGAACATCAACGTCATCTCCGGCCTGGGCCATGTGCTCGCGCCCGGCGAGATCGACGTATCGCACGGCACGATTCTCTATCTCGAAGACGTCACCGTGAGCTTCGACGGCTTTCGCGCGCTGAACAAGCTGACGCTGTCCATCGATGTCGGCGAGTTGCGCTGCGTGATCGGACCGAACGGCGCGGGCAAGACGACGATGATGGATGTCATCACCGGCAAGACGCGTCCCGATGACGGCAAGGTGTTTCTCGGGCAGACGCTCGACCTCACGCGCATGTCGGAGCCGGTGATCGCGCGCACGGGCATCGGCCGCAAGTTTCAGAAGCCGACTGTGTTCGAGAATCATCCCGTGTGGGAAAACCTCGAACTCGCGATGAAGACCGACAAGCGCTGGTTTGCTTCATTGCGCGCGAGGCTCGACGGCCAGGCGCAGGCGCGAATCGAGGAAACGCTGGAGTTGATTCGATTGCAGCATCAGGCGACGCGGCTTGCGGGTGAGCTGTCGCATGGACAGAAGCAGCGGCTCGAAATCGGCATGTTGCTGATGCAGCAGCCTTCTCTTTTGCTGCTCGATGAGCCTGCGGCTGGCATGACCGATCATGAGACGATGGAACTTGCCGAATTGCTCAACAAGCTGCGTGGATCGTGTTCGATGATGGTCGTCGAGCATGATATGGAGTTTGTTGCCGCGCTTGCGGGGGAGCGTGGGAAGGTTACTGTGATGGCCGAGGGGCGTGTTCTTGCCGAAGGGACGCTGGATGACGTCAAACGGGACGAGGCCGTTATTGAGTCTTATCTCGGGCGGTGATTTGCTTTTTATGTCGGTGGCTTTCTTTTCGTGGAATCCTGAATTCGCGGTGGTCTATTGGCACTGCCCCTGTGCGGGGCGGCAGTCACTTTCTTTGCTGCTGCAAAGAAAGTAACCAAAGAAACAGCTTCTCACCGCCCGCGGTCACACGCAGTTTGGCCATGCTTGCCAGCCGTCGATGGCACTCGCCTAAGTGTCGCCCTCATAGGCCCACTCGGGCTTGGCTCGCGCACGGTCTGACAAGCTAGTTGTTTTAGGGCGCGGGTTCAGCACGAAAGAGCATCGGCACAGCGCTGCGCGCTGCCGTCGGGTATATGAGGGAAACCGAAGAAGAAGCACGCGCGCACTCGATTGACCCATCGGCCGCGTAGCGGGCTGGAGCTATTTGGTGCTGAACCAGTCTGTTGCGTGGTGCGAGGTGTCAGACCGTGCGCGGTCCAAGTCTTTGTCTGCTTGCGGAGGCACTCGCTACTGCCGGGCCATTCAGCCAATCGCCTGTGCCGCGGCCGGTGTGAAGTGCTTAGGCTGGGGATAGCTGCTTTCTTTGGTTACTTTCTTTGCAGCAGCAAAGAAAGTGACCCCCGCCCCGGGGAGGGGCAGTGCTAATAGACCACCGCGAATTCAGGATTCCCCGAAAGAAAGCCAACCCGAAAACCGAAAACCGAAAATGCTACAAGTCGACAATCTGAACCAATACTACGGCGGCAGCCACATCCTCCGCGATGTGAAGATGACCGTCCCCGACGGCGAGCTGACGGTCCTGCTAGGCCGCAACGGCGTAGGCAAAACGACGCTCCTGCGCTGCCTGATGGGCGTCGTCCCAACGAAAAGCGGCACGATCAACTGGCGCGGCAACAAGATATCTTCGATGCCGACGCATGCGCGCGTCGCAAACGGCCTCGCCTACGTGCCGCAGGGACGCGATATCTTCGGCCGTCTCACGGTAGAAGAAAACCTGCTGGTAGGCGCAGCAAGCCGCAAGGCGCCATCGAAGATTCCCGACCGCATCTACGATCTCTTCCCCGTCCTGCGAGACATGAAAAACCGCCGAGGCGGCGATCTCTCCGGCGGTCAGCAACAGCAACTGGCAATCGGCCGCGCGCTGATGAGCGAGCCGCAACTGCTCATCCTCGATGAACCGACCGAAGGCATCCAGCCATCGATCATCCGCGACATAGGCCGCACGCTGCGGCAGCTCGTCGATGAAATGGGCATGACGGTGCTGCTCGTCGAGCAATACTACGACTTCGCCCGCGAGCTCGCCGACCGCTACTGGGTAATGAGCCGCGGCGAAATCGTCGCGGGCGGCGCGGGATCGGAAATGGATGCGCATGGAGTGCGCGAGCTGATCGCCGTATGATTCAGGCTCAGCTCTGAAACGCACCGCTCATGCACCACGAATCCCACGCAACGCTCGTCGATCCAAACATCTGGCGCGGCTCGCTCGAACTCGGCTACGCGCATCAGCATGGCCGCACGGTTTGCGTTCATCGCAAGCACGAAGGGCCGTTGAGGCTGCAACGCCCGCTCTACCCCGAAGGCGATATCTGTCACTCGGTCATCGTGCATCCGCCGGGCGGCGTGGCAGGCGGCGATCGCTTGTCCATCGATGTTCGCCTTGAGGAGCACACGCACGCCGTCATCACGACGCCCGGCGCGACCAAGTGGTACAAGGCCAACGGCAAGCTCGCGACGCAGCGCATCGACATCGGTCTCGCGGCGCATGCGAAGCTCGACTGGCTACCGCAAAACAACATCGTGTTCGAATCGTCGAACGTCGAGCTCGAATTCAATCTCACGCTCGATGAAAGCGCGAGCGCTATCGGCTGGGATGCGATGCTGCTCGGCCGCGCCGCCGCCAGCGAGACGTGGACGCAAGGACACATCAAGGCGATATCGCGCATCGCGCGGCGCGACGGCACGACGCTCTGGTTCGAGCGCACGCTGCTCGACGCGAACGATCCGCTGCGCGATGCCGCGCAAGGACTCGCCGGCTTCCCCGCCTACGGCACGCTTTGGGCGATCGGCCCCGCTTGCGACGATGCGCTCGCCGAAGCCCTCACCGCGCAACTTCCCTTCGACGATCAACTGCGCGCTGGCGCATCGTGCGTCGGACCGGGCGTGCTGATCGTGCGCGCAGTCAGCCGCTCGATGGAGCCGCTGCAAAACGCGCTCATCGAATGCTGGACGCGTCTTCGTCCCATCGTGCATGGCGTCGATGCGCGGCCTCTGCGTTTGTGGACTACCTAGTACGCACCAGAGAAGCGCATCCGTTTGCACAGCCGTTGTGCGCGCTCATGGACGCGCAACTCGCGAACGCAGACGATACAAAGAAAAGACATCGATGGCACGACTCTCGCTTTAAGCCTCGGCTCAAGAGCCGCGCCTTCCAACGCGGCCGCTCAAGACCGAAGGATCATCGATGTTCATCACGCTCACCCTTTTCTCCCGCGCGCGACGCACCGCGCTCGTCGCGCTGCTGCTTTCCCTCGCTCCCTTCGCCGCACACGCCGACGCCCTCGACACCATCGCGAAGAACGGCACGCTGCGCGTAGCCGTGCCCGAAGACTATCCGCCCTTCGGCTCGGTCGGCGCCGACATGAAGCCGCAAGGCTACGACGTCGACATGGCCGCGCTGCTCGCCAAATCGATGAACGTGAAGCTCGAACTCGTGCCCGTGAACAGCGCGAACCGCATTCCGTATCTCACGACCAACAAGGTCGATCTCGTGATCTCATCGCTCGGCAAGACGCCGGAACGCGAGAAGGTGCTCGATTTCTCGACGCCTTATGCGCCCTACTTCCAGGGCGTGTTCGGCCCCGCCGACATCAAGGTCGCCAGCCCCGCCGATCTCACCGGCAAGACCGTCGGCGCGACGCGCGGCGCGCTCGAAGAAATCGCGCTGTCGCAGATGGCGCCGAACGCGACCATCAAGCGCTTCGAGGACAACAACGCGACCATCTCCGCGTTTCTCTCGGGACAGGTGCAACTGATCGCGGCGGGCAACATCGTCGCGGCTGCGATCCTCGCGAAGAATCCGCCGCGCCGCCCGGAAGCGAAGTTCATCATCAAGGATTCGCCCTGCTTCGTCGGCATGAACAAGAACGAGCCGCGCCTGATGACCAAGGTCGACGACACCATCGCGCAGGCGAAAAAGGACGGCACGCTCAACACGATGTCGAAGAAGTGGTTCAGCCAGCCGCTGCCCGCGAGCCTTTGAGAGAGCACACGGCAACGTATGGCCTATGAACTTCAATTCGCCGATCTCGCGCAATACGCGGGCATGTTCGCGAGTGGCGCGGCGACGACGCTCGCGTTGACCGCGGTCTCGACGGCGCTCGGGGTGTCGGTCGGCGTGCTCGGCGCCGCCGCGCGCGACAGCCGGCGTGCGTGGTTGAGTGCGATCGTCGGCGGCTATGTCGAAGCGGTCCGCAACACGCCGTTCATCGTGCAACTGTTCTTCGTGTTCTTCGGCCTGCCCGCGCTCGGCATTCATTTGAGCGAGTACGTCGCGGCCATTCTCGCGATGACGCTCAATCTCGGCGCGTATTCGATCGAGATCATCCGCGCGGGCGTCGCGGCCGTGCCGAAGGGGCATCACGAAGCGGCGGCTTCGCTTGCGATGTCGCGTGGCGAGACCTTTCGCCATGTCGTGCTGCCGCAGGCGCTCGCGAAGGTGTTTCCCGCGCTGACCAGCCAGATCGTCATCACGATGCTCGGCTCAGCCGTGGTATCGCAGATCTCGGTGCCCGACCTCACCTATGCAGCGAGCTATATCCAGTCGCGCAACTTCCGCGCATTCGAGACGTGTTTCTTCATCACGGCAGCCTATCTCATGATGGCGCTCGCGTTGCGCACCGCGCTGAACGCGGCGGGCAAACGCTTTCTGATGAACCACCGGAGCGCCGCGCGATGATCGAGTTCACCCTCGCGCAGATTTTCGAGAACCTGTTGCTCGCGGCGCGCTGGACCGTCGTGCTGTCGATCGTGTCGTTCGTGCTGGGCGGCATCGCCGGCTTTGCGCTGCTGGTCATGCGCGTGTCGAAATCGCAAGTGCTGCGCGCGTTCGTCAAAGCCTATATCCAGATTTTTCAGGGCACGCCCCTCCTGATGCAGTTGTTCCTCGTGTTCTTCGGACTGCCGCTGCTCGGCATCGACGTTTCGCCGTGGCTCGCCGCGACGGTCGGTCTCACGCTCTTCACCAGCGCCTATCTCGCGGAGATCTGGCGCGGCGCGGTCGAAGCGGTGCCGAAGGGACAATGGGAAGCGTCGTCGAGTCTCGCGATGAGCTATTTCGAGCAGCTTCGGCACGTGATCCTGCCGCAGGCGACGCGCATCGCCGTCGGTCCGACAGTCGGCTTCGCGGTGCAGGCGGTGAAGGACACGGCGCTCGTATCGATCATCGGCTTCACGGAACTCACGAAGGCCGGCACGATGATTTCGAATGCGACTTTCCGGCCGTTCCTCGTGTATGGGCTCGTCGCCATCATCTACTTCGTGCTTTGCTATCCGTTGACACGCTATGCGCGCACGCTCGAAAGGAAATGGAATGCCGCTCGTTGAAACCCGCAATCTTCAAAAGCAGTTCGGCGCGAATCAGGTGCTGAAGGGTATCGACTTTGCCGTCGAGCGCGGACAGGTCGTATCGATCATCGGACGCAGCGGCTCGGGAAAGAGCACGCTGTTGCGCACGTTGAACGGGCTGGAAAGCATCGACGAAGGTTCGATCGAAATCGACGGCGAGCATTTCGATGCGCGTCATGCCGACTTGCGCGCGCTGCGTCTCAAGGTCGGCATGGTGTTTCAGCAGTACAACCTCTTTCCGCATCTCACCGCGGGAGAGAACGTGATGCTCGCGCAAACGGTCGTCAGGAAGATCCACAAGGCGAAGGCGCGCGCGACCGCGCACACGGTGCTCGAACGCGTCGGTCTCGGCGACAAGTTCGATGCGTATCCCGATCAGCTCTCCGGCGGCCAGCAGCAGCGCGTGGCCATCGCGCGCGCGCTCGCAATGAAGCCGACCGTTTTGCTCTGCGACGAGATCACGTCGGCGCTCGATCCCGAACTCGTCGGCGAAGTGCTCGCGGTGGTCGAAGATCTCGCGCGCGACGGCATGACGCTCATCATGGTCACGCACGAGATGCGCTTCGCTCGCAAGGTGAGCGACAAGGTCGTGTTCATGCATCAGGGGCGCGTGTGGGAATCGGGTGCGCCGGAAGAGATATTCGAGCGGCCTTCGACGGTCGAGTTGCAGCGCTTCATCCAATGAACTGCAAGCTCGTCGAAAGCCCATCCGATGCTAGCATTGCAAGGCCCAATGCCTTGCGCCCTAAAACGAAAGAGACATGAAACTCACGCCCCGAGAAAAGGACAAGCTGCTGATCTTCACCGCGGCATTGCTCGCCGAACGTCGCCGCGCGCGCGGCCTGAAACTCAATCATCCCGAAGCCGTCGCGTTCATTTCGGCCGCATTGATGGAAGCGGCGCGCGACGGCAGGACCGTCGCCGAAGTCATGCACTACGGCACCACCCTCCTCACGCGCGACGACGTGATGGAAGGCGTGCCCGAGATGATTCCCGACATCCAGATCGAAGCGACCTTCCCCGATGGCACGAAGCTCGTGACGGTTCATCATCCGATCCCCTGAAAACATGATCCCCGGCGAATATTTCATCGACGATGGCGAGCACGAGCTCAACGCGGGACGCGAGACCGTGACGGTCCTCGTCGCGAATCATGGCGACCGGCCCGTGCAGGTCGGCTCGCATTTTCATTTCTATGAAGTCAACGCGGCGCTCAAGTTCGAACGCGAGAAGGCGCGCGGCTTTCGCCTCAATATCGCGGCGGGCACGGCCGTGCGCTTCGAGCCGGGACAGGAACGCACCGTCGAACTCGTCGCGCTCGCGGGCGACCGGCACGTCTATGGCTTCAACGGCCTCGTGATGGGCCCACTCTGAACAGGACATCAAAAACATGACGCTACGCATCGGCCGCCGCGCTTATGCTGAAATGTTCGGCCCGACGACCGGCGACCGCGTGCGCCTCGCCGACACCGATCTCATCATCGAAGTCGAGCGCGACTTCACCACCTACGGCGAAGAAGTGAAGTTCGGCGGCGGCAAGGTGATTCGCGACGGCATGGGCCAGTCGCAACGTCCATCGGCCGAGGTCGTCGATACGGTCGTGACCAACGCGCTGATCCTCGATCACTGGGGCATCGTGAAAGCGGATATCGGCATCAAGGGAGGACGCATCTTCGCGATCGGCAAGGCGGGCAATCCGGATATCCAGCCGAACGTGAACATCGCGATCGGCGCGGCGACCGAAGTGATTGCGGGCGAAGGCATGATCGTCACGGCGGGCGGCGTGGATACGCACATCCACTTCATCAGCCCGCAGCAGATCGACGAAGCGATCGCGAGCGGCGTCACGACGATGCTCGGCGGCGGCACCGGCCCCGCGACCGGCACCAACGCGACGACCTGCACGCCGGGCCCCTGGCACATGGAGCGCATGCTCCAGGCCGCCGATGGCTGGCCGGTCAATCTCGGCTTTCTCGGCAAGGGCAACGCGAGCCTGCCCGCGCCACTGATCGAGCAGGTGAAGGCGGGCGCGATCGGTCTGAAGCTGCACGAGGACTGGGGCACGACGCCCGCCGCGATCGACAACTGCCTCTCGGTCGCCGACGACACCGACACGCAAGTCGCCATCCACACCGACACGCTCAACGAAGCGGGATTCGTCGAGACGACCATCGCCGCGTTCAAGGGCCGCACGATCCACACGTATCACACGGAAGGCGCGGGCGGCGGCCATGCGCCGGACATCATCAAGGTGGCGGGCGAATCGAACGTGCTCCCCTCTTCCACCAATCCGACGCGCCCCTATACCATCAACACGCTCGACGAGCATCTCGACATGCTGATGGTGTGCCATCACCTCGATCCGTCGATCGCGGAAGATATCGCGTTCGCGGAATCGCGCATTCGCCGCGAGACCATCGCGGCCGAAGACATCCTGCACGATCTCGGCGCGCTGTCGATGCTGTCGTCCGATTCGCAGGCGATGGGCCGCGTCGGCGAAGTCATCATCCGCACCTGGCAGACCGCGCACAAGATGAAGGTGCAACGCGGCGCACTCGCCGAAGACAACGCGCGCAACGACAATTTCCGCGCGAAGCGTTATGTGGCGAAGTACACGATCAATCCGGCGATCACGCATGGCATCGCGCATGAAGTCGGTTCCATCGAGCCGGGCAAGTGGGCCGATCTCGTGTTCTGGGAGCCGGCGTTCTTCGGCGTTAAACCCGCGATGATCGTCAAGGGCGGCATGATCGCGGTCGCGCAGATGGGCGACCCGAACGCATCGATTCCGACGCCGCAGCCGGTGCATTATCGAGAGATGTTCGCGACGCGCGGCGGCGCGCTCGGCAAGACATCGCTGACCTTCGTGTCGCAAATGGCGATGGAAGCGCGCATCGCGGATCGTTACGGTCTCAGCAAGCAAGTGGTCGCGGTGAAGAACTGCCGCAATGTGACGAAGGCCGACATGATTCACAATGCATGGCAGCCGTCCATCAGCGTCGATCCGCAGACCTATCAGGTGATCGCCGATGGGCAATTGCTCACCTGCGATCCCGCCACCGTTCTGCCGATGGCGCAGCGCTATTTCCTGTTCTGAGTCGCCATGCGTACCATCGACAAACGTCTGACCGCCAAGCTCGCGCCCGTGCTCGTGAAGCGCGCGCCCACCCTGACCCTGCCTTTCGATGCGCGCGGCAAGAGCCGTCTCGCCGCCACGCTCGACAACGGCGAGGAAGTCGCCCTCGTGATGCCGCGCGGCACCGTGCTCGCGGACGGCGACATGCTCGTCGCGGATGACGGCGGCTTCGTGCGTGTGGTCGCGGCGGCGGAGGACGTGCTCGTCGTGCGCGCGCCGAGCGTGCGGCTATTGACCCGTGCCGCGTATCACCTCGGCAACCGGCATACGCCCTTGGAAGTCGGCGCGGATTATCTCAAGCTCGAAGCCGATCCCGTGCTCGAAGACATGCTGAAGCGTCTTGGCGTGCTCGTCGCGCATGAATCGCAGCCGTTCCAGCCCGAAACCGGCGCATACGGCGGCGGCCACAAGCACGGCCACGACGAAACCTTCAGCGAAGACTACGCGCTCGCGCAGAAGGTTTTCGACGAGCATCACGGGCACGATCATTCGCACGACCACGACCACGATCACGATCACTCTTCGTGCGGTCATGATCACGACCACGATCGTCATCATCACGGTCATGCGCATCGCTGAGCTCACCGCGCTTCTGCATCTCGCGTCGCCGGCGCTGCCGATCGGCGCGTTCAGCTATTCGCAGGGACTCGAAGCGGCGATCGAGCACGGCCTGATCCACGACGGCGACAGCGCGCGCGACTGGATCGCGAGCGGCCTGAGCACCGTCCTCGCGCGAGGCGAATTGCCGTTGCTCGCGCATCAGATCGAACACTGGCGTTCGCACGACGAAGCCGCGCTGCGAGCCGCGAACGATGAATACATCGCGAGCCGCGAATCGGCGGAGCTGAAACGCGAAACCGAGCAGATGGGCTGGTCGCTCGCGCAACTGTGCGCATCGCTCGAATGGGGCGACGCAGCGCGCCGCGCGACGCTCGCCGCGATCAAACCCATCGCGCAGCCGAGCGCGTTCGCCTTCGCCGCGTTCGCGCACGATGCGACGACGGAAACAGCGCTCGCGGCCTACGCGTTCAGCTGGGTCGAGAATCAGGCGGCGGCCGCGCTAAAAGCCGTGCCGCTCGGCCAGCTTGCGGGGCAGCGGATCATCGTCGCGTTGCGCGAGCCGATCGATGCCGCCGTGCGCCGCGCGCTCGATACATCGCCCGAACGGGTCAACACTTTCGCGCCGCAACTCGGCGTTTTGTCCGCGCGGCACGAATCGCAATACTCGCGGCTTTTCCGCTCCTGAACCGATATTCCATGAACACTCCCGCTTACTCTTCCGCCGCTCGCCGAACCAAGAAACTGCCGCCGTTGCGCGTGGGCGTGGGCGGGCCGGTCGGCTCCGGCAAGACCACGCTGCTCGAAATGCTCTGCAAGGCGATGCGCGAGAAGTACGACCTCGTCGCCATCACCAACGATATCTATACGAAGGAAGATCAGCGCCTGCTGACGGTCGCGGGCGCGCTGCCGGCCGAGCGCATCATGGGCGTCGAGACGGGCGGCTGTCCGCATACGGCGATCCGCGAGGATGCGTCGATCAATCTCGAAGCCGTCGATCGCATGGTGTCGAAGTTTCCCGATGCCGATATCGTGTTCATCGAATCCGGCGGCGATAACCTCGCGGCGACCTTCAGCCCGGAACTCTCCGATCTGACCATCTACGTGATCGATGTCGCGGGCGGCGAGAAGATTCCGCGCAAGGGCGGTCCGGGCATCACGAAGTCGGATCTGCTCGTGATCAACAAGACCGACCTCGCGCCTCATGTCGGCGCGAATCTCGACATCATGGCAAGCGACGCGAAAAAGATGCGCGGCGAGCGGCCCTTCGTGATGTGCAATCTGAAGGCGCTCGACGGGCTCGATGACGTCATTCGCTTCATCGAGAAGAAGGGGCTGCTGCTCGCGTGAGACGCGCTACATCAGCGATATCGAATTCGATATCGAGAACGCGTTCTCGCCCATCTGCACGAAATCACGCTTCATCTCGACGTGCCATTGCAGGAAGTTGCGGCTGTTCGATTCGCCGGGAAGCATCCAGTCGTGCAACTCGATCACGACGACCGGGAACTGGTTCAGCGCATCGCAATGGCGCGAGAACAGGTCCGACTCCGCGCCTTCGATATCGATCTTGAGAATGAACGGCGTCACGCCGGATGTGGGCATCACGTCTTCGAGCGTGAGCGCGTCGACGGCATAACCTTTCTCGATGGGCTTGTCGGCCGTGCGGAAGGCCCATTCGCCGCCGCCCGGATCGTTGAGATAGAGCGTGCCGCGCCTCGCCGCGATCGCGGCATTCAGCGGCGTGATCAACGGAAAGGCCTCCGCGTTCTTTTTGAGCAGCGCGAAATTCGATACATCCGGCTCGATCGCGACGATCTTCGCTTTCGGATAGGTGAGCGCGTGCCACACCGCGGCGGCGCCGATATTCGCCCCGGCATCGACGATCAGCGGATTCTCGCAGGCATCGTAAAACGCCGCGATTTCCTTCGCGCGAACCAGATGATCCGTGGCGTACTCGCGCATGAAGAAGATCTGTCTGCACACCTCGCGATCCGCCGCGCAAGGCCGATATTCGAAGCGCCGGTTACCCGGCAGCACGAGACCGTGCGCGCCGTACCGGACGGTGCCCCATGCATCGGTCGGTCCCGGATGTGGCCGCAAGAGGCGCAGGAGCCCGGGCGGCATCATGTCTTTGACAACGGACTTGAGGAGATCTTGCATGCGCGTCCTCTAAAGAAGATTGGCAGCACGTTCGCAGGCGTCCGGCCCATTGGTACCCGTTCGAGGGGGCCGGCGGGGCGTTCAGTATCCCCCTAACCTTTTCGACGTTCAACCCTCTATTTGTCGGCAGAATGCACGATTTTGTCAGATGATTCGGGGAAAAGAACGGAAAAAGCGGGCGGATTGGCCAGTCGATCGGGCGCGCGCCGCTGGTGCGGCGAACGATCACTTCGCCGCGTCGCTTTCCTCTTCGAGCAATGCGCTCAGCACGCTCACCGTTCGCTCCGTCGCGCCGCGATGCCGCGCCGCGAACGCCGACGCCGCCGCGCTCATCGCGAGCCGCCTCGCCTTGTCGCTGAAGATTTCGCGCAGACCGCGCGCAAGCTCCTGCGGGTCCTGCACACGCAACGCGGCGCCTGCCGCGATCGCATCGTTGGTCGCCTGCGTGAAGTTGAACGTGTGCGGCCCGATCAGCACCGGCACGCCCGCCGCGCACGCTTCGATCAGATTCTGCCCGCCGAGCGGTAACAGACTTCCGCCGATGAACGCCAGATCGGCCGCGGCGTAATACGCGCCGAGTTCGCCCATCGAATCGCCGAGCAGGACCTGCACGTTCGCCGGCAACGGTTCCGGCACGTCCGCGCCCGATCCCGCCGCGGCCGGCTTCGGCGCCCACAGCGAACGGCGCGCGCTCGTCAGCCCGAGGCTCGCGATCAGCGCCGACACTTCATCGAAACGTTGCGGATGACGCGGCACGAGAATCAGCAATGCATCGGGGACATTGAGCGCCGCGAAGGCGCGCAGCACCAGCGTCTCCTCGCCTTCGCGCGTGCTCGCCGCGACCCACACCGGCCGGTCGCCGATCGCCGAGCGCCACGCCTGACCGCGCGCGACCAGTTCGGGCGGCGCGGTCATATCGAACTTCAGATTGCCGAGCACCGCGACATTGCGCGCGCCGAGCGCGGTGAGCCGTTCGGCGTCGGACGGCGTCTGCGCGAGCACGCGAGAAAAGCCGCCGAACACTTCGCGCACCGCGCGCCCGAACTTCGCCGCGCGCCGGTACGAACGCTCCGACATGCGCGCGTTCGTCAGCACGAGCGGCACGTCGCCGCGCTTGCATTCATCGATGAGCGTCGGCCAGACTTCCGTTTCCATCACGATGCCGAGCGACGGACGCCACGCACGCAGGAAGCGCCGTACGAGAACCGGCAGATCGTAGGGAAGATAGCCGCGCCACACGCGATCGCCGAACAATTCGAGGCCCGTCGCGCGGCCGCTCGGCGTCATGTGCGTCAGCAGCACGCGCGCTTCGGGATGCGTTTTCAGCAACGCGTCGATGAGCGGTTGCGCCGCGCGCGTCTCGCCGACCGATACCGCATGCACCCAGATGAGCGGCGCGAGATCGTCGGCGCGGCGCGGCGGGATGCATCCGAAGCGCTCGCCGATGTGCTCGCGGTATCCACGCTCCTTGCGCGAACGGATGTAGAGCCGCAGCACGGCGAGCGGCGCGACGATCCACCAGAGCGATCGATAGACGAGCCTCAGCACCGCAGCCGATGCGCCCGGGGAAGCGGCGCCGCTCAAACGAGCGCCCTGCCCTTCAGGCGCTCGAGAATGCCGAGCGGCGCGCAATCGGGGCGCGCCATCGCCTTGACGGGCAAAAAGAAGGTCTGTTCCATCATGAACTGGCCGGACATCACGGCGTGCGAAGTGTGATCGGAGAAGCAGACCCACACCGAGCCCGGCGGAAACGGCATCGCCTCCTGCGGCGCGGTCTTCTGATAGTCGAGATCGGCCTTCATCGCGTCATGCAGATGCAGCATCAGGTGGTCGTACTCGCTGCGCGGCGACTTCGTGATGTGCAGCAGATTCATGAGCCATGCCGAGCCGGGCATCTGCGTCTTGATGCCGGGCAGGAAGCGCTTGGCCATGTCCTCGAACGGTTCCCCGACGCGCCATACGCGCGGCGCGCCTTGCGGATTGATGTTCGTGAACACGCGCAGAATGCGCTCGCCGTAGTTCGGGCGCGACGGGAACGCATCGACGTGCAGGCGGCTGTCGTCCTTGCGCCAGGATGTCTCTCGCGTTTCGACCTGATGCAGCCTGAGGCTCGTGGGCGCGACGCGCAGCTTGCCATCGTATTCGGGGAAAAGGCCATCGACGAGCGAGCGCGCGTGATCCTGATAGCGCTTGATGAGCGAGCGCACCGCCGACTGCGTCACGTTCTCGCCGAGCACGCCGTTCAGCGCGCCGCCGTTGGGCGCGAGGCTGATGTTCTTGCGTTTGGGGTCCGCGATCTTCGGATCGAGCAGCGCGAGTTCGCCGCCTTCGATCGGAAAACGCAGATTGGGGAAATACAGCACCTTGCCGTTTTCGACGCCGGCAAGGAGCGTCTCGCGCGGCACGGAAAGATTCTTTCCCTGCCAATCGCCAGACGCGACTTCGATGATTTGAGATTCCGTCATGTGTCTACGACCTTGAGTTGCCCGAGCACGGCGCGGCGCGCGAAGGACACGCTACAGCAGGCCGAAGCCCGCGAGCGCGGCCTTGACTTCGGAAAGCGTCGGATGCCGGCTCGCGTCGCCGAGATTGACCACCTGCGGCGACCAGTAGCCGCCGGTGCGCCATGCGGTCGAGAAATTGTACAACTCGACGGTCGGGCGCTTCAGCGCCGCGGCAATATGCACCAAGCCCGTATCGACGCCGATGGTCGCGGCCGCGCCGTCGATCAGTCCGACCACCGCGGGCAGCGACAGCTTCGGCGGCACGATCGCGGCCGCGCCGAATTCCTTCGCGAGCTTTTCGCTCGTCGCGCGTTCGGCGTCGCTGCCCCACGGCAGCACGATCGACGCGCCGCGCGTAACGAGCGCCTGCCCGAGTTCGATCCACGCGGCTTCGGGCCATTGCTTGTCGGCGCGCGAGGTGGCGTGCACGAACACGACATACGGCACCGGCAGATTCAGCCCGAGCTCGGAGACGGCGAGCGTTGCGCGGCGCGTGTCGATGCCGAAGTCGATGTCGTCGGTCATCTGCGGCTTCGGCAGATCGAGCGCCGCCGCCACGAGTTGCCGCGTGCGTTCGACGACGTGGGTACGCGGCTCGATCGGCACGCGCCGGTCGTAAAAGAAGCGCACGGGCCATTCGTAGCCCGCGCCGTCGGTGCGATTGCCGAGACCGACGAGCGGCCCGCGCGCCCAGCTCGCGACCCACGCGGTCTTGATGAGACCCTGACAGTCGATGACTAGATCGTATTTTTCGGCGGCGAGTTCGCGCTTGAACTTGCCGATCTCGCGCCAGTTCTCGGGCGATGCGAACCCACGGCGCCAGCGCCTGAGCGAGAACGGGATCGCGCGGCGCACGCCGTGCACCAGTTCGACGAGACTTGCGAAACTTTCCTCGACGAGCCAGTCGATCTGCGCATCGGGATAGCGGCGGAGGATGTCGGCGATGGCCGGCATGTTGTGGACGACGTCGCCGAGCGACGACACGCGGACGATCAGGATCTTTTGCACGCTGGGGTGGGGAGGCGCGGGAGGGCGCTGCGCGGTGAGCAGGGAAACGGGGATTTTAGCGCGGCTTGCTTGCTGAACGGACACAGATCGTCACGCTCGGGGCGATTTGGGCCGGAAAAAAGCCGGTAACATGTCGAAGTCCGGGCAAATCCGACGACAAGAGGAGTACGCGATGGGAACGCGTTACGAACAAGACGTAGTGGCGTGGGCGCGGGAACAAGCTGCCCTGCTGCGAGAAGGGAAGTTCTCGGCGATCGACGTCGAGCACATCGCAGAGGAAATCGAAGACGTGGGCAAGAGCGAACAACGCGAACTATCGAGCCGCATGGCGGTGCTGTTGGCTCATCTGCTCAAGTGGCAATATCAACCCGGCCGCCGCGGCTCGAGCTGGCAACGCACGATCAGGGAGCAACGTCGCGCGGTGGGCGTCGCGTTGCAGAAAACGCCGAGTCTTCGCAACTCTTTGGCCGACCCGGACTGGCTGACCGGAACCTGGGCTGACGCCGTTTCCAAAGCCGTCGAAGAAACCGGACTCGACCTGTTCCCCGAGAATCTTCCCTGGTCGACAGCACAAATCCTGTCGACCGAGTTCTATCCGGAGTGACAAAAAAAGCGGCACGGTCGAAAAACCGTGCCGCTTTGTCATCTACGGACAAGACCATTCAAAACGGCAATTTCGCATCCGGCTTCTCAGCCAGAATCACACGACGAAAATCCTCCTGAATCCGCTTCAACGCCGCGTCGTTATCCGCTTCGAAACGCATCACGACCACCGGCGTGGTATTCGACGAGCGCGCCAACCCGAACCCATCCGGATATTCCACCCGCAATCCGTCGATCGTGAGCACATCGTCCGCTCCGGTGAACTTCGCCGATTTTTGCAGACGCGCGATCAGCTCGAAGTTCTCGCCCTCTTCCAGCTTAAGCTGCAACTCAGGCGTCGATAGCGAATTCGGCAGATCGTTGAGCAGCTTGCTCGGATCCGCCACGCGCGACAGGATTTCGAGCATGCGCGCGCCCGTGTACAGGCCATCGTCGAAGCCATACCAGCGGTCCTTGAAGAACACGTGGCCGCTCATCTCGCCCGCGAGCGGCGCGCCGGTTTCGCGCAGCTTCGCCTTCACGAGCGAGTGGCCGGTCTTCCACATCACCGGCTCGCCGCCCTGATCGCGCACCCACTTCGCGAGATTGCGCGTGCACTTCACGTCATAGATGATCTGGCCGCCCTTGTTGCGCGACAGCACTTCCTGCGCGAACAGCATCAGCTGGCGATCCGGATAAATGACCTGCCCGTCCTTCGTCACGACGCCGAGACGGTCGCCGTCGCCATCGAATGCGAAGCCGACTTCGGCATCCGTTTCCTTGAGCGCCTTGATCACGTCCTGCAGATTTTCCGGGTGCGCCGGGTCCGGGTGATGGTTCGGGAAAGTGCCATCGATGTCCGTGAACAGTTCCACGAGTTCGCAGCCGAGCGCCTTGAACAGTTTCGGCGCGAGGCCGCCCGCGACGCCATTGCCCGTATCGACGACGATCTTCATCCCGCGTACCGGCTTCACGTCCGACACGATGCGATCGAGATAGATCTGCGATACGTCGAACTCGGTGTACGTGCCTTCGCCCGTGGTGAAGTCGCTATCGACGATGCGTTTGTACAAGCCCTGAATCTGGTCGCCGTAGATCGCCGCGCCGCGCAGCACCATCTTGAAGCCGTTGTAGTCGGGCGGATTGTGGCTGCCCGTCACGACGATGCACGAATCCACGCGACGCTCGCCCGAAGGCAACGGCAGCGGCACGCTCGCCGCGAAGTAGCCGACGGGTGTAGGCACCATGCCGACATCGACGACATCGACGCCCGCCGCGCGCAAGCCCTCGGAAAGCGCGCCGACGAGTTCGGGGCCGGAGAGACGTCCGTCGCGCGCGACGACGACCGAGTCGCCGCCCTGGCTTTTGATCTCGCTGCCGAATGCCTGGCCGATGCTCTTCGCGACATCCGTGTCGACCGTCTTGCCGACGATGCCGCGAATGTCGTAGGCCTTGAAGATGGATTGGGATACTTGGCTCATGAGATGGCTACCTCTTCTCTATTAATTGATGGTTTCTCGGCGATGCAGCCATGAGGGCATGCAGGTCGTGACGGTTGGCGCGCCATGCAGCGTGCGAGGCGCGTGAACGACTGCCAGATGACGTACGAATTCTGCCTATGCGTCTGTCAAATCAACACGAAAGAAACAATTGGAAGCAACTGGATGCAAAACCAGCGCAACGGGCAAGCCGCGGATCGCACTTATAATCGCTGTCTTTCGGCGCTCTCGTGGTTGCGCGCGGCGGTTCAAAGCCTGCGCGTTCATTCTAATCCAATGCTCAAACGCTCTTTCGCCTCGATGCCTTCGAATGAGGCGCGTCTGCGTGCAAACACACAAAACTTGACCGAACACGCAGACTTGCAGGGCGGTCAGGCTGAGGTAGCACGCCGTGTGCCCGCCTGTGCGGCCGGATCGGCCGCATGAAGGCGCTGACGCGCTCCGGCAATCCGGACGTCGCCCGCGCGCTCGCCAATATCGTCTGGCTCGGGCTCGAACGGCTCACGCAGATTGCAGTGGCGATCGTCATTTCGGGACTGCTCGCGCGCTATCTCGGCCCCGACGTTTTCGGCAAATGGCAATACGCGAACACGCTCCTGCTCGTGATCGCGCCGATCACCTGGGTCTGCGGCGCGGAAATCCTCGTGCCGACGATCGTCAACCGCACGCCCGCCGAAGCCGGCGCGGTGCTCGGCAGCGCGTTCGTGCTGCGCATGGGCGTCTCGATCATCGCGCTCGTCGTCACATGGATGCGGATCGCGGCAGGCGGCACCGACCCGATGGTCGGCCTGATGCTCGCCGGCCTCGCCGTCACGATGCTCTTTCGCGAGCCGTTCATCGGCGTCGTCAATTCGTGGCTGCAAAGTCTCACCTACAGCAAGCCGCAACTCATCGCGAGCATGGCGGCGGCCATCGTCAAGGCGGCGCTCGTGTTCGCGCTGGTGCGCGCGATGGCCGCGCCGTCGAGTTTCGGCTGGCTCTGGGCGCTCGAAGCCGCGGCGATCAGCGCCGCGCTCATCGTGTATTACATGCGCCGTCACGGCGGCACGCTCGGCTGGCGCTTCGATCGCGCACTGTTCCGACATTTCGCGAGCGCGGGCACGGTGTTCTGGCTCGGACTCATCTGCATGTATCTGTTTCTCAAGCTCGACCGGCTCATGCTCGCGCATCGCGTGTCGTTCGCGGAACTCGGGCTCTACTCCGCAGCGCAGCAGTTGAACGAGAACTGGATCGCGCTCGCGCTGATGCTCTCGCAGACCATCGCGCCGGCGTTCGTCTATCGCGTGCAGGAAACCGCGCGCCTCAGGCGCAATCTCGTGCGCCTCTTCGCGATGACCGCCGTGCTGATGATCGCGGGCGCCGCCGTCCTCGATGCGCTCGCGGGCTTCATCATCGCGCGCGTGTTCGGCCCGAACTACGCGGGCGCCGCCGATATTTTCCGCTGGGCCGTGTGGCTGTCCGTGCCAGCGGGCATCGAGGCGATCGGCAATCTCGTCGTGCTGAAATATCAGGCGAAGTACGTGCTGCTGTCGAAATGGCTGTTCGCGCTGGCCGTCGCGTTCGCGGTGAACTGGTTCACGATTCCGCGCATCGAAGGCTACGGCGCGCTGATCGGGCTCGCGGCGGGCTATGTCGCGGCGGCGTCGGTGAATTTTTACTACATCCGTTTGCGGCTGCGCGCATGAACGATCTATCCGATGTCGCCGTGCTGATGCCCGCGTTCAACGGCCAGGCCGAGGTCGAACGCACGCTCGCATCGTTCAGGGAAGCCTCGACGGTGAACGTGCTGATCGTCGACGATGGCAGCACGCCGCCGATCGTCGCGCCCGTCATCGACGGCATGCGCATCGACATTCTGCGGATGCCGCGAAACGGCGGCATCGAGCGCGCGCTCGAAGCGGGCATCGCGGCGCTCGCCACGGGCGGCATACGTTACGCGGCGCGCATCGACGCAGGCGATCTGGCGACGCCCGGCCGTCTCGCGAAGCAACGCGCGTACATGGAGGACCATTCGCGCGTCGCGGTGCTGGGCATGTGGACGCACGTCGTTTCGACGCAAGGCGCGCCGCTCTTCGACCTGACGCCGCCGACCGAGCCCGCCGCGATCCGCCGCACGATGCTCGCGCGCACGTGCTTCACGCATCCGTCGCTGATGCTGCGTATCGATGCCGTGATCGAAGCGGGCAACTATCGCGCGGACTATCGCGCGGCGGAAGATCTCGATCTGATCCTGCGGCTCCTGCAACGGCACGACGGCGCGAACCTGCCCGAGTTCGGTCTGTTCTACGAGCTGAACGAAGGCGGCATCAGCGCGACGAAGCGGCGCGTGCAGGTGATGTCGACACTGCGCCTGCAACTGCACCATCTGCGCGTGACGAATCCGCTCGACTGGGCGGGCGTCGCAAAAAGCATCGCGCATCTCGTCCTGCCGTATCGCGCGTTGCGTGGTCTGAAGGCGCGATTGCTGAAGTCCACGTCTTCCGCGTGAAAATTCCAATGTTCAGTTCGCGCCACGTTGAGCGCTCTTCCGGATGACGAAAGAAATGTCGAGTCTTCGCATCGCCCTCGTCTGCAACACGGCGTGGGCGATCTACACCTACCGGCAAGGCGTGCTGCGCATGCTGACCGCGGCCGGTGCGCAAGTGACGATCATCGCGCCGCGCGATCGCACCTTCGAGCCGCTCACGGCAATGGGCTGCCGCTGCGTCGAGCTGCCGGTCGCATCGAAGGGAACGGACCCGCGCCAGGACTTCAGGACGCTCGCCGCGCTCTATCGCGAATATCGAGCGACGCGCCCGCATATCGTGTTTCACTACACGATCAAGCCGAACATTTACGGCTCGCTCGCCGCGATGCTCGCGCGCGTGCCGTCGATCGCGGTGACCACGGGCCTCGGCTACGTCTTCATCCAGAAGAGCCGCACGGCGCAGGTCGCGAAGCTGCTCTACCGTTTCGCGTTCCGCTTTCCGCGCGAAGTGTGGTTTCTGAATCGCGACGATCACGAAGCCTTTCTGCACGAGAATCTGCTCGCGCATCCGGAGCGCGCGCGGCGTCTGCACGGCGAAGGCGTCGATCTCGATGAATTCGCGTTTCAGCCGCTGCCCGCGCGCGCGGACTTCGTTTTCATCCTGATCGGGCGGCTCCTGTGGGACAAGGGCGTCGCGGAATACGTCGAGGCCGCACGCAGGATTCGCGCGAAATATCCGCACGCGCGTTTTCAATTGCTCGGGCCGGTCGGCGTCGACAATCCCAGCGCGATCAGCCGCACGGATGTGCAGAAGTGGGAAGCGGAGAATATCGTCGAGTATCTGGGCGAAGCCAACGACGTGCGCCCGCTCGTCGCCGCGGCGGATTGCGTCGTGCTGCCCTCGTATCGCGAGGGCGTGCCGCGCACGCTGATGGAAGCCTCGGCGATGGGCCGCCCGATCGTCGCCACCGATGTGCCCGGCTGCCGCGAGGTCGTCGAGGACGGCGTGAACGGTCTTCTCTGCAAGGTGAAGAACGCCGACAGCCTGGCCGAAGCGCTCGAACGCATGCTGACGCTCTCGTCCGGCCAGCGCGAGGCGATGGCCCTGCGCGGCCGCGAAAAAGTCACGAGCGAATTCGACGAAAAGAATGTCGTCGAACGCTACAAGGGCACAATACATGCCATTACAGGCATTTCACTCTGATTTCATGCAATCGGGAGAGCAAAAGATGAATGGTAATCAGCCGACGAAGGGCACGATTCTCGTCACCGGCGGCGCGGGCTTTATCGGTTCGCATACGTGCGTCGAATTGCTCGACGCGGGCTATGGCGTCGTGGTCATCGACAATCTCGTGAACAGCCGCGCGGAATCGCTGAAGCGCGTCGAAAGCATCGCTGGCAAGCGCGTCGCGTTCCATCACGCCGACGCGCGCGACGAAGCCGCGCTCAACCATATCTTCGACACACACGAGATCACCGGCGCGATCCACTTCGCGGCGCTCAAGGCCGTGGGCGAGTCGGTCGCGAAGCCGGTCGAGTACTACAACAACAACATCGGCAGCCTGCTCGCCGTGCTGAAGGTGATGAAAGAGCGCAACGTGCGCAACTTCGTGTTCAGCTCGTCCGCGACGGTCTATGGCGTGCCGAAGAGCGTGCCGATCGACGAATCTTTTCCGCTTTCGGCGACCAACCCTTACGGCCAGTCGAAGCTCATCGCCGAACAGATCCTACGCGATCTCGAAGTTTCCGATCCGTCGTGGCGCATCGCGACGCTGCGTTATTTCAATCCGGTCGGCGCGCATGAGAGCGGGCTGATCGGCGAAGATCCGGCGGGCATTCCGAACAACCTGATGCCGTATGTCGCGCAGGTGGCCGTCGGCAAGCTGGAGCGGCTGCGCGTGTTCGGCAGCGATTACGATACGCACGACGGCACCGGCGTGCGCGATTACATTCACGTCGTCGATCTGGCGCGCGGGCACATCGCGGCCATCGACGCGCTGAAGACGCTCGACCGCAGTTTCGTCGTGAATCTCGGCACGGGCCAGGGCTATAGCGTGCTCGATGTCGTGAAGGCGTTCGAGGCGGCGTCGGGCAAACCGGTGCCGTACGAGCTCGTGCCGCGCCGCCCGGGCGATATCGCCGCCTGCTACGCCGATCCGGCCGCCGCCGCGGAACTGATCGGCTGGCGCGCGGAGCACGGCATCGAACGCATGTGCGTGGATCACTGGCGCTGGCAGTCGCAAAACCCGAACGGGTTCGCGTAAAGTCTCGCTGCGCCCCGCGTCGTCGTTCCGAGCGATGCGGGGCTGCTTCTCCCAACCGGTTCTATTTTCATGCTTAGTTTCGCGCTTGCTTTTCTGATCTCGCTGCTCGTGACCTTGTTGATCGTGCGCTTCGCACACCTGCAGGAAGGCGTGCTCGGCGACACCGATCTCGCCGGCGTGCAGAAGTTTCACGCGCGCCCGGTGCCGCGCATCGGCGGCGTGGGCATCATTTGCGGGCTGACCGCATCGGCGGTGCAGTTGCGATGGAGTTATCCGGCCGTGTCGGGCGGGATTCTCGGCATCGTCGCGTGCGGCCTGCCGGCGTTTCTCTCCGGGCTGATCGAAGACCTGACCAAGCGCGTCTCGCCGCTCGCCCGCCTCGTCTGCACGATGGCCGCCGCGGGCCTCGCCTATGCGTTGCTGAATATCGCGGTCACGCGCATCAGCGTGCCGCCGCTCGATTTCCTGCTGTCCTACGCGATCATTTCCTGCGCGGTGACGGTGCTCGCCGTCGCGGCGCTCGCGAACGCGGTGAATATCATCGACGGTTTCAACGGCCTCGCGTCGATGGTCAGCTTCATGATGTTCGCGTCGCTCGCCTACGTGGCGTTCCAGGTGCACGATCCCGTCGTGCTGTCGGGATCGCTCATCATGATGGGCGCGGTGATGGGCTTCTTCATCTGGAATTTCCCCGCCGGCCTGATCTTTCTCGGCGACGGCGGCGCGTATTTCGTCGGCTTCATGCTGGGCGAGCTCTCCATCATGCTCGTCATGCGCAACCGCGACGTCTCCGCGTGGTATCCGGTACTGCTCTTCATGTATCCGATCTTCGAGACGTGTTTCTCGATCTATCGCAAGAAGTTCATTCGCGGCATCTCGCCCGGCATTCCCGACGGCGTGCATCTGCATATGCTCGTCTACAAGCGGCTGATGCGCTGGGCCGTCGGCGCGAAGAACGCGCACGAACTGACGCGCCGCAACTCGCTCACGTCGCCGTATCTGTGGCTGCTGTGCCTGATCGCGGTGATTCCCGCGACGCTCTTCTGGCGGCACACGGTGCATCTGTTCTGCTTCGTCGTCGTGTTCGCGGCGACGTATGTGTGGCTCTACATGAGCATCGTGCGCTTCAAGTCGCCGCGCTGGCTCGTGTTCCGACGGCCGCACACCGTGAAGAAGTAAGCGCTCTCCGTGTCGATGAACGCCGCCCCGCTCCGGGCGGCGTTTTCGTTTGCGGCCTCGCTTACGTCAGATGCTTTTTGAAGAACTCCGCGGTGCGGCCGTTCGCGAGCTGCGCGGCCGCCGCGTCGTAGTGCGCGCCCTGATTGCGCGCGAACGCGTGATGACAGCCGGGATACGTGAACGCCTCGACGTTCGCGTGCCCTTGCACCGCCGCGAGCACGCGACTGCGCGCGTCGGCGGGAATGAACTCGTCTTCTTCCGCGAGATGCAGCATCAGCGGCACCTTGATCTTCGGCAGCTCGGCGAGATACTGGTCGGTGCCGCCGCCGTAATAGGAAACCGATGCGTCGACATCGGTGCGCGCGGCCGTCAGGAAAGACAGCAGGCCGCCGAGACAGAATCCGACCGAACCGATCTTGCCCTGCACCTGCGAGAGTCCGCGCGCAAAGCCGATGGTCGCCGCGATGTCCTCGACGCCCGTGTTCACGTCGAACGCGTTGTAGTACTTCAGCGCCTGTTGCCACTCGGCTTCGGATTTGTCGGTCAGTTCGACGTTCGGTTCGAGCCGCCAGAACAGATCGGGGCACAGCGCGACGTAGCCCTGGCGCGCGTACTCGTCGCAGGTTTCGCGCATGTCGGCGTTGATGCCGAATATCTCCTGAATCACGACCACGGCGGGCGCGGGCGTTTGCGCGGGATAGGCGACGTAGGCGTCGAAATTGCCGTCGGGCGTGGAGATGCTGAGCCTGTCGGACATGGGAGTCTCCTGAGTGATGTCGTGAATCGAAAGCGCGCAAAGGCCCGATCGAGCGCGCGCCTGGCCGGTAATCGAAGTGTGATTCGCGTGTGTGACGATGAGACACGGGCTATCGGAGAAAGCTCCGCGCGTTGGGGACGAAGCGATCGATGCACGAAGCGCAACGCGGCCTGCCTTGCGGCAGGAACCTATTTGATACGCGAAAATCGGCGCGCGCGCCAGCTTTGAATCGCGCGGATTCGGCGTGCGGAGAACGGGCCACCCGTCCCTGCGATGATCGCGAGTCCCCGGATGAAATCGAATCGTATCGATCGATCGGGTTCCTGCATGCGTGTTGCGCCGAACAAGCCCATGCCGTTTCCCTTCTGCGAGGGTCGTTTGTTGTCGAGTGGCTCGCGCGGCGGACCGCGCGTCCTCGTGGGCCTGCTTACCCCGAAACCGGGTTACCTCGTATCGGCACGTGCACGCACATCGCACGTATTGAGTGGTCTCACGCCGGAACATGTCGCTTCCGGCCATTCAATCTTCGGTCCGCAAATCGGGGACGATCCGCCAGAATCCCGTGCTTTGCGGACAGGCGCGCGCGACGAAGAAACGCGCCCAACGATGCGTGGTGCGGCGCACATGCGCGTCCGTCGTTTCACGCCGAAGACTAGGCGCCTGACGCCGCCGCGACGGCGCGCGATAAAAGCCGCTGATATATTCGACGCAAAAAATGGGGTTCCCGGGGTCGTCATGCGCAACAAGTTCGCCGTCATCTGGATCTGGCTTTGCCTGCTTCCGCTCGCATTCGACTTCAAGGGCGTGGAGGCGGCCAGCAGGACGGTCGATATTCTGCTCACCGTGACCTCGATGGGCGCCGCCTGCGCGATTCTGCTGATCGCGCCGCGCTTCGCGCGCCGTTCGCGCATGCGCACGCTCGTCACCTCGCTCTTTCTGCTTACGATCTTCGGCAGCGTCGCGACGCAATTGCTGCAAGGCAACGACGCGGGCAACTACGCGCGCGTGATCCTGCCGTTCCTGCTGATGCTGCTCGGCTATTTCGTCGGCTGCCGTCCGTGGGATGCGCAGCGCCTCGAACAGATCGAGCGCGCGATGATCGGCTCGCTGATCGCATCGATCGTGTTCGGCGTCGGCTTCGACATCGCGATGTCCGAAGGAACCGGGAACATGAGCATGCATGTCGTCCCGGTCACGTTCCTTTGTCTGCAAGGGCTGCTGCTGCACGAGTTCGTCTTCGCGCAGCGCATCGCGAAGCTCGCCGCGCTGCTCTTTCTCGCGACGATCGCCGTGGAGATCGTCTGCGCCACGCCCAGCCTGCTTGTGGGCACGGTGCTGCTCATCGCTTACGCGACGTGGCTCGCCGCGCCTTCGATCCGGCCTTTCTTCACCGCCGGCCTGCGCGCGGTCGCGATTCTGACGCTGCTCGGCGCGATGGCGGCCGCAACGGCCACGTTCTTCCCGACCGTCGCCCAGCAGTTCATGCAGCACATGTCGTTCGCGAAGGACGTGCCGGCCGCACGCGATCCGGTCACGATCGCGCGTCTCGCGGAAATGAAGGATCAGGTCGATCAGACGACATCCTCGACGCTCTCGACGATGGTCGGCATGGGATACGGACACGACTATCGCTACTCGCCGTCGTACTTGCCCGATCTCGCGGGCATGATCAGCGAGAAGGATTTCTACGCGATCAGAATCTGGGCGGCCGGCCACGACTTCTGGGTCTATCAGTTCTTCGCGGGCGGCCTGCTGTTCGGCCTCGCGCTGCCGCTCGCCGTGCTGTGGGCGCTCTGGCGCGGCTCGATGGCCTATCGCGCGTGGCGGCATCGCGCGCCCGATGCGCCGCATCTGTCCGTGCTCGGACGCGCGCTCTTCGTGCTCGCGGCGCTACCCGCGACGTCGATCGGCGGCAATCCGCTCGGCGACCGCTTCTCGGGCGTCGTGTTTGGCGTCGCGCTCGGACTCGTCGTCGCGTCGTATGCGCGCATCGCGCACGTCATGCAGATGCGCGCCGCCGAAGCGGCCGGGTATGAGCCGCCGCAGAGACCGCCGTGGTTTGGCACGCCGCCCGACATGCGCCCGCAGGACGAACCGTTACCGGAAATCCTGCCGGCGAATCCCTCGCGCGCGCCCGGCTCGCTGCCCGCGCAATAGCGCGGTCAGGTTCACTGCGCGGGAAGGTGCGCCCTCAGATACTGCGCGAAGCCGTTCTGCACGGAGATGATTTTCGTCGCGCAGTCGTTGAAATCGGAGCCGCGCGCGCGTTCATCGCCGTACATGTCCTTGCATTGGGCGAAGAGCGAGATCGTCGCGCCGTTTCCGTTGGCGATGCGCGTCGCCGAAAACACCGGCTTGCCGGAATCCGATGGCATATCGGTTTCGATGGCGGCATCGTCGGCGCGGGTCAGGCGTTCCTTCGAATTCTGCGCGACGTAGGTCTTCGTCAGCTTCCAGGCCGCATCGCATTGCGCGGCGTCGCGGCACGAGACGGTCGCGTTGCGTTGCGCGTCGTCGAGCGTCTGCTGAGAGAGCAGGAACGTGCGTTCCTTCTGCTGCTCCTTCTCGGCGGACGAGCAGGCGGTGAGGACAACCGAAGCGAGTGCGAGAGCGATGAGCTTTTTCACGGACGGACAGCCTAAAAACCAGGTCGGACGGCGATTATAACGACGCCCGCTCTCGTCGCGCGTAAAACTCGGCTGCATCGGGTGAATGGCCGCTCGTGCATGGTTTTTGGCGTCGGCGGCCGGCAGCGCGCAATATCCTGTGTTCATGCGTGCGCGACTCGCCGTCAGCGCATCCGACAAGCCCGGAGGAGACATCATGAAACATGCGCTAGGCACGGCGCTTTTGTCGCTGGCGATGACCGCACTCGCGTCCTCGGCCGCCCATGCCGACGATGCATCGCCGACAGACAAGCTGCTCGCGCAGCAGAACGGTTATGTGGGGAATCCCGCGGGCGGCGCGCGGCTGCGTCCGAGCGGACACAAGGCCGACGCCAAGTCGATGATGGCGCCGAAAAGCGCGGCGGCGGCGCTCTATCCGGCGCCGCCGGGCCTGAACCCGCCGGCGCCGACCGCGGCGCGCTCGCGCGACATCTACAAGTCGCCGTATTGAAGCGCGCCGGAGGCTCTACTCCGCGATGCTTTCGTAGCCGTAATAGCCGGCGTACGTGCTGCCCATCAGCACCTTCGATTGCGGAACATCGGTGAGCAGCACGCCTTTCATGTGCACGCCGCCGTGATACAGGCGCTTCATCGTTTCGCCGATCTCCTGCACCTGATTCTTGCCGTGCCGCACGACGAGCAGGCTCGTGCCCGCGTGCCTGCCGATCACGGTCGCATCGGTCACGGCGAGCACCGGCGGCGTATCGATGACCACGAGATCGTAATGCTGCTTCAGCTCGGCGAGAATTTCACCGAGACGGTCGCTCGCGAGCAACTCCGCCGGATGAGAAGGCAGCGCGCCCTTCGGAATCAGATCGACGCCGGGCAGTACGTCGTGCAGGATCGTGCTCATCACGTCGGCGCCCATCAGCACGTCGGAGAGACCGGGCGAATGGCGCACGCCGAAGTGCGAGTGGATATCGCCGCGGCGCATGTCGGCGTCGATCAATAGCACGCGCTTTCTCGTCGAGGCGACGAGCGTCGCGAGATTCGCCGAGAGGAACGACTTGCCCGCTTCCGGACGCGAGCCGGTCAGCATCACGACGTTGTTGCGCGCATCGGAAAGCTGCAGTTGCAGCGAGGTGCGCAGACCGCGAATGCCTTCGACAGCCGCATCTTCCGGCGCCTGCGCGGCGAGCACGTGCAGCCCTTCGCGGCGCATCCCGACCTGCCGTTGCAGACGAAGCTGCTGCGTGCTGCGCGGCACGATGGCGAAGACGCGCGTACCCAGTTGCCGTTCGATGTCTTCCGGACGCTCGACGCCGCCATACAGCGCCTTGCGAATGAACGCGACGATGATGCCGAGCACGAGTCCGATGCCCGCTGATATCAGGATCACGAGCGCGCGTTTCGGACGCACGGGATCGTCGGCGGGCTGCGCGAGATCGACGATGCGCACGTTGCTCACCTGCCCCGCCTTCGCGATGCGCAGTTGCTGCGTGCTGTTCAGCAGGTTCGTGTAGAGCTCGGTGCTCGAACGCACGTCGCGCATGTAGCGCAGCGCGGTCTGCTCGGTATCGGGCAGCGTCGACACGTTCTTGCCGAGGCGCGTTTGCGCGACGGTGAGCGCGGCGATCTGCGCATCGAGCGCCTGCACCGACGGGTGATTCGCCGTGAAGCGCAGCGAGAGTTCGGCGCGCTGTTGCTGCAAATCCGTGAGCTTCGTCTTGTTGTCGACGACCTGTTGCAGAAGCAGGCGGCTTTCTTCGGAGAGATCGACCGAGCCCTGCTTGTTGCGGAACGCGCTGTAGCGCTGCTCGGCTTCGTCGAGCTGCTTCTTCACGACCGGCAGTTGCTGCTCCAGAAACGCGAGCGTGTGTTCGGCTTCGGCCGAGCGCTTCTGCGTGTCCTGCTGCACATAACGGTTCGCAATGTTATTGACGATCGCCGCAATTTCCTTCGGATTACTACCTTCCAGAGATACGCCGATGATGCCCGACTGCAATGCCGTCTCCGCCACGGTGAGGCGCTTTTGCAAACGATCGATGGTCGTGAGCGTCGAGAAGCGTTGCAGGTCGAACTGCACGCCCGGTTTGCTCGTGAGTTTGTCGACCTTGAGCGTGATGAGACCTTGCGGCGTCATGCCGGACGCTTCCTGTCCGACGTGGCCGGTGAGAATGCCGAGGCCGTCCGGGTCCTTAAGCACGTATGCGCCATGCTCGCCCGCGACGAGCGTGAACTTCCTGTCGTAGAGCGCCTTCGGCGTGTCGAAGAGCGGCACGTCGATCTCTTCGCCGCCCCATGCGAAGCGCGACAGATAGCCCGGCGGCACCGGCCTGTTCAGCATCGAGAACACGTTGCCGACGAGCTTGCCGACGACCGGAAAAGAACGCGGCGACGCGCCGATGTCGAGATGCAGACGCCGCACCGTATCGTCGATGACGAGGCGCGAACGCAGAAGCTCGATCTGCGCGGCGGTCACGGACTTCGTATCGGTGAGTTGCGGCGCGACCGCCTGCACCGCCTCGGCGCTGGCGTTCGTTTTGGCGTTGTTGCCGCTGGCTTCGTCCACCTGGATCATCGCGTCCGCCTTGTAGGTCGGCGGCGCAAGGTAGGCGTAGGCGGTTCCGAGCGCGACCACGGCGAGCGTGACGAGCGTCACGAGCTTCCAGTTGCGCATCACCGCGGCCAGATAATCGGACAGCCGCAATTCGTCGGCTGTCGATATGTCTGTATACCGCGTGTCAAAGTTCATGGCCATGATCTCGCTCGCTTGTATTTTTTGAGTCGAACAATGATGCTCCGGCGCGCCCCCGCGCGCGCCGGTCAAACGCCTGCGGTCAAAGCATTTACTTCGTCAGCACGGCGGCCGTCAGACCCGCGTTGATCGCCGGCAAGAGCAGGTTCAACACGCGCGAGAAGCGGACGAGCCCGCTGTTGTCTACGTAGACGACGTCATGCGGCTGCAGCTCGAAGTTGTTCGCGAGCAGCATGGACACCGGCGAGAGCGCGTCGAGCTTGTAGACCTCCGGCTGGTCCGTCGCGCCGTTGCGGATCACGTACAGCTCGCGCGGGTTCGACGTTTCCGGGTTGAAGCTGCCCGCCTGCGAGATCGCGTCCGACAACGTGAGCTTGCCGTTGCGCATCGGGATCACGGTGGCGGGCTTGGTCACTTCGCCCATCACGTAGACGCCGTTCTCGTCGCGCGAATCGACACGCAGCGCATCGCCCGGGCGAAGCATGATGTCCGACGGGCTGCGGCCCTTCGCCGTCATGCCGGCCATGTTGATGTTGTACGTGACGCCGTCGCGGATCAGCGTGACGCGGCTCTGGTCCGCCGTCGTCGCGAAGCCGCCCGCGCGGCCGATCGCCTCGGTGAGCGTCATCGGAATGTCGTTGATCTGCTGCGAGCCCGGCGTGCGCACGTCGCCGTCGATATACACCTGCGACGCACGGAACGACGCGACGCGCACCGTCACCTGCGGCTTCACGAAGACCTTCGAAAGCTGCGTGTACAGCTCGCGCTGAACCTGCGTCTCGGTCTTGCCCGCGACATGCAGCGAACCCGGCACATACGGGAACTGCAGATTGCCGTCCGCATCGACGACGAAGCCAGGCGCGGCATCCGACGTGCGCGTCTGATTCGCGGGCTGGCCGAGCGCCGCGACGAGTTCCGGGTGATCCCACACTGTGATCTGCAGCACGTCGCCGACGCCCAGCTTGTACGGCGCAGGCTTGCCGTAGAGCGACGCGTTCGGATCGGTCGCCGCGGAAGGCTGCGCGGTGCGCATCTTCTTCACGAGCGCGGCATCGATCGTGGTGATCGGAATGTTGGTCGTGGTGGCCGGATCGCCCTGATCGTTCGACGTCTCGACGAGCTGCGCCGGCTTTTCCATGTGCATGCCCGGCGAGAGCCCGCAACCCGTCAGGATCACGGAGATGGAAGCTGCCGCAGCCAGGCTCGTGAGGCGGAAGATACGCGACACGTTGGTGTTGGCGGCCATGGAGTTGGTGCCCGGTTGTTGTTGGTTGTGCATAATGGTCGTCCCCTGCTTCAGTAAGCGTTGGTGTGGCGTAGTCCCTTGAAGATCGTTGCGGCGATGATTCTCATATCGAGTCCGAACGACCAGTTACCCAGGTAGTACAAATCGTGAGCGACGCGTCCTTCCATCTTTTCGATCCGATCCGTTTCTCCACGAAAACCGTTGACCTGGGCCCAGCCGGTGATGCCTGGCTTGATCCGGTAACGATGGATATACCCCGATACGACCTTCTGATACAGGTCGTCATGTTCGAGCGCGTGTGGACGCGGGCCCACGACCGACATGTCGCCACGCAGAACGTTGAAGAACTGCGGTAGCTCATCGAGGCTGGTGCGGCGCAGGAACGCCCCGACACGGGTCACGCGCGGATCGTCGCGCGTGGCCTGGCGGAGCACTCCGGCCTGTTCCGTGTGCATGCGCATCGAACGGAACTTGTAGATGGTGAAGACGCGGCCATCCGCGCCCTTGCGGTTTTGCCGGAAGAGCACGGGCCCGCGCGAAGTCAGCTTGATCGCGAGCGCGATGCAGATCAGCGCGGGCGAGACGGCGATGATCGCGCCGAGCGCGAACACGCGGTCGAAGAGTTCCTTCTGCAACTGCGCGGATGCCGACAGCGGCGACGCGACGAGATTGATCGCGGGCTGGCCGAGCAGATCGGTCACGCCGCTTTCGAAGAGCGCGAGGCTGCGCACGTCGGGGATGAAGCGCACGTTGAGCAGATCGTCGCGGAATTCGTTCACGAAGCGCAGGATCGTGGGCTCTTCGGAAAGTGGCAGCGCGAGCCAGACCTCGTGCACGTTCTGCGTGCGCACGAAGCTCACGAAGTCGTCGAAGTCGTCGTACACCGGCACGCGCGTGTTGAGCCGCGCCTTGCCCGGCGCCGCGTTGAATGCCGCGCGCATGCGAAAGCCCGTGTCCTGCGAGCGCTCGATCTTGCGCAGGATCGCATCGCAATGCCTGCCGCTGCCGACGATCGCCACCTGCTGCAAGTTCAGGCCGGCGTTGCGCATGTGCGCGAGGATCGCGTGCGTGATGAGGCGCCCGGCGATCATGAGGCCGCCGGACATCGCGGTCCAGTAAGCGAACCAGAGGCGCGACACATAATCGAGGCGGTGCAGCGAGAACATCAGCGCGAGCGCGCAGCCCTGCACGACGAGCCAGCCGAGCGAGACCTGACAGGCGAGCTGGAGCTTGCTGCGGCCGCGCCATGACTGGTAGACGCCGAAGCCAGGAAAAAGGGCGAGCGAAAACGCCGCCGCGAACGCGACGAACGCCATCGAATAGGTGTGAGCCTCGATGTACTCGAACCTGATTTGCGACGCCACTGCCGCGCCGCCGACGATCATCACGACGTCGAACAGACGCGCGAGCAATCCCTGTAAATCGCGCATGTTTTTTTCCCCGGAACGCAATCAGCCCTTTACCGCCCGCCTCAGTCTCCTCCTCGCCTTAGCCCGTCTTTTCGAATGAAAGCCGTTGCAAAGAAGTCAGTTGCCTCAAACCGTCATGCCCTTGCCCTTCGAGCGCTCAATGGCGTCCGTAGGTGTCGTCGAAGCGCACGATGTCGTCTTCGCCGAGATAGCTGCCCGACTGCACTTCAATGATCTCGAGCGGCACCTTGCCCGGGTTCTCCAGACGATGCCGCACGCCGAGCGGAATGAACGTCGATTCGTTCTCGGAGAGCAGAAACTGCTCTTCGCCGCGCGTGACGAGCGCCGTGCCGCACACGACGACCCAGTGCTCCGCGCGATGGTGATGCATCTGCAACGACAGCTTCGAGCCCGGCGACACCACGATGCGTTTCACCTGAAAGCGCTCGCCGTGCTCGATCGAATCGTAGAAGCCCCACGGACGGCGCACCTTGCGATGCGTATCCGCTTCGGGCGCGTGCTGCTCGCGAATGCGCGCGACGAGCCCCTTGATGTCCTGCACGCGCGAACGGTCCGCGACGAGCACGGCGTCGTCCGTCTCGACGACGATCACGTTGGTCGTGCCCACGCACGCGACGAGGCGTCCGCCTTCGGAGCGCGCATAGCTCGACGTCGCGCCTTCGAACACGACACGGCCGCTCGCGACGTTGCCGGACTCGTCCTTGTCCATCGCGTCCCACACGGCGTCCCACGAGCCGAGATCCGACCAGCCCGCGACGAGCGGCACGACGACGCCGTCGCACGGCTTGCTCGGCGTGCCGATGTGTTCCATCACGGCGTAGTCGATCGAGTCGGACGGCGCGCGGCCGAATTGCGCGGCGTGCGGCCGGAAGAACTTGCCGTCGTCCTCGCCTTCCTGCGCGGCGGCCGAGCAGGCCGCGTGCATGTCGGCGTTGAGCTTCTTGAGCGACGCGAGCCACACGCTCGCACGCACGATGAAGATGCCGCTATTCCACCAGTACGTGCCCGCCGCGACGTATTGCGCGGCGAGTTCCGCCGCGGGCTTCTCGACGAAGCGATCGATCTTGTGCGCGCCGTCGTCGAGCGCGTCGCCCAGACGGATGTAGCCGAAGCCGGTGTCGGGGCGCGTCGGCGGAATGCCGAGCGTCGCGATCACGCCGCGCTCCGCATGCTCCGCCGCGATCGCGATGGCGCGATGCAGCGCGGGAATGTCCGCGATGGAGTGATCGGCCGGCATCGCGACCATGATCGCGTCCTCGCCGTCCTTCACCGCGGCGAGCGCCGCCAGCGTGAGCGCGGGCGCGGTGTCGCGGCGCGCCGGTTCGACGATGATGCGTGCATCGACGCCGCTCTCGCGCGTCTGCTCTTCCGTCGTGAAACGATGCTCCTCGCCGCACACGATGATCGGCTCGCCGTCCACCTTGAAGTCGCCCGCAAAGCCTTTCAGCCGCGCAACCGTAGCCTGCAACAACGAGTCATGTCCGATGACACCGATCAATTGCTTCGGGAACTGTTCACGCGACATCGGCCACAGGCGGGTGCCCGAGCCGCCGGCGAGGATCACAGGGACGAGGCGGCGGCACGGCCCGGCCACCTTGGCCGGGCCTGCCTCCACACCTGCTGCTCCCTGCTCCACCCCACCTTTCGTGCGTGCTTCATTCGTCATAGAGGACTCCTGCCTGCAAATTCATTCGAACGACAATGCCGTCCGGGAAATGATCAAATGCCGAACCGATCGGGTCCGGCCAAAGGTCCGACGCTTTTCGCCATAGTCGGCGTCAGAGCGGCCCACGTCACACTCCACGCGGGTCAGCCGTTCGCCTCGCGTCTGCTCTGCATCCGGTACTCCGTCGGAGAGATCAGAAGACGCTTGCGGAAAATCTTCGCGAGCCTGTCGCCGTTACCCATGCCGCTTCTGCGCGCGATCTTGTCGACCGGCAATTCCGAATCCGTCAGAAGCGCGCAGGTCACGGCGAGGCGCGCCTGCAACAAATAATCGGATGGCGTGATGCCCATCTCGATCTTGAAGCGGCGCAAAAAGTTGCGCTCGCTCATCGCGGCCACCTGCGCCGCATCGACGACCGAAATCGGCCGCTCACAGTTGTCCTGCAACCAGCGCGCCGCCGCGCGGATCTTGTCGCCGGCGGACGCCGCGCCGCTGTCGCCGAGAATCGACACGAGCTTCGCGGCGGAGCCGGGCATCAGACGCTCGGCCACGCTGCGCGACACGTCGATGCCCAGATCGCGCTTCACGATCAGCAGCGCGCCCTTCATGGACTCGTAGCGATCGCCCGCGTCGCCCTGCTGCTCGTCGCGCACGAGATGCATCGCGTTGTTGAAGCGCGCCTGCGAGTCCTGCGCCTGGCCGATGCCCGCGGCGTCGAGCACCTTGCGGCCCTCGGAAATCGCGCGCACGACCGTGGTCTTCGACTGCACGCGGCGCAGCCATTCGATGATGCGATCGTCCTTCGCGGCGTCGTCGGCGCCGCGGCCGCCCGCGACGAAGAGCGCGTCGAAGCCGCCGTAGTGGCGCGCGTCCAGTCCGTCCGTCCACACGCGCACCGACGACGAGCACGCCACGTTGCCGCCCTCGACGGACAGAAAGCGCACGTCGTAGCTGCAGTCCGGCCGTGACTTCGCCGACGCGAACTCGTTCGCCATGTGGAAGACCTCCGCGACGATCCCCGCGCCGAGCAGGGAAAAACCGTCGAACAGCAAAATCGCGATCTGGCGGACCTCGGTCGGCGAGGCTTTCGTCGCGGGAGGTGTCCAACCCATGACAGCGGGTTCTAGAGTGGCGTAAGGCATGGTCATCCTCTGCAGCTTTGCTTCCTGGAAGGCGCGGAAGAGTTTCTCGGCCATTGCGGCGCACCAATTGACTTTCCCGAACTTCGCCGGGTTGCCGTGACCGATTGGAACGAAGTGTTGGCGGAATCGATCCGCTGGCTTGAATAATAAGCAGACAATCTTTTTTGTGCTCTAGATTTTCGCGCTTAAACCACAGAATCTGTTCCGCTGTGAGGGTGAGCGCACATTGATATCGCTCCCCAGATTCTGGAATGCCGTTTTCAAAGCATGTATTACGGGAAATGGATTTGTCATACAAACTTTGCCGGGCGGGCTTAGCGCAATTCGATTGCCGTGCCGCCAAATCGGACATTCGCGCGGCCGCGACGCCCCGAGTGACGGCCCTGTGCGGGTCGCCACGCACTTCGGCGGCCATGTCGGATCAAAGAAATTGATTCAGATTTGAAACGTCGAGTGGACGAAAAAGCGGACGTTCGTACCGCGTGAATCGGAAAATTTCGGGTTTGCCGTTACATTTGGGAACCGGATGTAATAGATATTTCAGCCGCCTATTTAAAAGTCCGATTGGATTGGCAGTTGAATGGCGCTGATTTTCCATTAATCGTATATCAGGTAATCGAGCCATTTTAAATTAGCCCTTTCGATTTTTATTCAAGAGCATAATGCGGTGTTTTCAAAAGAGGCTGGATGCTGTGCCGCAATATGCGAATGGCGGCGTCGAACCCGCGTGCGCGCGGGACCAGGGGACTGTCCCGGTCCGCCATCGGCTAGTCTTTTTGCGGCGGCGCACGCTGTGACACTATTTGTTGAATCGTCCAATCAAACTTTTTCATTCTTCGGTCGAATGCCGCCCAATTCGCGCGCACGTTCGCAATTCGCGCGGCGACGATTTCGACATGACGAACGGGCTTGCGGATCGGTCAGGTTTGCCGCTTATGGAAATACCTGTGATGGCCGAACTCGTCAGCCTTGCTTGTTTCACTCTTGAGAATCGATGTTCCCCGTCTTCGGACGAAGCACATCGGCGCGTGCGCATGCGCACGGTCATGCGATGACGCAGGCAGCATCGTTTGCGTTGCGCACGACGACGGCTAACACGGAGCAACGATGCTGAGCAACGCGGACTTCCTGACGGTGGTGCGGCTTACGCCGCTCGTGGCGATCGACCTGATCGTCACCGACGGCAACCGGCGCATTCTCCTGGGACATCGGCGCAACCGGCCGGCGCAGGGCACGTGGTTCGTGCCGGGCGGGCGCATCACCAAGAACGAAACGCTCGACGCCGCGTTCAGGCGCATCGTCCATAACGAGCTCGGCGTCGCGAGCGCGCAGCGTTCGGCCTCGCGTTTGTTCGGCGTGTACGAGCATCTGTATGACGACAACTTCGCGGGCGCCGACGAAATCGGCACGCATTACATCGTGCTCGCGTACACGATGACGCTGAGCGGCAAAGTGCCGATCGGCCGGTTCGATCAGCACAGCGACTATCGATGGCTCCTGCCCGACGACTTGCTCGCGCTCGACGACGTGCACGAGTACACGAAGGCCTACTTCCGCTGATCCGGATCGAAAGCGCGCGCTGAAGGACAAACGGCGCGCATTGCTGCGCGCCGCCCGCCCTACCGCCAAGAACCATCGATCATCTACTGCTTCCCTTGATAACGGTACGCGAGCGTCCGTTCTTGAGCGCGCGATAACGCAAATCGCGCCGTCCGATTTAGTCAGACGACAGGCCGACTGCGAGCCTCTTCCCCGCGTACCGAGATCATCTGCCAACAGTTCGTCAATTTCGGACTCGGGGCGCGGCGACCGTTAGGCGCCGCGTATAGTGCGACCCATGTAAGCTCACTTTCCCGTTACTTACGTTCCTTCATGGACCGGGCCCGGGCAAGGCGTGACAGCGCCGGCTCCAGTCCGCACCGGAGAGAAGTCGATGGTGTACGCCAATGGTACGGGCAGGCTTCAGGTCGTGCGCGGCGTCGCGCCCGACGCGCCGCCCGCCGATATGGCCAGCTCGGAGAAGCGGATCGGCATTCTGATCTTCGAGGACTTTTCGCTCGTCGAAGTCAGTTCGATCTCCGAGGTCTTCTCGGTCGCGAATCAGGTTCGCGTGCCCGCCGACGCCGGCCAGCACGCCGAAGCGCCGAACTATTCGCTGCGGTTTTTATCGAGTGAAGGCGGCAGCGTGGCGAGCAGTTGCTCGATGCGCATCTGGACAGAAGGTCTCGAAACGCGCTGGACGAACGAATGCGACGCGCTCTTCATCGCAGGCGGCGTCGGCGCCCGGCATGCGCGCAACGACGTCGTGCTGAAAAAACGGCTTGGCCGCGTCGCGCCGAAGATTCCGTTCATCAAGGCGATCGGCGAAGGCGCACACATTCTCGCCGCCGCCAATCTCACCGTGCAGAACCGCTCGCTCGATTTCACCGGAGAGTCCGGGCATCGCGCACTTCCGTCGGCGTTGTCGAACCCGCTTTTCATCGCCGAGCAGACGCTCACCCTCGACGATCCGAAAGGGCCGATCGCGGCGGCGCTTTCGATCATCAAGCGCGATCACGGCGCCGCGCTCGCGCGTGAAGTCTCGGAGCGCTCGATCCCGGGCGCATGGCAAAAACTCGCCACCGTTCTCGACGATACCGAAGCCGGCGGCGTGCGCCAGAAGATCGATGCGGCCGCGCGCTGGATTCGCGAGAACTACGTGCGGCCGATCTCGATCACCGACGCCGCACGCGTCGCCGCGATGAGCGAGCGCAATTTCCTGCGCCGCTTCAAGGCGCAGATCGGGCTCACGCCATCGGAATACCTGCTGCGCGCGCGCCTCGATGCGAGCTGCATGTTGCTTGCCGCGACCGATCTTCCCGTCGACAAGATCGCGCGGCGTTGCGGCGCGGGCAGCGGCGACGGCCTCGCGAAGATCTTCCGCAAACGGCTGTCGATATCGCCGACCGAATACCGGCTGGCCGGCCGCCGAAAACTGGGCGACGGTTCGTAGCGCTTTCGATCGAGCCCGCGAGCCAGCCTGCCTCTAACGGACACGCATGGAATCAAAGGTACTCTGGACACTTTCGAATCTCGGCGACGCGGCTTTCTTGCTCCCGCTCGCCCTCGTCTGCGCGCTGTGGCTGCGCACCGTGGACGCGCGTCTCGCGTTGCGCTGGGCGATCCTGCTCGCGATCGGCATGGGGCTCGTCGGTCTCTCGAAGATTCTCTACGCCGGCTGCGGCCTCGAAATCGCCGCGATCCAGTTGCGCATGATCAGCGGCCACACGATGCTCGCCGCATCGATCTATACGGTCGCGGGCGGACTGCTGCTCGGCGGCTTCGGCGGCGGCTGGTATCGATTGGGCGCGGCGGGCGGACTCGCGCTCGCGGCGGCGATCGGCGCGAGCCGCATCATGCAGGACGCGCACACGCCCGCGGAAGTCGTCGCGGGCTGGGTGCTCGGTGCGATCATCGCCACGCTCTTCCTCGTGCGCGTTTTCGATCAGCCGCGCAAGATGCCGCGCGCGCTCGTCGCGGGTTGCGGGCTGCTTGCCGTGTCGTCGATCGCCTACGGCCATCACGCGCCGTTTCAACGCATGATCGAACACTACTCGGGGTGGCTCTGCCAGGGGCTCGGGATCTGATCTCATCGCCTGTCCGGTCGAGGCGATCCCAAGTATGATCGTCGCTTGAAAACTCACGCTCTCCTTTCGCGCGCGCCCTTGCCGGCGCGCGATCACGTTTCCGGAACCCGAGCATGGACCGCTTTCTTGCAATGAAAGTCTTCGCGCGGGTCGTCGAGGCGGGCAGTTTCTCCAAAGCCGCCGACGCCCTGCGCCTGCCGCCCGCGAGCGTCTCGCGCACGCTCCAGGCGCTCGAAGCGCATCTCGGCGCGCGCCTCATCAACCGCACGACGCGCAGCATCAGCATCACCGAGGACGGCGAAGCCTATTACGAGCGCTGCGTGCGCGTGCTGGGCGAAGTGGACGACATGGAAGCGTCGCTCTCGCACTCGAAGCTGAGTCCCAAGGGCAACGTCAAAGTAAGCCTGCCGACGGTGATGGCGAAGAACACGATCATTCCCGCGCTGCCGGAATTCTTCGCGGCGTATCCGGATATCGGCGTCGAGTTGCTGCTCACGGACCGGCAAGTCGATCTCGTCGAGGAAGCGGTCGATTGCGTCGTGCGCGTAGGCGCGGTCGGCGATGTCGGGCTGGTCGCGAAACGCGTCGGCGCTTATACGCAGATCACGTGCGCGTCGCCGGGATACATCGAAAAGCACGGCGAGCCGGTGTCGCTCGATGACCTAGAGGAGCACCTCGCCGTCGGCTATGTGCTCAACAACTCGGGCCGCGTGCGCAACTGGGAATTCGTCGTGGATGGCGAAACGCGCATCGTCGCGATGAAGCACAAGATCGCCGTGAACGATGGCGACTCGTACATCGCCGCGGGCGTGACGGGACTCGGCCTGATCCAGAGTTCGAGCTATACGCTCGATCCGCTCATCAGAAGCGGCGCGCTCAGGGAAGTGCTGAAAGAGTATCCGTCGTATCCGCGTGTGGTGTCGGTGCTCTATGCGTCGAATCGCCATCAGCCGCGCCGCGTGCGCGTGTTCATCGACTGGGTCGCGGAGCTGTATGGGCGGCTGCCGTCGTTTCAGGTGAGCGGCAAGCCGAACTCGAACTGAGCGATGCGTCGCGCGCGAACGGCATCGCGCGCCAGTCGTAGTCGCGATACGCGCGTTGGAGCGCGTCCAGATCGGCGGGGCGCGCGCTCGCGTGAATGCCTTGCAGATGCGGCAAGGCGAATTCGACCGCGACGCAGTTGGCGTAATCCCGCGCGCGCATGAAGGCGGGAATCGTCGTGAAGAACGCGGTCGTCGGAACGTCGAAGCCGGCCGCGATATGCAGCGCCGCCGAATCCGCCGTGACCAGATAGCGCGCGTGTCCGATCCACGCGAGGAAATCGTCCGTGTCGATGCAAAGCGGCGCGATATCCCGATAACGCGGATGATCCACCGCGCCGAAGCCCAGCACCGGCAAGCCGGTTTCGTCCGCGAGCCGCGCGACGATGCGCGCGCGCACCGACGCCGGAATGCTGCGCACCGGCGTGCTCGCGTCCGGACAGAAGAGCGCGTAGGGCTCGCTCTCGATGGCTCTCAGCGGCACATCGGCAAGCCACCGATTGCGCTTGTCGCCAGCGGCGATGTTCTCGGGCGCGACACCCATCGCCCACAGGAAGAAATCGATCATCGGCATCGAAGCGAAGCGCGGCCAGAAAAGCTGATTGCCGATGTCGATCCTGAGTCCGTTCGCGGGCAGGCTCGCGAGCGGCACGGGCAGATCGACGATATCGCCGAACCCCGGCGCGGCGAGCGCGTAGAGACGCTGAACGTAGCGCGGCGCGCGCGCCGGACGATAGATCGTGAACCGAAGATGCGGATGACGGCGCTTCACCGCGAAGAGCGCCGATAGCCCGATGACGGAATCGCCGAGCGTGACGCCGAATGCGTTGACGAGGTGCACGTGGCGCGCACGCGCGTAGTCCGCATCGAAGGCTTCTCGGCCCGCGTTCAAAATATCGGCGGGCAGGTCCGCAAAACCGGATGCGTCGGCGTGCGCGACTTCTAGATCGTACGGTGCGACGATCTCGCCGCCCGGCGACAACAGCGAGCCCGCGTGGGTCAGCGCATGAACATCGTCGAGCGTCGTCATGCGTGACCGTGCGCGTCAGCCCGCCGCGCCGCGCTCGCGCGCCGTCGGCACGGCCGTGACGCTCTGCAGGACGGGCAGCGTCGCCGTCTGATACTCCGGCACCCAGCGGCGCAGGTCGCGGCGTACTTCCTCGTCGGAGAGCACGCGATGCTGCATGAGCCACGGCAGCAACGCGTCGATGAAATCGTTCGGCACGCCACGCGCCTGCGCGATGCGCAGTTTCGGATGCGGCGTGCGCGTGGTGGTTTCGTCGTCGGCGAGCAGTTCCTCGTAGAGCTTCTCGCCGGGACGCAGGCCCGTGAACACGATGCGGATCTGCTCTTCCGAGAAACCGTAGAGACGAATCAGGTCGCGCGCGAGATCGACGATCTTCACGGGCTGGCCCATGTCGAGAATGAAGATTTCGCCGCCGCGCCCCATGCTCGACGCCTGCAACACGAGTTGCGCGGCTTCCGGGATCGTCATGAAGAAGCGCGTGATTTCCGGATGCGTGACGGTCACCGGGCCGCCTTTCGAGATCTGTTGCTGGAACTTCGGAATCACGCTGCCCGCGCTGCCGAGCACGTTGCCGAAGCGCACCGTCTCGAACTGCGTGCGCGGCGCGGATTGCTGCAACGCCTGACACGTCATTTCGGCGAGACGCTTGCTCGCGCCCATCACGTTGGTCGGGTTGACGGCCTTGTCGGTGGAGATCAGCACGAAGTGGCGCACGTCGTGGCGCATCGCCGCGCGCGCGACGCGCAGCGTGCCGAGCACGTTGTTGCGCACCGCCTGCCACGCGTTCTGCTCTTCCATCAGCGGGACGTGCTTGTACGCGGCCGCGTGGAACACGATGTGCGGCGTGAAGCGCGCCATCGTCTGATCGAGCAGCAGCGAGTCCTTCGCGTCGCCGACGACCGGAATCACCGAGCATTCCGGAAAACGCTCGTGCAGTTCCTCGATGAGGCGATACATCGCGTACTCGGAAAGATCATAGGCGACCAGTTGCGCGGGCGAGAAACGCAGAATCTGACGACACAGTTCCGAGCCGATCGAACCGCCCGCGCCTGTCACCATCACGACGCGTCCGTGCAGCAGTTGTTCGACGTGCGGCATGTCGATCTTCACCGGCTCGCGGCCGAGCAGGTCTTCGAGGTCGATCTGGCGCACGCGCGACAGGAAGTTGCCCTCGCCCGCCGTCAGCTGGCTGAGCGCGGGCAGCACCATCACCTTGACCCCGGCGCGCACGCACAGCGTGGCGACGCGCCGCTGTTCCTCGACCGACGCCGACGGAATCGCGATGATCACGTAATCCGTCTTGAACTGCTCGGCGAAGCGTGGCAGCTCGCTGAACGAACCGAGCACCTTGTGGCCGAGCACTTCGCGTCCGCGCTTGGCGGGATCGTCGTCGAGCAGGCCGACCAGGCGCCATTCGCTGGAACGCGCCAGTTCGCGCGCGAGCATCGCGCCCGCCGTGCCCGCGCCGAGCACGATCACGGGCTTGCCCTGCCCGACGAGGCCGCCGTACAGATAGAACTCCTTGCCCGCGCGATAGAGAGCGCGCGCGCCGCCCATCGACAGGAAGAGCAGGAGCGGCGAAACGATGAGCACCGAGCGGGGAATGATCGGAATCGGCTGCGACATCACCGCGCCCACCATCACGACGAGCGCGCCCACGATGATGGACTTGGAGATGCGCATCAGATCGGGCAGGCTCGCGAACACCCACATGCCGCGATAAAGGCCGAAGACGCGGAACACGACGGCGTAGACCGGCACGACCCAGACGAGCGCGGCGAGCGCGCCCTGGCGGAAGTCATGGGGAATCGCGCCGTTGAAGCGCAACAGATATGCAATGAGCCAGGATCCGACGACGGCCACGAGATCGAAGCCGAACGCCCCCGCCGATAGCCATGTAGCTTTTATTCGATTCATCAGCTTGGACCCTCAAGATTGTCCGGAATGGCGGGCCTCATGACGCCGCCAATGCGCGTCGACCACCGCGCCCGCTGCCACAACCACGACTGCCCAGCCCGCAACTGCCGCCCACTGCCCCGCGAAAGAGAACCGCAGCGCCCAGTTTGCGAGCATTATGCCCGCCAGCATGAGCAGATACCACGTGATTGCGGTGCGCGCATGCCCCAATCCGAGGCGCACCATGCGCTGATAGTAATGCTCCCGGTGGGCCTGCCAAAATTTTTCGCCGCGCGCGAGGCGGCGCAACAGCGTGACTGTGGCGTCCGCGATGAACGGCGAAAACACGAGCGCCGGAAACCAGACCGGCCATGCGCCTCGTTGCCAGCCCCAATAACCGAGCGCGCCCGCGAGAAACCCTAACGGAATAGACCCGGCATCGCCCAGAAAAATCCGGGCCGGATGGAAATTGAGGGTCAGGAATCCGGCCGCCGCGCCTGCGATAGCGAGGCTCGCGAGGCCGAGATCGGCTTGCGGCGCGGGTCCGGCGAGCGCCGCGAGCGCGTAGCCGCCGAAGCCGAACAGCGCCATGCCGCCCGCGAGTCCGTCCGAGCCGTCCATGAAGTTGTAGAGATTCACCAGCCACAGCATCAGAAAGCCGACGAGCGCGAGCGCCCACCACGGCACGTCCGCCGGATGCACGACGATGACGAGCGCCACCGCGACGATGTGCGCCGCGAACCGCACGCGCGCGGGCAGCCCGCGGCGATCGTCGATCTGCGATACGGCGGCGAGAAAGACGGCGCAGGCCGCGACCAGCCACATCGACGGCGCCGCGACGATGAGCGCGACCACGGCGACCGGCACGATGCCCCAGCCGCCGACGCGCGGCGTGGGCCGTTCGTGCAACGAGCGTTCGTTGGGGATATCGGTGGCGAGCCGCCACGCGAGGCCGGTGCGAATGAGCGTCCGCAGAATCAGCGCGCACGCGGCGAAGGCCAATACCGCCACCGCCATCGCGGCCAGCAGCGGCGAAGCTTCAAAATACGAATGCAGCATGCAATGTTATTGAGTTATCGACCCCGAAGCATACGCGAACGACCGCCGGGTTTTAGTTTTAAATATATGAAAAATAAGGAAAATCGCCTCGACGATATCTGTCAGGCGTCTTGCAATGCCTGCGTCGAAGCAGCGCGTATTTTAACGTTCGCGGCTGGCCTTTTCGGCGGCGCGAGACCGGTTATCGCCCGCGCGTCGAACGAAACCACGCGGCCGTGGCGGCCAGGCCTTCGTCGAGCGTTTGCGGCGCGTTCCAGCCGAGCGTGTCGCGGATGCGGCGCGAATCGACCCGCAGGCTGCCGGTCAGCCGATCGATCTGCGCAGTCTTGCCGGCAACGCGCGCGACGCCGCGCAAGAGTCCGGCCGGCACCGGCACGAGCCGCGCGGGCTTGCCGAGATGCTCGCCGAGCTTGCGCGCGAGTTCGGCGACGCTCGGATCGTAGCCGTCGGTCACATGGAACAGGCGTCCAGCGGCGGCCGGATTGAGCGCGCATTCGATGGTCGCGCTCGCCAGATTGTCGACGGAGACGAGACTGCGGCGCGCATCGATCGCGCCGAGCGGCAACGGCATGCCGCGTGCGATCGCGCGCATCATCGCGAGGAAGTTGGCGCGCACGCCGGGACCGTAGACGAGCGGCGGCCGCACGATCGCGACCTCCAGTCCCGTACGGCTGCCGAATTCGAGCAGTGTCACTTCGGCTTCCGCCTTCGAGACGCCATAGGCATCGGGCGGATTGCGCTCGTCGTCCTCGGTGAACGGGCGGCCCGGATCGCATTCGCCGAGCGCCTTGATGCTGCTCATCAACACGAAACGCGTGACGCCCGCGCGCCGCGCGGCTTCGGCGGCGGCGAGGGTGCCCTCGACATTGGTCGCGCGGTACGCGTTCAGCAGCGCCTCGGCGTTCTTGTGCGCAGCGTCGGTCATCACATGAACGCGCGCGGCGAGGTGAATCACCGCATCGCAGCCAGCGAACGCGTCGGGCGCGATCGATTCGAGGCTGTCGATATGCCGGATGTCGACGCCCGGCTCGCACTGCGCGTCATGCCGCACGAGTCCTGTCGCGCCGATGCCGCGCGCGAGCAGCCCACGGCTCACCGCACGGCCGACGAAGCCGTTGGCGCCGGTGATCGCGATACGTCGGCCGGTATCGCTCACAGCCACTTCCAGCCGAAGCGGTTGAAAAACCGGTACGCCGACGTGACGAAGAGCTTGATGTGCACGGAGCCCTTCTTCGCCGCGCCGCCGCCGTGATGCAGGATGCGCACCGACGGCACATAGGCGATGCGCGCGACGCGGCGCGTGCGCAGGCTCAGGTCGTAGTCCTCGAAATAGAGAAAATAGCGCGGATCGAAGCCGCCGAGCGATTCGAGCACGTCGGTGCGAAAGAGCATGAAGCAGCCGCTCACGATCGGCGGATCCCACACGATGTTCGTCTCGCCGATGACATCGCGCATCTCGTAGCGCGCGAGGCGTCCCGCGAACGGTTTGCGCAGCGCGGACGGCAGGAAGCCGCGCACGAAGAGATCGAGCACGGTCGGATAGCGGCGGCAGAGAAACTGCTGACGGCCGTCGTCACCGCCGATCCACGGCGCGAGCAGGCCCGTTTCGGGCGAATCGCGCAGGAAGGCGAGCGCGCGGCGCAGGCCGTCCGCATTGAGTTCGACGTCGGGGTTCAGGATCAGGTGATAGCGGCTGTTGGCGCGCGCAATCGCGAGATTGTGGCCGCGCCCGTAGCCGACGTTCCCGTGCCCTTTCAGCACCACGGTGTCGAATTCGGCATCGGACGGGGTCGGCAGATCGGCGAGTTCGCCTGGATTGCCGTTGTCGATCAGATACAGACACGGGCGCCCGGCGACGTCGTGCAACTGCGCGAGCGCGCTTTCGAGCGTTTCGATGGTGCGTGCGAGCAGCGCGGTATCGGGCCGGTAGACGACGATGGAGATGCTGAGGGTGATCGGTGATGCGTTCGCGTTCATCGGACAGAGGGGGTGTCCGCGCCACGAAAGGAAAACGGACCGCATCGACGAGTGGAAGACGCCAAGATTGTGCTCAATGTGGGTGTTTTCGGCAACCGCGCGGCATGACACACAGCGAGGCAAGTCGAATTTTTCTTGTTACAGATTGTGCTAAATTCCGCGAGCACGTGATGGATTCTGCCGCGTCTTTCGTTTGTTTCGGACTGGACGCGCTGTGGGCTTAACCGATCACCTGACGTGAATTGTATGAACAAGCCCATTGTCGTCGATCTGGACGGAACGCTGATCCACTCCGACATTCTCGTCGAGAGCGGATTCGCCTTCCTGAGATCGTTTCCGCAGAGATTCTATAAGCCGCTGCAATGGCTCTCGAGTGGCGGCAAGCCCGCACTGAAGTCGCGGCTCGCTGAACATGTGAGCATCGACGTCACGACGCTACCCTACAACACGCAGGTCGTGAACTGGCTGCGGGAGATGCGCGCCGCGGGCCGCACGATCGCGCTCGCCACGGCGAGCCATGAGACGTTCGCGCAGCGGATCGCGGAGCATCTCGGCATCTTCGATCGCGTGTTCGCCACCGACGAGCACGTGAACCTTTCCTCGCATCGCAAGCGCGACCGGCTCGTCGCGGAGTATGGCGAGAAGGGTTTCGACTATGTCGGCAATTCGCACGACGACATCGCCGTCTGGGCCGCCGCCGATCGCGCGTACGTGGTCAATCCGCACGCGGGCGTGATGCGCGCGGCGTCGAAACACGACAACATCGAACAGGTTTTCGAGAATCGCCAGCCGACGCTCAGGGTCTGGGCGAAGTCGTTGCGTCTGCATCAGTGGCTGAAGAACGTGCTGATTTTCGTACCGCTGCTGGCAGGGCATCAGTTGAAGTCGCCGACTGCGATCGGCTTCGCGGTGCTCGCGTTCTTCGCGTTCGGCCTGTGCGCGTCGAGCGTGTATCTGCTCAACGATCTGCTCGATCTGCAGGACGACCGCCAGCATCCGGTGAAGCGCAAGCGCCCGCTCGCCGCCGGCACGATGCCGCTCGCGTGGGGCGTGGCGCTCTGCCCTGTCCTGCTCGCCGCCGCGTTCTCGATCGCGCTCACGTTCCTGTCGTGGAAGTTCAACGCGGCCCTGATCGGCTACTACGTGCTGACGCTCGCCTATTCGCTCGCGCTCAAGCGTCAGGTGATGATCGATGTCGTCGTGCTCGCCGCGCTCTACACGACGCGCATCGTCGCCGGGGCCGCGGCGATCCACGTGCCGCTTACTTTCTGGCTGCTGGCTTTTTCGATGTTCGCGTTCCTGAGCCTCGCGCTCGTGAAGCGCTACACCGAGCTTCACGCGATGATGAAGGCCGGCCGCGACAGCGCCCGCGGGCGCGGCTATCTGGCAAGCGATCTCTCGATCGTGTCGTCGCTCGGGACGTCGTCGGGCTATATCTCGGTGCTCGTGCTCGCGCTGTATATCCAGGACGAGCGCACCACGATGCTTTACCGGCATCCGCAATTCATCTGGATGGTTTGTCCGCTGATGCTCTACTGGTTCAGCCGGACATGGGTCATCACGCATCGCGGCAGAATGAACGACGATCCGATCGTGTTCGCGGCGCGCGATCGCATGAGCCTGCTCGTCGTCGCGCTGTGCGGCGTCGCGTTCTGGCTCGCGATCTGACCCATGAGCGATCTGCTCTCCTGGGGCCGCTACCCGCATCTGCCGCAGACGGCGCACGCCGCGCACTGGCGCGACGAAGCGCAGACGCGCTGGCACGACGTGCAGAGCGCGCACGGCACGACGCTCGCATTCGGCAATGGCCGCAGTTACGGCGACGTCTGCCTCGCCAGTTCGAATCATGTGTTCCAGACGCTCGCGCTCGATCGCATCATCAGCGCCGACTGGACGCGCGGAATCGTGCGCGCGGAGCCAGGCATCACGTTCGAGCAGATTCTCGCGATCGCGGTGCCGCGCGGCTGGATGCTGCCGGTCACGCCGGGCACCAAGTACGTGACGCTGGGCGGCGCCATCGCCAACGACGTGCACGGCAAGAACCATCACGTGCGCGGCACGTTCGGGCGGCATGTGCGCGCGTTCGGCCTCGCGCGCAGCGACGGCACGCTGGTCGAATGCTCGCCCGAATCGAACACCGAACTCTTCAGCGCGACGATCGGCGGCCTCGGGCTCACCGGTCTCATCCTGTGGGCCGAGTTCTCGTTGATGCCGATTCGCACGAGTCTCATCGACGTGACGAGCATCCGCTTCGGCAAGCTCGACGAGTTCTTCGATCTATCGGAGGAGTACGACGCGAAGCATGAATACTGCGTCGCGTGGGTCGATTGCGCGAGCCGCGGGCCTGCGCTCGGACGCGGCATTTTCATGGCGGGCGATCATGCGATTCACGGCTCGCTCGATGTCGAGGAACGCAACAAGCGCCGCGTGCCGTTCACGCCGCCCGTGTCGCTCATCAACGGCCTCACGCTGCGCGCGTTCAACGAACTGTATTACCGCAAGCAGCGCAAGCCGATCGAGCTTTCGCGCGTCGGCTATGACGGATATTTCTATCCGCTCGACAGCCTGCTCGAATGGAATCGCATCTACGGGCCGTCGGGATTTCAGCAGTATCAGTGCGTCGTGCCGGCGGCGAGCGCGCGCGATGCGGTCCGCGCGATGCTCGATCGCATTTCATCGAGCGGCACGGGTTCGTTTCTCGCGGTGCTCAAGCGTTGCGGAGACATTTCATCGCCGGGACTATTGTCGTTTCCGATGGAAGGCACCTCGCTCGCGCTCGACTTTCCGCAGCACGAAATGCGCAACTCGTCACTCTTCGGCGCGCTCGACACGATCGTGCGCGAAGCCGGCGGACGCATCTATCCGGCCAAGGACGCGCACATGTCGGGCGCCGATTTTCGCGCCGCCTATCCTCGATGGCAGCAACTCGAATCGCTCCGCGATCCGACGATGCTGTCGCATTTCTGGAAACGAATGACCGGCCTATGAAGAACATCGTCATCGTGGGCGCCACGTCCGCCATTGCCATCGCCTGCGCGCGCGAATGGGCGACCAAAGGCGCGCGCTTCTTTCTCGTCGCGCGCAATCAGGAGCGCATGGAGCAGGTCGCCGCCGATCTGACCGCGCGCGGCGCTGCTTCGGCGACTGTGCATCGGCTCGATATCGACAAGCTCGACGATCACGCCGCGATGCTCGCCGACTGCGCCGCAAAGATGGATTCGATCGATATCGTGCTGGTCGCGTCGGGTACGCTGCCGGATCAGGCCGCTTGCCAGAGCGATCCTGCCGTCGCGGTGCGGGAGTTTCATACCAATGCGCTCTCGCTTATCGCGCTGCTCACGCCGATCGCCAATCGGCTCGAAGCGCAGCGGCATGGCACGCTCGCGGTGATTTCGTCGGTGGCGGGCGATCGCGGGCGGCCGTCGAACTATCTTTATGGCAGCGCGAAGGCCGCGCTACAGGCGTTTCTCGAAGGCTTGCGCGCGCGGCTTTTCAAGGTGGGCGTGCATGTGGTCGATATCAAGCCCGGCTTCGTCGCCACGCCGATGACCGCGGGTCTGCCGCTGCCGGGACCGCTCGTCGCGACGCCGGAGAAGGTCGCGAAGGATATCGTGCGCGGGATCGAGAGGAAGAAGGACGTGCTTTATACGCCGTGGTTCTGGTGGGGCATCATGCTGATCATTCGCAATGTGCCTCGTTTTGTGTTTAAGCGGGCTTCGCTTTAGGTCAGGCGAAGGTGCGGAAGACGTAGCGCTTGTCGAGGCGGTACTTGATCACGTAGCCGATCGCCAAGCCGATGCACGCACCGATGTAGCGCGCCTCCGCCGTTCCGAAAATGTGGTTGAAGCCGAATTCCACGCCCCAGAAGATTGCGGTCGTGACGAGGCCCATCGTCACGTAAAGCGTGAACATGGTCGCGTCGTGGCGCGCGCTTTCGGCCTTGAAGCGGAAGATCCATTTCTTGTCGAGCACGTATTTCACGACGAGACCGACGCCCGTGCCGATGAATACCGAGAGCAGGATGTGCCACGGGCCAGTGTAGAGGCGCGTGGTGAGGTCCTGCGCGCCGATGTTGGCGGCAGTCGCGATGGCGGCGAAGAAGGTGTAGAGCAGGGCGAGTTGCATGGTCAGGGACCGGGATAGCTATTTGAACGCGCCTCACTTCTCGCACGATGACCCGAGCCGAAGGGAAAGGTAGTTCGATGTTGGGACCGGAGCAATATACATTCTTGTCGAGTCCAAGTCCTTTCGTGACGGCCAAAACGTTATCTGCCAGCTACGAGACCAGATCAATGAATCTGCGGCCATTGTTCCCGCATATGCGTCAGCGGCGCGTGCGGCAGTCGAATGCATTACCACGTTGAGCACCGTTTGGAACAGCGGAAATAATGTACGTCGATGCAGCCGTCTGATGATGCGCAAGGTTTCCCCCTTCACTCGAGATGCCTCGCGAAGCGATCGATCGAACTGATCAGTAAAGGCCAGCGAAGTAACCCGAGCTGAATAATTCCCGTATGCGGACGCACTTAGAACCCTTAACAGAATGAACGAAGGGGCTGCTAACTCTCGATGAATGGTGCGAACCTTTTCATTGTTCCAACGACGCCAGCAGGAGCAAACATAACCCGACGTATGAACCGATGTAGCAGGCGAATTCGTCGACACGTCCGCATGTGGCAAGCGCTCGAATGCTTAAATGGACCGATCCAAATTTCGTCCGACCAGACCCATTCGATGAATCATCTTACGGAAGTGAGCAACGCCGCGGCCTTCGGATGTAGTCAGCCCCCAAAACATTCACTGGACCGGCGTCCAGACTCCTATGCCCCCGACGTCAGCACGCGCCTTTGATCGCTTGAAGCGACTTTCATATATCATCGAATAGTTGCAACGTGGGAAGCACAAGACTTCAAATTCGTAGGACAAGCAACTTCTACCGTCGCCTCCTTCCCGAGGGCGCGGTGGGTGCCCCAATACGAGCAATCGGCGCGGACGAAGACAAATTTGGGTTTAAAGTAGATGGATCGGCGACACAACGAGAGAGCATCCATATGCGAATCCCTTTCGGAATTCATCGACGCATCCCGAGAGTGCGGAAAGTTCTTGAACTACTGGCGCAAACCACCGCCGAGCGTGACGGCCTGCGCAGCGCCCAATGCGCTTTGGAGCAGCATGTTCGAGAACTGACAAAAAGGTGTGAAGCCGATACTTCACAAGTTGCCGAACTACGTGATAGGAACGCGGCGCTCACAAAGTCGCTCGTCGAACGGGAGGGCGGACCGTACCCTCTTCTTTTTGGAAGCGCCGACCCCAGTATGGGAGATACCGCGCGTCGAATGTGGTCGCTCATGCGCCCTATGGACGTCGTGGGGAGGCAACTGATCCGAAAAGGTCGTCCCCACGACGGCGGATACATGATGGTCGATCACAACCTTCACAACGTTGTCGCCTATTCACTGGGCATCAATGACGACGTTTCGTGGGATCTCGACATGGCAGCGATCGGGTGTCACATCTATCAATACGATCACACTATTTCCAGGCTTCCCGTCGAGCATCCCAACTTTCATTGGTCCAAAAAGGGCATCGCAGCAAAACCGACAGATGACGGCCTACTGGATCGCCTGGACGGTCTGATTGAAGCAAACGGACACACAGGCCGCGAGGACCTGATCCTCAAAATGGACATCGAGGGATTCGAATGGGAGACGTTCGAGTCGATGAGCGAGTCGACGCAGCTTCAGTTCTCGCAGATTGTTCTCGAAGTGCACATGCTCGTACTAGGCGGGCCTGAGCGGCAGACGAGAATCGCTCGCGTCCTTGAGAAGCTCTACCGGACGCACCAGCCTGTCCATGTGCATGCAAACAACCATGGGTACATTGGAATCGTCGGTGGTGTCATGATGCCCGACACGATGGAGCTTACATACGTTCGCCGTGCAGATCACCAATTCACACTTTGTCACCGCATCTTTCCTAGCGAATTTGACATGCGATGTAGGCCCGACGTGCCCGATTTCTTCCTTGGCTGCCTTGGCGCGCTCCCCGAGCCAGAGCTTGAGGAAAAGTGCGTTACTGCCTGACGCGTCAATGAATCCGTGGCAGTTGCGATTCCGGTGTCGACCCTCGTTTATCGATGAATCGAATCACCCGGCATCGGCGTGAGACGGCCGTAATCGAACGGCGTTCGGATCCCAGTGTAACGGCCAACAAATGCTCAGCTACAAATGATTTCCTTTCCCTGACAAGGCAGCGTCCTTCAAAGCCGCCATGTGGCTTCGCGCGGTTTGCTATCCTTGTGGCCTTTCGCATTTGCGGTCGCCACTGAATCCCGTGACCGTGCTGCAGCCGTCAGTTCACGATAACGCTTCATCCATGCAGAATCCAATCACCTACCTTACCGAGCACCCGTGCAGCACGCAATCGTTGTCTGAGTCAGGCATCGCCGAGATACGTGCACACTATCTGAACGTCGTGCTGCCGATATGGCGTCACGCTGGCTTCAATGCCGCGATGGGTCTGCCGTTCGAAGCCATCTCATCAGAGGATCACATGCCACTGCCGCCCAAACGCTATCGTGCGATGGCATGTGCGCGACAGCTCTTCGTATTTTCCGAGATCGGAGATCTGACGCATGCTGCAACGCTCTTCGCATCGTTGCGGCGCTACTTCTACGATGGGCAAAACGGTGGGTGGTTCTACAGCGTCGATGAAAACGGCGCGCCGCTCGAGCGCCAGAAAGATCTCTATACACATGCGTTCGTCGTGTTCGCCTGTGCGCATTACGCGAGAATCTCAGGCACCAAGGCGGCATTCGATTTAGTCGATGAGACTGCGAAGCTCATCGAAGCACGCTTCGCCACTGGCGATGGACTGCTCAACGCCGAGGTTTCCGAGGACTTCAGCGCGACGCAAACCGGACCGCTGCAGAATCCCCTCATGCACCTGGCGGAAGCATGGCTGGCGGCGCGCGAGGCGACCGGCGACTCGACCTACGACGTCCGCTTGGCCGCGCTTTTGCGAAGCGTCGCACGCACGTTCGTCGACGAGGCCACGGGCTGCATCGCCGAATTACCGATCGGCTCAATGGACAATCGGATCGAGCCTGGTCACCAGTTCGAATGGTTTTTCCTGTGCATGGGAAGCGATAATCCGGCGTTCGTGTCGGCGGGTCTGGACCGGCGGCTCGCACGCGCATTCGACTTTGCGGAGCGGCATGGCGTGGACGAACGCTCGGGCGCAGTCTATGCCGCGCTCGATGAGTCAGGCAGCGTAATCGACAGCACCCAGCGCATTTGGGCGCAGACCGAGTACTTGCGCGCACTCGCGACGCGTGGCGTCGCCGCCGATGTGCTCGGCGCGCAAATCGAACGCTACCGAAGACGATTCCTACACGCGCGAGGATGGGTGGAAAGTCGTTCCGAAGATGGCGCCGTCTCGCGCGCCGATATGCCTTCGACCACAGCGTACCATCTTGCCACGGCCTACGCCTCGCTGCCCCGCTGAAGCTCGCCCAGCGCCTTCATATGTGGCGTGATTGCCAGACGGCGCCGACGAACGCATTCGCATCGAGGGACGGCAGTCCGTGGGCGAGCCGGTCGCCGTCTAGTTCGATATCCGGATTCGGAACGAGATCGAAGGCTCTCGATACGTTCGACGGCGCGATTCCGGCCGCAGCAGTAACCGACGTCGCGAAGAATCAAACATCGGTAGGATCATCGCGCAGCATGCCATTCAGAGAACGTACTTCTCTTCTCCTCACGAAATATCCATGCCATTAGCCGGCCTAGCCAACCTCGTCGCCCCCAGTTTCCTTATCGTCGCCGTGCTCATGATGTTGGCGTGGTTCATTGAAAGGCACTCGGAATTCTATTCCCGACTGGTGGACCGCGAACAGGCAGCCAATCGATTCCATTCGATCGACGGACTTCGCGGTTTTCTCGCCATTTTCGTGCTGCTGCACCACTGCGTGGTGAACTACTTCTTCTACTCCGTCGGGCAATGGTCAACGCCACCGTCGCGCATAGCAACTCTGTCAGGACAAGGCGGAGTCGCCATGTTTTTTATGGTGACATCGCTGCTCTTTTGGCATCGGGCTTTGACGCTCAAAGGACGGCTCAATCTGCGGCGGTTCTTCTGGTCACGGATTCAGCGCATAGTGCCAATGTACATGGCCTCTGCCTTTATCGTAGTCTTTGTAGCTTGTGCTCTGACGCACTTTAGCCTGCACGTTCCACTCTCCCAGTTCGCAAAAGACTGTTCTGCTTGGCTGCTTTTCACTTTCCCGGGCACGCCCGCTGTCAACGGATATTCTGACACGCCTTTAATCAATACGGTGTATTGGTCACTTGTATACGAATGGAAGTTTTACCTGATTTTTCCAATACTGATTTTCTTTGCAAGCGGCTTCGCTTCCTTCATTGTTATCGGCGTATGCGCGTTACTTATTTACTGGCATTCATCCAGTAATGTCGAGTGGTACTTCATTTACGGAGCACTGACGGCAAACGTCATTTACTACCTTCCCTCGATCGGGAAGATATTGGCTGGCTCTATGGGATCTGTTGCTCTCGTTGCGTTGCTGTTCGTGATCTCCAGGACCGCTCAAACCGCTTATGATCCTCACCAGGCGCCGCTATTCTTCCTGGCATTCTTGATCATTGCGAGTGGCAACACGCTGTTCGGAGCACTGACTTGTCGACCTGCGCGAGTGCTCGGCGCAATTAGCTACAGCGCGTACCTGATTCATAACATCATCCTGTATCTCGTTTTCCGACTCGCGAACCATTTCGTTCCGATTGCGTCGCTGAGATTGGAAACATATTGGTGTATCACTGCGGCGATTGGCGCGCTTACCGTTATTTGCTCCGCGATCACTTATCGGCATATTGAGCATCGCTTCATGAAGTTCGGGATCCCAACGAGCATGCATGTCAAGACCTCGCTCCTACGCCGTTTCGGGCTTCGCTGATCAATCGCTCTCATGACGCAGCACTCTTAGAACCGCCCCGTCAAGATATCCATTATTGACCATCGAGCGAGAGTAGGCATCCCGTCGACGAACTTTCAGCGGCGGTGATGACCCCCTCCAGATTTAGCGCTGCTGACTGCGCGGCTGAGCACGGTGGTTCGGCTGGACAGCTCGACGGACCCGCCCGCAGTCTGCACGATGTAAAGCGACTAGCGACCGATCCGAGCCACCCGCTGAAGCGACTTCAACTTCGCGGGTGCATCACAGATGAATCAAGCTCCTGCAAATGCGTACCGCTGCTCCCTCCAAATCTATGTGCGGCGCCGGGACAGCCAGCGTAACGGAGCGGTTATGCGCCAGGAACGGCTCTTCAGCAGCTGATTCCATTGCTCGTCCGATGCCGCTCGCTGCGCCGCTAACTGTTCTCGCTCCGCTGTCAGTCGATCTCGTTGTACCGACAGCTGATCTCGCTCCGCTGTCAGTCGATCTCGTTGTACCGACAATTGATTTTTCTCAGCCAGCAATTGGTCCCGACCCGCCACCAGACTGTCTCTCTCCGCGGTCAGTCGTCTTTGCTCCGTCAGCAACCGCTGATTGGCGATTGCCATCGCATCTTTGTCTGCGTCCAGTTGTCTCTGGCGCGCAACGAGAGATTCGATTTGACGTGGATACAGTGCCCTCGCAACTTCGTCCGTGCCAATCGCAATCACTTCCATATCAATGACGATCTGCTCGATACCGTTCCGAAACTGCTCGGGTACGTCGATCGAATACTGCGGGTCGTCATTGGCGAAACAATATTGTCCATCGTTTACGCACAATGCATTTGACGGAGTGGCACTGAGACTCGCTTCGCCGGCTTTGCCTGACAGTTTAATGCTATTGACCCGCGCGATGACGTGATCGTTGACCGGATCAAATCGTAAACACCGAACGCTGGCACCTTCTGGAAAACCATCGAACGCGTAGCGATTGGCGCCTCTGAAAACTGGCTTGGGGATCGACTCCGTCTCATTGAATCCTGGACCGGTATCGAAGTAAAGCTGCGCATGCTGCATGTTTGCCAGCGTGTACCCCGTCAGCAGGGTCGGCGCTGAGGCATTGGAGCAATCCTTCAGTTGCAGAGCGTTGAAAATCTTCGCTCGCACTGCTTCAGGCGCCAACATGTGAAGCAGCGAGCCTGATCCGTCCAGTGGGTACACATTGTTTTCTTCCGGAACCTCGACGATGCGATTCAGCTTGAGCCCTTCGGCCAACGCATACGCGAACGAAGGATTCCCGATGAACAAAGCGGCATTCTGCAGAAGTCTCGCGAGATCGAGAAAGCTCTTCGTCTGGAACGCCGTGCCTCCAATGTTTCTCCGCTCGATTTGATCATGCCCTACTCCGACGAAGAAAACCCGTTCCGGCGGTACATTGCGGAAAAGGTACTCGTAGTACGCGTGGTCGTAACGGCGATAGCGGCTCGTCAGGCCAACGACGATGTACGGCTGCGTCTTCGCTGGTGTCTGGTCATCGTCCGAGCCCAACGTGACCCAGGGTTTCGCGCCATCGACCATCAGGTTGAACGGCACACCATGAGCGTACAAAAGATGCAGCCTGGGATTGGTAAAGCTTGCCCGAAACGAATCCAGGATGTAGTCGACGCCAAGTTGCGCCGGATCGGCATATTCCCAAGGAACACCGGATTTGATAATCGATACGCGCCGAATAAATTCCTGCGCGAGCAGCAAAGGTGCGAGTGCCTTCGCGGCTTGCTCATTGAGCACCCGCCCGCCGAAAGCCGGATCAGCACACACGTTGAGAATCACGTGATTGACTCCGAGCATCTGACAGGTCGGCAATGAGTAAATAACATCGCCGATGTTGCCTGAATGAAGCCCAGTACACCACTGTTCGGTGCTGTGGCTATCGGAGGCGGAAAACTCGGCAACGACCGGAATCGCGTCAAGGATACTCATGATGCTTGAATGCCTCCCTGCACAAGGATGAAGATTAAGAACACGCTGCCGAGACAGCCTGACTGAAACTGGTCCGCACGTCTGAAAGGACGTCAGTCACGATGCGGTTCGCTAAGCGACCGGCGCGAAATCTCAACCTCGCAGAAGTGCGCTTGAAGTACGAGAAGGGCGCGGTGCACTCGACACTTTCAAGGCATCCCCGCCCTTTTCAGCTAGATTTCCGCTGAACCGGGCGCCTCGAATTCGGCTCCGACTCGCTCCTTTAAGCGCTTTCGGCATTCCGACTTTCATGCGAAGCGCAACATCGCATCGATCCATCTGCATGCGCCAAACCGCCCATTGCCGAGTGATCTGGTCACGCCGACTCTTCAGGCATGAAATCGGCGATGAACGCCTTCACTCTTCCCTTGAGATCATTGAACGCGTTGGTCCGGAATGATCGAAGATCCATTGCTTTCTGGCGACACTGCTCTGCCGACGTCTCGGCCGCGAGCCCGAAAGCCTCTCTCACGCTATGAATCGGCAGGAAATCATTGAACGGCTTCTGTGTGCTCCGCAATCTGAAGTTGTTCTCTTCCGCCAGCAGAATGGAAGGAACACCAGCAGATAGCCCTGCTATCGCTCCATGCAGCCGAGTCGAGATAATGGTCGAATACTTCGAGAACTGAGCCAGAAAGTGATCGGGCTCATAACTGTACATGCACGGATGCTTCAGGCCGAGGCGTGAGAAACGCATATGCTCGTCGATATAGAGACTGATGATATCCAATTCGATTCTGCCCTCAGCCTTCCGCAACTCAGTGATCAGGCCCTGTACCAGTTCTTCCCCAATGCTTTGATTCGGCGCCCCCGAGCTCTGCACGATCACTCCGACACGGTGGCGCATGACCCATCCTTGAGACTCATCGGCACTGTAGAACGCCGGGCACGGCAGCGGGATTGCTTTTGGCGTCGATAGCTGAGCATTCAGGCACTCAGCGAGGTCAGGACTTCGCGTAGTGATGAAGACATTACTGCGATCGAGCACCTCGACCTCATAAGGCGCGAGTTGCGGCATATCAGTGCCCGAACCTGCTCCCAACACTAGGACCGGAACGTCCGGATGCGTCAACAGGCAGCGGTAAATTCGTTCGACGGGTTGGCCGAACCATTCCGGGGTACCGGCGAAAACGACGAGATCGACCACGTCAAGCGAGGGATCGCGCATTGAATTTGTGAGGAAATCCGTTCGCATCCGACGATCGATCCAACGGTCAATGAACAGGTCGGGATTGCGGTTCCATAGCAGCCAGTTCTGGTCGGTTCCCAGAATGTTCTGCAATAGCCTCTCGACGCCTTTGCGGATGAACTCATCTCCAGGATTCCATTGGCGACTAGAACTCACGAGAATGTTCATGCGCTTCATTGAGGCTCCTCTATTCTGAACTTCGAGGTGGACGAAATTATGCCACCCTTCAAGTATGGCGCTGGCGCGATGCAGTGGCATTCCGGTCGCCGCGCAGAAAACCGATAAATCATCTCGTCAGCCTATTTACGAAAGACCATTTCGTTAGGGATTCGCCGCTCCCACATCTGCGCGCCCGAGCACCCGAGCGCCGATAGAAACTGATGCAGCGCGTCTGCGTCGATCGCGTATCCGGTGCAATAGTCCCGATCAGGAAACGAGATGCAAGTCAGAGAGTTGCAGGGCGAACAGTTCACCACTGGCCCTAATACCAGGTTAGGCCGCGTTTGCTTCGCAAAGAATCGCTTCGTACTGACATGTTTCGGGTGCGTCGATCCAAAAAACGATATCTGCGGGATATCAAGAATCGCACCGAAATGAGCGGTCCAGGAGTCGACGCCGGACAGGGCACTGCCTCGAGCGAGAATCTCACGCCACTGCGAGGGGAGGAAATTCTGCAGAATCGCACCGTCGCAACACTCCAGCCGTCGGTCCTGCGCACCGCCGATCTGAACCAGCTTGAACCCGTGCTCGTGAACGTGCTGCGCGAACTCTTGCAGGATATGCGGCGGAATGGACTTCAAACTCCACCCGCCAAAAGGGTGCACGAACATGACGTTCGACCCAAATTCGCGCATCAGTTCGTCGGCCACGCGCCGTTGTTCGTCCGTCGACAGCGGCTCGATATTGCCCAGCAGCGTATCGAGAGGCAACCCGACCTCTTCGAGCATGTATTCGACCAGGTTCAGCCCCGTTTCCGACAAGCTTCTCGACGGATGGCAGCGCGCGATCAGGGGAGATGCGTCGGGACGCTGTGACACCGCGTGATATGCCTGGAGCAGAAGCGGATAAGTGTCTTCAGCTGACGCGATCGGAACATCCACCGCTTCTAACGGAAGGTCGGGCGCGAAATCACGCACCCACGACATCAAGCCGCGCGCAACGTGCAACCGAACAAGCTTGCCCAATCCGACCGCATGGGCGGCCACCTGAGTCGCGAGCACGACATCACCACGATGGAACGGACACACAAGTTCGATCCGTTCCGACTTCGCGTGCTCCGCCCGTCGATCGATCAGCCAGCGCCAGTCGTGCAGCGCTTCCCACGGCGCCCCCGCATCGGTGGGTTCGCCCCGTTGGGACCACGCAGCCGCCGGCGCCCGATAGATATTTACCTGACCCTCGGCAAGCCGCAATGAGTAATCGGCGACAGCGATGTTCGTGATGAAACGCGGGTCGAACACTCCGTTTGACTTATCTGCAATCAATGAGCGTGGCCCGCCGAAGAGGCCGCGAATGAAGTTTGAGACCGGCGGAGCCGATTCCGCGAAATCGGCAGCGAGGTCGTTGTGCGGCGACACCGACGAAGGATATAGCCTGACGTCCAGCGACTGCGTCGCGCCCGGAAGCGGCCGTCCGCTGGTCGCGGCTGAAGGCAGGTTCGTTTCCATGCGCTGGCCGTCGGGTCCAAACAATTCGCTGATCACGACCGCCTTCTCGCCTCGCGCGAGCATAGCCTTGAGCAAATACTCGAAGCACCCCTGAACCGGCACGAGGTCGCGGCCAGCAATCCAGATGTACTTGCCGCTCGCATATCGCATGCCCTCGTTCATCGCATCGGCGAATCGGAATTCCTGACGCGCGTACGGCACGACGACAATACGGGTCAAGGGCAGACGTCTTCCCCATGCAAGCCGATGATCGCGAATCGCGACGAGCCTAGGCTCTTCAGCGGTGGCATCGACAATAACCAGTTCGCCCAAGTGAATGCGTTCTAACCGAAGCGCATCGACAAGCATCGCCACGTTCGGAAATGGCGTAAAGCCCGCGACGATCATCGACGACTCTTTCGCGGCCCGGACTAGCGTGTCCGCTGTAATAGGATGTGCATCGTCGAAACGTCCCTGCACGCCCGACAACGTCGCGCGTGCGCGACCGAGTGCTTCTTCTCGGACGGACGGCGCCGCTGGAGTGCGAAGGCTCGACGCGACCTGTCTGATGACGCGCCGGACGCCGCGCTTGAATAATGTGTCGGCCATGGGAGCCTATTCCAGCCAAGGTTTATGAGCACGCGGCGGAAACGCCAACGAAAAATCTTCACTCGAAACTGTGAGATTGGGACTGTAGAAAGGATCCCGAGCAATCACTTCGGCCCAGTGAGACAACATGTAAGACCGTTCTCGCGCGTCCCGCTCAATCTGCGCCGCGCTGACGTTGTTACCGCGGGACACCGACTCGAGGTGATACAACTCGGCAAACGGCGTGTAGACGACATCGTAGCCCGCCGCCCTGATCTTCAGGCAAAGGTCGACATCGTTATATCCGACGGTCAGGTTTTCCTCATCATAGCCGCCTACTTCCTCGAATGCCGACTTCGGCACGAGCATGCACGCCGCGGTGACAGCCGAGAGATTCTGCGTGAGCAGCGGCCGGCCGAAATAGCCGACGGAGTTTCGCGGGAAATGCCGGTGTCCGTGCGCGGCGACTCCGTATAAGCCCATGATCACGCCGGCATGCTGTATGGTCTCGTTAGCGTAATAGAGCTTGGCGCCTACGGCACCAATGCCCGGACGACTGACCTGCGCGACCATTTCGAGGAGCCAGTCGTCGTGAATTACTTCAATGTCGTTGTTGAAGAAGCCGAGGATTGATCCAGTGGCCATGGCAGCAGCGCGGTTGTTCAACGCGGAGAAGTTGAACGGACCGTCATCGCGAAGAATCTTCACGCGCGGATCATGCCGAACCTGCTCAAAGAATTGCAGCGTCTCCGCCTCGATGCTTCCGTTATCGACGATGATGATTTCGAGATCATCGTAGCGCGTCGAGTGCATCAGTCCTTCCACTGCCGCCTTGAGGACATTGAGACGATCCCGTGTAGGAACGATGAGCGAAACGCGCGGCAAGACATCGGGCGCTTTGCGCTTGATGCGCCACCAACCGGGAAACTGAGTGATCCCGACGACTTCGGCGGTCGGCTCCGCTTGCTGGAAATACTCCACCAGCGCGCGGCGAGCGGTTTCGACCGACGAGTCCGGATTGTCGGTTGAAAAGCTCGTAACACCAGGAAAAATGCGCCAATGGTAAAGCACATGCGGAATATGGCGAATCTTCGATGCTTCCGTATGCATCAGGAAGCGAAGCACGAAGTCATAGTCCTGGCTGCCTTCGAAGCCGACGCGGAAACCATCGATCTTGCGCGCGATCGACGTCCGGTACACCCCCATGTGCGCAATGAAATTCTGAGAATAGAACAGTTCTCTGTTCCAGTCGGTCTTGAAGTGCGCATCGTGACGACGATCGTTCTCATCGACCTTGTCCTCGTCCGTATAGATCAGGTCGACGTCCGGATGCCGCACGATCTCGTCTGCGACCATATAAAGTGCGTGCGCAGGAATGGCGTCGTCGTGATCCATCAGCGCCACGAACTCGCCTGTCACGATTTCGAGCGCTGAGTTGCTCGCGGCCGATATGTGTCCGTTCTTCTGCCGGAACACGACCTTCACGCGGCTATCGCGCTCCATGTACTCTTCGAGCACACGACGAATCTCCGGAGAGGGTGATGCATCGTCGGCAATGCAGAGTTCCCAGTTTTCGTAGAGTTGCCCCAACACCGAATCCAGCGCCTTGCGGAGATATTTAGGACGCGTGTTGTAGACGGGCATCAAGACCGAAATCAGCGGTTTGACGGGCATGGCCGCACATTTCGCACGGATAGCGGCGATATCGTCCGGAGTAAGCGAATCATGCAACTCGACCCACGCGCGATATTCGCCGCTGTCGTGACGGCTCGTGACACCGCCTTGTAGAAGTGTTTTCGCCAGCCCGAGATTGCCTTTCACGATTGCCCGCACGAGTGCCGTGCGCTGCCCCGCGTCCAGCGCGCCGAAAGCTTCGCGCGCGAGACCGAGCTTACTGAGGTTGCGGACCGACAGATGACGGATGGTGAATCGTACGCCGCTCTGGTCCGTCGGATCAAAGCGTAATGAACGCACGTCCGGCGGCAGAACGATCAGACGCCGTTCGAGACCTCGCTTATAGCTGGCGATAGGAAACGCATGGACCTGCGAACCGTCGTGACCGGAGAAGGCATAAAGGATCGGACTGAGTTGTGTTCCGCCTGCTTCGATGTCCAGCTCGACCATCGCCCAACCGGCCTTCAGGCCGGTCCAAGCAGGAGTGACATGAAACTGTGGATCATTGCCAGTACTGACGAAACCCGACTTCGTGACTTCGACATCCACTATCGGCGAGAACGGCGGCCGCGACCGATTCGCGGCGAAACGCATTGGCATCACGGCGAGATCCTTAGCCATTCGCGCGGCCCTCGTCAGCACGCGAAGCGGCGCCGACAAGCGCCAACTCCACGAACATTTATAAGCGTGCAAGGCCGCGTCCAGCACTCCGATGCGTGCGCTGAGCTGATCGATCGACGCCTCCGCGTGCTTCTTCTCGCGCTGCAGCCGGACTATCTCCGCACGCGCTTCGAAAAGACTCTTTCCCAGTGAGTTCAGCGATGCGGCCTGCCGTGCGATTTCGACATCACGCTCAACCAGTGGCATCGCCTCGGCATTCGTAGTTTGCGCGAGATTCGTTTGTTGGAGTTCAAATACGCCGGAATCCAGCTTTGGCAGTTCGACGCTCGATGCGAGCGCGACAAGACAGGTCGGATCGACCACTCCGCTCGAGCGCCTCACGGTGCCGGTGGACTCTGCCTGCACGAAGCTCGCGAGCGGACCGTTCCCTTCTCCCAACAACGCGGACCCGTGCACAGCTCGCTGGCCATAGATTGAAACGTTTGAGAAACCCGCGTGTAATAGCCGTTCGAACTCGTCGCGATTCACCTTCGTGCCGGAAGCGATCAGCACGCCGCCTGGTCGCAAAACGCGCTTGATTTCATCGAGCATTGCAACGCAGTGTGCTTCCGGTCCGAAATCGACGACGACATCGACGGCTGCATCGCCGAGTGGAATTGCTGCTGCTCGTTCACGGAACGCGATGTTGTTGCTTTGATAACGCTCGCACGCATGACGCACCGCCTCAGCGGATTGCTCGATGCCGACGACACTGCGTGCCTTCCGTGCGAGTAAGGCAGCGCCGTGGCCGTCGGTGCAGGTCAAATCGAGTACGTCGCGTCCGACCGCAACTTCCGCCACGCACAGATAGCGATGTTCCAGTTCTATCTTGCCGTGTTGACCAGGAACGTAAAGTCCGCCAGTAAATTTCATGGTTTCGTCGTGTGTGGCTTATTAGTCGAACTGTCCAATGCGCGGAGGGCATGCCAGCGCAAAGAACCGTCCTCCATTGATTTCGAGGTTCGAATTATAGAAAGGATCAGAATGGAGGCGATCGCCCCAACGCCCGATCATAGTATGTGCTTCCTGTTCGAGACGCCTTGCTCGCGCTCCGTCACGGTCAGGCCCTCGCGTCGCCGATTCGTGATGAAACAGCGCGGCGTACGGCACATACACATTGTGGTACCCGGCCTGCGTCAGCTTCAGACAGAAGTCTACGTCGTTATACGCGACCCTCAGATGTACTTCGTCGAGGCCGCCAACTTCATCATAGCGATCCTTGCGCACGACCAGACACGCGGCGGTCACGGCGCTCACCTCTTGCGCAAGCACTGCACGGCCGAAGTAGCCTGGATCTCCCCGATGCAAGCGGTGATGCAGATGACCAGCAACGCTATTCCCCGCAAGCACGACGCCACCATGCTGCAGCCGCTCATCGCCGTACCACAGCGCCGCGCCTACCGCGCCGGCGCCGGGCTGCATGGCGTAGCCGCACAGCGTGCCGAGCCAGTCGGGATCGCTGACTTCGATATCGTTGTTCATGAGACAAAGCACGGTTCCCCCTGCGCGCGCCGCCGCCGCGTTGTTCAGTGCCGAGAAATTGAACGGAGCGTCGATTCGCAGAACTTCCGTATTCTCCGCTTTCTCGTACTCCCGCAGCAGATCCAATGCTTCGGGATCGTTCGTGCCGTTGTCGATCAGGATGATTTCAAACGAGCCGTAGTGCGTTTTCGCCCGAATGCTCTCGACGCATTGCCGCAGCAGGTCCGGACGGTCTCGCGTTGGGATCAGAATGGAAACGAGTGGTGTCGGCTTCAAAACGTCGAATCGCACACGCAACATGGGCGAGCGGTCGTTCAACGGCTCCACCTGAGCCTTGCGGCCGCTTTGCGCCAGATGATCGCGCACGGCGCGCAGCGCCGCATTTCTCGCGTAGGGTTTCGCAGCTACGTTGGCCGCCGTGCTGCTCGCATCGAGCCGCCAGTGGTACAACACGTGGGGGATATGCACGATCTGATCCGCGTCTACGCACAACGCGCAGCGAAGCGCCAGATCGTAGTCCTGACTTCCCTCCATGCCTTCGCGAAAACCGCCTGTCTCCCGCAACAACCTTGCTTGAAACACGCCAAGATGGGAAAACATGTTCTGCCCGAGCATCAGCACGGGATTCCAGTCCGACTTGAAATACGGCTCAATGCGGCTGCCATCGGCCGCCAGCTTGTCTTCGTCGCTGAAGAACATGCGTGCATCGGGATGGCGCGACAGATAGCGCACGACCATCAGTAACGCATGCTCCGCAAGCAGGTCGTCGTGATCGAGCAGGGCGATGAATTCGCCAGACGCCAGCGCGCAGGCGTCGTTGCTGGCGGCGCAGATATGACCGTTTGCCGAACGCCGCATCACCTTGATGCGATCGTCCCGCCGCGCATAGTCGCAGAGCATGGGCCATACGTGCGCTTCGGTCGATGCGTCGTCACAAATGCACAACTCCCAGTGCGGATACAACTGGGCGCGCACCGACTCGATCATGTCGCGCAGGAATGCCTGCGGCGTGTTGAACACGGGCACGATCACGGAGATCAACGGCGCAATTGGGAGCGCTCCGGCTTCAGCCCTAAGTCGCGCGCGCATCGTATCGTCGATGCTGTCGAAATCACGCACCCACCGGGCGTAGTCATCGCTCCTGCCTGCGCGTGCGATCATCCGGCGCACGCCATGCATGCCCTCGCGCCGCACGACGCTCAACAACGCACGCGCAACCGGCAGCGGACCGCCGCGGACGCGAATGGCCTGCCCGACGGTTCGCAGCATTTGCTGCGGCGATAGAAGCACCGCGCGCCATCGCATGAATCAGACCTGCGCCTCGTAGGCGGCCACGACTTCTTCGACGGGTCCAAACGCTCGCACCTTGCCTCGCTCCATCCAGAGCGCCTTATTGCAGACCCTGCGGATTTCCGCATTCGCGTGCATCGCAAGCACGACGATCTCGGCCCGGCTGTGCAGGTCGGCGAGGCGCTCTTTCGCCTTGTGCATGAACGAAGCGTCACCCACGCCCATAACTTCGTCGAGCAACAGAATTTCCGCGTCGACGGCGGTCGAAACCGCGAAAGCGAGACGTACGCGCATCCCGCTGGAATACGTTCGCAAAGGCAGGTCAAGATAGTCGCCGAGTTCGCAAAATTCCGCGATCTCGTCGGCCTTCTGCTTGATCTCGGCATCTGTCATGCCGAGGAGCAGGCCGCGCAGACGAATGTTCTGATATCCGCTGGAGTTGTCGTCCATGCCCAGACTTATGTCCAGCAGCGGCACGATCTTGCCTTCGCTCGTCACCGTTCCGGTCGTGGGGGAATAGATGCCGGCCATGGTTCTGAGTAACGTCGACTTGCCCGCACCGTTATGCCCGATAAGCCCGATGCGGTCACCGCTCTCGAGACGGAGATCGACGTTGTCGATTGCGCGAACCACGATCACGCCCGCATTGTCTTCGGCGATCGTATTGCGCCGACCCATGCGCAGCACTTGCTTTTTCAGCGAGCGTCCCTGGACGTCGTAGATCGGCAGGTCTAGCGTGGCGCCCTTCAATTCAACGAAAGCCATGATGGACTAACCTCAGACCCAGTAAGGGATGCGTTTTAGAAAACGGCCCGTCATCGCGAGCGCGAATGACCAGCCGACCAGCGCCATGCCGATCGTCACTATCCAGGTCAGGTCGCTCGGCCCCTGGCCAATCAGCGGAGAACGGACCAGTTCGATGAGATGCGCGAGCGGGTTGTATTCGACGATAAACGAGAAGCGCTTGAGCGCATCAGGGCGATAGATGATGGGTGTTACATAGAACGCGATCTGAATCAGCGCCGCAATGATCTGCGGAAGGTCCCGGAAACGCGCGGACAACAACCCGGCAACCATGGCGATCCACATTGCATTGAGCATGTAGACGACCAGTGCTGGGATGAAGATCGGTAGCGTGACCCAACTCTTGACGCCAAAAATGACGAGCAGAACGAGCACGATCAGGAAATTGTGGGCAAGGATGACGAGATTGCGCCAGACCACCTGAAGGATATAGATCAGCTTCGGTGTCGCCGCCTGCCGGATGTAAGTCCCGCTGTTGATGTATGCGACACTGCCCTCCTGCACAGTCTGCGCAAACGTCGTCCACATGACGAGGCTGATGGAGAGAAAGGGTAGATAGTCACGCATGCTCATGCCGAACAGCGTGCCGTACACTACGCCGATCGATCCGATCATGACGCCCATGCTGATAGTGAGCCAGAACGGTCCCACTCGCGAGCGCGCATAGCGTTGACGAACCTCGAGCCAGCCGAGAAGTGTCCATAGCCGCCAGGACGTAAGACTTTGCCGCAGGTCTGCGGATGCAGATTTGAACATTGTAGGTCTTTCAACTCCGTTAATTGAGGACGGGCCGGCAGGCCCCTTCGCTATTCCCGGCACCGGGACTTCATCGCCCTCTGAGCGCCCCCATGTGTCCGGTCAATCCATGCCAGATGCCGAGGAACGCCATCTTGACGTGAGCGGTTCGGGGCTTGAGCCAAACGCCATAAATAACAAGGCGGAACGGCATCTTCACCAGTTCGGTCCATTTCCACGTCCACGGCATGTAGCCGCGGCCGATCAGATTGACCGCATTGCGAAACAGATAGTAATGCCTGAGCGGACTGTGGCTCGGGTAGGCGCGCCCAAGCACGCGAACAGGATCCCCGCCCAGCGAATGCCGTAGCCGGATGTGCGGCACGCCGAGCAAATCGAAACCGGCCCTGCGCGCGCGCGCGCACCATTCGAGATCGACGAAATCGATGAACAGCGACTCGTCCATGGGTCCGATGGCAGGCCACGCCGCCAGATTCAAGCAGGACCCCGATGTGATCAGAAAATCGACCTGAAGAGGTAACGTGCCAACGGGGGCGATTCGCTGCAACGCTGGGAACCCGAAGCGCACGAATGGCGTAACCCCGCCCAAACGAGCGTCCTCGTAGGCCGGACCCATCAGTGCCACGCGCCGTCCGGCCGCCGCTTCGGCGCGAAGCATCCGCGGCAATTCATTCAGCAGTTCGCCGGACGGCTCGCTGTCCTGATCGAATAGTAGAACGCAGTCGCAGCCGGCATCGTGCACGGCGCGAACGCCTTGGTTCAAGGCTGTCGCAATCCCGAGATTCGCGCCATTGGAAATGAGCTGAACCTTCTCGCGCAGCCCCAACTCCCGCTTCGAGCATGCCTGTTCGGTATTGTCGACGACAACGCACACACCCGAATCGGCGAAGCTATTCGCACGCTGCACGCAATGTTCGTCGGGGTGGTAATAGACCACGACGATACCGAGGGGACTGCCGTTAGCCACGTTGGTCAGTCATCCATCGTACGTATCGGCTCACGCCCTCCTCGACCGTCAGGAACGGCGCATCATAGCCCGCGCTGCGCAGCTTCGACGGATCGGCTTGCGTGAAGCATTGGTACTTGCCGCGCAGCGCGTTCGGGAACGGGATGTACTCGATCAGACCGCGCGCCACCAGTTCCTCCAACGGCAGCGCAGCTTCGCCGCTTTGTTCACGCAAGGTGTTGACCACCGTTCGCGCTATGTCGTTGAAGGGCTGCGCGCGTCCCGTGCCGAGATTGAAGATGCCAGATTTGTCAGGATGATCGAAGAAAAAGAGATTGACTCTGACCACGTCCTCGACAGAGATGAAATCGCGCGTCTGCTGACCCGGTGCGTAATCGAGATATTCACCGAACAGCTTGACCTTGCCCTGCTCGAGAAACTGATTGAAATTGTGAAAGGCAACCGATGCCATGCGGGATTTATGCGCTTCACGCGGCCCGTACACGTTGAAGTAGCGGAACCCCGCAATCTGGCTCTTCGCGCGTGGCAGAATCTGACGAATGATCTGATCGAAGAGGAACTTTGAGTAACCGTAGACGTTTAGCGGCTTCTCGAATTCACGGCGTTCGACAAATTGCTCCGAACCGCCATACACCGCGGCAGACGACGCGTAGAGGAACTGGATATCATTCTCGAGGCAGACGTCGAGCACTTCCCGGCTATAGCGAAAGTTGTTTTCCATCATGTAGCGACCATCGGACTCCATCGTGTCCGAGCACGCGCCTTCGTGGAAAACCGCGCGAACGCGCCCGAAGTCGCCTCGCCGAAAACGCGCGACAAACTCGGTTTTGTCGAGATAGTCGTCGATCTCGCAGTCGACGAGGTTCTTGAATTTGTCCGCGCGCGCGAGGTTGTCTATGGCGATCACGCGCTCGCCGCGTTCATTGAGCGCCTTGACGATATTGCTGCCGACGAATCCGGCCGCGCCGGTTACGATGAGGGTCATTTAGATATTTTGGAGGAGAACGGACGGGTTAGTGCTGCGAAGCCTCTGCCGGAAAGAGCTCTTCATAGCTCACGGGCGTCGTGCCGACCTTTCCTACCACGATGCCGGCCGCGCGATTTGCGTAGACTACAGCGTCGGCCAATGGAAGACCGGCGCCGAGCATCGCCGCGACAGTCGCGATGACGGTATCGCCGGCGCCGGAGACATCGTATACATCGCGCGCCTCGGTAGGCACATTCAGGATGGCGTCGTCGGTGTACAGCGTCATGCCATCCTCCGAGCGCGTAAGCAGCAACGCGTCGATGTCGAGCGAGAGGCGCAACTCGGTGATTCGCTCCGTCAACGCCTCTTCCGAGGACCATGCGCCGATCACATCGCGAAGTTCCGCCCGGTTCGGCGTGATGAGGGTCGCGCCTCGGTAGCGGGACCAATCTGAGCCCTTGGGATCGATCAGGACTTGCTTGCCCGCTTCGCGGGCGCGCTTGATCATCGCGGTCACGTGTGTCAGTCCGCCCTTTGCGTAGTCCGACAGCAGCACGACCTGCACGTTCGGGAGCACGGCCTCGAAACGCGCGAGACCCGCCAGCAGAATTTCCTTGGTTGGCTTTTCTTCGAAGTCGACACGCACGAGTTGCTGATGCCGGGCGATGATGCGCATCTTGATTATGGTCGCAATTGTGCTGTCCCGTTCGGCATGCGCCTGCACGTTGCTCTTTTCGAGCAGCGAGACGAGACGCTCGCCGGGTTCGTCGCAGCCGATGACACAAACAAGCGATGCCAGCGCGCCGAGCCCAGCGATGTTGCACGCGACATTCGCGGCCCCGCCCAGACGCTCCTCGGTCCGCTGCACATGCACGACTGGAACCGGCGCTTCCGGCGAAATGCGATTCGCGTCGCCGAACAGATAGCGGTCAAGCATAACGTCGCCAACAATCAGAACTTTCGATGCGCCAAGACGCTGTCGCGACACGGGTTCAGCAACCAATAGATTGCTGATCGCCGCAGTGGTGCTTCCTTGATTCCCAACCATATTGATCTTTCCAGCGCCCGGTTCCTAAAAACAATGTCTCGGCAGCGAGGCCAAACTCAGGCGCAATGCGTCATTCCACTTAGGCGCCTCTAGCCCGAAGGCAGCGAAAAGCTTTTCTCCCGACATGCGCGAATTGGCCGGCCGCTTGGCCGGCGTCGGATAAGAGGCTGTCGGAATGGGTTTCACGACCGGTTTTGTGTCGAGACCGCTCGATTCAAAGATTGCCTTGGCAAAACCGTGCCACGAGGTCGATCCACCTGCCGTCAGATTATAGACACCCGATTTTACCGCCCACCAGCTATCATCCGCCGTGATGGATTGCGCCAGCACATTCGAGGTCAGCGCGGCAATCGTCACGGCCCACGTCGGCGCACCGAACTGGTCTGCAACAACATTTAGTTCGTCGCGCCCGACACCGAGCCGCAGCATCGTCAGAAGAAAATTCTTTCCGCGCGTCCCATAGACCCAACTCGTGCGGAAGATCAGATGATCGCAGCCCGAAGCGGCGATCGCCTGCTCGCCAGCCAGCTTGCTCTTGCCATAGACGTTCTGCGGATTCACCACATCGTCTTCGACATAGACGCCGTCCTTCGTGCCGTCGAACACGTAATCGGTCGAATAGTGAACCAGCGCGGCGCCCAGACGCTTCGCCTCTTCCGCGAGCACACCGGGCGCTTCGCCGTTCGCGCACATCGCGGCTTCGACATCGCTTTCGGCCTTGTCGACCGCCGTGTAAGCCGCGGGATTGACGATCAGCGACGGCTTCACCTCGCGAACCACCTTTCGGATTCCGTTGAGATCGCCGAGGTCGAGCTTGCTGCGGTCGAGTGCGACGATCCTGCCGAGTCCCTGCAAAGTGCGCGCGAGCTCAAAGCCGACTTGACCGTTGACGCCTGTCAGAAGGATCGTGCGTTGATCATCGTTCTTCATCGCGTCGCTCACTCGAAACACTCGGCTTCGCCCAGGCGCTTGCCCGCCGCGTCTTTGGCCGCGAGCAAGGGTTCGAAATCGATCGGCCATTCGATGCCGATCTCTTTGTCATTCCACACGATGCTGCGTTCGAACTCGGGAAACCAGTAATCCGTCGTCTTGTAGAGGAACTGCGCCGCATCCGACAGCACGACGAAGCCGTGCGCGAATCCCGGCGGCACCCACAGTTGCCGATGATTTTCCGCCGAAAGAGTCACGCCCACCCACTTGCCGAAATTAGGCGAGCTTTTGCGGACGTCCACGGCGACATCGAACACCTCGCCTTCCACCACGCGCACGAGCTTGCCCTGCGCATGCTGAATCTGATAATGCAGACCGCGCAGCACGCCCTTCGCGGAGCGCGAGTGGTTGTCCTGCACGAACTCGACGCCGCCTTCCACCTGCTCCGCGAATTCGCGCGCGTTGAAGCTCTCGTAAAAGAAACCACGCGCATCGCCGAAAACCTTCGGCTCGATAATTTTGACTTCGGGCAGCGCCGTTGCAGTTACTTGGATGGCCATGCGACTTGGTCCTTCGGAAGATTGAGCAGATATTGACCGTAGGCGTTCTTCGCCAGCGGCTTCGCGAGCGCCAGCAGTTGTTCCTCGCCGATCCAGCGCTTGCGATACGCGATTTCTTCAGGACACGCCACGACGAGCCCCTGTCGCTTTTGCAACGTCGCGATGAAGGTGGCCGCATCGATCAGCGAATCGTGCGTGCCCGTGTCGAGCCATGCATAGCCGCGTCCCATGATCTCGACGTCGAGCTTCTTTTGTTCGAGATAACGCGAATTGACGTCGGTGATTTCGAGCTCACCGCGCGGCGACGGCTTGATGTCTGCCGCGATATCGCATACTTTATTGTCATAGAAATAGAGACCTGTCACCGCATAGTTGGAACGCGGTTTCGCGGGCTTCTCTTCGATCGACAATGCGCGAAACTGCTGGTCGAACTCGACGACACCATATCGCTCGGGATCGTGCACGTGATATGCGAACACGGTCGCACCTTCAGTGCGCTGATCGGCGCTCTCGAGTTGCTTCGCGAGATCGTGACCGTAGAAGATGTTGTCGCCGAGAATCAGCGCCGACGGATCGTTGCCGACAAATTCCTTGCCGATAATGAACGCCTGCGCAAGTCCATCCGGCGACGGCTGCACCGCATACTGGATGTTCATGCCCCACTGACTACCATCGCCGAGCATCGACTCGAAGCGCGGCGTGTCCTGCGGCGTCGAGATGATGAGCACGTCGCGAATGCCCGCGATCATCAACGTAGAGAGCGGATAGTAGATCATCGGCTTGTCGTAAACCGGCAGCAGTTGCTTCGACACCGCGTGCGTGATCGGATAAAGCCGCGTGCCGGAACCGCCGGCGAGAATGATGCCTTTGCGCGCCATCATCAGCCCCTTACGCGCGCTGCGCGTAGTTCGTCTCGACCCATTTCCGGTATTCGCCGGAAGCCACTTCGTCCGCCCACGCCTGATTGTCCAGATACCACTGGACCGTCTTCGCGAGACCGGTCTCGAAGGTTTCCGCAGGCTTCCAGCCGAGCTCGCGCTCGAGCTTGCGCGCATCGATGGCGTAGCGACGATCGTGGCCCGGACGGTCTTTCACATAAGTGATCTGGTCGCGATACGAACCGCTCGACTTCGGCTTCGCTTTATCGAGCAGGTCACACAACGTGTGCACGACTTCGAGATTCTTCTTTTCGTTCCAGCCGCCGACGTTGTACGTCTCGCCGAGCGCGCCACGCGCGAGCACTTCGCGGATCGCTGAGCAGTGATCGCCAACGTACAACCAATCGCGCACGTTCTGGCCATCGCCATAGACCGGCAGCGGCTTGCCGTTGAGCGCATTGGCGATCATCAGCGGAATCAACTTTTCGGGGAATTGGTACGGGCCGTAGTTGTTCGAGCAATTGGTCGTCAGGACCGGCAGGCCGTACGTATGATGATACGCGCGCACAAGATGATCGGACCCTGCCTTGGTCGCGGAATATGGGCTGTTCGGCGCGTAAGGCGTGGTCTCCGAAAATTGCGGATCGGTGGAGGAGAGCGAACCGTAGACCTCGTCGGTCGACACGTGCAGGAAGCGGAACGCCTGCTTCTCGTCTTCGGGCAGCTTGCTCCAGTACATCCGCGCGGCTTCGAGCAATATGAACGTGCCGACGACGTTCGTCTGCACGAATTCAGCCGGACCGTGGATCGAGCGGTCAACGTGGCTCTCGGCAGCGAAATGCAGAATGGCGCGTGGCTTATGCTGTTCGAGCAGCGCATCGATAGCCTCGCGATCGCAGATGTCGGCGCGCGCGAACACGTGGCGCGGGTCGTCCTTGAGCGTTTTGAGTGTGCCCAGATTGCCCGCATACGTGAGCTTGTCGACGTTCAGCACGGGTTCATCCGAGCCTTTGAGCCAATCCAGAACAAAATTAGCGCCGATAAAACCGGCGCCGCCCGTCACGAGAATCATACTTGGCCCTCTTTGTTGCTTTTACGCGACTTACACGTCACGCTCAAAGCTCGAATATGCGAAAAAATTGCAACCGACGCTGATTCTAAACGCAAATCGGAATCTATGACCGATTCAATACGCCTCTAGCCTCAGTTTCGTAAAACCTCGAATTATAAGGCTAGACCCTGCAAAACTTATACGCATAACACCTTGATACAGCTATCCACGCTCAGTTGCACGGCGTTGCAATGTGTAACTGCGAAACGCTTTTAGCGTTGCGTTAAACCAAGTCAGACGGTATTCACCCCCTGCTCCATAATCTCCGCATACTTCAAGTTCGCCGCGGTACGTGTGCATTCACTTTCTATGACCGACGCCCTTGCCTCCAGCACCGCCACCTCCCTCGCCCCCCTAGTCTTCGGCGACCTCCAGGGCTGCTGCGACCCCTTCCAGCGCCTCCTGAAAAAAGCCGCCCCCGCTCCCGACACACCGCTCTGGTTCGCGGGCGACCTCATCAACCGCGGTCCGAAATCATTGCAGACGTTGCGCGAAGTAATCGCCCTCGGCACGCGCGCGACGGTCGTACTCGGCAATCACGACCTGAACCTGCTTTCAGTCGCCGCCGGTCTGCGCAAACCGAAGAAAGGCGACACGCTCGATGAAATTCTGGAAGCGCCAGATGCAGCCGATCTCATCGAATGGGTCCGCCACAAGCCCGTCGCGCACTTCGAGAACGACATCCTGATGGTCCACGCCGGCGTGCTGCCGCAATGGGACGCGACGATGACGATGGAACTCGCCCACGAGCTCGAACGGGCCTTGCGCGCGCCGAACTGGAAAGAAACGCTCGCGGCGCTCTATGGCAACGAGCCGCATCGCTGGGAAGACAACCTGAAGGGCGCGGACCGCCTGCGCGTGATCTACAACGCGTTGACGCGCATCCGCTTCTGCACGCCCGAAGGCGCAATGGAATTTGCCAACAACGGCGGCCCCGACGCCGCCCCGCCCGGCTATATGCCGTGGTTCGACGTACCGAACCGCCGTACGCAGGACGTGACGATCGTCTTCGGCCATTGGGCCGCGCTGGGCCTCATGATCCGCGACGACGTGCTGTGTCTCGATTCGGGCTGCGTCTGGGGCAACAAGCTATCGGCGGTGCGCATGACCGCCGATCCCGCGCAGCGCGTGGTCACGCAGGTGAGCTGCTCGATGAAGAAGTGAGCGGGACCTCGGCCGTCGTTTCGACGACGGCCGGTGCACCACGCATGCGCTGTAGCGCCGCGTCGACAGCAGCCTGAGCCTCGCTCGCAAGCAACCGCCGATCCGCCCCCGGCGCGAGCGGATCACACACATACAGATGCGCGGTGATCTCCCCCGCGCCGAGCAACGCGTTCAGCGAATCGTCGAGCGACATATCGCCGATATACGCAGGCGCAGTCGATTGCCGCCCTTGCGCGTCCTCGTACATCAGGCAGATCGGCTGCACCGGACACGACGCCGACACCGCCGCCTGAAACATGTTGGCGTGAAACGGCAGCAGCGACGTGCCATCGGTGGTCGTGCCTTCCGGGAACACGCACATCATTTCGCCCGCGAGCAGCCGGTTGGCCAGCTCGTGCATGATGCGCTTCGCATCGCTACGCTTCTCGCGCTGCACGAACACCGTGCCGAGCTGTTGCGCCAGCCAGCCGACGACCGGCCACTTTCGAATCTCCGCCTTCGACACGAACGGCGTCGGACGCCACGCGTTGATCACGTAGATATCGATCCACGAGATGTGATTGCCGACGACGAGCACGCCCGCATCGAGCCGGGCTTCGTCGTTATGCACGACGAGCTTCATCCCGGAAAGCCGCAGCATCTCGAGCGACCACACGCGATTCATCGCGGCGCGCTCGCCTGCGGACGCGCGCGGAAAGCGCCTCGCGACGACCCACATGCCGTACAGCAAGTGGATGACGAGCCGCAGCTTTCGCCCAGCGAACATGATCAGCGGCTCTCGTACGCGACGTGACCGCCGACGATCGTCGCACGCACGCGCGCCGGCAGCTCATAGCCGAGGAACGGCGTGTTGCGGCCCTGGCTCTTCAGCTTCGCCGGATCGACGCGCCATTCGCCCGCCGCGTCGAACACGCAGAGATCCGCGATCGCGCCAGTCGCGATGCGGCCCGCGGGCAGCTTGAGCACATCGGCGGGCGAAGACGAGATGCGCGCGAGCGCCTTCGCGAGCGGCACGTTCGCGTCGAGCGCCCACTTCACCGTCAGCGACAGCAGCAACTCGAGACCGGTCGCGCCCGGGGTGGCTTCAGCGAAGGGCAGCAGCTTTTCGTCGTCGTCGAGCGGCGTGTGATCGGAGCAGATCGCGTCGATGGTGCCGTCCGCGAGGCCCGCGCGGATCGCGTCGCGGTCGCGCTGCGAGCGCAGCGGCGGATCGAGACGGAATTGCGAATCGAAGTAGCCGATGTCGATATCGGTCAGATGGACATGATTGACCGTCACGTCGCACGAGACCGCGAGACCCTCGGCCTTCGCCGCGCGCACGAGTTCGACGCCCGCCGCCGACGACAGATGCGACAGATGCACGCGCGCACCGGTCACGCGCATCAATTCGAAGATGGTATGCAGCGCGATGGTTTCCGCCGCGACCGGCACGCCCGACAACCCGAGCCGCGACGCCACCGCGCCGCTCGCCGCCACCCCGCCCTTCGACATGTAAGCGTCCTGAGGACGCAGCCACACGGTATAGCCGTACGTGGTCGCGTATTGCAGCGCGCGTTGCAGCGTGCGCGTATCGACGATCGGGTTATCGGCCTGCGAAAAGCCGATGCAGCCCGCCTCGGTCAACTGGACCATCTCGGTGATGGCCTCGCCCTTCAAGCCGACGGTCAGCGCGCCGAGCGGATACACATGCGCGAGATGCAGCTTCTGGGCGCGAAACTTGAGCATTTCGACGAGGCCCGGCTCGTCGAGCGTCGGGTCGGTGTCGGGCGGACACACGAGGCTCGTCACGCCGCCGGCCATCGCGGCGGCCATTTCGGATTCGAGCGTCGCCTTGTGCTCGAAGCCCGGTTCGCGCAACCGCGCGGACAGATCGACGAAACCCGGCGCGATGTAAAGCCCCGACGCGTCGATGATCTTCGCCGCGTTGAAATCCGCGGGCGCCTCGCCCAGGCCGACGATCCTGCCCGCCGCGATGAAAACGTCCTTGCGTTCTTCCGTGCCCGCGGCCGGATCGATGATCGTGCCGTTTTGAATCTGGATCTTCATGTCGTCTTCTTCAGTCGCTGTTGCCGGCCACGATGCCCATCACCGCCATGCGCACGGCGATGCCGAAGGTCACCTGATTCAGGATCACCGATTGCGGGCCGTCGGCCACCTGCGAGTCGATTTCCACGCCGCGATTCATCGGGCCCGGATGCATGACGATCGCATCGGGCGCAGCGAGCGCGAGACGCTCCGGCGTGAGTCCCCAACTCTTGAAATACTCCTGAGCGGACGGCAGGAGCGCGCCGCTCATGCGCTCGTTCTGCAGGCGCAGCATGATGATCACGTCGACGCCCTTCAGGCCTTCGTCGAGATTGTGATAGACGTGCACGCCCATCTGGTCGAGGTTGCCCGGCAAGAGCGTGCGCGGGCCGATCGCGCGCACTTCCGGCACGCCCAGCGTGGTCAGCGCGTGAATGTCCGAGCGCGCGACGCGCGAATGCAGAATGTCGCCGACGATCGCCACGCGCAGCTTCGTGAAGTCGCGCTTGTAATGGCGGATCGTGTACATGTCGAGCAGGCCTTGCGTCGGATGCGCGTGCCGGCCATCGCCCGCATTGATCACGTGCACGTGCGGCGCACAATGCTCGGCGATCAGATACGGCGCGCCGCTCGACGCGTGACGCACGACGAACATGTCCGCGTGCATCGCGGAGAGGTTGTTGATCGTGTCGAGCAGCGATTCGCCCTTGCTCGTCGATGACGCGTTGATGTTCAGGTTCAGCACATCCGCCGACAGGCGCTTCGCCGCGATCTCGAACGTCGTGCGCGTGCGCGTCGAGTTCTCGAAGAAGAGATTGAACACCGACTTGCCGCGCAGGAGCGGCACCTTCTTCACTTCGCGGTCGGTCACGCTCACGAACTGCTCGGCGGTATCGAGAATGTGCGTGACGATCGAGCGCGGCAGTCCTTCGATGGTCAGCAAGTGCTTGAGCTCGCCGTTCTTCGTGAGCTGCGGGTTGCCCTTGAGAAAGCCGTACCGGAACTTGTCTTGGGTAGGCGCGCCCGTCTCGGTTGCGCCCTGAGTGGCGGTGTTCATGGTGATCCCGGGTGTTACTGGAAAGAAGCTGCGAGCGTCGCTCAGCGGGCTTCGGTCGTAAAAGTGAATCCGCCGTCCTCGCGACGCGCGAGCACGAGGTTCTGGTTCGCGGGCACGTCAACCGTCGCGCCCGTGAAGCGCGCGCCGATCGGCATTTCGCGCCCGCCGCGATCGGCGAGCACCGCGAGGTCGATCGACGCCGGGCGGCCGTAGTCGTACAACTCGTTGATCGCCGCGCGCACGGTGCGCCCCGTCGACAACACGTCGTCGATCAGGATGATGCGACGGCCGTTCACATCGAAAGGCAGCTCGGTCGGGCGGGCCTGGCTGTGCAGGCCCTTTTTCGCATAGTCGTCCCGATGCAGCGCGACATTCACCACGCCGAAGTGCGGTGCGTTCAGGTCCTTCGCGAGCCGCTCGGCAAGCCACACGCCGCCGCTGTAGATGCCGGCGAGAACGGGGCCATCCGGTGCGGCAAGCGATTGTCCGAACGCAGCGCGAATCTGTTCGACCAGCGCGCGATAGAGCGACTCGGCGTCAATGGAACTCATGATCGTCGGGAAGTCCGTCGAGATATTGTTGAAGAATGACGCGGGCAGCTTCGGCGTCGATATCGTCGAAGCTGCCGCGTGCGTTGGTGCGCACGCCGCGTTCGCGCAAATCGGCTTTGGCGTCGACGGACGAGTAGCGCTCGTCCACCCATTGCACGGGCACGTTGAAACGGCCGTTCACCTGATTGCCGAAGCGCTTCGCGAGCGCGCTCATTTCATGCGGCGTGCCGTCGGGATGCATCGGCATGCCGACGACCACGGTATCGGGCTTCCACTCGTCGAGCAGTTTGCCCACTTCGACGAAGCGATATTCGCGATCGCGATTTTCCAGCGTGACGAGCGCACGCGCGTGTTTCGTGAGCGTATTGCCGACGGCGACACCAATTCGCTTCTCGCCATAATCGAATGCCAGCAGCGTGGCTTCGCGGCTCATGCGTGCCCTGCTTCGCCAGACAACATCGAGCGCGACACGCCGAGCAGCGAGAGCGCGGCTTCGAGGCGGTCTTCGGCCGGCACCTCGAAAATGATGCGCGGATCGGCTTCCACCGTGAGCCAGCCGTTCTTCGAGATTTCCTCTTCGAGTTGCCCCGCACCCCAGCCCGCGTGACCGAGCGTGAGCAGGAAACGCTCGGGACCCTTGCCGCTCGCGACCGCTTCGAGCACGTCCTTCGACGTGGTCATGGCGAGACCGCCGGGCACGCTCATCGACGAACTGTACGGTTCGCCCTCGCCCGCTTCGTGCAGCACGAAGCCGCGCTCGGTCTGCACGGGACCGCCGAAATACACGGGCAAATGGACGAGCGGCTCGATCTCCAGCTTGAGATCGATGCGGTTGAAGAGCGACTGGAGATCGATATCGGTCGGCCGGTTGATGACGAGGCCGAGCGCGCCTTTCTCCGTGTGATCGCACAGGTAGACCACCGTTCCTGAAAACGTCGGATCGGCCATGTTGGGCATGGCGATCAGGAACTGATTCGTCAAATTGATGCGATCGGAAGTCTTGGACATAATTCAGAATTTTAACAAAGGCGCTGCGAGATGGCCGACTTTGATGTAGGTCTGGTCTGGTTTCGGCGGGACCTGCGCGCGGCAGACAATGCTGCACTCTATCATGCGCTTACACGGTGCCGCCGCGTGCTGTGTGCGTTCATTTTCGATCGCGATATTCTCTCGCCGCTCGAAAAAAAGGACCGGCGCGTGCCCTTTATCCATGCGAGCGTCGTCGAACTGGATCGCACGCTGCGCGAGGCCGGCGGCGGGCTGATCGTGCGGCACGGTCATCCGGTTCACGATGTTCCGGCGCTCGCGCGCGAATGCGGCGTCGATGCCGTGTTCGCCAACCGCGATTACGAACCAGCCGCGAAGGCGCGCGACGAGGCCGTCGCGAAGAAGCTCGCGAGTCAGGACATCGCTTTTTTCACTTTCCGCGATCAGGCCGTCTTCGATCATGACGACGTGATGACAGGCGCAGGCAAGCCCTACACCGTCTTCACGCCGTACAAGCGCAAGTGGCTCGCCGCGCTCACGCCGGATGCGCTGAAGCCGTATGCGTCGGAGGATCATCTGAGCGCGCTCGCAAAGCCGCCGGCGGGCGTGAAGCACGCGGTTCCTTCGCTCGCCGCGCTCGGCTTTCCAGACACGCACGGTCCCGCGTTTCCCGCCGGCACGAGCGGCGCTTACGAGCTGTTCGACGATTTCCGCGACCGCATGACCGATTACGGCCGCACGCGCGATTTCCCCGCGCTGAAAGGCCCGAGTTATCTCGGCGTGCATCTGCGGCACGGCACCATGTCGATTCGCGCGCTCGCCCGCAGCGCGCACGATGCGCAGCGTCACGGCGACAAGGGCGCGGAAACCTGGCTCGGCGAGCTGATCTGGCGCGAGTTCTATTTCTCCGTGCTGCACCATTTTCCGCATGTCGGCGTGGCGGGCGATCATCGCGCGTTCAAGCCGGAATACGACCGCATTCGCTGGGAAACGGGCGACGCCGCCGACGCGAGCTTCGCCGCGTGGTGCGCGGGTCAGACGGGCTATCCGCTCGTCGATGCGGCGATGCGGCAGATCAATACGTCCGGCTACATGCACAACCGGTTGCGCATGGTGGTCGCGAGCTTTCTGACGAAGGATCTCGGTATCGACTGGCGGCGCGGCGAGGCGTATTTCGAAGCGCTGCTGAACGACTTCGAGCTATCGAACAACAACGGCGGCTGGCAATGGGCCGCGTCGAGCGGCTGTGACGCGCAACCGTATTTCCGTATCTTCAATCCGGTCACGCAGTCGCGGAAATTCGATGCGGCGGGCAAGTTCATCCGGCATTACGTGCCGGAGATCGCGGGCCTTTCGGATCGCGACATCCACGCGCCGTGGCTCGCGAAGCCGGATGCGCTGAAGGCCGCGAAAGTCTCGATCGGCGCGGATTATCCGCAGCCGATCGTCGATCACGACGCCGCCAGAAAGCGCACGCTCGCGCGCTATGACGTCGTGCGCAAGCCCGGCGCGAAAGACGCCGCGCCGCCCGAGGACGACTAACGCGCGACGAGCGCCGGCTTCTCGATCATCGCGGTGAGGGCGACGATCGATCCGCGCCCTTCCGAAGGCGCGATGCCGGCCGCCGCCTGATGCAGCATCGAACGCAGCATTTGCGCGGCGCGCTCGGGCACGGTGGCATCGATGCCGCGTGTCGCGCCTTCGGCGCCATCGGCGTGCGTTTCTCCGTGATGCGCGACGCGCCGCCACGCCAGGCCGAGCGTGTCCGCGAGCAGCGCGACATGCCCGAGGCCCAGCGCGCACGCCGCCGCGCCCAGCCGATGCGACGCGTCCGCCGCGGAAAGCGCCGCGGCTTCGTCGACCGTGCCGGTTTCGCTCGCCTGCGTGCCGCGCTCGACGAGCGCATCGATCGATGTCTCAGCGCTCTGCAGGAAATCCTCGTAGGCGGCCGCGTTCACGCGCAGCACGCCGAGATCGCGGGTCGCGGCATCGCGCGAGGCTTCCTCGCTCGCCTGCGCGGCGCCCGCTTCCCACGCGGCCTCCGATGCCTGCGTCGCGGCGACGTGCCACGCCACGGTCAGTCCGTAGTCGCGCAGCACGTCGACGTGCTCGGTGTCTTCGGGCGCCGCGCCGTACAGCGCGAAATCGCGCCACAGCAACGCGAGCGTCGCGCGCACGAGCGAACGCGGCGCGTACGTCAGCGCGTGCGCCTGGTCCGCCAGCACGAGATTGAAGCGCGCGTAGAGACGCTTCGCGTCGGCGATATGGTCGAGCGCGCCGCCGCTGCGTTCGGCGCGCTCACGCAGCGCCCGCACCGTCGACGACGCGAGCCGCCAGAAATCGTAGGGATCGGAACCGCGCAGTTCGTCGAGACAGGTATCGAGGCGCGCGAAGGCATTGGCGGATTCTTCGGCCGATCCGCGCAGCAATTTGAGCAGCGTCGCCTCGTAATGCGCCCGCAGGTGCGCGAGCCGCTCGGGCGCGATGCCGCGCAGTGTCGCCGGCGCGATCGCGCGGCCCGCGAGCGCGAGGTCGTCGTAGGAAACGGGCGCGACCCGCGTGTGCGCGGCCAGGAGCGCGTGCAGCCCGCGATAGTGATCGAAAAGCCCGGTCGAGCACGAGAGTTCGCGCAGATTGTGGCGCTCGACCGCGCCGCGAAACACCGCGATCGCGTCGGCGATGCGCGCGTGGCTTCCCTCCGATTCGTCGCCGAGCGGCGCGACGAGCGCGAGCGCCTCGGCGAAACGCTGCCCGGGCAGCCAGCCCGCCGAATGCAGCGCAGCGATGGCGCGCTTCAACGCGGCCCCGGTTTCGCCCTGGCGCTGGAACGCGTGCAGCGCGTCGGTCAGCGCCATTTCGGCGAGTCGCACCGATCCACCGCGCGGATTGGGCAGGGCTTCGAAGGGAACGGGCAGATCGGGACGAGATGTCATAACAAGCGCTCACAAGCCGGTTCGCGGGCGCGGTGATCGAACGCCGCCGTCGCACGCCGTTGAAAATGCGTCATCGGTAGGCGGGACGAGCGTCGCCACGCCTGCTTCAAGCGTATGCCTCATCCAGCGGGAGCGGAAATCGAATGCGCCCGCCGAGGCTTTTCGCACCTTTCACCTTTGTTCTCCAACATCGCGCGACGCCGGAATCGCCGCAACGAACTCGCCTTACGCTACAAAAACCGAAAAATCGGGCAAGCCGCACGGCGGCAGCATGCGCGCGGCACGCGTTGTCATATTCGAACGCGGGCCGCAAAAAACGCGCGCCGCATGACGCGAGTCATGCGGCGCGGCAGAACGACAAGATCAGATCTGAACCATCTCGAAATCTTCCTTGCGGGCTCCGCATTCGGGACAGGTCCAGTTGATCGGAACGTCCTCCCAGCGCGTGCCCGGCGCGATGCCCTCTTCGGGCAATCCCGCCTCCTCGTCGTAGATCCAGCCGCAGATCAGGCACATCCAGCTTCTGTATTCCATACTTATGCCGCGTCGATAGGTCGGTTGAAATTAGGACATGATGGTACCGTGTTGCCGTGTCGATGCCTAGCAAGCGGGCCGTCCGGGGTGCGCGCATCGTGATATCGGTCGAAACGGTCACCGCGACGGCTTTCCGCGACCCAGGCTCGCGCGCCCGAAAAAAGTGCGCAAAGAGAACAGCCGGGCGACATTAGGCCGCATAATCAGACATGACCGAGCGGGCATTCGCTCACGCGCACAAGGCGCGGGCGAGTGCCCTTAGAGCCGACCGTCCAATCAAGCAATCAATACCATAATGTCCGTTTTTGCCATGACCGGCGACTCCCCTCCGATCGTACTCACCTTCGGCCTTTTCGATCCCACGGGCGGCTCGGGCCTGCAAGCCGACCTGCTCACGCTCGCAAGCATGGGCTGCCACGGCGCGACCGTGCTCACCGGCTACGCGGTGCGCGACTCCGCCACCTGCGATGAAGTGACCGGGCTCGATCCGGACACGGTCGCGACCCAGGCGCGCATGTTGCTGGAGGACATGCCGATCGCCGCGTTCAAGATCGGTGCGGCGACGCGCGCGGAACTCGTATCGGCCATCGCCGAAGTCGTGTCCGATTACGACGACGTGCCGCTGATCCTCGCGCCCGATTTCACGCTCGACGACGAACACGTATTGTCCGCCGACGAACTCCGCGAATCGCTTGCCGATCTGCTCGTGCCGCAGACCACCATGCTGATCGCCGATCACGCCACGTTACTGCAGCTCGCCCAGCCGGACAGCGACGCCGAATCGCCGACGCTCGATTCCGCGATTTCCCACATCCTGGCGCAAGGTTGCGAGTACGTGCTCGCGATGGAAACCGGCACGCACCGGCATGTGAACACGCTCTACAGCGAAGAGGGGCAAGTGCGGCAGGACACCTGGGAGCGCGGCGTGCAGCGCATCATGGGCCTGACCGATACGCTCGGTTCGGCCGTCGCCGCTTTGCTCGCGAACGGCCAGGAGCCCGCCGAGGCCGCGCGCGAGGCGCAGGAATATGTGTTCCAGGCTGCGCGCGCCGCTTTTCGGCCCGGCATGGGCGCGTATCTGCCGGACCGCTTCTTCTGGGCGCGCTCGAACGACGCCGACGAAGACGGCGAAACATCCGCGCTACCTGATGATCCGACGGGGCTGCCCGGAGAAGCCCGACACTGACACCCGAACAATAAGGGAGGCGACGCGAGCGCATGCCATATCGACTGCCCCATCTGCACAAGCCCGGCCCGCAAGGCGCAATCCGCATCGGCTGCGCGGGCTGGGGCCTGTCGAGCGCCGTCTCCGCGAGCTTTCCGCACGAAGGCACGCACCTCGAACGCTATTCGCATGTGCTGACCTGCGTCGAGATCAACTCCAGTTTCTACAAGCCGCATCGCGAGCAGACCTACGCGCACTGGGCCGAGAGCGTGCCCGAATCGTTCCGCTTCTCGGTCAAGCTGCCGAAGGCGATCACGCATGATGCGCGTCTCGTCGATACCGCTTCCCTGCTCGATGAATTCCTTCAGGCAGCCGGGCACCTGGGCGACAAGCTCGGTTGCTGGCTCGTGCAATTGCCGCCGAGCCTGCCCTTCGATCACGACATCGCCGAAACTTTTCTCAAGGCCCTGCGCGAACGCACGAAGCTGCCGGTCGCATTCGAGGCGCGCGAGCATAGCTGGTTCACGACGCACGCGGCGGCGCTGCTGAAGGCGCATCACATCGCGTACGTGGACGCCGACCCGATCCCCGACGAATGCGAGATCAAGCATCGCGCGGACGCGTCGCTGGTTTATGTGCGGCTGCACGGCTCGCCCGAGCTCTACAAATCTTCCTACGACTACACCTATCTCGACGACCTCGCGCGCACCCTGCATAACCGCGCGAAAAAGACGCCCGAAGTCTGGTGCATCTTCGATAACACCGCCGAGGGCCATGCGCAGCCCAACGCGCTGCATCTGATGGAGCGGTTGCGGATTCATCACAAAGTCTGACCACGTTCGACGCTACGGAGGGTTTCCCGATGCATAAGCCGGCAGCACGAATCGCCCGTTTGCTTGGAGCCACGCTGTTCGTTTCGCTGTTCAATCTCGCCCTGCCCGCTCACGCCCAGAATGCCGCGCCGCCGCCCGGCGCCGCGCCCGCGGGCGACGGCACGTTCCTGCTGACGATCTTCCTCAAGCACGATGAATCGAAGACGCTGCCGCAGATCAATCAGCAACTGAAGGAACAAGGCTACTTCAAGCAGTTTCCGCCGCCGGGCGTGGAGGTGGTGTCGTGGTACGTGATGATGGGCATCGGGCAGGTGGTGACGCTGCGCGTCCCCGCCGACCGGCTGCGCGAAGTGAACCGCGCGATCGAGAGCACCGCGTGGGGCGGCTATCGAACGGAGTTTTATCCGACCTACGATTACAAGGCTGCCGCGCAGAAACTTCGCGACGAGATGAACAAATAGCCTTGGTATGGACGAAAAAAAACCCGCATCGCTGCGGGTTTTTTCTTGGCACGGCGCGAAACCTCTTTCGAAGTCCGCGCCGATGCAATCGGCCGAAGCCAGATTACATGTCCATGCCCATGCCGCCCATACCGCCGGGCATGCCGCCAGGCATCGGCGAGTCTTCCTTCGGCAGTTCGGCAACGGCTGCGTCGGTCGTCAGCAGCAGGCCTGCCACCGATGCCGCGTTTTGCAGCGCGGTGCGCGTGACCTTCGTCGGGTCGACGACGCCGGCTTCAACCAGGTCACCGTACTCGCCGGTGGCCGCGTTGTAGCCGTAGTTGCCCGTACCTTGAGCAACAGCCGCCACCACGACGGAAGCTTCTTCGCCGCCGTTCGTGACGATCTGGCGCAGCGGCTCTTCCATTGCACGCAGAACGATCTTGATGCCTGCGTCCTGATCGGCGTTGGCGCCCTTCAGGCCGTCGATCGCACGGCGAGCACGGATCAGCGCAACACCGCCGCCCGCCACGATGCCTTCTTCCACAGCTGCGCGCGTTGCGTGCAGTGCGTCTTCGACACGTGCCTTCTTTTCCTTCATTTCGACTTCGGTCGCAGCGCCGACCTTGATCACCGCAACGCCGCCAGCCAGCTTGGCCACGCGCTCTTGCAGCTTTTCACGGTCGTAGTCCGACGTCGCTTCTTCGATCTGCGTGCGCACTTGCTTCACGCGCGCTTCGATGTTCGCGGCTTCGCCAGCGCCATCGATGATCGTCGTGTTTTCCTTGCCCACTTCGATGCGCTTCGCCTGGCCCAGTTCAGCCAGCGTCGCCTTTTCGAGCGTCAGGCCGGTTTCTTCCGCAATCACTTGACCGCCGGTCAGGATCGCGATGTCTTCCAGCATTGCCTTGCGACGGTCGCCGAAGCCCGGAGCCTTGACGGCAACCGTCTTCAGGATGCCGCGGATGTTGTTGACGACCAGCGTAGCGAGCGCTTCGCCTTCGACGTCTTCCGCGATGATCAGCAGCGGACGGCCAGCCTTCGCCACTTGTTCCAGAACCGGGAGGAGGTCACGAATGTTCGAGACCTTCTTGTCGTGCAGCAGCACGAACGGGTTGTCCAGAACGGCGACTTGCTTGTCCGGGTTGTTGATGAAGTACGGCGACAGGTAGCCGCGGTCGAACTGCATGCCTTCCACGACGTCCAGCTCGTCTTGCAGCGACTTGCCGTCTTCGACGGTGATGACGCCTTCCTTGCCGACCTTGTCCATCGCTTCAGCGATGCGCTCGCCGATCGACGTGTCGCTGTTCGCCGAGATCGAGCCGACTTGCGCGATTTCCTTGTTGGTCGTGCAGGGCTTGCTGATCTTGCGCAGTTCTTCGATTGCTGCGGTGACGGCCTTGTCGATGCCGCGCTTCAGGTCCATCGGGTTCATGCCCGATGCGACGTACTTCATGCCTTCGCGAACGATGGATTGCGCGAGCACGGTAGCGGTCGTGGTGCCGTCACCTGCGTTGTCGCTGGTCTTGGAAGCCACTTCCTTGACCATTTGCGCGCCCATGTTCTGGAGCTTGTCCTTCAGTTCGATTTCCTTCGCGACCGAGACACCGTCCTTGGTGACCGTCGGGCCGCCGAACGAGCGCTCGAGCACGACATTGCGGCCCTTCGGACCCAGCGTGACCTTGACGGCGTTGGCGAGGATGTTCACGCCTTCGACCATCTTGGCGCGTGCGGAATCGCCAAAAGTGACTTCTTTAGCTGCCATATCCAAACTCCTTGATTCGATTCGATTTTCCGGCTTCGCTCAGCGCGCCCGAAACGGGCTGCGGCTTGTTGGCGAAGCCGAACGTGCAGGAAGGATGCTTACTTGACCAGAACGGCCATGATGTCTTCTTCGCGCATGACGAGCAGTTCCTGCCCGTCGACCTTGACGGTCTGGCCAGCGTACTTGCCGAACAGGACGCGGTCGCCGACCTTCACGTCGAGGGCGTTCTGCACGCCCTTGTCATCGCGCTTGCCCGGGCCGATGGCCAGAACTTCGCCTTGGTCCGGCTTCTCAGCCGCTGCTTCCGGGATCACGATGCCCGATGCGGTCTTGGTTTCCTGGTCCAGACGTTTGACGATGACGCGATCGTGCAAAGGACGAAGGTTCATACACACTCCTCTCTTGATTGAGACTGAAAACGCGGGAAAACCCGTCCGTTGAGAACAATCTCGCCGGACGGCAATCTTGTTAGCACTCTCGTGCAGTGAGTGCTAATTATATGGACCGAGTTTGACAATTTCAAGGAGGGTACGAGCGGGGAATCCCGTAGTGGCCGGATTTATCGAACTTTGCGCTTCGTGTTCGGCGTGTTGCGCGGGGACTCCGTCGGACATTTCGCGCCTGAATAAGTTTTCGACGGAGCGCGAATGATCGGCATAGCTAGGGTAAACGATGGGTACCGCCGTCACTTTGCTATGCGGCGTTCCACGCCTGCCGCATGAAGTTCACGCTCTCGCGCATCGACGCCAGCGGTTCACCCTTGAAGCCGCACTCCGCGCTGAGCAAACCCTGATAACCGCGTGCTTTGAGATGACCGAAAAAACTCGGGTAATCGTACGAACCCGTGCCCGGATTCAGCCGGCCGGTGTCGGCGAGATGAATGTGCGCGAGCCACTCGCAATGCTCGCGTAACTCGTCGAGCGGCTCATTCTCTTCGTCCATGTGATAGAAGTCCGCAAGTCCGCGCACTTCGGGCCGGTTCAGCTTCGTCGCGAGCCGCGCGCCATCGCCGACGCTGTTCACCAGATTCGACTCCTTGCGATTCAACGGCTCGATCGCGAGCGTGGTGCCGCTGCCTCGCAAGGCGTCCGCGCACCATTCGAGCGCGCTCAGGAATTCGTCTTCCGCCTGCGCCTGAGTCCAGCCTTCGGGAATGTTGCGCGTCCAGCCGCTGCCGAGCACGACCACGCGCGCTCGCGCAATCGTCAGCAATTCGACGACGCGATCGAAATACGCACGATTGCGACGCTCGTCTTTCTCCGGACCGACGATGCGCGCATCGTGCGGGAACAAATAACTGAAGGCGCTCGCGGGCAATGGCAGGTCAGGCACCCGCGCCTTTGCATCGGCGAACGATGCGTCGTCTTCGAGTTTCATCGGCACGAGCTGCGCCTCGATGTAGTCGAGCCCAGCCTCCTTCATCAAGCTCGCGTTTTGCAGCGGCCCGCACCAGCCGAATTGAGGTGTCGTCGTCATGTCGCTTTCTCGTAAGAGGATGGGCTCAAGCGCAGCACTTCCGGCGTCGTCGTCGGCCGCGCGCGCCGCGCAGTTGCCAAATGTGCGCGTTTGCATCGACTTCCTCAAGCAGGAACTCGCGCACGGCGAATTTGCCTTGTGGCAGGCGGCGTCGGCGACTGACGAACGCGACGCCTGATCGCGCGATCGCGCTCAGCGCAAGCTGCTGAATAGCTGTGCCATCAGATCGCGCAGCCAGCGATTGCCCGCTTCATGGTGATACCGCGCGTGCCAGTGCTGCCGCACGGCAAAACCCTCCACGGGAATCGGGCACGGATGAAGCGAAAGGCCATTGACCTTCGCGAGCGTCTGCCCGATATGCCGCGGCAGCGTGGCGATCAAATCGGTTGTCTGGATGATCGCGCCCAGCCCGAGAAAGCCGGGCAATTCCAGAACGACATCCCGCTCGATCTGCTCGCGCACGAGCGCCTGCTCCAGCAGTTGAGCGCCGGTGCCTGCCGCGATCGCGACGTGGCCTTCCGCGCGGTACTGCTTCACACCCAGCCTTGCGCGCACACGCGGATGATGCGGATTGGTCAGGCACACCCAGTCCTGCGTATAGAGCTGTTGCTGGTAGATGCCGCCGCCTAGCCAGGGCACATGGCCGACGGCCAGATCGGCCTCGCCCGACTCCAGCGCACGTTCCGTGTTGCCGTCGATTCTCGCCGCCTCCAGACGAATGCCCGGCGCCTGGGCGCGGACATGCGCAAGCATTCGCGGCAGCAGCGTGATATGGCTCGCATCGGTCATGCAGATGCGAAACCGTCGCTTCGCCGTGGCGGGATCAAAGGCGATCTCCCACGCGGTGAAGCGCCGCAACGATTCGAGAATCTCCCGGCACGGCCCGATCAGCGCATCGGCCTGCGGGGTCGGCGCCATGCCGCCCGGCGTGCGAATGAACAACGGGTCTTGCAGATGCTCGCGCAGACGTCCGAGCCAGATGCTGATGGTCGGCTGACTCTGGCCGAGCTTCTCGGCCACGCGCGTGACGTTGCGAGCGTCGTAAAGAAGGTCGAAAAGCTGCAGCAGCTTCAGGTCCGGCAGTTCGGTCGGAATCATGGCGTTATTACCATACGCAATGACGTCATTGTAGCTATTGCATTGCCATGATGAGCGGCAACTCCTATCGTGGCGTCAACACATCAGGGAGACGCCATTGAAGATCGCAATTCTCGGAGCCGGCGCGCTGGGCTGCGCCATCGGTTCCACCCTCTCGCAGGGCGGTCACGAAACCTGGCTGATCGACCGCTCGCCGGCGCACGTCGATGCGATGCGTCGCGACGGCTTGCAAGTCGACGATGCCGATGGCTCCCGACACGTCGAAGTGCGCGCGGCCACTAAAGCCGCCGAAGTCGGCGCCGTGGATCTGGTCGTCGTGCTGGTCAAGTCCTTCCATACCGATTCGGCCATGCGCGGCGCGCTCGATCTCATCGGACCTGAAACGCTGGTGCTTTCGTTGCAGAACGGCCTCGGCCATGAAGACGTGCTCGCCGACGTCGTGGGCCGCGAGCGCGTGCTGGCGGGCAAGACGTACGTGGGCGGCGTGCTGCGCGGGCCCGGACACATACAGTCCGGCGTGAAAGGGAAACTGACCTACATCGGCGAACTCGACGGCCAGCTCACCGCGCGGGTGCAGGCGATTGCCGAAGCCTTCAATGCGTCGGGTCTGATGACCACGGTGAGCGACAACATCCTCGGCACGATGTGGGACAAGTTGCTGATCAACGTCGCGACGGGCGCGATAACGGGCATCACCCGTCTCACTTACGGACAGCTCTACGAGGAACCCGTTCTCAAGGCGACCGCGCTCGCGGCCGTCGCCGAAGCGATGGCCGCAGCGAAGGCGGCGGGCGTCACGCTATCCATCACGGACCCGGACCAGGCGTGGACGCTCGCGTCCGAAGGACTGCCCTCGGCCTTCAAGACGTCGATGCTGCAAAGCCTCGAAAAAGGCTCGATCACCGAGATCGACTTCATCAACGGAGCGGTCGTGCGCTGGGGCGAACGCCTCGGCGTGCCGACTCCGGTCAATGCCACTCTGGTTGCATGCATCAGGGGCATCGAGCGCGCCATGACGGACCTTCAACGTGAAGGAGCGCGAGCATGAGCGCATCGAAAGCCTATCTGGAGCATGTCGCCATCTTCGTGAAGGACATTCACTGGCACATCCGCTTCTTCGAAGACGTGCTCGGCATGACGATGCGCGAAGTCGACGGCACCGTCGATGCACCCCGTCAGTACTGGACGCTCGGCGGCCTGCAATTCATCCACGACCCGAAGCACGAAGCGCCCGAAGGCCGGCTCGCGCATCTCGGCGTGATGTGCGAAGACCTCGAAGCCGCGTTGAGCGCCGCGCAACGCTACGACGCCACGGCAATGCCGCAGGGCCGCAACTGGCTGCGTCTGCCCGACGGCCTCGCCATCGAACTGATCCAGGCGAAGCCGGCCTCGTGCGTTGCGCGGGCCCTCGAAATCAATCCGCGTGCGGAGGCTTGAACATGACCATCATCGATAAATACTGGGACGATGCGCGCGAAGGCGACGAGTGCGTAAGCCCGACATACACCGTCACCAAAGCGCGCATTCTGGCGTACGCCGATCTCACCGGCGATCACACGCCCGTGCATGTCGACGAGGAATACGCCAACGCGAGTCACTTCGGTTCGATCGTCGCGCATGGCCTCTTCGGGCTCTCGATCGCCGATGGCCTCAAGACGCAAAGCGACTATCGCTTTCTGCCGGGCATGTCGCTCGGCTGGACGTGGGACTTCAATCTGCCGATCAAGGTCAACGACGTGCTGCACGTCAAATTCCGCGTGGGCGCGATGCGCGCGAGCAGGAGCCGGCCTGACTGGGGCATCGTCGTGTTGCCGTCCGAGCTGATCAATCAGCATGGCGAGGTCGTGCAGCATGGCGAGCATCGTCTGATGGTGCCGCGCCGTCCGGGAGCGTTCTGATGCAAGCCCGTCCTCTCGAAGGTATTCGCGTCGTCGATTACAGCCACTTTCTCGCCGGTCCGTATGTCGGACGCTGCCTCGCGGCGCTCGGCGCGGAAGTCATCAAGGTCGAACGTCCCGGCAGCGGCGATGCCGGACGCCAGCACGCCACCGTCCTCGACGATCAGCAAAGCGCCTACTTCCTGCAGCTCAACATGGGCAAGCGCGGCGTGAGCGTCAACATGAAAGACCCGCGCGGCAAGGCGTTCATGCAGCGTCTGTGCGATTCGGCGGACGTGTTCATCGAAAACTACCGGCCCGGCGCGCTCGACAAGCTCGGTCTCGGTTATGCGGCGTTGTCGGAACGCAATCCGAAGCTCGTCTATTGCTCGATCTCGGCCTACGGTCATACGGGACCGGATGCGCATCGCGCGGGCTTCGGCCTGATCGCGGAAGCCAAGAGCGGCATCATGCAGATGATCGGCAATCCCGGCGAGCCGCCGCCCTTGATGCGCATCTCGCTCGGCGACATGTACACGGGCATTCACGCGGTGGCCGCGATCAACGCCGCGCTGCTCGGCCGCGTAAAAAGCGGGCGCGGTCAGCACATCGACATGGCGCTGTACGACACGCTCGTGTCGATGCACGAATACGCCGTGCAGTGCTACACGACGCAAGGCGTGCTGCCCGAGCAGACCGGTCACGACATGCCGACATCGACGCTCTACGGCGTATTCCGCGCCGCCGATGGCGATCTCGTGATCGCCGCTCAGGTCGACGATTCGTGGAAGCGTTTCGCCGCGCTGATCGAGGCGAACGGCGGCCCCGCAGGCTTCGGCGCCGATGCGCGATTCCACACGCTCAACGGGCGCAATGCGCATCGCGTGGAAATCCTCGATGTGGTGAAGCCCTGGGTGGCCGCGCGAGCGGTCGCGCAAGTGCTGGCGTTGCTGGACAGCGTGGATGTGCCTTGCGCCAAGGTGCAGCGCATCGACGAGGTGCTGGCCGACCCGCAGATCGTCGCGCGCGGCATGGTGATCGAGCAGCAGCATCCACGCTTTGGCACGCTGCGCCTGCCGAACCTGCCCTTCCGCTTTTCCGATTGCGACACGACGATCCGCGAAGTCGGGCCGGACCTCGGTCAGCACAACGCGGAAGTCGCGGCGTCGCTCGGTTTCGACGCAGCCGAGATCGACGCCATGCAGACCGAAGGCGTTCTATTTTCGAAGTGAGGCGACGATGACGGACCAGTACGCGGTGATCGGCAATCCGATCGGACACACCAAATCTCCCCTGATTCATGGCCTTTTCGCCGAGGAAACGCAGCAGGACATGGCTTACACGGCGATTGAAGGACCGCTGGAACCCGAGCAAGCCTTTGCCGAAACCGTGCGCGCGTTCGCGGCGGCGGGTGGCCGGGGCATGAACGTCACCGCGCCGTTCAAGCTGAAGGCCTTCGCGATGGCGGACGAACGCAGCGAGCGCGCGGAACTCGCCGGTGCCGTCAACGCGATGAAGTTCGATGACGGCCGCATCATCGCCGAGAACTTCGATGGCATCGGACTCGTGCGGGACATCGAAGTCAATCTGGCACTGCCGATGGCAGGCAGGCGCGTCCTGCTGCTGGGCGCGGGCGGCGCGGCGCGCGGAGCGTTGCTGCCGTTCCTGTCGGCGCGGCCGGCCGAGCTCGTCATCGTCAATCGTCACGTGGACAGGGGGCAGGCGCTTGCGGCGCAGGTGGCCGCGCGCGGTCCGATCGTCGCTTGCGGCTACGGCGATCTCGAAGCAATGGGACGCTTCGATCTCGTGGTCAACGCGACATCGGCCAGTCTCACGGGTGACCTGCCGCCCGTTCCGCCGAGCGTGTTCAGCCATGAAGGCGCGGCTTATGAACTGGCCTACGGAAAACGGCTGACGCCCTTTCTCCGGCTCGCGCGCAATGCCGGTGTGCGCACGGTCGCCGACGGCGTCGGCATGCTGGTCGAACAGGCCGCCGAAGCGTTCGACTGGTGGCGCGGCGTCCGTCCGAAAACGCGAACCGTAATCGACCGGCTCACGGTGCCACTGGACTAACGCGTACGACGGAGCGACGAATGAAGAACATCCTGATGCTGCACGGTATCAACCACAACATGTTCGGCAAGCGCGACCCGGTGCAGTACGGCACCATCACGCTGGCTGAGATCGATACGCGGCTGCGGGCGCTCGGCGCCGAACTCGGCGTGCAGGTCGAATCGTTTCAGACGAATAGCGAAGGCGCGATGTGCGAGCGCATTCACCAGGCGTTCGAACAGCATTGCGACGCCGTGCTGATCAACGCCGGTGCATGGACCCACTATAGCTACGGCATCCGCGATGCGCTGGCCATTCTCACGTGCCCGGTCGTGGAACTCCACATGTCCAACATCCACGCGCGTGAGGCGTTTCGGCATCACTCGGTATTCGCCGAGGTCGTCGACGGGCAGATTTGCGGCTTCGGCGTGGAGAGCTATCTGCTGGCGTTGCGGGCAGCGGTCGCTCACAGCAAGAGCAACTAAGGTAATCGCGCCTCACTTGCTCATGTATTTGTGCGCCAAAGCCTCGTACAGCGGCGGCGCGAAGAGCCGCGACACCTGACTCGAAATCAACGCGGTGGCCATCAGCGACAACACGAGCGCATGACCATTGATCATCTCGATGACGATCACGAACGCCGTAATCGGACTCTGCGTGACCGCCGCGAGATAGCCCACCATGCCGAGCGCGATCAGCATCGGCAACTGCATGCCGCCGAAGACCTGATGAAGCGCGTTGCCGATGCCCGCTCCGATCGCGAGCGACGGCGCGAAGAGCCCGCCGGGCGCGCCGGGAAGATACGAACCGACCATCGACGCCATTTTCAGCAGCGGATAGCTCGCGCCGAGCGTGGAATTGCCTTCGAGCATGCCGCGCGCTTCCGCGTAGCCGCTGCCGAACGTGTGACCGCCCGCGACGACGCCGATCACGGCGATGAACAAGCCGCACGCCGCGCCGAACGCCACCGGATGCGACTGACGCCAGCCGACGAGCCACGCGGGCATCCAGCGCTGCGTGTTCAGCAATAGCCAGCAGAATATCCCGCCTGCGACGCCCGTCACCGCGCCGAGCAGGATGACCGCGAGCGCGAGCGAATCGGGGAAATGCCCGTCCAGACTGATCGTGCCGAAATAGGTGTAGTTGCCTTGCAGCGCGAGCGACACGATACCGGCGAAGATGATCGCCGTGATCAGCACGCCGCTCGTGCGCTGCTCGAAGCTGCGCGTGAGCTCTTCGATGGCGAAAACCACGCCGGCCAGCGGCGCATTGAACGCGGCCGACAATCCGGCGGCCGCGCCCGCAAGCGCCAGCTTGCGCTCCATCGCGCCGCCGCGAATGCTGAGCAAGCGCGACGGATAGAAACGACGCAGGCTGTACATGAGCGCCGCGCCGACGTGGATGGTCGGCCCTTCGCGCCCGATCGTGAAGCCCCCGAGAATCGACAGAAACGATATGGCGATCTTGCCAACGAGAATACGGATGGTAAGCAGCCGCGGCCCGAGTTCCCGCCCTTCATGCAGCGTCGCGATGACCTGCGGAATGCCGCTGCCTTCAGAACCTGGGAAAAAACGGCGCGTGAGCCAGACGCAGAACGCGGCGATGGCAGGCGTGATCACCAAAGGCAGCCACCAGTAGATGGCCGTGAAGCGCAGGAACGTGTCGTACCCGAAGTCGATCAGCCGCGCGTACATGACCGCGACGAGCCCGGTCGCGACCGCGCCGAGCCAGAACACGCCGTAGTGCAGCCATAGCCGCCTGCCGCGCAATATCGTGCGTCGGTCGATGAATCCGGGAATGCGCATCACAAATAGCCGAACTTGAATTTAAGGCACATTGTGACATAAATTCGAATCGGCCCCGGCGGGCGGCCCGGCGCGTGCGCTATCGGCTCATTCCTGTCTTTCGTTGAACACCCAGCCGAACGATCCGTAGTGCGTCTTGTGTTCGGCCGCGAGCTTGAGCAGACACCGCTCGCCTTTTGCCGTCAGATGCACTTGCACCTGCCGGCGATCTGTCTTGTCGGTTTTACGCGTGACGAGCCCCGCCGCCTCGCAACGCGACACCAAGGCAGCGGTTCCGTTGGGCGCGGCCTGCAAACGTTCCGCGAGTTCGCCGACGGTCGCCCACTGCCGCTCGGGAAATCCGCGAACATGCAGAAGCAACTGATACTGAAGCGACGTGATTCCGGCGACATTGGAGATTTCTTCCGACACACGCAGGAACTTGCGCAGCTCGTAGCGGAATAGGGACATCGCTTCCAGATCGTGCTTGTCCGGAAGCGTGGTTTTGGGTTTGGTGCTCGATGACATAGGTGATCCTGATTCGACATCATATCGGCGGATCATACCTAGTTTTGATTCGCGGCCAGCAGCGCCCGCAAGCTTGTTTCGTCATGCAAACTTCTTGTGCAGAGACCGGACGTGCAACGCCCGGTCCCGCTCTCCTTCGTCTTACTGCGACATCGCGCCCGATGCGGGATGGTCCATGCCCATCGCATCGTTCTTCTTCATCTTGTCGCCCTTGCCCATCGAGTCCTTGGACATGGCGCCCTTCTTCATCGAATCGTGAGACATGTTGTCTTTCTTCATCGTGTCGTGGGACATCGCGTCGTTCGACATCGCGCCGCTTGCCTGTGCGAACACGGACGATGCACCCATTGCCAGCGCCGCTGCGAATACTGCCGTCATCAATTGCTTCATGGTTTCTCTCCTTGGTGAGTCAAAAATGGCATCCGGACAATCCGGAACCGTTGATCGATTCGGCGCTCAGGATCCGCCGAACCAGTTGTACCCCTGGTCGACCCAATAGCCGCCCGGATAGGTGTTGGTCACGAATATCTCGACGATGTGCTTCGGATTTTTGTAGCCGAGCTTGGTCGGCATGCGCAGCTTCATCGGATAGCCATATTTCGCCGGAAGACGCTGGCCGTCGTACTCGAACGTGAGGAGCGTCTGCCGATGCAGCGCCGTCGGCATGTCGATGCTTTCGTAGTAGTCGTCGGCGCAGCGGAAGCCGACGTACTTCGCCGTCGTGTCCGCGCCCACGCGCCGCAGGAACTCGGAGAACGGCGTGCCGCCCCAGCGCCCGATCGCACTCCAGCCTTCGACGCAGATGTGCCGCGTGATCTGCTCCTCGTGCGGCAGCGCATACAGTTCCGGCAAGGTCCACACGCGCTGTCCCGTCACGAGCCCGCTCACCTTCAGGCGATAGTCGCTGCCGTTCACCGTGGGCACCTCATCGATCCCGTAGAAGGCGTTGAACGGAAATGGCCGCGTGAGCTGCGCTTCGGTGTAGGTCGGCGCGAGCTGCTTCGGATCGAAGAGAAGCGCCTGCGCGCGATCGTTCAGGCGCGATACGGCGGTGAGAAACTTGTTGACGGAATCGTCGTCCGTGATCGAGCAGCCGGTCAGGAGCGAAAGGCCGCCCAAGGTCAGCATGCGCTTGCCGAAGAGCCGTCGCGACGGCATGTCCAGTTCGCGGCGCGCATCCGCCAGCACCGAAGCACGATCGACCGTGATGATTCGCTTGTCGTTGGATTTCATGGCATGTTCCTGAAACACATCAGCGGCCGCGCAACATCGTCAGAAGCGAGCGCGGCACGAGCGCGACCATCGCCACATGCACGACGACGAACGCCGCCATCACCGCCATCGCGCAAAAGTGCACGACGCGCGCGCTGTCATAACCGCCCATGAGTTCGCGCAAGAGCGGAAATTGCACGGACTTCCAGATCGCGAGCCCCGAAAGCACTAGCACGATCAGATCGGCGACGACCACGAGATACGCGAGCTTCTGCACCGCGTTGTACTGGCGCAGATCGGCGTGCGCGAGCCGGCCGCTCAACGCCGCGACGAAATCACGCAGCACCGCGCGCGGCGACAAGGGAAAGAACTTCGAGAAGAACCGGCCGCTCGCGACATTGAGCGCGACATAGACGATGCCGTTGAACACGAGCAGCCACATCGCCGCGAAATGCCACTGCAACGCGCCGCCGAGCCAGCCGCCGAGCGTGATCGAAGGCGGAATGACGATGTCCCGGAACACGGGCGACGCATCGTAAATGCGCCATCCGGACAGCATCATGATCAGCGCCGCGACCGCATTGAGCCAGTGCGTGACGCGCAGCCACAGCGGATGGATCGGTGTCGTTTCGGACGCTGGCGCCAGTGGCGCTTTCATCGTTTCCATGTCGGTCCCCTGAATCTCGAACTACCAGTTAATTCGTCGCCGATACGTCGCCGGTTACAGCATTCGATCGATTAATTCGATGCGCGAAAAATTTCAGGCCGTGTGTAACCCGTGGGGGGCGGAGAACGAACTAGCGATAGGCAGGAGGGAACCGACGAACATGAATCAGGACGGCGTCATTGCAGCGCACCACGGCTTCGGATACTGTGTGACGACCGAACCAAAGCACGGCGCGGCGCTCGCTCCGGCAGCGGCGCGCAAAACTTCGTCCCGTAATCCCGCCCATACAGGAACCATGTCGCACGACGCGGAAAGCCGGCTGAAAGCGTTGTTCATCAGCGGACTCGATGGCGATCAGAACGCATATCGCGGCTTTCTGCAGGCGCTCACGCGGCATTTGCGGGGCTATCTGCGAAAGCGCATTCCGCATCGTCTCGACGATGTCGAGGACCTCGTCCAGGAAATTCTGCTGGCCGTGCATAACGCGCGTCACACCTATCGGCCGGACGAGCCGTTGACGGCCTGGCTGCACGCGATCGCGCGCTACAAGCTGATGGACTTCTTCCGCTCCCACGCGCGACGCGAGTCGCTGAACGTCCCGCTCGACGATCACGAGGAACTGCTCGCCGCCGCCGACGATGAACCCGCCGAGGCGCGGCACGACATCGGCAAGCTGCTCGAACATCTCCCGGACAAGCAGCGTCTGCCGATCGTTCACATGAAGCTCGAAGGGTTGTCGGTGACGGAAACCGCGCGCCTCACCGGGCTTTCCGAATCGGCGGTCAAGGTGGGCGTGCATCGCGGACTCAAGGCGCTCGCGGCTAAAATCCGGGGACTAAGATGAAGACCGACGAACTCATCTCCCTCCTTTCGAATCAGGTGACACAGGTCGACCGTGCGGCCATCGCACGCCGGTTCGTTCAGGCGTTGCTGATCGGCGCGGCGGGCTCGCTGGTTTTGATGAGCATCGTGTTCGGCGTTCGTCACGATCTCGGCAGCGTCGCGCGCACGGGTATTTTCTGGGCGAAGCTGGCGTTTCCGCTGGCCGTTGCAATCGGCGCGATGTTCACCATCGCCCGGATCGGCCGGCCCGGTGCACGCGCGGGTTATTCGTGGGCGCTCGTCGCGTTGCCGTTCGCCGCGGTGTGGATCGCGGGCTGGATGGCCGTCGACAGCGCCGGCTCGAACGCGCGTGCAGCGCTGGTGCTCGGCCAGACGTGGCGCACCTGCCCGTTCAATATCCTGCTTCTTTCGATACCCACCTTCCCCGCCGCGTTCTGGGCCATGCGCTCGCTCGCGCCGACGCGGTTGCGGCTCGCGGGCGCCGTCGCCGGGTTGCTGGCAAGTTCGACGGCGACGATCGTCTATTGCCTGCATTGCCCCGAAATGAGCCCTGCGTTCTGGGGCGTGTGGTACGCAATCGGCATGCTGATGCCGGCGCTCATCGGCGCATGGCTGGGCCCAAGGCTTCTGCGCTGGTGATGCGCTACCCGAAGACGCGCGCCCATGCCACCCGAATGCGGCGCGCCCGATCTTCGAGAAGATACGAAGCGAGCAGCGCCAGAAGTCCCGAGACGACGCCCGTCAGTAGATGCTCGACGTACGGCAAACGGTAATGGCTCGCGTGCGCGTAGGTATCGCCGATTGCAGTCAGCAAACCGACGATCGCCGCATTGCCATAGCGGTTTTCGTAGAGCTTCGCGGCGGGCGTGAAGGTCAGAAGCACCGCCAGAAGGCCCGTGAGAAGTCCGGTCTTGAAGGCTACCGACCAGTGCGCCATGCTCGCGATATTGCTCCAGCTTCCCGGCATGCAGGTCATGCACGCGCTGGTCGGCTGCCAGAAGCGTTGCACGAACAATTTGACCCGACGCTTCAACTCGATTGACATGATCGACGTCCCACACTCGTTGATCAATGAAGATTCGACTCGCCCGAGAGCGCGCCATCGATTGCTTCCAGCGCGTAAATGAAACCGGACTTCCGGCCCTCGTGCCCGATCCGCTGAAGCTCCTTCATCAGCGCAGCGTCCCGATCACCCCTTCCATACGAGACGAGCGCATGTGCGCGCGCCACGTAGAACCGCGAAAAGAGCGATGGTTCACGGCACGCATATTCCTCGAAAGCCGCGGCGTGATGCGCGGCGGCGTCCCAGCGACGCCGGTCGATGCATGCTTCTATCGCGTCACGTCGAAAGAGAAAGTGATTGTGGCTGACCGCGCCGGCCGCGAGCAGCGCCTCGCCTTCCGCCAGCGCGTCTTCGAATACATCGATGTCGTCTGTCGCGCGCGCGAGGATGCCGAGATAGTGTGCGCCCAGATAAGCCATGCCGGTCTCTCGGCTGATCGACAGCGCTTCTGCGATATCGTCCAGCGCTTCGCGGCTTCGCCCGGCGACTCGATGCAACTCCGCACGCAGCGCGAGCGCTTCGCCTTCGAACCTTCTCGACTTCAACTCGCGCGCACATTGCAGCGCAGGATCGACATGTTCTGAGGCGCGGTCCCATTCGGCGAGATCGTGCAGGCAATGCCACGCGGCGTGATGAGCGACCGCGAGCGCCCGCAGATGCCTCGCCTTCTCCGCCGCCGCGACACTCGCGAGCGCGGCATCGAGCCCGGCCGCCGTCTTGCCTGCGAACCACGCCGTGATGGCGCGCATCGGAAGATTGGCCACCTCGATTCGTCCGAACCCGTGGCGTTTGCACAGCTCGATGCATCGGCTGAACGCGTCGTGGGCACTGATCATACGGCCGCGCATGTACTCCGCGTCGCCGAGGCCGCCCAGCGCCGCCGCCTCCTGCTCGGGGTCGTCCGCTTCGCGCGCGAGTGCGAGGCTGCGTCCGTGTTCGCGCACGCAGCCGTCGATATCGCCGCGCGGAAAACATAGATTGCCGCGCAGGAAGTGGATGCGCGCGGCGTCGCGCTGAAGGCCGTGGGCCGCGGCGGCGTCGGCGGCGAGGTGAAGATCGGCCCATGCGCCGTCGAGATCGTCCGTGACGCGCTTGACGGTGGCGCACCCGATCCAGGCCGCGCAACGTTGCGCATCCGACTCCGCGACTTCGAGCGCGGCTTCGAATGCCGCGAGCGCCGATCGCATGTCGCCGGCGTCATGCAGGATATCGCCGCGAAGACATTCGAGTTCGACGCGGTCGCTGCTTTCGTTCGCGAGCTGAAGCCCGCGTTCGACGAGCCGCAGCGCGGATTCATGGCGATACGCGCTCGCCTGCGAGCGCGCCGCGTCGCAATAGGCGCGCGCCGCCTCGCTGTCCGCCGCGCGATCGAGATGTTCGGCCCGCAGGAGCGGGTCGCGTCCGGCGTACCACTGCGCGGCGCGACGATGCAGTTCGCGTCGCCGGCTTTTCAGCAGGCCGTCATAGACGGCATCGCGAATGAGTGCGTGATGGAAGATGAATCCGGCGCCCTGACGTCGCAACAAGAGACTCATCACGAGCGGCTCCATTGCGGCGCCGGCGCCATCGACGAGATATTCGACCGCGCCCTTATCGAAGAGTTGACCGAGTACCGAGGCCGCCTGGAGGACGGTCTTGTCGACGGCATCGAGCCGGTCCAGCCGCGCCTGCACGAGACTTCGCACCGTGCCCGGCACGCCGGTTTCGTCGCTTTCCTCCGCATTGCCGAGAAGTTGCTCCAGAAACAGCGGATTGCCCGCCGCCCGCGCGATGCAGCGCGCCGCCAGATCCGCCGCCGCACCGGGAAACGATGCGGCCATCACGTGCGCCTCGTTGGCGCTGAGCGGACCCAGATCGACGAGCGAATGCGCTGCGCCGCCCGCCGCGCGCCATGATTCATCGAACATCGCATCCGACGGCCGCGCGGTCAGCACCAGCATTGCCGGACACGCCGCCACCGTCGCCGACAGTCCGGCGAGGTCGCGGAACGTCGATCCATCCGACCAGTGGATGTCCTCGACCGAAAGCAGTCGAGGCTGCCGCTGGCTCGCGCGCTCGACGAGCCGCGTCACGACATTTCGCCGTCCGCTGACGCGCATCGCGTTGTCCATTGCCTCGTAGATCGTGCGGTCGTCGAGCGACATCGGCACATCGACCAGATCCTTGAGAAAAAGCGCGTCGCCGCGATCGATCAGGCCGTCGCCGATCGCACGCTCGACACAGGCATTTGCATCGGTCGAATCGTCGAGCGCGAGAAGCCCGCGCACGATGGACTGAATCGCGCCCCGTCCGGTGGCCGCGCCGAAATCGAGCACGAGGCCGCCGTGGCAAAGTAAGCCTGAATCGTGGGCCTCGCGTTTGAATTCATCGAGAAGGCGCGTCTTGCCGATTCCTGCCTCGCCGCGCAGCAGAACGGTGCGTCCGGTTCCGGCGTCGCGGCACGCGTTCAGCATCGCGCGAAACTCGCGCAGTTCGTCGATGCGGCCGATGAAAGGACGATCCGGCGCGCCGTGCCGAAGACCCGCGATACACCACACCGAAACCGGCTCCGCGAAACCCTTGACGGCCAGCGCGCCGCGTTCGACGCACACGACGCGCCCGGCCAGAGAGCGTCGCACCGCCGCGGAAATCAGTATCTCCGACTGCCCGGCCGCGTCGGTGAGACGCGAGGCGAGATTGACCGTATCGCCGGTCACGGTGTACTTGCGATGCGCGGCGCTCCCCGTGCCGCTCGCGACGACCTCGCCACCCGCGATGCCGATATGCACCGAGAGCGGACGAGCGAGCAGGCGAGATAGCGCGGGCATCGCGTCGCCGATCGCAAGGGCCGCCCGCACGGCGCGTTCGACATCGTTCCCATGCGAAACCGGCGCGCCGAATACCGCCATGATCGAGTCGCCGACATGCTTGTCGATGTAGCCGCCGTGCTGCTCGACGATGCGATCGACCTTTTCGAAGTACCGGTCGAGCACGGCGACAATTTCTTCCGGATCGGCTTCCCGGCTCATTTTCGTGAAGCCGCACAGATCGGCGAAGAGCACCGTGACCTGCCGCCGTTCTCCCGTCGCCTCGTTCGGGCTCGTGACAGCGCCTGCGGGTGCCGTTTGCGCGCGCAACGCGTCGAGCGCGTCGAGCAACTTCCGGCGATGCCCGACCGACGCGACTCCGAGATCCTTCAGATCGTCGGCGGTGAGGCTGCGCAGCACATCGGCGTCGATGGCGTTCTCGACGAACGCCGCTTCGTACCGTTCCATTCCGAGGCTGCGCAGCCAGGCGGCGACGTCCACGATATCTCCGGGCGAACGAATCCGAGTTCACTTCAAAGATAGCATGTCGGCCTGCCGTCAATCGACGGACCGTTTTGATTGAAGCGATTAATGTCAATCCGGGAATTCTGATTTGGGTGAATCAGGGTTTTTACCTACAAAATCGCGTCCTACACTGCCTCTCAACGACGAAGCAAGTGGAGAGAAACCTCACCACACCGCGACGTTCCCCAAGTCAGCATTCGGAGGTCATCATGTTCAAGTCCATCGTTCCCGCCATCGCCATCGTTGCCGTTCTCGCCGCTCCCGGGTTCGCCCAGGCGCGTGAAGACGGCCCGGTCACCCGCGCGCAGGTGCGCGCCGAACTGGTCCAACTCGAACGCGCGGGCTACAACCCGGCGGCCGATCAGACCACCTACCCGGCCGATATCCAACGCGCCGAAGCCCGCGTCGCCGCGCAGCAAGGCGCCGCCGCGTCGTCCTACGGCGGTGCGAGCGAAGGCGCATCGGCGTCGGGTCACGCTAGCCGGTCGGGCTTTCTCAATCGGATCGTCCGCCCGGAGGCCGCGAATCCGGTCGACTTCAATCGTCCGTAAGACTCTTGTCCCGCAGTAACGAACGCCCGGCCGCGCGCCGGGCTTTGCGCTTTCCAGACCGATGATCGACCCGTCCGGCTCCCTTTCATCACGCTGTAAACCTCGGATTCGACGATGTTTTCAGACTGCGCTTTTTCATCGGCCAGTCCGGCGGCACTACAATTTGTGTCTGCCGTTGACACAAATTTTGGATCCGCTGCCTCATGCCCATGCCGTCGCTGCGCCTCGTTTTCGCTTCCCTCGGACTCATCTCCCTCGCTGCCTGCGGAGGCCGAGGCTCGGTCGCGCCGAGCTATCAGCAGGAACTCTTCAACACTGGCGCGAGCCCATTCGCGCGTAATTTCGACGCCACCGTGAACGAAACCTGCGAGGCCGCGCGCCGCGCGCTGCTGTCGCAAGGCTTTCTCACGACGATGGGCCAGCCCGACACCGTCGACGCGACCAAGAACTTCCAGCCGAGCGCCGAAACGCACGTCGTCGTGTCCTTCCATGTGGTGTGCACGCCCGGCGAGAACGCGACCAATCAGAGCATCGCGTATGTGAACGCCGTGCAGGACGGCTATGCGCTCAAGAAAAGCGATACGTCGGCGAGCGTCGGGTTGAGCGTGCTCGGCTCACTGTCGCTGCCGATCCGCTCGAATAGCGACGCGATGGTCAAGATTTCGAGCGAGACCGTGCCCGCCGGCAAGTTCTACGACCGCTTCTTCAACCTGATGGGTCACTATCTGAACACGGTGCCGCGCAGCGCGCCCGTCGCAGCCGACGAAGTGAAGAGCAAGCCGCTCGTTCCGTCGCTCATCGTCAGCTCGCCCGAGCTCACGCCGACACCGATCGTCGTGCAGACGCCGGCCGCCGCAACGGCGATCCAGGCGTCGGATGCGGTTGCGGCCGGTGCGTCGGACGTTCCCGCGGCTGCGGCGGCCACGACGCCCGCCGCGCCGCGAACCACCGCGACTCAATAAGCCACGCCGCGTCAGTTCGGCACGTTGACGATGCCGCCCGCCGTCGTGATGGCGTTCGCGCCCGGATCGGTGGCAATCGGCGGCAGATTCGACGTCGTGAGCGCGGGCGCCGATCCCGCCGCGCCGCCCCGCGCGACCGTGCGCACCACCTGGGAAGGCGGCAGCGGCGCGTTGTTTTTCAGGTGATTCCACATCAGGTTGAGCGCCTGAATGTTGTAGTAGTGGACCGGAATGAAGCGCGTGTCGAAGCCGGCCACGCTCAGGAACGCGTCGAAGTGCTGACCGTTCGTGATCTCGTAGAGCGAAAGCTGGCTGTTGTTGCCCTCCGCCACGCGATTCGCCCCGAGATACGGCCGCGACGCATGGTTGATCGGCACGAGCGCATCGGCGCGGCCCTGCACGATGATCGCGGGCTTGCCGCGCAGGTTCGCGTTCACGCGGATCGCGTTCACGCTGCCCACCATCGTCGCATTGCCGTTGGTCCACAGCGAGCGCAGGCATGCGGCGCCCGCGTAGCTGGCATCGGGCGTCGCCAGCCGATGATCCGCCGCGCCCGTCGTCCCCGCGTTGTAGACCAGGTTGATGCCGTTCGTCGGCGGCACGCCGTTGCCGTTGCCGAAGAGCGTCGGCATCGGCGAGACGAGCGGCGCCACGCCCGCCGCGCCCGTCACCGCGTTGGTCGTGCCGAAGCTGAAGTTGCACAGGTTATCGAGCACGCTCGCGGTCATGTACGCGTCGGCATAGGTGACGGCGACGGCCGGCACGGCCTGCGAGTCCCACATCGGCGCATGAAGCGTGTCGGAGTCGGTCTCGTAGCCCGCCTGATGCAACTGGTTGAGCGCGTCGGTGGCCTGCGCGACCGTATTGCCGCCCGTGATCAGCCCGCTCGCGGCGAGCGTCGCGCAGCGCGCCGTGCGGATCGCGTTGGTGGTCGCCAGGGGTAGCGCCGTCAGATACGGCGCGCCGGCCGCGGCGGGCGCGAGCGCCGCGCAGGGCTGCAGCAGATTGGCGAGCGTCATGTAATCCGCGAGCGGCCGCCCGAACGAGCCGACCGGCAAGCCGCCCTGCCGCACCGAAACCTGCGACGGCAGATTCAGATTGATCTGCGGCTCGCCGACGACGACCGCCGTGATCCAGCCATCGGTATCCTGCTCCGCCGCCGCCAGCGACGCGCCGCCGCCGTTGCTCACCGACGCCGCGATCGTCGTGATGCTGCCCTTGTTGTAGCGCACCTGATGGCTCGAACCGCTGACCGCGCCGAACATGTCGTTGAGCGCCCAGTACGCAAACTGAATCGCCTGCAAGGTGTTCTTGCCCCAGTCCTTTTCCGGATTCTGTTGCGAATGCGCGTGCTTGTACGCGTAGCGATTCGGGAACGCCGAATTGAACGAAGACAGCGCCGACGCGCTCACGTTCGCCTTGAAGATCGCCTTGGTCCCGGCGATGCTGGCGCCGGCGAGCGTGCCGTCGATCAGCGTGACGAGATCGGTGGCCAATTCGTGGCCGCCGTTGCCGCTGCCCTTGTCGGTGTAAGCCACCGCACAGCCGCGCTTCAGTCCCCACTCGCCCGCCGCCGAAATCGCGCCATAGACGCCGCGCGACCCCGATGACGTCGCCGTGACGATGCACGGCTGATCGGGATTGAAGCTCTGCGGAATCTGCACGAGCATGCTGACGTTCTGCATGCCGCTGCCGTCGTCCGCGTAAGCGATGTATTCCTTGCCCGCGATCTTCCCTTCGCCGAGCGTGTCGTTGCCGTTCAGATCGACATTCGGTCCCCAGAAGCGACCATAGCCGCCGTTCGCCGACATATCGACGAGCGCGCGGTAGTTCGAATAGATCGCGAGACGGCGCAATTCGGCTGCCGTCGGCGCTGCCGGCTTGGCGAACGAAGGCGCAGTCGCCGACGCGAGGCCCGTCTTGCCGAGACCCGCCGTGAGCAGGTCGTCCGATACGCCGTCGTAAGTCTGCGTGTTGACCGAGCCGGAGACGAAGCTCGGCAAGGTGTTGGTCGGCTGGCTGCTGCCGCCGTTATCGTCGTCGCCGCCGTGACATGCGGCGAGCGTCACCGCGACGAGCACCGCCAGCGCGCCGAGCGCGGCCGTGCGCGGTACGTTCTGCAAAGTCTGCAACCTCTGGGTACGCGCGAATCTTTTCATTGTGGGTCTCCGCCATACGTTCCGATGAGTGGTGCAACCTGATGACTGCAACGCGTCCGATAGTGCAAGTATCGCGCGTTATCGTCGCTCGCCGTAGCGAACGAAAGCGCCAAACGACAACGGGCTCCGGCGGGAAAGCCGGAGCCCGTTTCAAGCACCCGCGTGACGAGCGAAGCCAGCGGCAGTCGCGCGACGCCGCTGGCTTCTATTGACTCGTGCTATTAACCTCCGCCGCCTTGCACGCCGAGGGTGATCTTGTTGGAAACCGACTTCACGCCCGGCACGCCCTTCGCCACTTCTTCGGCCTGGGCGATCTGGCCGCCTTCCGGCACCGTGCCGGTCAGCGTGACCGCGCCGCTGCGTGCGCGCACGAACACGTTCGACACATCGAAGCCCTGCGCCTTCGACAACGCGCGGCGCACGTCGTAGCCGAGCTTGCGGTCGGTCTTCTTGGTCGCGGATTTCTGGGCTTTCGCCTGCGCCGCCGAATCGGCGCTCGTGGCCGCCGCGTCGCTCGATTGGGCGTAGGCGCTCGAAGCCACGGCCACGCACACCACGACACCCAGCGCCTTTAACAGATCGACTGCTTTCATGATTTCTCCTTTTGTTTCGCTTGTTGACTTCGCACAGTTGCTACTTCGCTCGGTTTGCACTTCAAAACCGGGCCGCATTCCCAGCGGCAGGGCGACGACTTCGAGCGACTGCCCGTGGCCACGCGCGCCCGAGGCCCGAAAAGGCGCAGGCATGACGGCGGCAAGCCGGCGAATGCGGCTCACGGTGCTGCGAGAGACTGGCGAAAGAAACAAACTGCGGCCGGTTGGTCGGGCGAAAAAACCCGTCGGCTCGAATATGACCTGCCGCATGGCGGCTTCCCGGCGCGACTCACGAACCCACATTCCGGGTTGCGGCGCGCGAAGCCTTGTCGTGCGGTGGCGAACGTCAATTTAGCCCAGCGCGGCAATAAGCGCAAAGCTTTTAACGACGCGGCCCTGCGCGAAGCCGCGCCCGCGCAACAGCATCGCCGGCGCGGACACACATCCGTCACACGCGATGCGCGCCGGGCGGCGCGTCCGGACGCCCATCGATCTCATGTACCATCGACGCCATGCCGGCCGCCCGGACGCGCCGCTCGCGCGTCATGCAGAAGCCGTTCGAGGAGATGTCCGCGCATCGCGATCGGGTAAGCTCGCGGGCACACAGTTTTGCAATTACCGACGAGATGACCCACCCTTCAGGAAACAATCCGGGCACCGATCCGGACGTCCCACCGCGCGGCAAGCCGCAGCAGCGGATCGTCGCGCGCTTTGTCGCGATTTCCTGGCGCGACCTCGCGCTCACCTTCGGCCCGATCCTGCTCGTCTGCGCGGTCGCGCTCTATGTGGCCGTGCGGCTGATCCAGCCCGCGCCGCCGAGCACGCTGACCATCGCCGCCGGGCCGAAAGGCAGTTCGTTCTGGTCCAGCGCGCAGAAATACAAGGCGATCCTCGCGCGCAACCGCGTGACGCTCAACGTGCTGGAAACGCAAGGCTCGCTCGACAACCTGACGCGTCTCGAAGATCCGAAATCGAATGTCGATGTCGGTTTCGTGCAGGGCGGCCTGACCAAGCCCGGCGCGACGCACGACAATCTGGAATCGCTCGGCAGCGTGTCCTACGTGCCGCTCGCGGTGTTCTATCGCGGCGCGACGGCCGTCACCCGATTGTCGGAGCTGAAGGGCAAGCGGCTCGCGATCGGCGCGGAAGGCAGCGGCACGCGCGTGCTCGCGCTGAACATGCTGAAGGCGAACGGCATCGAACCGGGCGGCGACACGGAACTGCTGCCGCTCGCCGGCGACGAAGCCGCGAAAGCGCTCGAAGACGGCCGGATCGACGCCGTCTTTCTGACCGGCGACTCCGCCCAGCCGCCGACGATGGCGAAGCTTCTGCGCACGACGGGCATCCGCTTCATGGATTTCGTTCAGGCCGATGCTTACGCGCGCCGCTTTCCGTACCTGACGGAAATCGAGCTGCCGATGGGCGCGTTCGATTTCTCCCGCAACCTGCCGCCGCGCCCGGTCCACATGATCGCGCCGACGGCCGAGCTGGTCGCGCGCGACAGCCTGCACCCGGCGCTCTCCGACCTGCTGATCGAAGCCGCGCGCGAGGTGCACGGGCGCGCCAATCTGCTGCAGCGCGCCAACGAATTCCCTGCGCCACTCGTCCACGAATTCCGCATCAGCGACAACGCCGAGCGGTATTACAAATCGGGCAAGAGCTTCCTGTATCGCACGCTGCCGTTCTGGCTCGCGAGTCTCGCCGATCGCGTGCTCGTGCTGCTGGTGCCGCTGATCGTGGTGCTGATTCCGGGCTTGCGGCTGGTGCCGGGGCTGTACCGCTGGCGCGTGAAATCGCGTATCTATCGCTGGTATGGCGCGCTGATTGCGATAGAGCGCGAAGCGATCAGCGGCCCCGATACCGCCCAGCGCGATGCCCTGCTCGACCGCATCGACGCGATCGAATCGGCGGTGAATCGCATGAAGATGCCGCTCGCGTTCGCGGATCAGTTCTACGTGTTGCGCGAGCACATCGGCTTCGTGCGGCAGCGACTCGCGCACGCGCCCGTCGCGCAGGCCGATCAAGCCCCTACGCGCAACGTGGCGCAACCGGATACGTCCGGTGTCGCTGCGCGGGCAGACACGGAACAAGGCAGCACGTAATATCTATTGAAGGGAAGCAACGCCGCGCGCGTCGCATCCGCCATGCAGGACACGACAAAAAACGAACAGATGAGGCTCGGGCGAGCGCTGGCGCGAGCAGAGCCAAGGAATCTCAGGGAGAAGGGAACATGAGTGCCCCGCATTCGACCAGTCAAGGTCAGCCGTACTTTTTCTTCGACTTCATTTCGCCGTTTTCGTACTTGCTGCTGGAACAGCATGAAAAGTGGCCGGACATGCCGTTCGAGCTCGTGCCCGTCCAGTTGATGAAGCTGCTCGACCGCTGGGGCCAGCCGCACGCCGCGACGATTCCCTCCAAACGCGTATTTACTTACCGGCACGCGCTGTTCCGCGCGGAGCAACTGGGCATTCCGTTCAAGATGCCGCCCGCGCATCCGTTCGATCCGTCCAAAGCGCTGCGGCTTGCTGTGCTGGCGAACGGCGAGATCGCTCGCGTGCGCGAAATCTTCCGCTACATCTGGCGCGAGGGGCGCGATCCCGCGACGCCGGAGGGATTTCGTGCGTTATGCGAGCGCGTGGGCATGCCGGAAGGCGAAACGCGCATCGAGGACGAGGACATCAAGGCGAAGCTGCGCGACAACAACGACCGCGCCGTGTCGATGGGCGTATTCGGCGTGCCGACCTTCCTCGTCAACGACCAGATCTTCTGGGGCGAGGACACGCTGCCGATGGTGCTCTACGTCGCGCGCTCGCCGAACTGGCTCGACGGCGCGGAAGTGAAGCGCATCAGCGCGCTGCCGATCGCGCCGCGAGACGCCGATTTCGGCTGAATGCCGCAGGGCTGGCGGGCGCGCCTATGCCGTGCATAGCGCGCTCGCTATGGCGTCAAAAATGGATAAGCGTTTAACTTCGGGTGAGGGATCGCGAGTTCGCGCCCGCGCGTCCTGAATACAACCGCTTCGCAGGCCATGAACGATCCCGCCGACTCACTCGACATCTGGCTCATCCGCGTATTGCGCACCCTGTTGCTGGAGCGCAGCGTGACACAGACCGCGCAGCGGCTGAACCAGACGCAGCCGGCGATCAGCACCGCGTTGCGGCGCCTGCGCGAAATCCTGAACGATCCGATTCTCGTGCGCGGCAAGCAGGGCATGGTGCCGACCGAGTACGGCGAGTCGCTGCTCGCGCCCGCGCAACGCGCATTGCGGGAAGTGGAATTCGTCGCGACGCCGCATGGCGATTTCGATCCGGAAAGCTCGCGCCGCACCTTTCGCGTCGCCGCGCCCGATTATCTGAACGATTTCTTCATGCCGACGCTCGTCGCGGCTTTTCGCGACGCGGCGCCCAATGCGCGTCTGGAGATCGAGTCGCTGACGCCGATGCGCGACCACGAGCGCATGCTCGACGAGGGCGAAATCGATCTGATGGTCGCCAACTGGACGAAGCCCGAGCCGCGCTTCGAGCGCCAGGATCTGTTCACCGACGTATTCGTCTGCCTCATGCGGGCGAACCATCCGCTCGCACGCGAGCCGCTGACGGCGGAACGCTATGCGCTCGCCGCGCATCTCGCGCCGACGCCATATAGCGGCGGCAGGCGACATCCGATCGACATCGGCCTTGCGCGCGCGGGCATCGAGCGTCGCATCGTCACGACGATTCCCTACTTCGGCCTCGTGCCGCAGGTGCTGTTGCAGTCGGACCTCATCTTCACCGCGCCGCGCCGCTTCGCGCAGCACTATGCGGCGATGCTGCCGCTCGCGGTGCTTGACTCGCCGGTGCCGTTTCCGCGCATCAAGTGCTATCAGCTTTCGGTGCCGCAGCCCGATCAGCCGACGGATGTCGCGTGGCTGCGCACGCTGATGTCGACCGTGTCCGATTCGCTCACCGGCAAGAAGGCCGTCGCGGCGCCTTCGGCAGACGAAACCCGCGAACTGGGCGAAGTCGCGAAGTAACGCACGCCTGGCGGGACTTCGGTACTATCCGGAACGATATCCTCGGCCCGACCTGCTCTCATGGACGCACTCGACAAACTGATCCAGCTCGCGAGCCTCTCCGGCACGCTCGATCTGCGCTGCCTGTTGAGCGGCCCGCTGGAGCTCGATCACGCGCCCGCGCCCGCCGGGGAAGCGGTGTACCACGTCGTGCTCGATGGCGCGTGCATGGTGCTTCGGAAAGGCCATGCGCCGCTGGAACTGCGGGCGGGAGATATTTTCTTTCTGCCGCGCGGAGACGCGCACGTGCTGAGCATTCAGCCTCGCGAAAAAGGCGCGGCGAAGACGGAGATGGAAGTGCGCCACAACGGCGCGGTCACGGTGGAGAGCAATTGCGGCGGGCGGCAGCCGGGCGTGGACTTGCTGTGCGGGCGATTCCTCTATGCCCCGCGCGCGCTGCTGATCGATGTGCTGCCGAATGTCGTGCATGTGTCGTTTGCCGATGCATCGGCGACCTACCTTGCGCCGCTCGTCCAGACGATGCGCCGCGAGGCGGAAGAAGCGCAACTGGGCGCGCCGTCGATCGTCACGGCGCTGTCGACCGCGCTTTTCACGATGGTGCTGCGCGCGTGGCTCGACGGACAGCCCTCGCTCGCGGGCGTTCTCGGCTTGCTGGCGAATCGACGGCTCGGCGCATCGATCATCGCGATGCTGGAGCGGCCCGCCGAGCCGTGGACGCTGGAAATGCTGGCGAAGGAAGCGGCGATGTCGCGCGCGACGTTCATGCGCGCGTTCTCCGCGCATTCGGATAGCTCACCGCTCGCGTTGCTGAGCCACGTGCGCATGCAGCTCGCGAGCACGATGCTCACGCATACGAAAAAGAGTATCGCGGATGTGGCGGCGGATGTGGGTTATCAATCCGAGGCGGCGTTTTCGAAGCGGTTCAAGGAGCTTTATGGGGTCGCGCCGGGGCGCTTCAGGGCGGTCAACGGGTTGGGATAGTGGGTGTCTACACTTCGCTGGCGCGCTTCCAGCTTTTTGCCGGATCCCGTTTTCGTGTCGGTCTATTAGCACTGCCCCTGTGCGGGGCGGCAGTCACTTTCTTTGCTGCTGCAAAGAAAGTAACCAAAGAAAGCAGCTCGTTTAAGCCCGCGGTCACACGCAGTTTAGCCATGCTTGCCAGCCGCTCGTGGCACTCGCCTAAGTGTCGCCCTCGAAGGACTTATCGGGCTTGGATCGCGCACGGTCTGCCGCCCGAGACGTTTCAGCGCGCTGGTTCAGCACCAAAGAGCTTCGGCACAGCGCTACGCGCTGCCGTTGGGTATGCGAGGGAAACCGTCGAGGAAGAAGCGCACGCAAACCCGATTGACCCATCGGCCGCGAAGCGGGCTGGAGCCATTTTGTGCTGAACCAGTTTGTGGTGTAGTGCGATGTGACAGACCGTGCGCGAGCCGAGCCCGATTGGGCCTTTGGGGGCGACACTTAGGCGAGTGCCACCGCGGGCTGGCAAGCATGGCCAACGTGCGTGTGACCGCGGGCCTGAACGAGCTGCTTTCTTTGGTTACTTTCTTTGCAGCAGTGTATAGACCGGGGACATAGCTGACAGATCCGCGGGGACATGGTTGACACTTTTGGGCATCTCGATGCCTGGACCCGACCATGCCTTGGAACCCGCAGGACACCATGCAACTTCGCCTTGAATTCGTGACCCTGGCCCTGCAACAAGAGATTGCTTTCAGCGAGCTGTGCCAACGCTTTGGCATCAGCCGGCAGACCGGATACAAGTGGGTCAACCGCTATCAGGCCGGGGGCCGCGAGGCGCTGGGCGATCTCTCCAGACGTCCGCACAGCAGCCCGAATCGGACCTGCGACGAACTCCAAGCGCGGGTGCTCGAGGTGCGAAGCCAGCATCCGGCCTGGAGCGCGCACAAGATCAGCCGGCGCCTGAAGGATCAAGGCCTGCAAGGCGTGCCTTCGCACAGCACGGTCAATGCCATTTTGCAGCGCCATGGATGCATCGGCGAGAAGGCCTCGGAGGCGGCCACCGCCTGGACCCGTTTCGAGCGCGCCGAGCCTAACGAGCTATGGCAAATCGATTTCAAGGGCCACTTCGGCATGCTCGATCAAAGGCGCTGCCACCCGCTCACCGTGATCGACGATCATTCGCGCTTCAACCTCGTGCTGCAGGCGTGCTGCAGCCAGGACACCGAGACGGTGTACACGCACCTGCGAAACGCTTTCGCCTGTTACGGGCTGCCGCAACAGATCAATGCCGATAACGGCGCGCCGTGGGGCACGCCGAGCAAGCCTGGCGAATTGACCGAGTTGGCCATCCGATGCATTCGGCTGGGTATTCGTATGAGCCATAGCCGTCCCTATCACCCGCAGACCAACGGCAAGGACGAGCGCTTTCATCGCTCGCTCAAGGCCGAGGTGCTGAACCACCGCAGCTTCACCGGGCCCGATCAGGTGCAGGCTGAATTCGACCGCTGGCGGCAAAGCTATAACTTCGAGCGCCCGCACGCGGGCATCGGCATGGCGACGCCGATCTCGCGCTATCGGCCCAGTGCACGGGCGATGCCCAGCCGCCTGCCACCGTTCGAATACGGACCGGATGATCAGGTCCTGCTGGTGGGCTGGAACGGCAAGGTGACGTTTGGAAAGCACCGCTTGCGCGTATCCAGCGCACTGCACGGACTGCACATCGCGGCGCGACCGAGCAGCACGATTGCCGATGCCTACGACCTCTATTTCGCGCATCACCGACTCATGACGTTTGACCCGAACCAGCCCGATACCCGATGATCAAAGTGTCAACTATGTCCCCGACGAAAGTGTCAACCATGTCCCCGGTCTATACACAGCAGCAAAGAAAGTGACCCCCGCCCCGGGGAGGGGCAGTGCTAATAGACCGACACGAATACAGGCCATCCACAGAAGCCCAAGCGAACAAAAACCTCACGCCACCAAGCGCGCGGCCCTTACCGCCGACATCCCCAACCGCGCCGTCATCTCCCTCACTCTAAGTAACTGCGCCGCGACCGCCAGCCCGATCGACCACGGCGCCTTGTCGACGATTCCCTCAACGCCGATCGGACACGTGATCTCCGCCAGCCGATCCGCCGCCACGCCGCGCTCCATCAACCGCCGCTCGAACTTCACGCGCTTGGTCTTCGAGCCGATCAACCCAAAGTACGCGAAGTCGTCGCGCCGCATGATGCGTTGCGTGAGCGAAAAGTCGAGCGAGTGATCGTGCGTCATCACGATGAAGTACGCCCCCGCCGGCGCCTCGTCGACGATCGCATCGGGCAGATCGGTCGCTTCGATCTGCACGTTCGCCGGAACTTCGTCGGGGAAGAGTTCGTCGCGCGCATCGACCCACTGCACGACGCACGGCAGCGTGCCGAGCACCTTCACGAGCGCGTGGCCGACGTGACCCGCGCCGAACAGAACGACGTGCATCATGACCGTGCGCCCCTCACCGCGTTGACCGCTTTCAGGATTTCTTCCGCCGTCGCGGGTGCGTTCAGCGGCGGATTCACCTTGTGATCGCCGACCGCGGAAACGGCGTCGCGGATCGCGAAGAACACCGAGAACGGCAGCAAGAGCGGCGGCTCGCCCACAGCCTTCGAGCGATGGATGCTGTCCTCCACGTTGCGGTTCTTGAACAGATCGACGCGGAAATCGGCGGGCATATCGTTCGTCGTCGGAATCTTGTAGGTGGACGGCGCGTGCGTCATCAGCTTGCCCTTGTCATTCCACCAAAGTTCTTCCGTCGTCAGCCAGCCCATGCCCTGCACGAACGCGCCTTCGACCTGGCCTTTGTCCAGCGCCGGATTCAGCGATGCGCCCACGTCATGCAGCGCATCCGCGCGCAGCACGCGCATTTCGCCGGTCAGCGTATCGATCACCACTTCCGACACCGCCGCGCCATACGAGTAGTAGAAGAACGGGCGGCCCTGCATCGTCGCCTGATCCCAGTAGAGCTTGGGCGTTGCATAGAAGCCGTCGGACCACAACTGCACGCGCGCGAGATACGCCTTCTGCACGACTTCGCCGAACGGAATCGCATCGTCGCCGACGATCACGCGATCGTTCGCGAAGCGCACCTGCGCGGGCGTCACGGTGCCGCCGCCGAACTTCTCCGCCGCGAACTTGGCGAGGCGCTCGCGCAACTGGCGCGCGGCGTCCTGCGCGGCCTTGCCGTTCAGGTCCGTTCCCGTCGATGCCGCCGTCGCCGAAGTATTCGCGACCTTGCTCGTGTCGGTGGCCGTCACGCGCACGCGCTCGAAGTTCACGCCGAGCTCATGCGCGACGACCTGCGCGACCTTCGTGTTCAGGCCCTGGCCCATCTCGGTGCCGCCGTGATTCACGAGCATTGAGCCATCGGTATAGATGTGAACCAGCGCGCCCGCCTGATTGAAGTGCGTCACGTTGAACGCGATGCCGAACTTCACCGGCGTCAGCGCGAGGCCTTTCTTCAGGATTTCATTGTTCGCGTTGAATTCGTTGATGGCCGCGCGCCGCCGACGATAATCGCTCGTCTCTTCCAGCTCGGCGATCAGTTCGTGGATGACGTTGTCTTCCACCGTCTGGCCATACGGCGTCTTGTTGTTCTCCGTCTTGCCGTAGAGATTCGCTCGGCGCACGTCGAGCGAGTCGCGGCCGACCGAACGCGCGACGTTATCCATGATGTATTCGATCGCGAACGCGCCCTGCGGCCCGCCGAAGCCGCGGAACGCGGTGTTCGACTGCGTGTTCGTCTTGCCGCAATAGCCTTCGATCTTCACGTCCGACAGCCAGTACGCGTTGTCGAAGTGGCACACGGCGCGCGTCATCACCGGGCCGGAGAGGTCGGCGGAGAAACCGCAGCGCGAAGTCATGTCGACAGCGACGCCATCGATCCTGCCGTCGTCGTCGTAGCCGACTTCGAAGTCGTACACGAAGTCGTGGCGCTTGCCGGTGATCATCATGTCGTCGTCGCGGTCCGGACGCAGCTTCACCGGGCACAGCAGCTTCCACGCGGCGAGCGCCGCGCAGCACGCGAAAATGCCCGACTGCGATTCCTTGCCGCCGAACCCGCCGCCCATGCGGCGGCATTCGACCAGCACGTTGTGCGAATGCACGTTGAGCACGTGCGCGACGAGATGCTGCATTTCCGTCGGGTGCTGCGTCGAGCAGTAGACGTGCATGCCGTCGTCGTCCTTCGGCACGGCGTACGCGATCTGGCCTTCGAGATAGAACTGTTCCTGGCCGCCGAGCTTCATCGCGCCGCGCTCGTGATGCGAGGCTTTTGCCATGCGCCCTTCGGCATCGCCGCGCGACAGCTTCAGCGGATTCAGCACGTACGATTCGGCCTTGCGCGCGTCCTCCGGCGTCAGGACCGGCACGAGGTCTTCGAACTCGATCGTCGCGCGGCGCGCGGCGAGACGCGCCGTATCGTGCGACGTCGCGACGACGATGAACATCGGCTGGCCGACGAACTGCACGATGCCCTGCGCGAGCACCGGATCGTCGTGGATGATCGGGCCGCAATCGTTCACGCCGGGAATGTCCTCGGCGGTGAAGACGGCGACGACGCCCGGCGTCGCGCGCACGGCGTCGAAGTTCATCGACACGATCTTCGCGTGCGCCTTCGGGCTCGTGCCGAGCGCGGCGTGCAGCGTGCCCGCGATGGGCGGAATGTCGTCGGTGTAACTCGCGCGGCCGCTTACGTGCAGATGCGCCGACTCGTGCGGACGCGACACGTGGACCTGCTTGAACGCGTCGATTTCGTTCGCGAGCGACTGGGCTTCGGCGAGAAAGGCTTCGGCTTGCTGATTCATTGTCTTGTTCTCCCTTTCGCTTACTTCGCTTCGACCAGTTCGATTGCACGCACATCCAGCTTCGATTTATCGAGCGGATTGTGCGGACGCGTCTCCAGCCAGAAGCGATACAACAGGCTCTTCGCGGTGTCGAGCCGATAGTCGCTGCTCGCGCGCATGTCGGTGAGCGGCTGGTAATCCTTCGAGAGCGCGATCATCGCGGCCTGGGCGGTGGCTTCGTGCCAGTGCGCGTCCGTCAGAACGGCTTCGGCGTGCGATGCGCGCTTCGGCGTCGCGGCCATGCCGCCGTAGACGAGGCGCGGCTCGCGAATCATGTCGCCATCGGCGATGAAGCTGTACGCGGCGTACACGGCGGAAATATCGGAGTCGAAACGCTTCGACAGCTTGTATGCGCGGAACTGAAGATTCACGCGCTTGCCGTGACGCGTCGGCACACGAATGGCGGCGACGAACTCGTTCGGGTGCATGTCCTTCTTCTGATACGCGATGTACAGGTCTTCGAGCGGCATCTCGCGCGTGCCGTCGACGCTTTGCAGCACGACGCGTGCATTCAGCGCGATGAGGCCGGGCATCGAATCGCCGATCGGCGAGCCGTTCGCGACGTTGCCGCCGAGCGTGCCCGCATTGCGGATCGGCAGCGACGCGAAGCGCAGACGCGTTTCTTCGAGTTCGGGATAGATCTTCACGAGTTCGTCGTACGCGCGATCGACCGACACGCCCGCGCCGATCTCGACCCACTCGTCCGTCGTCTCGACGTGCTTGAACGATTCGATCTGCCCGACATAGACGATGTCGCCGAGATCGCGCAGTTGCTTCGTCACCCACAAACCGACGTCGGTGCTGCCCGCGAGAATGCGCACGTTCGGGTTCTTGTCCTTGATCGCGGCGAGTGCCTCGGCGGTGCGCGGCGCCTCGAACTGGCGGCCGGCGTGCTCGTAGTGGAACGTATCGTCGCGCCGGATGCTTTCGAGCGTGCGGGCCAGCGCCGGCACGTTGACGGGCGCGAGCGGCGCGTGATCGAACATCTGCTCCGCCGCTTCGATGATCGGCCGATAACCCGTGCAGCGGCACAGATTGCCCGTCAGCGCGTCGCTGATTTCCTGGCGCGACGGTTTCGTCTTCTCGCACTTGCCGGCGCAGCCGGTCGTCGCATGGCCGTGCTTTTCGTAGAGCGCGAACATCGACATCGCGAAACCCGGCGTGCAGAAGCCGCACTGCGAGCCGTGGCAATCGACGAGCGCCTGCTGCACCGGATGCAGCGTGCCGTCCGGCTGGCGCAGGTCTTCGACGGTGAAGAGCGCGCGGCCATCGAGCGTCGGCAGGAACTGCACGCACGCGTTCACGGCCTTGAACGCGACGCCGCCCGCGCCGTCCGGCTCGCCGATGACGACCGTGCACGCGCCGCAGTCGCCTTCCGCGCAGCCTTCCTTGGTGCCGGTGCAGCGCGCGTCTTCGCGCAGGTATTGCAGGACGGTGCGCGTCGTCGACGCGCCGCTCACTTCCTGGATCGCATTGCGGTGATAGAAGCGGATCGGCTGGGTCATGGGATGTCTCGGGGCTCTTCGATGCTTTTTTGCTGGTTGCGCGGGATACGCAGCCGGTGGCATTCGCGACTTCGGGGACTTTTTCGGACTGGTCCTGTCGCTTCGATGATTCGAAAGCTATCACCACCAAAAACCACAACCCATAGCCGGCATTGCATGAACGACATATTCTTCGTCCGATATGTGCGCTGAGCCTTGTGCAGCAAGCCTCCGAAGGCTGCCGTCCGATCGTTCTGGCAGGCTATTTGTTCCACCTGGTTACAAAACGCGTGCGATGCTGCGTCGCGACATATGGGACAATCACGCCTTCGCGCCAAATACAACCCCGCAATTTCCCTATGTCCTCCGAGCCTCGCACCAAGCCGCAGGGCGATTTCGCAGTCACGCTGCGGATTCTGCCTGTCGTGCTGTACACGTTCCTTTGCTACCTGACGATCGGCATTCCGCTCGCGGTGCTGCCGGGTTACGTGCATACGGATCTGGGCTACGGCTCGGTCATGGCGGGCGCGGCGATCAGCGTCCAGTATTTCGCAACGCTGATGTCGCGGCCGCTCGCGGGCCGCACCGCCGATACGCTCGGCCCCAAGAAAACCGTGCTGTACGGTCTCGCGGCGTGCGCGGCGAGCGGCGTGCTGCTGCTCGCCTCGGCACTTGCGGCGCAATGGCACGCGGTGAGCCTCGTGCTGCTGGTGATCGCGCGGCTCGTGCTGGGCTTCGGCGAAAGCTGGGTCGGCACGGGATCGATCACGTGGGGCATCGGGCGCGTCGGGGTGACCAATAACGCGAAGGTGATTTCGTGGAACGGCATCGCGACTTATGGCGCACTCGCCATCGGCGCGCCGCTCGGCGTCGCGATCGATCATTCGCTCGGGTTCGCATCGCTCGGGGTGATCGTGATCGCACTCGGCGGCTTCGGCTACTGGCTCGCGACCCGCATGGCGAGCGTGCCGATCGTGCATGGCGAGCGCATGTCCTATCGCAGCGTGTTCTTCCGCGTGTTGCCGCACGGGCTGGGACTCGCGCTCGGTTCGGCGGGCTTCGGCTCCATCGCGACATTCATCACGCTCTACTACGCCGCGCACAACTGGCCGAACGCGGCGCTGTCGCTCACGGTGTTCGGCACGATGTTCATCGGGGCGCGGCTGCTGTTCGCCAACACCATCAAGGCGTATGGCGGGTTTCGCGTCGCGATCGTCTCGTTTGCCTTCGAATGCGGCGGGCTGTTGATGTTGTGGCTTGCCGCAGAGCCCACTTTTGCGCTTGCGGGTGCGGCGTTGACCGGCTTCGGCTTTGCGCTGGTGTTTCCCGCGCTGGGCGTCGAGGCAGTCGGACTCGTGCCGCCGGCGAGCCGTGGCGCGGCGCTTTCCGCGTATTCCGTGTTTCTCGATTTGTCGCTCGGCCTGACCGGGCCGCTCGCGGGCTATGTCGCGGGTGAGTTCGGATATGGGTCGGTGTTTCTGTTTGCCGCGCTGGCGGCGGCCGCGGCGGTGGCGCTGTCGGTTGCGCTTTATATGCGCGCGGGGCGCGGGGTGGGCGGGCCGGCTACGGCCTGATGCGGTTTGCCCGCCGGCGCGTCATCGCGATGCATCGGATGCGGGCGAAACAATACACGCGAGCGGACCCGCGAGCGCGGCATCGAGCGCTTCGGCTTGCGCAATGAATGCCGCAAACGAAGCCGCGATGCGCGCGTCGTCCTCGCCGTTGCGATCTTCATCGACGGCAAGATCGCAGTCGTGCTGCAACGTGACGCACGCGCGCATGAACGGCGTCGCGCCGATCACCGCCGCCGCGCCCTTCATGCGATGCGCGATATCGCGCAGGTGCGCGTGGTCGCACGCGTCGAAGGCGGCGCGCGCGTCGGCCAGATCCTGCGCATTGGCGGCCTTCAACGTATCGATGAGCGTCCCGGCCTGATCGCCGAAACCGGCCAGCAACGCGCGGTCGAACACCGGTGCGTCCGAATCCGGCTCAACTGCGGACGCCTGCGCAGCCGCCGTCGAAACGCCCGGCACGCGGCCGTCGCGCGTCGCGTCGAGCAAGGCGGCGCGCAGACCGTCGAGACCGAGCGGCTTCACGAGACACGCCGTCATGCCCGATGCGACCGCGCGCATCGCCGCGTCGGGTTGCGCGTTCGCCGTCAGGCCGACGATCGGCACGGCGCGTAGCCCCGATCCCTCTTTCGCCTCGTCCTCCCGGATCGTGCGCGCCAGTTCCTCTCCGCTCATTTCGGGCATTGAACAGTCGGTGAGAATCACGTCGAACGCGTGCCGCGCGGCGCGCCAGCGTGCGAGTGCGCTCTTGCCGTCGACGGCCATTTGCGCGCTGCCGCCGAGCAGCCTGATCTGTCCTTCGAGCACGATGCGATTGGCGGGATGATCGTCGACGACGAGCACGCGCAGCCCCGCGAGCGATCCGGCAAGCGCGCCCGCCGGCGCGGACGGCGTCTCGCCCGTCGACGCCATCGCCTCCGTCTCCGGAAAATCGATGCGCACGGTAAAGCGCGTGCCGCGCCCCGACTCGCTCGACAGTTCGATCGTGCCGCCCATCATCGTGGTGAGCCGCTTGCTGATGGTGAGGCCGAGCCCGGTGCCGCCGAGGTTGCGCGCGCGGCCATCGTAGGCCTGCACGTATGGCGTGAACAGCATCGCCTGCTTCTCGGGCTCGATGCCGATGCCCGTGTCGCTCACCGTGAGCGTCACCGCACGCTTGCCGCCCTGTGGCGGCGCGACCCGGTATTCGAGGGTGACCGCGCCGACATCGGTGAATTTGATCGCGTTCGAAAGCAGATTGCCGACGATCTGCCGCAGACGCTGGCCATCGGCGAGCAGCCAGAGCGGGCCCGCATCGGAGCGGCGCCTGACGACGAGCGCGAGCCCCTTCGCGCGCGCGGCCGGCTCGTAGATCGCCGCGACGCCCGCGACCCACGCGTCGATTTCGAGCGGCGCGGGCGCGAGCACGAGGCGCTCGGCCTCGATCTTCGCGACATCCAGCAGATCGTCGATCATGCCGAGCAGATCGCGCGCGGCGCGATGCGCGATCGACAGCGCGCGCTCGGTCGCGGCGCGCTCGCCCGGGGCGCGCAGTTCCATCTCCAGCAGACCGAGCACGGCGTTCATCGGCGTGCGGATTTCGTGGCTCATCGTCGCGAGGAAAGTGGATTTCGCGCGATTCGCCGTTTCCGCTTCTTCCTTCGCGGCGCGCATCGCCCCTTCGGCGGCAATCCGGCGCGCCACCTGCACGCGCATCGTCAGCGCCCAGCCCGCGAGCACGAGCACGAGCGCCACGCCGAGCAGCGCGCCGAGCTCGACTTGCGGACGATGCCGCTCCCAAAGCATCTCGGGATGCTCGGAGAGCTTCCAGCGCGCGCGGATCGTCTCCAGCTCGGGCGGCGGCAGACTCTCGATCGCGCGATTGACGATGCCGAGCAGCACCGGTTCGCTCGCCGCGACGAACAGGCCATGCGGGACCGGCTGAGTCGACAGCGTGCCGCTCAGCACGAGCGAATCGCGAAACGGGTTTTCTACCGCATAGTTGGCGATGGCCAGATCGGCGATGGTCGCATCGGCATCGCCATTCGCCACCGCGCGAAACTGGCCCTCGAACGGTTGCGTGTTGACGATCCGCACATCGGGCGCGCTCTGCCGCAGGAGCGGCTCCAGGAGCGACGAGGCCGGCAGCGCGACGCGTTTGCCCTTGAGCGCGGCAGCGTCGCGCAGTGGCGGCTGGCTGGCTGACGTCACGATCATGAAGATGCCGTCGCCGGTCGGCTTGCTGAGCACGGCGCCGGGCAGCGCCGACGTCTCGCCCACGCCGTAGGGCAGGATCGCGGAGGCGCCGCTGCGCAGGTCGGCCACCAGTTGTTCGGGCGTATCGCGCATGCGGGGCTCGAAGCGCAGGCCGGTCACGCGCGAGATCGCGTCGAGGATATCGGCCGCGATGCCCGCCGGCTCCCCGCGCGCATCGCGAAACGTCCACGGCGCGCCCTGCACGAGCATCGAATAGTGCACCACCGGGTGCGCGCGCACCCACGCAAGCTCTTGCGCCGTGAGCTCGATCGGCCTCTCCCGCGTGACCGCGAAGGCGCCCGGATTCCAGCGTGCGCGCGCGAGAAGAATGAACTCGGGCGGCAGCCCCGCAAGGGCGCCGTCGACCCGCTGCCGCAGCGCGAGCGCGCTTTGACGATCCGCCGCGAAGGCGAAGCGGTAGCCGTCTCCATCGAAGGCGGCAAGGTCGGTAATGGTCAGATTCGGCAGGTAGTAATGGGTGATCGCGTAGCCGGAAGCAATCATGTCGCCCACGAACGCGTCGGCGTCGCCCAACGAGACGGCGAGCAGCGCGCCGATCAGGTCTGGATACGCGACCGGCCGCATCGACGGATAAGCGGACTGCAGGCGCGCCGGCGAAACCTGCGCGTCGACGTAAGCGAGTCGGTGCCTCGACGGACGTTTCGCGAGCGGCTCGACGTAGATCTGCTTGATCGGCAGGTACTGGCGGGTGTATGCGAGCGCGGCGCCGCTGTCCACGCCGGTCGCGCCCGTCGCCATGTCGATGTCGCCGCGCGCGAGCGCCGCCATCAGCGCGGCGCGGTTCGGATAGATACGCCATTGCGTGTCGAGGTCGAGCGCGCGGGCGATGGCATCCACGTAATCAGCCGAGATCCCGCGCGGCGCGGTGTCATGCGGGTACGCCATGTCGAGCGGCGGCGCGACGCCCGGCGCCGCGCCGACGACGATGCGCTCCTTCGCGCCCGCCGCCGTCGCGCACAGCGCCCAGGTCAGAACGACGACGACGACGCCCATGCACGCGCGCCATTGCACGCGCGCGCCCCGCGCATCGCCGCCACGATGTCTCGCACGATCGAACAAGCCCTCTCCCCGGAATGAGCGGTACGGCCAGTGTCTCAAAAAGACCGGTGTGCGTATATCGCCGGTGGGGCCACGGTCGCACGTATCATTGCGAGGCACGAAACGCCGCGCCGTTACGCGGATCGGGCCGCATGTCTTAAAATCCCCGCTTGGCCCATTAGCGTCCGCTTTATGAACCCGACCTCGGAAGACCGCTGGTGCGACTTGCGCCCGGACCCGGACAGCGACACTCCGCTCTATCTTCAACTCGCTCGCAAGCTCGCCAACGCCATCCACGACAATCGGTGGAACGCCGGCGAAGCGCTGCCTTCGGAGCGCGTGCTGTCGGAAGCGCTCGGCGTCTCGCGGATCACGTCACGGAAAGCGATCGCGCTGCTCGTCGAGCAAGGGCTGATTCGCCGCGAGCAAGGCGCGGGCAGTTTCATCACGCCGCGTTACGAAGATCCGCTCTCGCGTCTGTCGAGCTTTTCCGAGATGCTGCGGCGGCGCGGCTTCAAGCCCAGCTCGAAATGGCTTTCGCGCACCATCGAGCCCGCCAATCGCGATGAAGTCATCCAGCTCGGCCTCTCGCCCGCGGCCACTGTCACGCGCCTGAAACGGCTGCGCCTCGCCGACGACATCGTGATGGCCGTCGAGAACTCCACGTTTCCCGCGTCGTGCATCCCCGATCCGCAGGCCATCGGCGATTCGCTGTACAGCTATCTCGATGCGCGCGGGCTCTCCATCGTGCGCGCGCTTCAGCATTTTCGCGCGGTGAACGCGAGCCCGGAAATCGCGCAGCAAATGGGCATCGCGCCGCACGACGCGCTTCTGCTCATCACGCGCGTCGGCTACACGGCCGATCAGCGCGCGATCGAGCTCACCGATACCTACTGCCGCAACGACTACTACGATTTCGTCGCCGAGCTGCGAAAGTGATCTCCGCCCAATGACCGACACCGCCGCAGCCCAGCCGTCCGACCGATCGCTTTCCATCATGCTGTGGCTCGTCGCCACGGGCTTCTTCATGCAGACGCTCGATTCGACGATCGTCAATACCGCGCTCCCCGCGATGGCCCGAAGCCTGGGCGAAGCGCCATTGCGCATGCAGGGCGTCGTGATCGCCTACTCGCTCACGATGGCGATGATGATCCCCGTCTCCGGCTGGCTCGCCGACAAGCTCGGCACCAAGCGCGTGTTCTTCAGCGCGATTCTCGTGTTCACGATCGGCTCGCTGTTGTGCGCGAAAGCGCAGTCGTTGCAGGCGCTCGTCGCGTATCGCGTGGTTCAGGGCGTGGGCGGCGCGATGCTGCTGCCGGTCGGACGTCTCGCCGTGCTGCGCGTGTTTCCAGCGGAACGGTATCTCTCGGCGCTCGCGTTCGTCGCGATTCCGGGGCTGATCGGCCCGCTTATCGGCCCGACGCTCGGCGGCTGGCTCGTGCAGATCGCGTCGTGGCACTGGATCTTTCTCATCAACGTGCCGGTCGGCGTGATCGGCTGCATCGCGACGAATCTGTACATGCCGGACAGCCGCAATCCGGCGACCGCGCCCTTCGATCTCGCCGGCTATCTGCTGCTCGCCGTCGGCATGGTCGCGCTGACGATCTCCCTCGACGGTCTCGCCGATCTCGGCCTGCAGCATGCGATCGTCATCGTGCTGCTCGTGCTCTCCTTCGGCTGCTTCGTCGCCTACGGCCTGCACGCGACGCGCGCCGCCCAGCCGATCTTCTCGCTCGATCTCTTCAAGATTCACACCTTCAGCGTCGGGCTGCTCGGCAATCTGTTCGCGCGTATCGGCAGCGGCGCGATGCCGTATCTGATTCCGCTGCTGCTGCAGGTGAGCCTCGGCTACACGGCGTTCCAGGCCGGCATGATGATGCTGCCCGTCGCGGCCGCCGGCATGGCGTCGAAGCGCGCGGTCACGCGTCTCATCGAAAAGCACGGCTATCGGCGCGTGCTGGTCGTGAACACGGTGCTGGTCGGGTTGATGATGGCGAGCTTCGGACTCGCGAGCGCGCACCAGCCGCTCTGGCTGCGGCTCGCGCAACTGGCGGTCTTCGGCTCAGTCAATTCGATGCAGTTCACCGCGATGAACACGCTCACGCTGAAGGATCTCGGCACCGGCGGCGCGAGCAGCGGCAACAGCCTGTTCTCGCTCGTGCAGATGCTTTCGATGAGTCTCGGCGTGACCGTCGCGGGGGCGATACTGTCGACGTTCACGGGACTCTTGCCGCAAGTCACCGAAACGAACTCGTTGCCCGCGTTCCACGCGACATTCATGTGCGTCGGCATCATTACAGCTGCGACGGCGTGGATCTTCGGGCAACTCGCGCCGGAGGTACGGGCAACGCGCAGGAAGCCCGATCCGTCCGAATCGAACTGAATCCGATCGGTTCGGCAAAGGATCGCGCACCACGGCGGTGCCCCCTGCGCACGATTGCGCGGCGCGCGTTCCCGCGTCTGCGGCACGACCGTCCAATCCGCACACGAATAGGCACGCCCGACGCACCCGATAACCGCTGCGGCCCGCCTGGATATTGAATTTGCACGCTTTTTGCTCGAACTGCCGGATGCCGATCCGGTAAACTATCTCGATAAAATTCACCGCCTTGCGCCCCGACACCATGAGCATGGTTGATCTCGACCCTCCACGCTTCCAGCCGCCCCGGCCCGTCGCCGGCGACGATGGATCGCGTCGCACCGTGCTGTACGGCGAGTACACCGTTTTCAGCGTGTTCCAGCCCGTGTTTTCCGTGTCGCACCGGCGCGCGATCGGCTATCACGCGTCCTTGCGCGCCCGCGACGACGCGCATCGCCACATTCCGTCTCACGAAGTCTTCACGCAAGCCGCTCGACGCGGCGATCTGCTCGAACTCGGCCGGCTCGCTGAGTCGCTGCATCTGGGCAACTTCAACGCGTTCGACAGCCACGACGAATGGCTTTTCCTCAGCCTGCATCCCGCCGCGCTGATGGATACGAGTTACGGCGACGCCCTGCTCGCATCGCTCAAGGATATCGGCCTGCCGCCGCAGCGCGTCGTGCTCGAAGTCCCCGAGCAGGCGGGCGGCGAGACGACGCGATTCGCCGAAATCGTCGATTCGCTGCGCAAGTCGGGCTTTCTGATCGCGCTGGACGGCTTCGGCGTGAAGCATTCGAACATCGATCGCGTGTGGCATCTGCGGCCCGATATCGTGACGCTCGACCGCTGCATCCTGCAGCAGGCGACCGAGCATTCGCATATCGAGCGCGTGCTGCCGCGTCTCGTGTCGCTGCTCCACGAATCCGGCCAGCTCGTCTTGATGGGCGGCCTCGCGACCGAGCGCGACGCGTTGATCGCACTCGAATGCAACGTCGACTTCGTGCAAGGCGCGTATTTCGCGCAGCCGAGCGTCGATGCGGTTCACAGCGAAGTCGCGGCGGGCGTGATGGACGCGCTGTCGGCGGCATCGCGCGAACGCGTCGCGGCGCGCGAGCGGGCGCAAGTCACGCGTCTCGGACCGTACGTGAGCGGGCTGGAGCGCGCATCGGTCAAGCTGATGGAAGGCGAATCGCTCGTCACCGCGACGAGCGAGTTGCTGCAACTCGCCGACACCGCCCGATGCTTCCTGCTCGATCAGGCCGGACGGCAGATCGGCGACAACGTCGTGCCGATCGTGCGCACCTCGCAACGCGCGAAGCGCTTCAGCCCGCTGTTGCATTCGGAGGGCGCGAGCTGGGAACGCCGGCCTTATTTCATCGAGGCGCTGCGCGCGCCGGGACGTGTGCATCTGACGGCGCCGTATCTCTCGATCAACGATGCGCACCTTTGCGTGACGGCGTCTATCGCGGCGCAGACGCCTTATGGATTACAGGTGCTGTGCGTGGATATCAACTGGGAAGGCGCGAAGCAGCGCTAGGGCTACGCGCCGTTGCCGGAATCGGGACGAAGCAGATCGAAACCGGCGAGTACCAGCACGCCGGAGAGCACGATGAGCGCGGCGGAATGGCGGCCGAAATACAGCAACGCGGCCGCCGACCAGGCCGCGAGGCACAGGCCTGCGAAGCGTTTCATGGCGATGCGATTCGGAACATGACGACAAGCCGACATTTTAGGCTCGCGTTCCAGCCCGTGCAGCGACGGCATGCGCTCAGGCGCCGAGCGTCGCCCTGCCGCGGTGCTTGCTCCGGCTCAGATACCGGCCCAGTCGAATCGACGGCTTTTCGATCGCATAGTATCCGGCGATGCTGACCGGAAGAATCAGCACGGCGGCGATCAACATCGACATGCCGTGATACGTCTCGCCGAAATAATGCAGCACGCCCAGCAGCACGATACAGTGCAGCAGATACAGGCTGAAGGAAATCTTGCCGAGAAATACCAATGGCCGCGCAGCCAGAAAATCGGCAAACGGCCTGAGCGAAATCGCGAGAATCAAAATGCCGGTCACGGCAGGAAGGACGACCCAATCGTCGGCAAAACCGCGCAGCACATCGTTGGATATCAAATGGCGATTCACCGAGCCAACGAGGACATATAGAGCGAGAGAAATCACCAATGCGCCGAAAAGCCAGCGCGGAGAAATCGGCGCAAGTTTCGACACGATGGCGTTGCGATATCGCGCAATCAGGGCGCCCAGCACGAACATCGACATGTAGTGAATGGTTGGAATCCACTCGCCCCGAAGACTCGCTTCCATGAGCGTCCGGTGCAGAGGGAAGTAATAACCGAACGCCGCGAGTGACAGGCCGGCACTCAGCGCTATGGAAAACCAGAGCGGCATGGCAAACACTACGACTATCAGAATCGGAAAGATGAGCGAGATACGCATCTCGTAGACCAACGACCAGAGCACCGGGTCCAGCGTGCTGTTGCTGAATGGAATCAGAAAGTAGATATGGTTCAGCAGATCATGCCGATCGATACCTGCATGCCATGCCTCGTTGACCCACTCGCCGGTCCACGACAGATTCGACCGGTAAAGCACGCAATACGCTGCATATGCGGCGAGTACCGCAAACAAGTAAGGTATATAAATCCGGCAGACGCGCTTGACGACGAACTCGGCGAAACCTGGCCTGCTTTCTCCGGTGACCTGCAAAGTCAGCGCAAAGCCGCTCAGCGCGAAGAACAGAATCACGGCGGAATGTCCCTCCGCGATTACGCGCCACGGGACATGCTGAAGCCATCGTGTCAGTGTGATTTGCGAATAGTGATTGAATACGACGGTCAAAGCGGCAATGCCGCGCAATGAATCGAGTTGGTGATAGCGTGTCGTCAATGTTCAGCTCGCGTCTTGGTTGGCCGGGCCAATATGCAGAATCGGAAGCCAGTTCGGCGACCCCGATCCCGTTAGACTGAGTGAGACTTCGACGTTCCCCAAAAAACGCTGGCATACTTAAACTGCCGGGCGCACCAATAAAAAAGCCCTCTTTCGAGGGCTTTCTTTTCGCTTGCGGCGCTCTGAAAACCAAAGAACGCCGCAACCGATTTTCACGCGCAATCAGGCACCGAAATTCTTCGCTGCGAAATCCCAGTTCACGATATTCCAGTAAGCCTCGATGAACTTCGGACGCGCATTGCGATAGTCGATGTAATAAGCATGTTCCCACACGTCGATGGTCACGAGCGCCTTCGCGTCGGTCGTGAGCGGCGTGGCGGCATTGCTCGTCGACACGATATCCACCGTGCCGTCGGTCTTCTTCACGAGCCAGGTCCAGCCCGAACCGAACGTGCCGGTTGCGACCTTGGCGAATTCTTCCTTGAACTTGTCGTAGGAACCGTACTTTGCGTTGATCGCGTCAGCCAGCGCGCCGGTCGGTGCGCCGCCGCCGTTCGGCGACAGGCTGTTCCAGAAGAACGTGTGATTCCAGACTTGCGCGGAGTTGTTGAACACGCCGCCCGACGATTTCTTCACGATCTCTTCGAGAGGCAGGTTCTCGAATTCGGTGCCGGGAATCAGCTTGTTCAGGTTCGTCACATAGGTCTGGTGGTGCTTGCCATAGTGATACTCGAGCGTTTCTTCCGACATGTGCGGAGCGAGCGCGTTCTTGTCGAACGGCAGCGGCGGGAGCGTATGTTCCATGATGCGAGCTTCCTTTCTATGTGGATTGTGGGATTGTGAGGATTGAAGCGTGGAGCAATGGATTGTAGGCGAGTTGGGATAACCCAGCAAACCGTGTGCCCTTTATGAGAAAGATTGCTTTCCATATGCCTCACACGGCGTAAAAAGTGCTCTGGCGAGCCTCGTCGGGCACGTCAAATGTACGCCGATTTCTCGTGTCGCGTCGACTTCAGAATTCGTCTGACAGACGCGGCTGGACATCGGCGAGCAACACGTCCGCGGAGCCTTCCGCGAGATGAACGGTGAGCGGCCGCCTCGGTTTCAACGCGTTCGGCGCACGCACGGCGCGGCCGGTTTGAGCGTCGATCAATGCGGCATAGCCGCGTTCCAGCGTGCGCTGCGGACTGAGCACCTGCAAGCGCGCCGCCAGTTCCGAGACGCACGCTTTCTCGCGCTCCGCGCGTCGCTCATGCGCGCCGCCGATCCGCTGCGCAAGCCGCAGCAGATGCTCGCGTTCTGTAGCCACGTCCGGACGCCTGCGCTGCCAGCGATACTGCACCAGCGCGAAATGCGCGCGCGCATCGCGCACGGGCCGCGCGCCCGCGGTACTGAGACGGCTCGCCAGTTGCCGCAGATGCGCACGCTGCCGCGCGAGCCGCTCCGCCGGACTCACGAGTCTGCGCGCGAGCCAGTCGAGTTGCTGCGCGCGCCGCTCCATCATCCGGCCGAAGCCGCGCGCGAGCGCCGCATGCCGATGATCCAGCTCGCGCAACAGCAGCACGCGCTGCGGGCTGACGAGTTCGGCGGCGGCGGTCGGCGTCGGCGCGCGCACGTCGGCGGCGAAATCGGCGATGGTGAAATCCGTTTCGTGACCGACGCCGCTCACCACCGGCAACTCGCTCGCCGCGATCGCGCGGGCGAGCACTTCCTCATTGAACGCCCACAGATCCTCGATCGATCCGCCGCCACGGCACACGATCAGCACATCGACTTCGCGGCGCGCATTCGCGGCTTCGACCATCGCCGCGAGCTTCGCGCCGACGCCCGCGCCCTGCACCGGCGCCGGATACACGACGACCGGCACATGCGGCGCACGACGCGCGAGCGTGGTGAGCACGTCGCGCAAAGCGGCGGCCTGCAACGACGTCACGATGCCGATGCCGCGCGGATGCGTCGGCAGCGCGCGTTTGCGCTCGGCCGCGAAGAGTCCTTCGCTTTCGAGTTGCGCCTTCAGCCGTAGGAACGCCTCGTAGAGCCGGCCCTGCCCCGTGCGCCGCACCGCTTCCACGTTGAGCTGCAACTCGCCGCGCGGTTCGTACATCGTGACGAGCGCGCGCACCTCGATCTTGTCGCCTTCTCGCGGCATGAACTCGGCGTATTGCGCACGGCCGCGAAACATTACGCAGCGCATCTGCGCATTCGCGTCCTTGATCGAAAAGTACCAATGGCCGCTCGCCGCACGCGTGAAGTTCGACACCTCGCCCGACACCCACACGAGCGGGAACGACCGTTCGAGCATCGAGCTGATTGCGCGATTGAGTGCTGAAACGGGGATGACGGCATCGCCGCTTTGCGACGGCAGGGAATCGGGAGTCATGTCTGATGGGAAAAATATTTGCGCCGCGGCCGCCGTGTCCGATGGACAAATGCCGCTGAACGAGGTACGCAAGTGTAGCAAGTGTCCACACAGAAAGACTTACCGCAATGCGCGCCGGATCATCGCCAGAGGCCCCTGACTTCGTTACAAGCCATTGATTCTTTGACGATTTATTTTCATGAACACTGTAATCCCCGAAGCAACTCTTTCCTGACGCGGCGATGCGCCCGACGCGCCGCAAGTTCTTCACAGACTTATCCACAGGCGCTCGAATTGCACCGGGCCGAATCCTCACCCATGCTCGCGACTGGCGCCCACGGCTCACGCGCGCTAGAGTGCCGGGTTCCAGCACCCGCCAACCGTACTCCGAGGAGCTGCCGTTGCACGCCATGCCGTACCCGACCTGCCGCCCGCCAGCGTTCAGCGCGAAGGCGGTCCATGTCTGATTTCAAGCCGCCGATCGAGAACTTTCTCGCCCGCGAATGGCGCCGTCGCGGTCCCGTCGCCTGGGCGCTGACGCCCTTCGCCTGCATTTTCGGCGCGATCGCAGCCACGCGCCGCGCCTTTTTCGAACTGGGCTGGATCAAGCGCGTCGATGTCGGCGTGCCGGTGGTCGTCGTGGGCAACGTGACCGTCGGCGGGACGGGCAAGACGCCGACGGTCATCGCGCTCGTCGAGGCGTTGCGCGCCGCCGGGTTTCAGCCGGGCGTGGTCTCGCGCGGCTACGGCGCGAAGGTCGCGAAGCCGACGAGCGTCACGCCGACGTCCGCCGCCGCGCAGGTCGGCGACGAGCCGCTCCTGATCGCACGGCGCACGCACGCGCCGGTGTTCGTCTGCCCGGATCGCGTCGCCGCCGCGAAGGCGCTGATCGAAGCGCATCCGAACGTCGATGTCCTCGTCTCCGACGACGGCCTGCAGCACTACCGCCTCGCGCGCGCGTTCGAGCTCGTCGTGTTCGATGCCCGCCTCGGCGGCAACGGCTTTCTGCTGCCCGCGGGTCCGTTGCGCGAGCCGATGTCGCGTCGCCGGGACGCGACGCTCATCAACAGTCCGTACGAGCGCACGCTGCCGCCGTGGCCGGACACGTTCGCGCTCGAACTCGAATCCGGCGACGCATGGCTGCTCGACGATCCGCATCAGCGTCGTCCGCTCGATCAGTTCGCGGGCGAGAAAGTGGTCGCGGCGGCGGGCATCGGCTCGCCGGAGCGCTTCTTCGCGACGCTGCGCGCGGCGGGCATCACGCCCGCGACACGCGCGTTCCCCGATCACTATTCGTATCGCGAGAATCCGTTCGCGGGCATCGAAGCCGATGCGATCCTGATCACCGAAAAGGATGCAGTAAAATTTGGGGCCTGGCGCGACGCACGCATCTGGGTCGTTCCGGTTCAAGCCGTGCTCAGACCGCGCCTCATCGCTCTTGTTGTGGAGAAACTCCGTGGACGCACGTCTGCTTGAAATCCTCGTTTGCCCGATCTGCAAAGGCCCGCTCAGTTACGATCGCGCGGCGCAGGAACTCGTCTGCAGCGCCGACAAGCTCGCCTATCCGATCCGCGACAGCATTCCCGTGATGCTCGTCGACGAAGCGCGGCAGACGGTCGAAGGCACGCCCGTCGAGCCGATCAAGCCGAACGGCGACGCCTGAGCGCTGACATGTCCGTTCCGTTCATCGCGGTCATTCCGGCGCGTCTCGCTTCCACCCGCCTGCCGAACAAGCCGCTCGCCGATATCGGCGGCAAGCCGATGGTCGTGCGCGTCGCCGAGCGCGCGCGCGAATCCGGCGCGAGCCAGGTGCTCGTCGCGACCGATTCCGACCGTGTGGTCGAGGCCGTGCGCGATCACGGCATCGAAGTGATGATGACGCGCTCGGATCATCCCACCGGCACGGACCGTCTCGCCGAAGTCGCGACGCGCCTGAACTGGGACGACGACGCGATCGTCGTCAACGTGCAGGGCGACGAGCCGCTCATCGATCCGCAACTCGTGCGCGATGTCGCCGCGCACCTCGCCGCGCGCCCCGAATGCGCGATCGCCACGGCCGCGCATCCGATTCACGATCCCGCCGACGTCTTCAATCCGAACGTGGTGAAGGTCGTGCTCGATGCGAAGAGCGTCGCGCTCTACTTCTCGCGCGCGCCGATTCCGTGGACGCGCGATCTCTGGCAGCCGCACTGGCCGGACGTCGCCGCGCTCGGGAAACTGCCTTCAGTGCCGGAGAACGTGCTGCGCCACATCGGGCTCTATGCCTATCGCGCGAAGTTTCTGCGCGACTTTCCCACGCTCGCGCAAGCGCCGATCGAAGCCGCCGAAGCGCTCGAGCAACTGCGCGCGCTGTGGCACGGCGAGCGCATCGCGGTGCGCGTGACGCAGGACGCGCCGCCGCCGGGCGTCGATACACCCGCCGATCTCGAGCGCGTCCAGGCGCTCTTCCCCACAGCCGACTGAGCGCTGCCGCACAACCCGTGTAAACCCCGCCGACGCCCGATTGGCGGGGGTTTTTGGCGATTTCTATCCGCGTTATTACGGTCGCGATCGTAAGGAGCCGTGGCATAATCAAGCGATTGCGCGAGCCTTCCGGTCAGCGCCACGCTCAACGTTGCGCCGCTGTCCGCAGGTGCCCGCCGTCTCCTTTCGGCCGCGCGCCCTGTCGTCGACGCCGCACGAGCCAAGCCACCGGATGTCAAATCAGCCTCGCGGCTTGAAGCGGTTTATAGACGATTCGGAGAGATCACCATGCGTTTGATCCTGTTGGGCGCACCCGGTGCGGGCAAGGGCACCCAGGCAAACTTCATCAAGGAGAAATTCGGCATTCCGCAGATTTCGACCGGCGACATGCTGCGCGCAGCCGTCAAGGCAGGCTCGCCGCTCGGCGTCGAGGCGAAGCGCTACATGGACGCGGGCGAGCTGGTGCCGGATTCGCTCATCATCAATCTCGTGAAGGAACGTCTGCAGGCCGACGACTGCCAGAACGGCTATCTCTTCGACGGCTTTCCGCGCACGCTGCCGCAAGCCGAAGCCATGAAAGACGCAGGCGTCGCGATCGACTACGTGCTCGAGATCGATGTTCCCTTCGACGAAATCATCACCCGCATGAGCGGCCGCCGCGTGCATGCCGCATCGGGCCGCACGTATCACGTCAAGTTCAATCCGCCGAAGGTCGACATGACCGACGACGTCACCGGCGAGCCGCTGATCCAGCGCGACGACGACAAGGAAGAGACCGTGAAGAAGCGTCTCGACGTGTATGTCGCGCAGACCAAGCCGCTGATCGCGTACTACAACGACTGGGCGAAGAGCGGCGAAGCGCCGAACGGTTTGAAGGCGCCGGCGTATCGCAAGATCGCGGGCACCGGCACCGTCGATGAAATCCGCACGCGCGTGTTCGACGCGCTGAAGTAAAGCGCGCTACGCTTAAGGCCCGAAAAAAACCCGCTCTCGACGAGCGGGTTTTTTTACGCCTTTAAATCCGCATGATCGATGTGCGATTTTGCGATCACGGGCTTCGCTACAATCGACGCGTTTCCCAAAAGGACTACATCGGCGCGAGCGGCACTTACCCCTGCCCTCGCATGCACGCACGAATCACATAACGGAGAAGCAGCATGGAGATGCAAGGCAATGTCTTTCTGATTACCGGTGGCGCGTCGGGACTCGGCGCGGCGACGGCGCGGCTCATTACGGCGCAAGGCGGCAAGGTCGTGCTCGCCGATATGAACGAGGCGGCGGGCGTCGCGCTCGCGAACGAGCTGTCCGGCGCCTTCGTCAAATGCGACGTGAGCCAGGAAAGCGACGGTCAGCGCGCCGTCGAAACCGCGACGAGTCTCGGCACGTTGCGCGGCCTCGTGAACTGCGCAGGCATCGCGCCGGCGGCGAAGACGGTTGGTCGCGACGGTCCGCACGCGCTCGATCTGTTCTCGAAAGTGATTTCGGTGAACCTCATCGGCACCTTCAACATGATCCGGCTCGCGGCCAGCGTGATGTCGAAGAATGAAGCCAACGATGCGGGCGAGCGCGGCGTGATCGTGAACACGGCATCGGTGGCGGCGTATGACGGGCAGATCGGCCAGGCGGCCTATGCAGCGTCGAAGAGCGGCGTGGCGGGCATGACGCTGCCGATCGCGCGCGATCTGAGCAAGAGCGGCATCCGCGTGATGACGATCGCGCCGGGCCTGTTCGAAACGCCGATGCTGCTCGGCATGCCGAAGGAAGTGCAGGACGCGCTCGGCGCGATGGTGCCGTTCCCGTCGCGCCTCGGCAAGCCGGACGAATACGCGATGCTCGTCAAGCAGATCTTCGATAACCCGATGCTCAACGGCGAAGTGATCCGTCTCGACGGCGCGATCCGCATGCAGCCGAAATGACGCTTTGGATGTGAAGACGGCGGGCTTCTTCCGAAGTCCGCCGTTTTCATTCAGTCGCCGTTGTGCTGCGTGCGCTGTCGCAACTCGTGCAATTCGGTCTCGACGACCGTCGCGTCCTCGGCATCCGGTCGTATCTCGATGTAACGCTGCAAATCCTCGAGCGCCGGCCGCAGATAATCCAGGCGCGCGTACGCGAAGCCGCGATCGCGCACTTCCTCGATGCTGTTCGGCAGCGCGATCACGAGCCGCTGCTGAACCGCGAGCAGCCGCTGCCAGCGTTCCGTCTGCAAGTAGGTGCCCTTCAGATTCCGCAGCATGCGCGCGACGATCTCGCGGCGCGTCGCGGGCTGCAACAGCACGCGCAGCGCGCTGCCGATCGATTCGCCCACGCGCTGCACATACGGCTCCAGCATCTCGACCATCTGCGCTTCGGAAAGCGTTTGACCGGTAGTCGGATCGAGCATCAGATCCTGACCCGGCGTGGCGACACGCAGCAGGAAATGCCCCGGAAACGACACGCCGCGCACCGGCAAACCGAGTTGCTCGGCCATTTCCAGATAGATCACCGCGAGCGAAATCGGAATGCCGCGACGCCGGCGCAGCACCACGTTCAGATGGCTGTTGTCGGGATCGTAGTAATCGTTGAGGTTGCTGGAAAAACCCAGCTCGCGAAAGAAGTATCGGTTGAGCGCATCGACCTTGTGCTCGACGCTCGCGTCGTCGGGCATGCGGCGACGGGCGCGCACGACGAGTTCGTCGATCTCCGCGAGCGTAGCCTGCATGTCGAGATCGGGATACGCGTCCTGCGCGAGCGACAAAGCCGCTTCCGTGAGCGGAAGGCTCTCGTCGTCCGCCATCAGCGAAGAGAAGTAGTCGAGGATACGCGTTGTCGTCATCAAAGCGTGCGTCTCTTGAAATAGGCGTACTTGAAGCCCATTGCGGACAGAATACCGAAATATAGCGCGGCGAACACGACGAGGCTCGCACCGAGGAGCGCGATGCGCATGAACGGCGTCGCGCGCATGCCGATCCAGTCGAAATTGATCGCCACCCAATGCATCGTGCCCGCAAGAATCAGGCACGCGCCGATCAGTTGCACGAAAAAGCGCAGCCAGCCCGGCGAAGGCGCATAGATCTTGCGGCGGCGCAGACCCGCGAACAACAGGAGCGCATTGGCGAGCGCGCCGAGGCCGATCGAAAGCGTCAGGCCCGCATGGGAAAAAATCGGCACGAAGATGTAGTTGCTCACCTGCGTCATGATCAGCACGAAGATCGCGATCTTCACCGGCGTCTTGATGTCCTGCTTCGCGTAGAAGCCCGGCGCGAGAATCTTGATGAGGATGAGCCCGATCAGCCCGATTCCGTACGCCGCCAACGCGCGGCTGACCATCACGACCGAATGGCTGTCGAACTTGCCGTAGTGAAAGAGCGTCGCGGTAAGCGGCTCGGCGAAGAAGAAGAGCGCGATCGCGCTGGGCGCGGCCAGCAGGAACGTGATGCGCAAGCCCCAGTCGAGCAGCGCGGAGTATTCGTCGTGGTTGGCGTCGACGTGCGCTTTCGACAAGCTCGGCAGCAGGATCGTGCCCAGCGCCGCGCCCAGCAGCGCGGTGGGGAATTCCATCAGGCGGTCGGCGTAGTTGATCCACGACACGGCGCCCGCGCCGATATTCGACGCGATATTCGTGTTGATGATGAGGCTCAACTGCCCCACCGACACCGCGAACATCGCCGGGACCATCTTCAGCAACACGCGCTTGACGCCCGGATGCGCGAGCGCGCGCCGGAAGTTCAGCCCGACGCGCGGCGTCATGTCGATTTTCTTCAGGCCGGGCAGCTGCACGAGCAATTGCAGCACGCCGCCGACGATCACCGCATACGCGAGCGCATAGACCGGCACCTTCAGATGCGGCGCGACGAACACCGCCGCGAAAATGAACGCGACGTTCAGCAGCACGGGGGCGAACGCGGGCAGCGAAAACTGCTTGTACGTGTTGAGCACGCCGGAGGCGAGCGTCGTCATCGAAATGAGGACGATGTACGGAAACATGATGCGCGTCATCTCGACCGCAAGCGTGTATCCGATGCCTTCGTGCTTGAGCCCCGACGCCACCGCGTAGACGACCCAGCTCGCGCCCGCCATGCCGGCGAGCGACAGCACGACGAGGAACCACGTGAGCACGGTCGACATCGCATCGACGAGCGCCTTGGTCGGATCGTGGCCCTTGCTGTTCTTGAACTCGGCGAGGATCGGAACGAACGCCTGCGCGAACGCGCCTTCCGCGGAGAGACGCCGCAGCAGATTGGGAATGCGGAACGCGACATAGAACGCGTCGGTATAGACACTTGCGCCGAAAGCTCGGGCGATCAGCGTTTCGCGGATCAGGCCGGTCACGCGCGACAGCAGCGTGAAGCCGCTGACCGTCAGGAGGGCTCGGAATAGATTCATGGGGCGCTTATTATACGGGCCGCGTGCTACGCGCCCACGAGACTCCGCGTCCTACAGACCAAATGCACCAAATCGCCCCGGGACGGCGCGATCCACGCGCCGCTTGTCACGTCTCATATTCCCTTGCTATAATTTCCGGTTTCGAAGCTCCAAAATTCTATTGGATCATCGGTGGATGATGCAGCTTCGCGTCTTTTCCGGCTCAGGCCGGCGATGTTTTAGAGGTTCTCGGGCAATCGTTCCCGGGAGTTCAGATCAAAAGGCAGCGCGATCGAGTGCCCGTGTCAGGGTTTTTCAAGGCCTTCGCCGGCCGCGCGCTCCGGACAAGTAACAGCAGAAACAGGACAAGGAAACCGTCATGGCAAATTCCGCTCAAGCTCGCAAGCGCGCCCGTCAGGCCGCCAAGGCAAACTCGCACAACTCGGCGCTGCGCTCGAAGTTCCGCACGGCCATCAAGGCAGTTCGCAAGGCTATCGAAGCCGGCGATCAGGCCAAGGCCGCCGAAGTGTTCCAGTCGTCGGTCAAGACGCTGGACATCATCGCGGACAAGAAGATCGTCCACAAGAACAAGGCAGCTCGTCACAAGAGCCGCCTGGCTGCAGCAATCAAGGGCCTGCAGGCCCCCGCTGCCCAGTAATTCCGGCTCGCTTCTGGCGGGCGCTTCCGGTCATCGCGAGTTTTCGCGGTCGGGGCGTTCGCCGAAGCAGCTTCCTGTTTCCGCTGCGCAGTAACGAAAAAGCCCGCTTCGGCGGGCTTTTTTGCGTCTGCGAATTCTGTCTCTTGCTGTCGCTTACTGTCGATTCATCAGGGCTGGTGCTGCTGGGTCTGCGTGCCGTGATGCGGCGGCAGTTCGCACGCCTCGGTCACGAGCAGATCGTTGTCCTTCGCGAAGTTCAGCACGAAGTCGAAAGCCATCGGCTCGATGTCGCGCAGGCGCGAATCGACGATCACGACCTTGATGTCGCCGATCATCGTCGGACGCACGTAGATGGAGTATTGCAGACGGGCGTTGGGCCCTTTCGCCTTGGGGCCGAAGCCTGACATCACACCGCACAGGCGCTCGGACCAATCGCTCGGCCGAAACTTCCTCCCGTTCCTGGTGATGCCTTGTATGAAGTATTCGGTCGGAGATGTTTCAGCCATGTAGAAATACCTTTTGACGGCCGGTGACGCGCACCGGGACGCACATGCCTGACGCAGGGAACCGCATGGGCCGGCGCAGGAGATCGATTCTGTGAGAACCGTCCGCGCCCGCGGCAGGAATGGCGGACTCGACAGCACTGCGCAATCCACCGCGAAATCGAAACGCACGAAGCCACGCCGACCGGATTCTTTCGAACCCTTCGCCGCAAATGCGCGTGAAACGGTGCTGAATGTTGCAGAACTGTTGAAAAACGAGCGAGCGCAATTATACCGCAGCGACCTCTTTTCCGCAGCGCACACAGACATCGGGCGCGTCCATCAGGGCTATTACGAAGCCACGGGCGGGGCCTGCGCGCTCGGCATCGTCCTTTTGGCCAGCCTCGTCAAACATCGCAAAATCCTTTATGCTCAAATGCGATACCACTCACGACGGCGGCGCCGTCCGGCCCTGACGCCTCATGGCGAAGCAGCCGGTTCGAAGCCGCCGCCTGCGTTTCATGACCGCCAAAAAAATTCGCCACTATCTTCAGTTCAAGGATTTTTCGCTCGACGACTACGAGTATCTGCTCGAACGCGCGCGCATCCTGAAGCGCAAGTTCAAGAACTACGAGACCTATCATCCGCTGCACGATCGCACGCTCGCGATGATCTTCGAGAAGAGCTCCACGCGCACGCGTCTCTCGTTCGAAGCGGGCATCTTCCAGCTCGGCGGCCACGCGGTGTTCATGAACACGCGCGACACGCAGCTCGGCCGCGGCGAGCCGATCGAAGATTCGGCGCAGGTCATCTCGCGCATGGTGGACATCATCATGATCCGCACGTTCGGCCAGGACATCATTCAGCGCTTCGCCGAAAGCTCGCGGGTGCCCGTCATCAACGGGCTGACCAACGAATATCACCCGTGTCAGGTGCTCGCGGACATCTTCACGTTCTACGAGCATCGCGGTCCGATTCACGGCAAGACTGTCGCGTGGGTCGGTGACGCGAACAACATGCTCTACACGTGGATCGAGGCCGCGCACATCCTCGGCTTCAAGCTGCGCCTCTCGACGCCGCTCGGCTACAAGCTCGACCCCGCGCTGGTCTCCGAGGAAAGCAAGCCGTTCTTCGAAGAGTTCGACGATCCGAACGATGCGTGCGCGGGCGCCGATCTCGTCACGACGGACGTCTGGACCAGCATGGGTTACGAAGCCGAGAACGAGGCGCGCATGAAGGCGTTCGCCGACTATTGCGTCGACGCGGAGATGATGGCGCGCGCCAATCCCGACGCGCTCTTCATGCACTGCCTGCCCGCGCATCGCGGCGAGGAAGTCAGCGCGGAAGTCATCGACGGCCCGCAGAGCGTGGTCTGGGACGAGGCGGAGAACCGTCTGCATGTCCAGAAGGCGCTGATGGAGTATCTCCTGCTCGGCAAACTCAATCACTGAGCAAATCGGCGCTGCCGATGAGCCGCGCATCCCGAATTTGCGGAAGCGCGGCTTTTTGATGTCAAAATAGCGTTTTTTCCGCGCACTTCATGCCCGTCGCGCGCCCGACGGACGCGAAGCGGCGCACAACCGCCGCACCTGGCTTTTCAGCACACGAGTTCACCATGAGCGATATCAAGAAAGTCGTGCTCGCCTATTCGGGCGGTCTCGACACCTCCGTCATCCTGAAATGGTTGCAGGACAACTACGACGCCGAAGTCGTGACCTTCACGGCCGACATCGGCCAGGGCGAGGAACTGGAGCCCGCGCGCAAGAAGGCGCTCCAGCTCGGCATCAAGCAGGACAACATCTTCATCGAAGACCTGCGTGAAGAGTTCGTCCGCGATTTCGTGTTCCCGATGTTCCGCGCGAACACCATCTACGAAGGCGAGTATCTGCTCGGCACGTCGATCGCGCGTCCGCTGATCGCGAAGCGCCAGATCGAAATCGCCCGGGCGACCGGCGCGCAAGCCGTCTCGCACGGCGCGACCGGCAAGGGCAACGACCAGGTCCGCTTCGAGCTCGGCTACTACTCGCTCGAACCCGGCATCAAGGTGATCGCGCCGTGGCGCGAATGGGACCTGCTCTCGCGCGAAAAGCTGCTCGCGTACGCCGAGAAGGCCGGCATTCCGATCGAAATGAAGCACAAGCAAGGCGGCGCGCCCTACTCGATGGACGCGAACCTGCTGCACATCTCGTTCGAAGGCCGCCATCTGGAAGATCCGAAGGCCGAAGCCGAAGCCGACATGTGGCGCTGGACCGTGTCGCCGGAAGAGGCGCCGGATCAACCGGAATACGTCGATGTCGAATTCGAGAAGGGCGATCCGGTCGCGCTGAACGGCAAGCGCCTGTCGCCCGCCGAGATGCTGACCGAGCTGAACCGTCTCGGCGGCAAGCACGGCATCGGCCGTCTGGATCTGGTCGAGAACCGCTACGTCGGCATGAAGTCGCGCGGCTGCTATGAAACGCCGGGCGGCACGATCATGCTGAAGGCGCACCGCGGCATCGAGTCGATCACGCTCGATCGCGAAGTGGCGCATCTCAAGGACGATCTGATGCCGCGTTACGCATCGCTGATCTACAACGGCTACTGGTGGAGCCCGGAGCGCCGCGCGCTGCAGGTGCTGATCGACCACACGCAGGAGAAGGTCAACGGCTGGACGCGCGTGAAGCTCTACAAGGGCAGCGTGTCGGTCGTCGCGCGCGATTCGAAGGAAACGCTGTTCGACAAGACCATCGCGACCTTCGACGACGACGGCGGCGCCTACGACCAGGCCGACGCCGGCGGTTTCATCAAGCTGAACGCACTGCGCATGCGCATCGCGGAAAACGCACGCCGCAAGCGCGGCGCGTAATTCGCGCGTTTCTGGACGTAAAAAACCCGCCGGACTTTCGTTCGGCGGGTTTTTTTCTGCATGCTGGAATCAGAGGCAGACCGGTTCCATCTCCAGTTCGACGTCAAAGCGCACGAGCACGTCACGCCTGATGGCTTCAGCGAGTTCGAGCACTTGCGCGCCCGTCGCGCCGCCGCGATTCACGAGGACGAGCGCCTGACGGTCGTGCACCGCCGCACCGCCGATGCCGCGCCCCTTCCAGCCGCATTGGTCGATTAGCCAGCCCGCCGCGAGCTTCACTTGCCCGTCCGCCTGGCGATACGAGACGACGCCGGGTTCGCGCCGTTGCAGCGTCTCGAATGCCACCGCGCTCACGACCGGATTCTTGAAGAAGCTGCCCGCATTGCCGAGCACGGTCCAGTCGGGCAGCTTGGCGCGCCGCACGGCGACGACCGCATCGAAAATGGCCTGTGCATCCGGTTTTGCGGCGCCGTCGAGCGCGCGCGCGACGTCGGCATAATCGGCGCGCGGCGTCCACGCTTTCGGCAACCTGAACACCACCGACGTGATCATGAAGCGCCCGCGCCCTGCCCGCTTGAAAAAGCTGTCGCGATAACCGAAGGCGCATGCGGTGCGATCGAAGTCCACGCGTTCGCCGGTCGCGAGTTCGACCGCGCTCAGCCGCTCGAAGCGCTCGCCCATTTCCAGCCCGTATGCGCCGATGTTCTGAATCGGCGCCGCGCCGACCGTGCCCGGAATCAACGCGAGGTTTTCGAGGCCCGGCATGCCTTGTGCGAGCGTCCAGGCAACAAAATCGTGCCAGTTTTCGCCTGCGCCGGCTTCGACGAGCCACGCGCCGTCGTCTTCGCCGATCACGCGTTTGCCCGCGATGCCGACGATCAGCGCGACGCCGTCGAAATCGCGCGTCAGCACGATATTGCTGCCGCCGCCGAGCACGAGTTGCGGCATGTTCGCGATGCGCGCATCGGTGGCGAGCGCGACGGCCGCATCGACGGAATCGATGCGCATCGCATGACGCGCGCGCGCATCGAAGCCGAACGTGTTGTGAGCGAGCAGAGAGAAATCGGAGAGAAGCTGGAGCGACATGAGCGAGGCGCGTCGGTAGAATGACGACAGGTCCGTGATTATAGCGATTGCGCGAGCCGCGCTTCCTGAGCGCGCTCGCCTCAATGAAGGAGAAAGACAGATGCCATCGTTTGACGTCGTCAGCGAAGCAAACATGATCGAAGTGAAGAACGCGATCGAGCAGTCGAACAAGGAAATCTCGACGCGCTTCGACTTCAAGGGTTCGGATTCACGCGTCGAGCAGAAAGAGCGCGAACTCACGCTCTACGCCGACGACGATTTCAAGCTCGGCCAGGTGAAGGACGTGCTGCTGAACAAGCTGGCCAAGCGCAGCGTCGACGTGCGTTTTCTCGACTACGGCAAGCAGGAGAAGATCGGCGGCGACAAGCTGAAGCAGGTCGTCACGGTGAAGAAAGGCGTGTCGGGCGATCTGGCGAAAAAAATCGTCAAGATCGTGAAGGACAGCAAGATCAAGGTTCAGGCGAGCATTCAGGGCGATGCGGTGCGCGTGCAAGGCACGAAACGCGACGACCTGCAAAGCGCCATCGCGCTGCTGAAGAAGGAAGTCACGGACACGCCGCTCGACTTCAACAACTTCCGCGACTGATTCTTTGCCGCAAGAAGTGAAAAAGCCGTTCCGGTTTGCGCCGGAACGGCTTTTTGCTTTATTCGGGCGCTTGCGCCGCCTTCTTCTTTTCGCCGATGCGGCTTTCCTGCCCCGCCAGCAACTTCGAGATATTGGCGCGATGCCGCCAGATCAGAAGCAGGCTCATCGCGAGAACAGCGAGCGAGATGCGGCTCGGCCCGAACAGGAACACCTGAAAAAACGGCGCGAACACGGCCGCGACCAGCGCCGCCAGCGACGAATAACGGAAGAAGAACGCGATGATCAGCCAGGTGAGCAGCGTCGCGATGCCGAGCGCCGGATGGATCGCGAGCAGCACGCCCGCCGCCGTCGCGACGCCCTTGCCGCCCTGAAACCTGAAGAAAACCGGGTAGAGATGGCCGAGAAAAACCGCGATGGCCGCGAGCGCCGTGGCCGTGATGATGCCGGCGCTATCCCAGCCAAAGCTCGCGCCGAAGTGCGCGACGATCCACACGGGCAGCCAGCCCTTGAACGCGTCGCCGATCAGCGTGAAGATCGCGGCCTTCTTGTTGCCGGTGCGCAGCACGTTGGTCGCGCCGGGATTGCCCGAGCCGTACGAGCGGGGATCGGCCAGTCCCATCGCGTGACTCACGACGACGGCGAATGAAATCGAGCCGATCAAATAGGACACGACGGCGACGATCAGAAAAATCATGGTGTCTTTTCAGTTATGGCGAGAGCGGAACGCATTCTAATCGACGCTCGCGCACTGCACGGGCTTCGCGTCGAGCAACTCGGTCAGAACGGACGGCTTCAGGCTCACGAGATAGCCGCGCCGCCCGCCGTTCAGATAGATCCGGTCGAGCTCCAGAATGCTCGATTCGACGTACACAGGCATCGCTTTCTTCGTGCCGAACGGCGACGTGCCGCCGACGAGAAAACCCGAATGCCGGTTCGCCACGTCGGGCTTGCACGGCTCGATGCGCTTCGCGCCCGTCTGTCGCGCGAGGTTCTTCGTGGACACGGTGCGGTCGCCGTGCATGAGGACGATGAGCGGCTTCGCGTGCTCGTCCTCCATCACGAGCGTCTTGACGACGACGTGCTCGTCCACGCCCAGTTGCCGCGCGGATTCTTCCGTGCCGCCGCGCTCGACGTAATCATAGGGATGCTCGCCGAACTCGACCTTGTGACGGCGCAGGAACTGCGTCGCCGGCGTTTCGGACACGTGTTTGGCTTTCGACATGGACGCATTGTAGCGGCGCGCCGGGTCGCTCACCATTGGCCATCCGGCCGATTGCGCAGCAACGCGCCGCCGTGGCACGATCGTTCGCGAACGAAGCGCATCACCCGCGCGGATGATGCTCGCGATGCAGCTTTTGCAGACGCTCGCGCGCGACGTGCGTGTAGATCTGCGTCGTCGAGATGTCCGAGTGGCCGAGCAGCAATTGCACGACGCGCAAGTCCGCGCCGTGATTGAGCAGATGCGTGGCGAACGCGTGACGCAGCGTGTGCGGCGAGAGCGGCGCATGCACGCCGCCCTTCAGCGCATGGCGCTTGATGATGTTCCAGAACTGCTGACGCGTCATGCCTTCGCCGCGCGCGGTGACGAAGAGCGCATCGGCGGACCGCGCGCCGAGCAGCACCGGACGCGCTTCGCGCAGATAGCGTTCGAGCCAGTCGTGCGCCGTCGCGCCGAACGGGATCAGGCGTTCCTTCGAGCCTTTGCCCATCACGCGCACGACGCCTTCGTTCAGGCCGACCTCGACCGTTTTCAGCGTCACGAGCTCGGTCACGCGCAGGCCGCTCGCGTACATCAGTTCGAGCATCGTGCGATCGCGCAGGCCGAGCGGCGTCTCGATGTCCGGCGCGCCGAGCAGCGCTTCGACTTGCGTCTCGTTGAGCGTCGAAGGGAAGCGCGGAGGCTGCTTGGCCGAGCGCAGCTTGAGCGTCGGATCGGAGGACACGCGGTGTTCGCGCAACGCCCACGCGTAGTATCGGCGGAAGACCGACAGGCGCCGGTTCGCGGACGTCGCCTTGTCGCCGCGGCGCGCCGCCATGTAGCCGTTCATGTCGGCTTCGCCGGCGGCGTCGATCGATGCGCCGCGCGTCTTGCCGAGCCATTCGGCGAAAAGTTTGAGATCGCGCCGGTACGCTTCGAGCGAGTTTTTCGCGAGCCCGTGTTCGAGCCAGAGCGCATCGCAGAAGAGATCGATCGCGTCCTGACTCGCGCTCGGTTGCGGCGTTTGTAGTTCTTCAGTCGTTGCGCTCGTCATGCGATCCGTACACCTTCATGCGTCAGAAGCCAGCGCTTCACGTTGCGATAAAAACCTTCGCCGGGATGATGCGCGAAGCCGCCGATCCCGCCCGATGCCACTACCCGGTGGCACGGTATCACGATCGGCAGCGGATTGGAGCCGCACGCCTGCCCTACCGCGCGCGGCACGCTGCCGATCTCGCGCGCGAGCTGGCCGTAGGTCCAGACATGCCCCGCCGCGATGCCGCTGATGCCCCGCCACACGCGCTGCTGAAATTCGGTGCCGCGGATCGCGAGCGGCAGGTTAAAGCGCATCGACGGAGTGTCGAAGTAACGGCGGATCTGCGCGGCGGCTTCCCTGGCGAGCGGCGTTTGCGGCTCGATACTTTCGACGTCATCGGGCAGATAGACGATCTCGCGCACCGACTGAGCATCGGCGCGAATGCCGACTTTGCCGAACGGCGCGTCGATCACGGCATCGAATGCGATGTTCTTCATGATTGCTCCAGCGCCCAGCGAACGTGTTCGCGGACGAGTTCGGACGCGTCGTCTTCACGCGCACGCAACGCATCGACGATAGCCTGGCGCTCGCCCGCATCCAGCCCCGACCCGCGCAACGCGTTGCCCATCGCGACCGCGATATTGCGCAGCCAGCGCTCATGCCCGATGCGCCGGATCGCGCTGCCCTGCATGCGCGTGTCGAAATCCCCCGCGCTCCATGCAAACAGTTCGACGAGCGTCGCGCGATCGAGCCCATGCCGCACATCGAAATCCGCGACGGGCGCGGCCTGCGCGAACTTGTTCCACGGACAGACGAGCTGGCAGTCGTCGCAGCCATAGACGCGATTGCCGATCAGCGGACGCATGTCTTCGGGAATGCTGCCGTGCAGTTCGATCGTCAGATACGAGATGCAGCGCCGCGCATCCACGCGATACGGCGCGACGATCGCGCCCGTCGGACATGCGCCGATGCAGCGCGTGCACTGTCCGCAATGCGCGCCCTCGCGCTCGGGATGCGGATCGACGGGCAACGGCACATCGACGAAAATTTCGCCGAGAAAGAAGAGCGATCCGGCATCGCGATCGAGCAGCAGCGTATGCTTGCCGCGCCAGCCAGTGCCCGCCTTCTGCGCGAGCGCGACTTCCAGAACCGGCGCGGAATCCGTGAACGCGCGATGCCCGAACGGCCCGATTTCCTTCTCGATGCGCTCGGCCAGTTGCTGAAGACGATTGCGCATGACCTTGTGATAATCGCGGCCGCGCGCGTAGATGGAGACCATCGCCTGCGACGGCTTCGCGAGCCGCGTCCATTCGATCGCGCGCCAGTCGTTCTTCTGACCATCGGCTGTCGCGACACTTTCATCGCCCGTTTTCGCGAGCGTCTGCGCCGGCAGATAGGCCATGCGCACGGTGATGACACGTCGCGTTCCGGCCACAAGCTCGGCCGGTCTTGCGCGTTTCATCCCATGTTTGGCCATATAATCCATTTCGCCGTGATAGCCTGCTTCGAGCCAATCAGTGAGGCCTTTCTCGGCATCCGTCAGGTCGATATCGCTGATACCGACCGCACCGAACCCCAACTCGCGCCCCCAGTTCCTGATGCGTTGCGCGAGTTCTGCCAGCGCGTTTTCGTCGATATCGAAAACGCGAGACTCTGATACGGATTCAGCGGCTGCGTCGCTGGACGCGGTCGTGACTTCAACGGAATGTTCCGGCAATCGGTTCATCACGACATTTTACGAGCAATGCCCGAAAGCCCCGCACGAACGACGCAAGACCTTCATCACGCGCTTCTCGAACGCCGCTTCGACCTGCGCGACGAGGCCGCGACGCTCGCTTTCGGAGGACGCTTCGCGCGCGCCTTCGACGCCACGCGCCTTCATGCATCGCAACCGTCGTCTGAACGATTTCACGGTCTCCAGGTCCAGTTGATCGGAGATCTGGGCGCGGGCAAGACCACGCTCGTGCGCGCCACGCTGCGCGCGCTCGGCCACGCCGGCCGCGTGAAAAGCCCGACCTACACGCTCGTCGAACCGTACTCGCTCGTCATCGAAAGCGGCCCGCTCGACGTTTATCACTTCGATCTTTATCGCTTCGCCGATCCGGCCGAATGGGCCGATGCCGGCTTCCGCGAATATTTCGATGCGGGCGCGCTGTGCCTCGTCGAGTGGCCGCAACAAGCGGGCGGCCTGCTCGGCGTGCCGGACCTCGTGTTCCAGCTATCGCTGCCGGACGAGCACGGCTCGCCGGGCGATTCGAACGAAGAAGAAGGCCGCGTTCTGACCGCGCGGGCGTTCAGCGAAACAGGAAAGTCATGTCTCGAAAGATGTTGATCAAGCCATTTCATTCGATTGAAGCGGGCGCCGTCGCGCCGCACAACTGGCGCCGCCGCCAGGTGCTGCGCGCGGGCGCCTCGACGCTCGTGCTCGCGCTCGTCGGACCGAAGCTCGCGCACGCGAGCAGCGTGCTCGGCGTGCGCGTGTGGCCCGCGCGCGATTACACCCGCGTGACGATCGAATCGGACCAGCCGCTCCAGAACGCGAACCAGTTGTTGCAGGGACCGGACCGGCTCGTCGTCGATCTCTCCGGCATCGATCTCGATCAGGCGCTGCGGGATCTCGTCTCGAAGATCACGCCGAACGATCCGCAGATTCAGGCGGTGCGCATCGGGCAATATCAGCCGCATGTCGTGCGCATGGTGTTCGACCTGAAGGGATCGGTGAAGCCGCAGGTGTTCAATCTGGGCCCTATCGGCAGCTACAAATATCGGCTCGTGTTCGACCTGTATCCGGCCGTCGCGCCCGATCCGCTGATGGAACTGCTCGCCCAGACCGAGCGCAAGCAGGAGGCGCTCGACCGCGCGAATCCGAACCCGTCGGTGCCGCCGCCCGCGACGCTCTCCGGCCCGTCCACTGCGCAGAAACCGACGACGCCCGATTCCACCGACGAGTTCTTCCAGAAGTACGCGCAGAACGATGCGCCGGCCGAAGCCGCGCCCGCGCCGAAGCCTTCGGTGAAACCGCAGCGCGTGCCGACGCCGCCGCCCGTCATCGCGAAGAAGAACGACGACGATGACCAGTACACCTTCTCCACGCCGAAGCAGTCCGGCACCACGCGTCTGTTGACGGTGGCGATCGATCCGGGCCACGGCGGCGAGGATCCCGGCGCGATCGGCGGCCAGGGCACGTACGAGAAGCACATCGCGCTCGACATCGCGAAGAAGCTGCGCGCGAAGATCGACGCCCAGCCCAACATGCGCGCAATGATGACGCGCGACGCCGACTTCTTCGTGCCCCTCAACGTGCGCGTGCAAAAGGCGCAGCGCGTGTCCGCCGACCTGTTCGTGTCGATTCACGCGGATGCGTTCACGTCGCCCGACGCGCGCGGCTCGTCGGTGTTCGCGTTGTCCGAGCACGGCGCGTCGAGCGCGGCCGCGCGCTGGATGGCGGCCAAGGAGAACTCGTCGGACCAGGTCGGCGGCATCAACGTGAAGTCGCAGGACGCGAGCGTGAACCGCGCGCTCTTCGACATGTCGACGACCGCGCAGATCCGCGATTCGATGCGCTACGGCAGCTTCGTGCTCAACGAGATCGGCGGCATCAACAAGCTGCACAAGGGTTCGGTCGAACAGGCGGGTTTCGCCGTGCTGAAGGCGCCGGACATTCCGTCGATCCTGGTCGAGACCGCGTTCATCAGCAATCCGGACGAGGAAACGCGCCTGAACGATGACGCGTATCGCGACAAGATGGCCAACGCGATCATGAAGGGCATCAAGCGCTACTTCGCGGCGAATCCGCCGCTCGCGAAGAGCCGCATGACGTAAGACGCGTGCCGTGCTCGTTCAGCGCGCCGGCAGGATGCGCTGAACGAGCCGCGCGCCGAACACGTTCACCGCGAGTCCCGCCATCACGAGCGCCGCGCCGACCACCTGCGCAACGCTCAACCCCTCGCCGAGAAACACCGCCGCCGACGCGAGTCCGATCACCGGGACGAGCAGCGAAAATGGCGCGACGCTTCCCGCCGGATAGCGCGCGAGCAACTTCCCCCACAGGCTGTAACCGACGATCGTCGCGATGAACGCGAGGTAGAGAATCGCGAACACGGACACGAGCGGGATCGACGCGAGACTCGCTTCGATGCGCGCCGGCCCTTCGAAGATCAGCGAGAGCGCGAGGAACGGCAGCGGCGGAATCAGGCTGCCCCACACGACGAGCGAAAGCAGATCGACCTTGCCCATGCGCTTCGTCACGACATTGCCGAGCGCCCACATTGCGGCGGCGGCGAGCGTGAAGAGAAAACCGGCGAGGGTCATCGCGTGGCCGCCGCGCATGCCGATCAGCGCGAGCCCTGCCGCCGCGATCACGAGTCCGGCGATATTCGCCGCGCGGATACGCTCGCCGAGAAATATCGACGCGAAGATGAGCGTGAAAAACGCCTGCGCCTGCAAGACGAGCGACGCGAGCCCGGCCGGCATCCCCACGTACATGCCGTAGAAGAGCAGCGCGAATTGCCCGAGCGAAATGGTGAGGCTGTAAGCGAACAGCCAGCGCAGCGGGATTTGCGGGCGCTTGACGAAGACCACCGGTAAGGCGGCGAACGCGAAGCGCAGTGCGCCGAGCAGCATCGGCGGGACACCGTGCAATCCGAGTTTGATGACGACGAAATTGACGCCCCACGCGACAATGACCACCGATGCGATCAGCAAATCCTTTGGCGACATCGCCCTTCCCCTCGTGTCATGTGCATGTTGGCGAGTCGTAAAGTGTAGCGGAGCGCGCGGCGGCAGGCTTGTTGGATGCCGCGCGACATGACGAAGGACGCAAAAAAGCGCCCGCGCCGGTATCGGCGCGAGCGCTTTCTTCGGCGTGCCGGAACGGGCGCTTACTTGCTCTGGCCGCTGTCCGTCGCGGAGTTGTTGCCGGTTTCCGCGGCCGGTGTCTTCTTGGTCCCTGCTTTCGCCGACTGCTTGTGCATCTTGTGCTTTTTCTGCGTCATGGGAGCCGCCGAATTATCGGTGGCATCGTTGCCCATCGCGCCCGACGAATTGCCCGACGACGTCTGCGCGAATGCGCCCGTCGCGGTGGTAGCGGCGACGAGACCCGCGGTAATGGCGATCAACAGCTTGTTCCTGTTCATGGCGAAGCTCCTATCGAGGTTGCGAAAGTTGCGTGAAGCCGCACGCGGACTGATGAGCGCGGCGAAGTAAAAAACGAGAGCCTCGGCGGCACGCCTGCGCCGCTCGGAATCGGCCGGTAAAATCGACGATGACACTCGCGCCATTCCGGCGCGCGATCGTTCCATCGGAATCCGCCATGCCATCGCCGCTCCGTGCATTGCTCAAGCCTCACGAACACGACGTCGGCGGCCTCATGGTGCGTCGCGTGCTGCCCGCGCTCGCGGCGCGCACCGTCGGACCCTTCATTTTTTTCGACCACATTGGTCCCGCAACGCTCGTGCCCGGCAAGGGTCTCGACGTGCGCCCGCATCCGCATATCGGACTGGCGACGGTCACGTACCTCTTCGACGGCGCGATCATGCATCGCGACAGCGTCGGCTCGGTGCAGAAGATCGTGCCCGGCGACGTGAACTGGATGACCGCGGGCCGTGGCATCGTTCATTCCGAACGCACGCCCGATGAAGAACGCGCGTCCGGCCAGACGATGCACGGCATCCAGACCTGGGTCGCGATGCCGGCGGCGAGCGAAGACATCGAGCCTGCGTTCGAGCATCACGCCGCGTCAGCGCTGCCGCAGATCGAGCGCGATGGCGTCACGCTGCGCGTGATCGCGGGCACGGCGTTCGGCGCGAAGGCGCCCACGCGCACGTTCTCGCCGACGCTCTATGTCGCCGCGCAGTTCGCGGCCGGCAGCGCGATCACGCTCGACACGGAGCACGAGGAACGCGGCGTCTATCTCGTGAGCGGCGATCTGTCGATCGACGGCGAAGCGCTGCCCGAACAGCAGATGGCCGTGCTCACGCCGGGCGCGGACGTGAAGCTGCACAGCACGAACGGCGCGGTCGCGATGCTGCTCGGCGGCGCGCCGCTCGACGGCACGCGCTTCATCGAATGGAATTTCGTGTCGAGCTCGCGCGAGAAGATCGACGCTGCAAAAATCGCATGGAGCGAGCAGCGCATGGGCCACGTGCCCGGCGAGACCGAATTCATTCCGCTGCCGCCACAGCGCCGCGAAAATCGCGCGCCCGAGGCATGACGCGTGCGTGCGCGCTTGAGAGTCACGCGGATCGTCCCCACCTGTTTGGGATAGACCGCAAGCATTAGGAGAAAACGCATGGATACGACCCTCGCCACCTTTGAGCACGACGTCATCAACGCGTCGATGCTCGCGCCCGTGCTCGTGGATTTCTGGGCGCCCTGGTGCGGCCCGTGCAAGACGCTCGGGCCGATGCTGGAGAAGCTCGAAGCCGAAGCCGCGGGAAAGTGGAAGCTCGTCAAGGTGAACGTCGATGAGAATCAGGAGCTGGCCGCGCATTTTCAGGTGCGCAGCATTCCACACGTGGTCGCATTCGCGGATGGCCGCCCGGTCGATCAGTTCATCGGCGTGCTGACGGAAGGCCAGTTGCGCGAGTTTCTCGACCGGCTCGTGCCTGATGGCGCCGACGCCGAGCGCCACGCCGCGCAGAGCGCATGGGCCGCGGGCAATCGCAAGCAAGCGATCGACACGATCAAGGCCGCGCTCGCGCTCGATCCCGGTTACGACGACGCGCGTCTCGACCTGATCGAATGGCTGATCGCGGAGCGCCGCATCGATGAGGCGAAGGAAGAGGACAAGCTGCTGTCGCCGAAGACGACGCAAGGCATCGATGCACGCTACAACGCGCTGAAGACCGAGCTCGACGCCGCCGATGCGGCCGCGGATCTGCCGCCCGCCGACGCGCTCATCGACGCGGTCAACGCGAACCCCGACGATCTCGACGCGCGCTTCGCGCTCGCCAACCGCCTGATCGCGGGCCGCGATTACGGGGGAGCGCTGGAGCATCTGCTCGCGATCGTCGTGCGCGATCGCGCCTTCATGGACGATGTCGGCCGCAAGACGATGCTTTCCGTGTTCGAGCTTGCCGCGAATCAGCCCGATCTCGTGTCGCAATGGCGGCGCAAGCTGAGCGCGGCGATCAACTGATCGTCTGCTTCAATTGAAGACGGCCGGCTTTCGAAGCTGGCCGTTTTCGTTTCAGGCCGCGCGCTTCGCCAGATTGCGCAGCACGAACGCGGCGGCCGCGAAGCCGAAGCTCGCCGTCACGCACACGCTCGATCCGAATCCCGCGCAATTGAGGCCGACCGGCCCGACGTAGCCTGCGCCCGTTTCGAGATGCTCCGCGCCTTCGCTGATATCGCACGCGGGTGCTTCGGGATAGATCAGCGGTTCGTCGGAATAGACCGCGCTCACCTTGAAACGCGCCTTCGGCCCGCGCGGAAAGCCGTGCATCTTGCGCAACTGGCCGCGCACTTTCGACAACAACGGGTCCTGAATCGTGAGCGCGAGATCGTCGATGCGAATGCGCGTCGGGTCCAGTTGTCCGCCCGCGCCGCCGACGGTGATGAGCGCCTGCTTGCGCGCCACGCACCACGCGATGAGCGCGGTTTTCGTGCGCACGCTGTCGATCGCATCGACCACGTAATCGAAGCCGCCGCCGAGCGTCGCATCGAAATTGCCGGGCTCGACGAAGTCCTCGATCTGCCGCACGTCGCAGGCCGGATCGATCATTTTGATGCGCTCGGCCATCGCCGTGACTTTCGCCTTGCCGTAGTTGCCGTCGAGCGCGTGAATCTGCCGGTTGGTGTTGCTTTCGGCGACATTGTCGAGATCGATCAGCGTCAGCTTGCCGACAGCACTGCGCGCGAGCGCCTCGGCCACCCAAGAGCCCACGCCGCCGATGCCGATCACCGCGACATGCGCCCTTTCGAACGCGGCGAGCGCGGGTGCGCCGTAGAGGCGCGCGATGCCGCCGAAGCGTCGGTCGCGGTCGGCGGCGTCTTCGGCGGACGGCGTTACAGCAGTTTCGGATGAAGCGTTCATGGCGTGCGTGGATGAAACCGGGTACGTTGAAAGCAAACTAAAAGCCGGAAAAATGCAGCGCCGTTGTGCGGCGTCAATCAACGCTTACAGGCGGCTGTCGAGTGTGCAAAGTTGGGTGGTCGATCATGCAAAATGCGGGCGAATTGCGTATTCTGCCTTATCGAAACCCTGGACGTGATAGCTGCAAGCGCCGCACCGCCGGCACGCAACAGGTCCATGGGTAATCAGGGCAAGATCGTTTCACCTTGGCTATACTGACCCGACTGTAGCGCTTGCATAAAATGACCACTCTCGCAGACCTTCGCAAAAACTATTCGCGCGATTCGCTCGACGCGACCGACGTCGATCCGAATCCGGTGAGCCAGTTCCAGACGTGGTTCGCCCAGGCACTCGATGCGAAGCTGCCCGAACCGAATGCCATGACGCTTGCGACCGTCGATTCGCAAGGCCGTCCGTCTGCCCGCATCGTGCTCATCAAGGGCGTCGATGAACGTGGCTTCGTTTTTTTTACCAATTACGATAGCCGCAAGGGCCGCGAACTCGCCGCGAATCCGGCGGCGAGCCTGCTGTTCCACTGGATCGAACTCGAGCGCCAGGTGCGCATCGAGGGCCGCGTCGAAAAGACGAGCGATCAGGAAAGCGATGCGTATTACACGTCGCGTCCGCTCGGCTCGCGCTTCGGCGCATGGGCATCGGACCAGAGTCAGCCGCTCGAAAGCCGCGAGGCACTGGAAGCGCGCGAACGCGAGATGATCGCCAGATATGGCGACGCGCCGCCGCGCCCGCCGCACTGGGGCGGTTATCGCCTCGTGCCCGACAGCATCGAATTCTGGCAGGGACGTCCGTCTCGGCTGCATGACCGCATCGTCTATACGCGTGATGACGCGGGCGCACCGTGGCGAATCATGAGACTCGCGCCGTAAGGCAAAAGAGCGCGAGCACAGGAAGCAACCGAGATCGCAACGGCAACGAACATGAAGGCACGAGCCTTCCCTTGATTTTCTTTAGCGCGGAGAAACAAGCATGTTCTGGGAGAAAAAGCTGACGCAGTGGGTTGAGGAAGTGCGCGACCGGGCCAATCTGCCCGCGCGGCTCGTGCTGTGGGATGGCCAGCAGCACGATTTCGGCCAGTTCGCCGCGCCTCAGGTGACGCTGCATGTGAAGAGCGCGACTGCGCTGCCCTATCTGCTCGAACCGAGTCTCGACAATCTCGGCGAAGCCTATGTGAAGGGCAAGATCGACATCGAGGGAAAGCTGTCCGACATCATCAACATCGGCTATTCGCTCGCGAAAAGCACGGTCACGAGCGCAAGCAAGCTCGCGCGCGTACGGCGCTACTTCAATCACTCGAAGACGTCGGACAAGAAAGCCATTCAGTACCACTACGATGTGTCGAACGAGTTCTATCAGCTCTGGCTCGACAAGAACATGGTCTACTCCTGCGCGTACTTCGAGAATGGCGACGAAGACATCGACACCGCGCAGATCAAGAAAATCGATCACATCCTGACGAAGATTCAGGTTCAGCCGGGGCATCGTCTGCTCGATATCGGCTGCGGCTGGGGCGCGCTCGTGATCCGCGCGGCGCAGAAGTTCGGCGCGCAATGCGTGGGCGTCACGCTCTCCGAGAACCAGTTCAGGCTCGCGACCGAGCGCGTCAGGGCGGCGGGACTCGAAGACCGGATCGAGATTCGCCTGCAGGATTACCGCGACATTCCGGGGCAATTCGATCGCATCACAAGCGTCGGCATGTTCGAGCATGTCGGGCGCAAGAACCTGCCGGGCTACTTCGCGAGAATCCGCGAACTGCTCGTCGATGACGGCATCGCGATGAATCACGGCATCACGTCGTCGGATGCCGACAGCGGCGAGACTTCGCTCGGCGGCGGCGAGTTCATCGACAAATACGTGTTCCCTGACGGTGAGCTGCCGCACATCAGCCTCGCGCTCGAATGCATGCAGCGCGGCGGGCTGGAAGCGCTCGACGTCGAAAGTCTGCGGCGCCATTACGCACGTACGCTCGACATCTGGGCTGACAGGTTCGAGGAGCACGCGGAGAAAGCAAAGACGCTCGTCGACGATGAGCACTTCCGCATCTGGCGCGTGTATCTCGCGGGCTGCGCGTATGCGTTCGAAAACGACGACGTGTCGATCTATCAGGTGATCTGCCGCAAGGCGGGGCGCAGCGCGACCACGCTGCCCTGGTCGCGCCGATATATCTACGAGAAGGCGCTCTGAACCACGAGCCATTACACATCGAAACGGGCGAGCCGGAAGATCAGTTCGATCTTTTCGGCGCGCCCGCAGTCGCTTCGGCGGAGCCTGTAAAGGCTCCGAAGCAAGCGAAACCGCGCGGCGTCCTGCCCGCGCCTGTGCAGCCCGAACTCGAATCGATCGCTAAGCGTCTGCCCGACGCGATTTACCTCGGCACATCGACATGGTCGTTTCCGGGCTGGCGCGGCATCGTCTATGGCGACGAGTATTCGAACACGAAGCTTTCCCGCGACGGCCTCACCGCCTACAGCGTGCATCCGCTCCTGAAAAGCGTGTCGATCGACCGCTCGTTTTATGCGCCGCTGTCGCTGGCCGAGTACGCACGCTACGCATCGCAGGTGCCGGAGCATTTTCGCTTCATCGTCAAGGCGCCCGCCTCCGTCACCGATGCCTTCATCCGCGGCGAACGCGGCACGCCCGACGCGGAGAACCCCGCGTTTCTGAACGCGCGGATCGCCATCGATGAATTCGTGACGCCGTGCATCAGCGGGCTTGGCGCGAAAGCGGGCGCGCTCGTGTTCCAGTTCTCGCCGCTGCCCGATGCGATGATTGTCGATCCGGCGAGCTTCATCGAACGGCTCTCGGCGTTTCTGCAAGCGCTGCCGCCGCTCGAAGGCGAGTCGTGCTATGCGGTCGAAATCCGCGACGCGGTCATGCTGACGCCGCGCTTCATCCGCGCGCTGCGCGAGGCGAACGTACGCTATTGCATCGGCGTGCATGCGCGCATGCCGGATGTGCGCCGTCAGGCGAAGGCGCTCGCGTTGCTGGACGAAGAAAAAATGGGACCGCTCATCGTGCGCTGGAGTCTGCACAGCGGCTTTCGCTATGAACAGGCGAAGGCGAAATACGAGCCGTTCGACAGAATCGTCGATGAAGACCGCGACACGCGCGAGGCGCTCGCCGAACTGGCGGCCCGCTATGCGATCGCGGGCCAGCCGGTGGTGATCGCGGCGAACAACAAGGCCGAAGGCTCGGCGCCGCTCACGTGCTTCGAGCTCGCGCGCGGCATCGCGGAGGAATGCGAGCGCGCGCGGAGCGACTAGAAGCGCATCACGCCTTCAGCCGATGCGCGAACTTCTTGCGAAACTTCGCGACTTTCGGTCCGACGACCGCCGCGCAATAGCCCTGATTCGGATGCTGCGCGAAGTAGTTCTGGTGATACGCCTCGGCAGGATAATAGTCGTCGGCGAGCGGCACGACCTGCGTGACGATCTTGCCGCCGAAGACATCCTCGCGCTGCAGTTCGTCGATCACTTCGAGCGCGATCTTGCGTTGCTCGTCCGAATGCGTGAACACGGCCGAGCGATACTGCGTGCCGACATCGTTGCCCTGCCGGTTGAGCTGGGTCGGATCGTGCGTCGCGAAGAAGATTTCGAGCACTTCGCGGTAGCTGATAACCGACGGATCGAACACCACCTTCACGACTTCCGCGTGACCGGTTTCGCCGTCACAGACCTGCTCGTACGACGGATTCACCACCTTGCCGCCCGCATAGCCCGATTCGACCGACTCCACGCCCTGCACCGCGAGAAACACGGCTTCGGTGCACCAGAAACATCCGCCGCCGAGCGTCGCGGTTTCAAGTCTCGCTTGTTGGCTAGTTTGGGTCATAAGGCGCAACTCCTCATCAAGTGCATGCGGCCATGCCGCGGATCATGCATATGGATGCATCCGGCCGATTCTTCAACCTTCCGGATACGATGAGTCGAGCTTACTGGGTTTGGCCGCAGGGCGCAGAATGCCCCCTCGCCGCAGAAAACTTGCTGCTGGAATACGGTCATTTGGCGGCCGGCGACTGCCGATTCCGATAGAATCGAGACAAATCTCCAGCTTTTACATGACTTCTGAAAAGGTTCTTCCGACTGAAGCGCGACGCGCGGCCGGCTCGGCAGCACACGACACACTCGACCGCCCATTTGCCTGCTCATCTGCCAAATGACACGCGCCAAAAGCCCTAATTTCGACCCGACCGCGTTTCGCGCCGCGCTCGGCCAGTTCGCGACCGGCGTCACGGTCATCACGACGCGCACCGAGTCAGGCCAGTTGATCGGCATCACCGCGAGCTCGTTCAACTCGGTATCGCTCAATCCGCCGCTCGTGCTGTGGAGCCTCGCGACAAAATCGGCGTCGATGCCGGTATTCCGCGCGAACAGCCACTACGTTGTGAACGTGCTCGCGTCGTCGCAACTCGACCTGTGCCGGCGTTTCGCCACGGTCAAGGGTGACCGCTTCGCGGGCGTCTCGCACGCCGCCGGCGACACCGGCATGCCGGTGCTCGACGGCGCGCTCGCGTGGTTCGAATGCCACAACCGCAGCCGCTACGACGAAGGCGATCACGTGATTTTCGTCGGCGAAGTGGAGCGATGCGGCGTGCGCGAAGACGCGACGCAAACCGCGCCGCTCGTCTTCCACGCGGGCGGCTTCCACACGCTGGGAACGCTGGAATAAACGCTCAGGGCGTGTGCGGGCGTCCCGGCTGCTCGATCAGCGCGACCGGCACGCCCGCGTCGTCTTTCATCGTTTGAAGCACGATGTTCGAGCGGATGTCGATCACGCCGGGCGCCTTGTAGAGCTTCGACAGAATGAAGTCGGAGTAATGCTTGAGGTTGTGCGCGAGCACGCGCAGCACGTAATGCGTGTCGCCGGTGACGACGAACGCGCCGACCACTTCCGGCCATTCGCGCACGGCTGCCGCGAACTTCTCGTGCCAGTTTTCCTGGTCGTTGCGCATCGAGACGTGGACGAACGCCTCCAGTTCGATGCCGAGCCGCTCGCGGTCGAGGCACGCGCGATAGCTCGCGATCACCCCTTCCTCTTCCAGCAGCCGCATTCGGCGCAAGCACGCTGACGGCGAGAGCGAAATGCGCTCCGCCAGGTCCAGGTTACTGATCCGTCCATCTTCCTGCAGTACCGCCAGAATTCGGCAATCTGTTGCATCGAGCGTGAAGCCGGTCATTTTTGAGTCCCCTAGCCCGTTTCATCGAATTATGTTCTAAGCGCGCCACTTTTGGGTGGTTATTTCGCAAGCACGTTTCGAGATAACGCGACTATGATTTGACGCATCTTCACAAATTCTGCTAGGGCGCGTCATGACGCTTCTGGACATTTCTCCGCCGATCGACACCGCCACGCCCGTCTGGCCGGGCGACACGCCGGTCGGCATCGAGCGCGTGTGGCGCATGGAGGCGGGCTCGCCCGTCAATGTCGCACGACTCACGCTCTCGCCGCACACCGGCGCGCACGCCGACGCGCCGCTTCACTACGACGAGCACGGCAAGCCGATCGGCGCAGTCGCGCTCGATACGTACATCGGCGAGTGCCGCGTTCTGCACTGCATCGGTGCTTCGCCGCTCGTCATACCCGAGCACGTCGCCGCGCATCTCGACGGCATTCCGCCGCGCGTGCTGCTTCGCACGTATGCGAACGCGCCGCTCGACGCGTGGGACAGCGCCTTCGCCGCCGTCGCGCCGGAAACCATCGACTTGCTGGCCGAAAAAGGCGTGAAGCTCGTCGGCATCGACACGCCCTCGCTCGATCCGCAAGACTCGAAGACGATGGATGCGCACAAGCGCATCCGCGCTCACGGCATGGCGATCCTCGAAGGCCTCGTGCTCGATGTCGTCGCGCCCGGCGATTACGAACTGATCGCGCTGCCGCTCAAATTCTCGACGCTCGATGCGAGTCCGGTTCGGGCCGTCCTGCGTCCGCTTTCCTGATGATCTTCAAATATATGGACTTTTCGATGAAACATCGTGACGAAGCAGCGGCGCTCGACCGCGACGATCCGCTCGCCGGCCTGCGCGACCAGTTCGCCTTGGTCGACGGCGTGATCTATCTCGACGGCAATTCGCTCGGCGTGCCGCCCAAAGCGTCCGCCGCGCGCGCCGCCGACGTGATCGCCGCCGAATGGGGCGAAGGCCTGATCCGTAGCTGGAACACGGCCGGCTGGTTCGCGCTGCCCAAACGCCTCGGCAACAAGCTTGGCCCGCTGATCGGCGCGGGCGAAGACGAAGTGGTCGTGACGGACACGATTTCCGCGAATCTCTTCAAGATTCTGTCGGCCGCGCTCAAGCTCGCGAACGAACGCGATCCGAAGCGGCGCGTGATCGTCTCCGAACGTTCGAACTTTCCGACCGATCTGTACATCGCGCAGGGTTTGATCGAGCAGCTCGATCGCGGTTACGAGCTGCGTCTCGTCGACGATCCCGCGGAATTGCCCGCCGCCATCGACGAAAACACCGCGATCGCGATGATCACGCACGTCAACTACCGCACCGGCTACATGCACGACATGGCCGCGCTCACGCAGACCATCCATCGCGCGGGCGCTCTCGCCGTCTGGGATCTGGCGCATTCGGCGGGCGCGGTGCCGGTCGATCTGAACGGCGTCGGCGCGGACTACGCGGTGGGTTGCACGTACAAGTATCTGAACGGCGGACCGGGCTCGCCCGCGTTCGTGTGGGTGCCGAAGCGTCACCAGAACGCGTTCTCGCAGCCGCTCTCCGGCTGGTGGGGGCACAAGAAGCCGTTCGAGATGAACCCGGTGTATCGCCCGGACGACGGCATCGGCCGCTTTCTTTGCGGCACGCAGCCGATCGTGTCGATGTCGCTTGTCGAATGCGGGCTCGACGTGTTCCTGCAAACCGACATGCAGGCGCTGCGCCGCAAGTCGCTCGCGTTGAGCGATCTGTTCATCAGACTGGTCGAGGAACGCTGCGGCGAATTCCCGCTCTCGCTCGCGACGCCGCGCGAACATGCGCAACGCGGCTCGCAGGCGAGCTTCGAGCATCCGAACGGCTATGAGGTGATGCAGGCGCTGATCGCGCGCGGCGTGATCGGCGATTATCGCGAGCCGCGCATTCTGCGCTTCGGCTTCACGCCGCTCTACACGCGCTTCGTCGATGTGTGGGACGCCGTCGAAGTCCTGCGCGACGTGCTCGCGACCGAAAGCTGGCGCGCGCCCGAGTTCGCCGAGCGCGCATCGGTGACCTGAGAGGAACGTCGATATGAGCAATACACAAGGCTGCCCTTTCGGACATGGCGCACCGGCCGCAACGCAGGAAAAAGGCTGGCACGACGCCAAGCTCGATTTCTCCGATTCGATGAGCTATGGCGACTACCTCGGCCTCGATTCGATTCTCAACGCGCAGCATCCGCTCTCGCCGGATCACAACGAGATGCTGTTCATCGTGCAGCATCAGACGAGCGAGTTGTGGATGAAGCTCGCGCTCTACGAGTTGCGCGCGGCACTGGCGGCCGTGCATCGCGACGAACTGCCGCCCGCGTTCAAGATGCTCGCGCGCGTGTCGCGCATCTTCGAGCAACTGGTGCAGGCGTGGAACGTCCTCGCGACGATGACGCCCTCCGAATACACCGCGATGCGCCCGTATCTCGGGCAGTCGTCGGGATTTCAGTCGCATCAGTATCGGCAGATCGAGTTCATGCTCGGCAACAAGAATGCACAGATGCTCAAGCCGCATGAGCATCGCCCGGAAATTCTCGAACAGGTGCGCGAGACGCTCGAAGCGCCCTCCTTCTACGACGAAGTGATCCGCCTGCTCGCCCGGCGCGGCTTCGAGATCGATCCGGCGCGGCTGAATCGCGACTGGTCGCAGCCGACGACGCACGATCCGTCCGTCGAGGCGGCGTGGCTCGCGGTGTATCGCGATCCGTCGCATCACTGGGACTTGTACGAGATGGCCGAAGAGCTCGTCGATCTGGAAGACGCGTTCCGGCAATGGCGCTTCCGGCATGTGACGACGGTAGAGCGCATCATCGGCTTCAAGGGCGGCACGGGCGGCACGGCGGGCGCGTCTTACCTGCGCAAGATGCTCGATGTCGTGCTGTTTCCGGAGCTTTGGCACGTCCGCACGGTGCTTTGACGCCTCAGGCGAGACGCGCGGCCAGCGCCTTCAGCCTCGGGCCGATCGTCTCGCGAAAATACGCCTCGTCCATCGACGACGCCGGCCCGCTGCTCGACAGCACGAGCCAGCGTCCGTTGCGCAGATCGCGAAACGGCGCGGCGATGGCGTTGACGTCGTCGTGCCAGTCGCGGAACGAATAGCAGCAGCCGTCGCGCGCGAAATCCTCGATCGCGCGGCGGGCGGCATCGACCTTCGCCTCGCCTTCGTTTTTCCCGAGTTCGTCGAACAGCGCCTCGCGCGCCGCCGGTTCCTGCACGGCGAGATACGCGCGGCCCATCGAACTCGTGAGCATCGACAGGCGCGAGCCGGGCGCAAGCCCGAGCGTCAGCGCCGTCTCGCTGCGGATGGTTTCGAGATAGATCATGTCGAGCCCGTCGCGGCAGCCGAGCGATACCGCCGCGCCGATCTCCCGCGCGAGCGCGCGCATGTGCGGGCGGGCGAGTTCGAGCGTGTCGGCGCCCGCGAGCAACGTGAATCCGAGCGACAGCACGCCCGTGTCGAGCGCGTATTTGCCCGCGGGTTCGTCGAAGCGCAGATAGCCGAGCGTCGTCAGCGTGTAGGCAAGACGGTTCACGGTCGCCTTCGGCAAACCGGTGCGATCGACGAAATCGCGATTGCCCAACAGTGACTCGCCCGGACGGAACGCGCGCAGCAAATCGAGCCCGCGCGCGAGTGCGACGACGAACTTGCGCTCGTCGATCTCCTCGGACGATAAATGGCGCGATGAAATCGACGCTGAATTTCGGTTGGAATCGGCTGGCATCGAGTGATAAACTCCAAACTGGATTTGCAAAACATTGTTTCGCTTAGCGGAACTCATGTCAAGCGCCCCGCGCGCCGGCGGAACGGACAGACCTGCATGGATCCCGACACGCTCCCGGCGCTTTTCGATGAAATCAGGAGATAGCACATGGCCGACGCCGCCCGATTCAACTGGGAAGACCCGCTCTTGCTGGATCAGCAACTGACCGAAGACGAACGCATGGTGCGCGACGCCGCGCGCGCTTACGCGCAGGACAAGCTACAGCCGCGCGTGATGCAGGCGTTTCGCGAGGAAAAGACCGATCCGGCGATCTTCCGTGAAATGGGCGAACTGGGTCTGCTCGGACCGACGATCCCCGAGCAATACGGCGGTCCGGGCCTAAATTACGTGTGCTACGGCCTGATCGCACGCGAAGTCGAACGCGTGGATTCGGGTTATCGCTCGATGATGTCGGTGCAATCGTCGCTCGTGATGGTGCCGATCAACACCTTCGGCAGCGAGGCGCAGAAGGAAAAATATCTGCCGAAGCTCGCGCGCGGCGAATGGATCGGCTGCTTCGGCCTCACCGAGCCGAACGCGGGTTCCGATCCGGCCAGCATGACGACGCGCGCGAAGAAAGTGCAGAACGGCTTTTCGCTGTCCGGCACGAAGATGTGGATTTCGAACTCGCCGATCGCGGACGTGTTCGTCGTCTGGGCGAAGCTGGAGGAAGACGGCCGCGACGAGATTCGCGGTTTCATCCTCGAGAAAGGCTGGAAGGGTCTGTCGGCGCCGGCGATTCACGGCAAGGTCGGCTTGCGCGCGTCGATCACCGGCGAAATCGTGATGGACGAAGTGTTCGTCCCCGAAGAGAACATCCTGCCGGACGTGCGCGGGCTCAAAGGTCCGTTCACCTGCCTGAACTCGGCGCGTTACGGTATTTCGTGGGGCGCGCTCGGCGCGGCCGAAGCGTGCTGGCACACGGCGCGGCAATACACGCTGGATCGCAAACAGTTCGGCCGGCCGCTCGCGGCGAACCAGTTGATCCAGAAGAAACTCGCCGACATGCAGACGGAAATCACGCTCGGCCTGCAAGGCGTGCTGCGCCTCGGCCGAATGAAGGACGAAGGCACGGCGGCTGTCGAGATCACGTCGATCATGAAGCGTAATTCGTGCGGCAAGGCGCTCGATATCGCCCGGCTCGCGCGCGACATGCTCGGCGGCAACGGCATCTCCGATGAATTCGGCGTCGCGCGTCACCTCGTGAATCTCGAAGTGGTCAATACGTACGAAGGCACGCACGATATACACGCGCTGATTCTCGGCCGCGCACAGACGGGCATTCAGGCGTTTTTCTGAACGAACGTAGTTCACGATCGGGGAGGGCCGGCGCGGTTGCGTCGGCCCTCTTGCTTTTCGTCGTTTGTAACTTTCGATTCGCGCCTGAAACTTTTACGGGTCAGATCGTATCCATTCCAGACGATGTCCATGCATCGTCGAGGCGCGAGCGACTGGAACGGAACCTGCGTAAATCCACGCGGCAGGATGCACGCCTCCTCGTCAGCGATCCCATCTTTGGTTACGATGCCCGTAGCCTTACCGATTGGAGCCTTTTATGTCAGAAATCAACAAGGAGCGATTCATGTCGGATATCAAATCTGTACTCGCTGACGCCGAAGATCTCTTGAAGCAAGCGGCTACCGCCACCGGTGAACGCGCTTCCGAATTGCGCGAGACAGCCCTTACCCGCCTGAAGCAAGCGAAGGAAAAAGCCGCGGACGCACAGGTTGTCGTGATCGAACGAGGCAAGAAAGCCGCGCGCGCCACCGACGATTACGTGCACGAGCATCCGTGGGCGTCCATTGGCATTGCGGCGGGACTCGGCATGGTGATCGGGCTTCTGATCAACCGCAAATAAAGCCGTCTTGCCGGGTCAATGGCCCGCGGATTGCTAACCCGCTTCTTGTCGCGGTCCCCGCTGGACTGAACCGCGAGCGCCCTGCCCGGGCGCGCGGCTCGACACTCGCACCGGCCGGCCGCTTCACGCGCCGACCGGACCCACAAAAAAGCGGCACCAACGCGCTCCTCGCATTCAAGCCATGACGACCGATCGGCCCACGCAGCAATCGTCCCCCGGACCGCTGCGACGAATTCTGAGCTCCGCCTTCGCCATCTTCGAGACGCGCCTTGAACTCATCGGCATCGAGCTTCAGGAGGAAAAGGAGCGGCTCATCGGCGTGCTTTTCCTCGGACTCGCCGCCATGATGCTCGCGATGATGGCGCTCATCTCGCTGACGGTGCTGATCGCCATCTTCTTCTGGGACACGTATCGCTGGCAGGCGCTCGGCGGCATCACCCTTCTGTATGCGCTGATTGCAATCGCATGCGGTCTGCGCGCGCGCAGCAATCTGCTGGATGCGCCGAACATGTTCGACGACACGCTCGCCGAATTCCGCAAAGACCGCGACACGTTCCGCTGATCTCCGCGCCCGACATAAGCCATGAGCCAAAACGACGACACCTTCAGATCGCCCAAGCGCGACAAGATGCAGAAACTGCGCACGCCGCACATGCGCGCGCTGCGCAAGGAACTGCTGATCGCCCGTGCGGATGTCGAGCGCATGGAGATGCGGCAAGCCACGCTTGACCTTCGCGCGTCGGTCACGCACTTCAGTTTCCTGCGCTTTCTGATGCCGGGCGGCGGCGCGCGCCGGTGGGGCAAACGCCGTGCGTCTCCGGGCGGTATCGGCGGCATCATCAGTTCGCTGCTCGGCTCGGGCAATATCGGCGTGCTGCTCAAGCAGTATCCGATCGTCGGCTCGGTCGCCTCGCTCGTGCTCACCAAGCCGGTGCGAACGAAGCTGCTGCGCAGCGCGAAGCCCGTGCTCAAATGGGGCGGCCTCGCGCTCGCCGGCTGGGAAGGCTGGCGCATTTATCAGCAGATGAAGACCGCCACGCCCGACGCGCCTAGTGACGCGGCCGATCCAACCGTGTTCTGACATCGGCATCAGCCCTTTCCCGCCCAGCACGCCGCCGACTGCGCTGCATCGAGCGGATCGGTCGTGCCCGGCGCGTGATTCCAGCGTAGTCCGGTGGCGTCGATGACGAAGGCGCCGCAGCCGTCCTCGTACATCGGGCCCGCCGCGATAGGCACGGCTTCGATCGCGTAGCCGCCGTTCGTAGGCGATTCCGGCAGCACGGCGACGCGATACACCGGCGCGCCATTCGAAGGCGCCTGATCTAGTCCTGCGCTCAGCGTGATGGCATCGACACTCTCCGATGTCTGCGCGAGCCGCGCCGTTTCGACGAACTGAACGGCCCGCGTCAACGCCGACGCGGCATCGACGCGATGCGCCTTCGCCACATGAGTCCGATACGCGGGAACGGCGAAAGTCGCGATGATCGCCGCGACGGCCAACGCGATCATCAATTCAAGCAGGCTGAAGCCTTTCTCTTTCATGTCGATCCTTCAAAACGGCCGGCCGACGACGCGCCGCCAGTGACTTGTGCTGGTGCCGTCCGCAACCTCGATCCGAAGCTGTAGCCAGGCTTCGGAATCGGGCGTCGCGCCGAAACCGCGCGCGGTGATCAGATAGGACGTGGCCGTCCATGCTTCGATCAGGCACTGCGGCGCGCGGCGCGCGTACGGCCATGAGGCGAACGGCGCGATCGCGGCGGCGGAAGGTCCTTCGAACGATGTCTTCATGCGCCATCGCGATGGTTCGTCGTTCGGCGAGGGACTCGTCGCGGGCAACGCGAGCGCCAGCATCCGGCTGCATCGGGTGAGCGCGCTGTCCGCTGCATGGAAGGCCTGCACGCGCTCGCGCGTCGCGACGGCCGCGCGTGTCGCCACAAGCGACGCCTGGAGCCAGGCGCTTGCGGTGACCAGCATCATCGCGGCGAGAATCAGGACGATCGGCAACGTGGCGCCGCTTGAACGTGAACGGCGTTTCACGGCGCGTCTCCGGATGCATTCGCCGGCGCATTGCGAATCGCGACGCGCCGCCAGAATGTCTGGCGCGCGCGGCCGTCGTCGGCGAAAGCGGGCGCGCCGGTGCAATCGACGTAATTCGTTCTGCGCTTCGTCTGCGTGGCGAAACCGCGAACGAGCACGCAAATGTCGGCGGCGTAGGCATCGCGCCAGCGCTCGCGCGCGACCGCCGACGCGTCCAGCGCCGATGGCGAGCCCGTCAGCCAATACGTCACCCGAAGCCGCTCGATTCCTTCGACGACGGGTTGCGCCTGCCTGCCGCCGCCCTCGCAGTAAAGCTCGGGTTCGCCGGACGAACTGCTGGCCTTCGCGTAGAAGCGGTTCGTGACGAAAGCATCGGCGACGGTCTGGCCGATGCAATCCGTCGGCACGCCGCCGCTCGACGCCCACGTGGACACGACGTCGGCGGAATAGCGGATCTGCACGCCGTCCGAATGGCTCGCAAGCGCTTCGCACGAGGCAGCCGTGTCCGCGCCGACGACGCGGCCTTGCGCGCAACCGAAGATCGGTGCGTCGGCGTTGGGGCCAAGGTTCGATGCAAATCCCGCCATCTGAATCTGCTGGCCGAGCATGTCGAGCGCGATCGATCCGGCGTCGTGGATGCGCGCGGCGTCAGTGGCGCGCTCGAACGCGACGCGCTGCGCCCGATAAAGCGCCAGCGATGCGCTCACGATCACAATGCCGAGCGCGAGCGCGATCGTCATCTCCAGCAGCGTATGGCCGCGCGATCCGAAGATGCGTGGAGTCATCGCGCGAACGCCACCGAAATGCACGACGTGAGCGGCCTGGCGAGCGGTTCGGGACACGGATCGGACCGGTCGTCGGCGCGCCAGCTTACCGTGGCGATGCGCACGCCGTCGGCGCGATCGAACACGGCTACGTCGCCTGCCGGCAGCATCGACGACGCCCTCGCCTGCCATTGCGGCACGATAGCCGCGCGGTCCGCATCGCCGCGCACGCCCTCCGCGACCGAATCCGCGATGAGCGCCGCGCGTTCCCGCAGCAGCGCCGCACGCTCGCCGCGCGCCAGTGCGCTCTGCACCGCGACCAGCCCGAGCGCGGTCACGGCCGTGAGCGCAAGCGCGATCATCACTTCGATCAGCGAGTCGCCAAATTCCGCGCGCTTCATGCCGACGCTCCGCAACCGCCCGGCGTCATGCGCGCCCGGCCGCCTGCCGCGAGCCGTATGCATCGGCGCGACGCGGAATTCGCGGCGGAATCGGCGCCGCGTGGGGCGAAATCGAAGCTGCGGAATCCGCCGATCACCTGCCCGGCGGGCGGCGTGAAAGACAGTTCGGTCGATGTCGCGGCGATTGCCACCGACGTCATCGCCGGCTGCATGCGCAGAAGCGTCGAAACGCCGTCGCGATCGACGAACACGCCCCATCCGCACGACCAGTCCGTGACGCCGGCCTCGCAGCTTCGCCCCGCCGCGAGGCAATGACGCGACGCGTCGATCCGGCATAGCGTGACGCGCGCGCCGCGCCTGACCGATTCGGCACGCGCAAGCGAAAGCGTGGAAAAAAGCGAGCGCGCCCGCGCATCGACCTGATCGCGCACCTGCCACGCGACGAACGACGGCGCGGCGAACATCGCGAGGATCGCCATCACGGCGAGCACCACGCACAGTTCGACGAGCGTGAAACCTTGGTTTGAAGCGTTGAACATCTGCATTCCTCATCGATCTGATCGGGCCGAAAGACGCAATCTAGCGAGAAGGAATGCGCGCCGCCATTAGCCGAATGGCCGAGTGTTCACGCGATCCGATGCCCGGCACACTGCGCGAGCGAAGTGCAGGAATTCAGGCTTGGGAGAGAAACGATGCGGAAAGGATCAGCGCTTGCGCGAAGTCGATTTCTTCGGCGCGGCACGCCGGAATTCATCGAGCACGTCTTCGAATTCGGAGACGTCTTCGAAACGCTTGTAGACGGAGGCGAAACGCACGTAGGCGATGGTATCGAGCTGTCGCAACTCGTTCATCACGAGTTCGCCGAGACGTTCGCTCTGCACTTCGCGCTCGCCGCTGCCGAGCAACTGATACTCGATGCGGGACGCGGCGGCGTCGATCGCGTCGGCTGCGACCGGGCGCTTTCTCAGCGCAAGCTGCATGCTCGCGACGATCTTGCGACGGTCGAACTCGGTGCGGCTGCCGTCCTTCTTGACGACGGACGGCAGCGCCAGTTCGACACGCTCATACGTTGTGAAGCGCTTGTCGCACGAGGGACAGCGCCTGCGCCGCCGAATGGCCGCGCCATCCTCCGACACGCGAGAATCCACGACCTGGGTATCTTCGTGTCGGCAGAATGGGCAGCGCATCGGCGTTGGGCTCGCGAATTAACGGTAGACCGGGAAACGCTTGGTCAGATCGGCCACTTGCGCGCGCACGCGCTCGATGGTCGCCTGGTCTTCCGGATTGTCGAGCACGTCGGCGATCAGGTTGCCCACGGTCTCCGCTTCCTTCACGCCGAAGCCGCGCGTGGTCATCGCCGGCGAGCCGAGTCGCACGCCGCTCGTGACGAACGGCTTTTCCGGATCGTTCGGAATGGCGTTCTTGTTGACCGTGATGTGCGCGGCACCGAGTGCGGCTTCGGCGGCCTTGCCGGTGATCTTCTTGGCGCGCAAATCGACGAGCATCACGTGGCTTTCCGTGCGGCCCGACACGATGCGCAGGCCGCGTTTCACCAGCGTTTCGGCCAGCACGCGCGCGTTGTCGATCACCGCTTGCTGATACGTCTTGAACTCCGGCGACAACGCTTCCTTGAACGCGACAGCCTTCGCAGCGATCACGTGCATCAGCGGCCCGCCCTGAATGCCCGGGAAAATTGCCGAATTGATCTGCTTCTCGAACTCGGCCTTCATCAGGATCACGCCGCCGCGTGGGCCGCGCAGGCTCTTGTGCGTGGTCGTGGTGACGAAGTCCGCGTGCGGCACCGGGTTCGGATACACCCCCGCCGCGACGAGACCCGCGTAGTGCGCCATGTCGACCATGAAGTAAGCGCCGACGCTCTTCGCGATCTTCGAAAGACGCTCGAAGTCGATCTTCAGCGCAAACGCCGACGCGCCCGCGACGATCAGCTTCGGCTTGTGTTCCTTGGCGAGCGCTTCGGTCTTTTCGTAGTCGATGTCTTCGGCTTCGTTCAGTCCGTAGCTCACCACGTTGAACCACTTGCCCGACATGTTGACCGGCGAGCCGTGCGTCAGGTGACCGCCCTCGGCGAGGCTCATGCCCATGATCGTGTCGCCCGGCTTGAGCACGGCGAAGAACACGCCCTGATTGGCTTGCGAGCCGGAGTTCGGCTGCACGTTCGCGGCTTCGGCGCCGAAGAGCTGCTTCACGCGGTCGATCGCGAGTTGCTCGACGATGTCGACATATTCGCAGCCGCCGTAATAGCGCTTGCCCGGATAACCTTCGGCGTACTTGTTCGTGAGTTGCGAGCCCTGCGCGGCCATCACGGCCGGGCTCGTGTAGTTTTCCGACGCGATCAGCTCGATGTGATCTTCCTGGCGGCGGTTTTCCTGCTCGATCGCCTTGAGCAATTCGGGATCGACATTGGCGAGGGTACTTTCGGCTCTGTCAAACATACGTTTTCCGTGAGTTCAAAACAGGTTGACCGGATCGCGCGTGCGCCACGTTTGATGCAGACGCAAAAGACGCTGGAAACCGATGGAGTCCAGGCGCGACGGATAGAGGATGAATCCGGTTTCGCGGAACGGACAGCCACCGGCAACGCAACGACGGCGTGCGGATCTCAGCTGCCCAGGCGAACGGCAAAACGACGCTCCGCGCTTCCTGGTGGGTCGCTCCACCTTGAATCCGAAGATTCTATCGCCAGTCACGCGGGGTTTGAGCGTTGTAGTTTAATGGGCGGGCAGGCTTTAGGCAACCGGCTTCCGGCGCGATCGGGCACGTCTGGAACCGCGCTTAAAGCACGATCGTTCGCGCTCGCGATTGCTTGCCGCGCCGCATCAATGGAAGTACCCTTTGCGCCGTCGCCGGATGCGCTCCGGCTTTACTCATTTCACCCCGTTCGGAGTCCGCTCATGATCGTTTTCGTCACCGGCGCGTCGGCCGGATTCGGCGCCGCCATCGCCCGCACTTTCGTGAAGGGCGGCCATCGCGTAATCGCTGCCGCGCGTCGCAAGGAGCGCCTGGTCGCGCTGTCGAACGAGCTCGGCGACGCGCTCCTGCCGGTCGAGCTCGACGTGCGCGACGAAGACGCGGTGCGCAACGCCATCGCGTCGCTGCCCGAGGCGTTCGCCCAGATCGACGTGCTCGTGAACAACGCCGGCCTCGCGCTCGGTCTCGAACCCGCGCAGCGCGCGAACCTCGACGACTGGAAAGGCATGATCGAGACGAACTGCACGGGACTCGTGACCGTCACGCACGCGATCCTCCCCGGCATGATCGAGCGCAATCGCGGACATGTGTTCAATATGGGATCGGTGGCCGGCACGTATCCGTATATCGGCGGGAACGTGTACGGCGCGACCAAGGCGTTCGTGCGGCAGTTCAGCCTGAACCTGCGTTCCGACGTCGCCGGCACCGCCCTGCGCGTGACCGATATCGAACCGGGGCTCGTGGGCGGCACCGAATTTTCGAACGTGCGCTTCAAGGGCGACGACACCAAGGCGGCGACCGTATACAAGGACGTGCAGGCGCTGACGCCCGAAGATATCGCCGATGCGATCTACTGGATCGCCACGCGTCCGGCGCACGTGAATATCAATGCAATCGAGATGATGCCGGTCGCGCAGACCTTCGCACCGTTGCAAATTCACCGCGGCTGATTCGGGTATATGCCCAAGGTTTTGGCAGTCGTGCTTCCGGTTCCGGTAAAATGCCGCCGATGAATATTTGTCAAAAAGCGAGCCGGAGCGGGCCGATCAGCCTCCGCGCGAGCGGAGCGGCGCAAAGGTGAGTGATTCGTTGACTTTCGATTGGCCGGTTCGGGTGTACTACGAGGACACCGACGCCGGCGGCATCGTCTTCTACGCGAACTACCTGAAGTTCTTCGAACGGGCGCGCACCGAATGGCTGCGCGCGTGCGGCATCGACCAGCAGCGTCTCGCAGAGTCGAACGGCATCGTGTTCGTCGTGCGACGCACGTCCGTCGAATACGCGTCGCCGGCGCGTCTGGATGACGTCATTCGCGTCGTGAGCCGCATCGAGCGGCTCGGGCGTGCATCGGTGGATTTTCATCAGGAAGCGTGGCGCGACGGCGTGCTGCTCGCGAGCGGCGACATTCGCGTCGCTTCGGTGGATCGCGCGTCGATTCGTCCGGCTGCCATTCCCGACGGCGTGCTCGACGGGTTGAAGCGCGGCCCAAACGCCGCGCCCGTCACCGCGTCATGCGGCACGAATCCGGATCGGGCCTGAACGATGAACGCATCGCACCCCGAAGCGAACCAGGGCATCGGTAACAGAGGAAGCACTAACGAGCATGAGCCGGTCAAGGCGCGGCTTTCGTTTGATTCACATCCCTTTCACGAAAGCATGATGCTTTGAGCGGACGCCCCTTGCGGGACGTAACAGCGGACCTTTATGAACAATACACAAGACCTGTCGATCATTTCTCTCGTCATTCACGCGAGCCTGCTCGCGCAGGCGGTGATGGCGCTGCTGCTGTTGCTGTCGCTGCTGTCGTGGACCTTCATCTTTCGCAAGTGGTTCGCGATTCGTCGCGCGCGGGCGCAAACCGAGCGTTTCGAGCGCGATTTCTGGTCGGGCGGCGACCTGCAGGCGCTTTATCAGAGCGCGGCGAATAATCGCCACACCATCGGTGCGCTGGAGCGTATCTTCGAATCCGGCATGCGCGAATTTCTGAAGGGCAAGGAGCGCCGCATCACCGATCCGGGCGCGATCCTCGACGGCTCCCGCCGCGCGATGCGCGCCGCGTTTCAGCGCGAAATGGACGTGCTCGAGGCGAATCTCGCGTTTCTCGCGTCGGTCGGCTCGGTGAGTCCGTATATCGGTCTGTTCGGCACCGTCTGGGGCATCATGAATTCGTTCCGCGGACTCGCCAACGTGCAGCAGGCGACGCTCGCGAATGTGGCGCCGGGCATTGCCGAGGCGCTCGTCGCGACCGCGATCGGCCTCTTCGCCGCGATTCCGGCGGTGGTCGCATACAACCGTTACGCGCACGATATCGACCGTCTGGCGATCCGCTTCGAAACCTTCATCGAAGAGTTCTCGAACATTCTGCAGCGTCAGGCGCACTAAGCAAGGAGTCCGCGATGGCAGGCCCCATTCGTTCCAGCATGCGCGGCAGCTCGCGCCGCGCGATGTCCGATATCAACGTCGTGCCGTATATCGACGTGATGCTCGTGCTGCTCGTCATCTTCATGGTGACGGCGCCGCTCGTTTCGCCGTCCATCATCAATTTGCCGACAGTCGGCAATGCGCAGCCGCAGGAGCAGCAGCCGCCGCTCGTCATCAACATCAAGGCGGACGGCAGCATGAACGTCCGCTACAAGGAAGAAGGCGGCGCGACGCAGGAGCAGAAGATGTCGAAGGAAGAGCTGAACACCTTCGTGCTCAATCGTCAGGAATCGCATCCGGATCAGCCCGTCGTGATCGCGGCGGACAAGACCGTGAAGTATGAAGTCGTGATGAACGTGATGTCCGATATGAAGGCGCGCGGCGTGAAGCGCGTCGGATTGCTCGTCAAATCGCAATGACCCTTTTGCACAGGCAGACACGCGCATCGTCCGCGCGACCGATTCGCCCGCCGCGCGAGCGCGGCACGGGCAAGGCGTTCGCGCTCGCGGCGTTGATGCACCTGCTGCTCGGCTGGCTGCTGTACCACGGCATCAACTGGCAGAACAACACGCCCGCGGGCTCGGAAGCCGAAATCTGGACCGAGATTCCGGACACCTCCGCGCCGACGCCCCGCCCCGCTCCGCCACCGCCCACGCCGGTGAAGGTGCAGCCCGCGCCGCCGCCTGCGAAGGACGAGGACGCGGATATCGCGTTGCAGGAGAAAAAGCGCAAGCAGCAGGAAGCGGCCGCGCGTGAAGCGCAGCTCGCGGAGCAGCGTCGTCAGCAGGAGCAGGCGCGTCAGGAAGCGGAAGAGAAGCGCCAGCAGCAACTCGCCGCCGCGGCCGCTACCCAGAAGGCCATGCAGGACAAGCAGAAGCAGATCGAGCAGCAGCGTCAGGCCGAACTGCAGAAGCAGCAGCAACAGAAGGCGCAGCAGGACAAGCAGCGTCAACAACAGCAGGCCGAAGCGCAGAAGCAGGAACAGCTCAAGGATCAGAAGGAACAGCAGGAAGCCAAGGCGAAGGCCGATGCACAAGCCAAGGCCAAGGCTGAAGCCGACGCGAAGGCGAAGGCGGCTGCGCAGGCGAAAGCCAAGGCCGATGCGGAAGCGAAGGCCAAGGTCGATGCCGAGCGCAAGGCGCGTCTCGCGCAACTGCAAGGTCAGTTGGGCGGGGGAACTGCGGGCAGCGGCGAAGGCCTCGCGAAGAGCGGCACGGGCAAGGGCGCGGGCGGCAATGCGACCTCGCCGGGATACGCCGAGAAGGTGCAGCGCCGCGTGCGGCCGAATATCGTGTGGGCGGGCGAAACAGCCGGGCTCGAGACTGTCGTGTCGGTGCGTTGCTCGCCGACGGGCACGCTGCTGTCGGCGACCATCACCCGCTCCAGCGGCAACGAGCAGTGGGATCAGGCGGCCTTGCGCGCAGTGCAGCGCTCGGATCCGATGCCGGTGGATATCGACGGCAAGGCTCCCGACCGTTTCACGATTACGCTGCGTCCCGCAGGAGGCTGATCGTGCTTGAAAAGCCGCACTGCAAGCCGGCATTCAGCAGCGGGAACGAATTGTGCGAGCGCGGGTCTGTTCTGCAGTCCGCGGACACTTGAAAACGCTTTTATCTGGAACCTATACAGCATGAGTTTGATGACGAAGCTTGGCCTGAAAACGCTGGTCGCGTCCTGCCTGATCGCAGCCGGCACCGCCGCACACGCCCAGTTGAACGTACTCGTGACCGGCGTCGGTTCGACCCAGTTTCCGATCGCGACAGCCAATTTCGCCAACGAAGCGAGTTCTCCGCAGCAGGTCAGCGCGATCATTCGCCAGGATCTGCAGAGAAGCGGCAAGTTCACGAATATCGACGCGGGCAGCACGCCGGTGTCGGAGACCGATTCGGTCGATCTCGGCGCCTGGAAGGCAAAAGGCGCGGACGCGTTCGTGTCGGGCAGCGTGAACAAGCTGCCGAACGGCCAGTACGAAGTGCGCTTCCGCCTCTACGACACCGTCAAGCAGCAGAATCTCGGCGGCCTGTCGCTCGTCAGCGCCGAAAGCGGCCTGCGCATGAGCGCGCACAAGATCGCTGACTACATTTACGCGAAGCTGCTCGGCGGCCGCGGCGTATTCGCCACGCGTCTGTCCTATGTCATTCAGACGGGCGGCCGCTATCAATTGCAGATTTCGGATTCGGACGGACAGGACGCGAAGATCGCCCTGTCCAGCCCGGAGCCGATCATCTCGCCGGCGTGGTCGCCGGACGGCACGAAGGTCGCATATGTGTCGTTCGAAAAGAAGAAGCCGGTGGTGTACATCCACGATTTGCCGACGGGACGTCGCGTGGTCGTGTCGAATCAGAAGGGCAACAACAGTGCCCCGGCGTGGTCGCCCGATGGCCGCAAGCTCGCGGTCGCGCTCTCGCGCACCGGCAACACGCAGATTTTCGAAGTCAACGCAGACGGCTCCGGCCTGCGCCGTCTGACGCAAGGCAGTTCCATCGACACCGAGCCGTACTACTCTCCTGATGGCAACTCGATTTATTTCACGAGCGATCGCGGCGGCCAACCGCAGATCTACAAGATGCCGGCGGGGGGTGAAAGCGCCGGCGCGGCCCAGCGGGTCACGTTTGCAGGCGCGTACAACACGAGCCCGCGCGTGAGTCCGGACGGCAAGCAACTCGCGTACATTTCGCGCACTGGCGGCGGCTTCAAGCTGTATCTGCAGGACCTCGCGTCCGGCACGGCGACGGGGCTGACCGACACGACGCATGACGAATCGCCGAGCTTCGCGGCGAATGGTCAGTACATCCTCTACGCCACCCAAGTGAACGGACGTGGCGTGTTGGCAGCCGTTTCGACCGACGGTCGTACGCGGCAAGTCTTGTCCGTACAGGGCGGTGTGGTGCGCGAGCCGTCCTGGGGTCCGTTCATGCAATAAGTCCAGCAATAACGTTTCACAAACAACGTTCAGCTACAACACAAGGAGAGGTACCATGATGTCGAAACTTCGTATCGGCCTGGCAGTTGCGATGGTCGGCGCATTGGCGGCGTGTCACTCGGGCGTGAAGCTCGACGAAGGCCAGAACAAGGGTGCAGTCGGCACGCAGCCGAACCCGACGGACGTGAAGCAGGTCAACATCGACCCGCTGAACGATCCGAACAGCCCGCTCGCCAAGCGCAGCATTTTCTTCGACTTCGACAGCTACGCCGTGAAGGACGACTATCAGCCGCTGCTGCAACAACACTCGTCGTACCTGAAGAGCCATCCGGAGCGTCACGTCCTGATCCAGGGCAACACCGACGAGCGCGGCACGAGCGAGTACAACCTGGCGCTCGGCCAGAAGCGTGCGGAAGCCGTGCGTCGCGCGATGTCGCTGATGGGCGTCGCCGATACGCAGATGGAAGCCGTGAGCCTCGGCAAGGAAAAGCCGACGGCGACGGGTCACGACGAATCGTCGTGGGCACAGAACCGCCGTGCGGACCTCGTGTACCAGCAGTAATCAACTTAACGTAACCAGTCACGGGTGAGTCGCCCTATGTTGTCTCGCTTTCCCTTGCTGCGCCTGGCCGCAGCCGCGTGCGTACTCGGTTCAACGATGCTGAGCGTGCCCGCGCACGCCGGCGTCTTCGACGACACCGAAGCGCGTAAAGCCGTGCTCGATCTGCGCACGAAAACTGATAGCCTGTCCAGTCAGTTGCAAGCGGCCCAGCGCACGATCCTCGATCAATCGAACCGTATCGACCAGCTCAATCAGCAGGTCGCCACGCTTCGCGGCCAGAACGAGGATCTGGCCAATCAGGTCGGAACGCTGCAGAAGCAGCAGAAGGACTATTACGCCGATCTCGACGCGCGCTTGAAAAAGTTTGAGCCGCAGCAAGAGACTGTCGACGGCGTGACCGGTTCAGTGCAGCCCGGCGAGACGGAAGCGTTCAACGCAGCGTCGACTCAATTCCGTAACGGTGACTACAAAAATGCCGCGGCGTCGTTCAAGGCGTTCGTGGCGAAGTATCCGCAGAGCCCGTATCAGCCGACGGCGCGGTACTGGCTCGGCAATGCGCTCTACGCGCAGCGCGACTACAAGGGATCGACGGCGATCTGGCAAGACCTGGTGAAGAGTTATCCGACGCATCCGCGAGCGCCCGAGGCGTTGCTCGCAATCGCGAACAACCAGATCGAGCAAGGTCAGAAGGCGGCTGCCAAGCAGACGCTTCAGCAGATCATCTCGCAGTACGCCGGTACGGAAGTCGCGCAGACCGCGCAGAGCAAGATGTCGCAGGTGAAGTAAGCGAAGCGTCATCGTTTCGCGCCTCTCGAGGAGAATGCCCGCGGGCAATGAAGCCGCGGGCGTTTTTCTTTCGAGAATCAGGCTGTTCTTCGACGAACCGGGTTGACGGTTCTCGGAATTTGAGATTATAATTTTGCCTCTTCCGGGTCGTTAGCTCAGCTGGTAGAGCAGCGGACTTTTAATCCGTTGGTCACAGGTTCGAATCCCGTACGGCCTACCAAAGAATCAGGCAGAAAGCCCAGTCATTGCGACTGGGCTTTTTGTTTTTGTGCCTTTGCTTCACGAGGGTTCATGCCTCGTTCATCGAGACACGAAATGTCTCAACCCTTCCTATAATCGGAGTCATTCCCGCCTATCCCCGCGCGCTATGACCTCCAGCCTCGACGAAGCCATCCTCCGCGTGTTGCCCACCGAACGGGACGCAACCGCCTGGCTCTCGACGCCCGAAATCCGCAGGCGTCTCGAAGAGCGCGGCCATCGCGTCGGCTATACGAAGAAGGTGCAGCGTCATCTGACCGCGCTCGAAGCCGATGCGCGCGTCGTGTCGATGCTCAACGGCCGCGAGTTGCTCTGGCAGCGCAAGCCGTGGCTGCACGGCCTGCAGGAAGGCGTCAGCGGCCTGATGAGCGCGTCGGAAGCGGTGGCGTTTCACATCCTTCAGCGCTTCGCGGGCAACAAGCTGCCCAACGCCGTGACGCGCGATATCGATCCGCTCTTCAAAGCGGCCGAATCGCGGCTGTCGCAGGAAAAGGCGGACAGCCGTATCTATCGCGCGTGGGCGGACAAGATCGATTCCGTCGACGGCTCGTTCACGCTGATCCGTCCGAAGCTGCGTCCGGAGATCTTTCAGACTGTCGCGACCGCCACTTTCTTCGAGCGCGAATTGCTCGTGCAGTATCGCCCCGCATACAAGGCGGAGCAAAAGTCCGAACAAGGCAACGATCCGAAGACGAAAACACTCTGGCCGCTCGCGCTCGTCGAATCGGCCGGCGTGATGTACATGGTCGCGCAGGATCCGAGTCGCGCGCCGCGTCCGGAGAAAGGCGAGACGGAATGGATGCGCACGCTATACCGGCTCGATCGCATTCGCTCGGTGACGGAGTCCGGCGAATCCTTCACGTACCCCGAAGATTTCAAGCTGCGCAAGTACATCGAAACGCAGCAGGTCTTCGACTTCTTGCCCGAGCCGCCCGTGCTGCTCGAACTCGCTTTCGAAGGCAATGCGGGCAATCAGTTGCGCGAATCGCCGATGTCGAAGGATCAGCAGATCGACGCCCTTCCCGATGGCCGCATGAAAGTCACGGGCACGGTCACGCCGAGTCTCAAGCTGCGCTGGTGGCTGCGCGCGCTGGGCGCGGGCGTCGAGATTCTCGCGCCGCAAGGTCTGCGCGATGAATTCGCGGACGACTATCGCAAGCTCGCGAGCCGCTATGGTCAGGGAGACGCGCAATGAACGACGCCGCGTTTTTCGAGCAGGCGGCCGAATGGATTCGTCATGCCGACGGTCTGCTGATCACCGCCGGCGCAGGCATGGGCGTCGATTCCGGACTGCCGGATTATCGCGGTCCCGAAGGCTTCTGGCGCGCCTATCCGGCGTTGCGGCATCACGGATTTTCGTTCGAGGAGATGGCCAATCCCGAAGGCTTCGTTCGACATCCGCGGCTCGCGTGGGGCTTCTACGGGCATCGGCTCGCGCTGTATCGCGCGACCGCGCCGCATGACGGCTTTCACGTGCTGAAGCGCTGGGCCGCGCGCATGTCGCAGGGCGCGTTCGTCTTCACGAGCAACGTCGATGGCCAGTTCCAGCGCGCGGGCTTTGCGCCCGAGCGCATTGCCGAGTGTCACGGCGCGATCGACTCGCTGCAATGCATCGACGCCTGCACGAACGAAATCTGGTCCGCCGACAGCTTCGATCCGATCGTCGACGAGACGCGCTGCGAGCTCGTCAACGCGATGCCGCGCTGTCCGCATTGCCACGCGCTCGCGCGTCCGAACATCCTCATGTTCGGCGACTGGAACTGGATCGACACGCATTCGGCGCGGCAGGAGCAGAGGCTGGCCGCGTGGCTGCATGACGTGGAAAACCTCGTGATCGTCGAACTCGGCGCAGGCCGCGCGCTGCCGACGGTCCGGCGCTTCAGCGAGCGCAACGGGCCGCGCGTCATCCGCATCAATCCGCGCGAGCACGCGATTGCGCCGGGCTCGGGCGTGGGCATCGCCGGTGGCGCACGCGAGACGCTGATGCGCCTCGACCGCATGCTTCAGCCCATGTAACGCACGTTGACCTGCGGCCCGAACACGTCGCGCACGATATCGACCAGATGATCGTGGTGGCTCAGAAAAATCACCTGCGTGCGTTTCGCGATCTGCGCGAGCACGCGCAGCCCGGCGCGCGCGCGGCCATCGTCGAAATTGATGAAGAGATCGTCGGCGACGAACGGCAGCGCCGACGCCTTCTCACCGTGTTCTTCCAGCGCCGCCAGCCGCAGCGCGAGATACAACTGATCGCGCGTGCCCTCGCTCATTCCTGCGATATCGACATGTTCGCCGCTCGCACGAACCGCCGACAGCGCCATCGGCTGCCGGTCGTAATCGACGACGAGCCGCGAAAAGGTGTCGAGCGTGAGCGCCGAAAATATCGCGCTCGCGCGTGAGAGCATCGGGCCCTGCCGACGCTCGCGATAACGGTCGATCGCCCACTTGAGCAGCGTCGATGCGGTCTCGACTTTCACGAAGCGCTCGGCGGCATCGGCCATTGCGGCTAGCGCTTCCTGGCGCTTCGCTTCGGCGCGCGCGGCATTCGCTTCGCCCGAAATGGCGTCGAGTTCGCGACGCGCGGCATCGAACGCGGTCGTGGTCTCGTTCGCGATTCGCACCGACTCGGACAGCGCCGCCCCGATGCGCGAAAGCTCGGCCGGCACGTTCGGCATGTCGGCGCCCTCCACTTCCGCGACGAGCTCGTCGAGCGACAGACCATCGCCGCCCTTGATGAGCGCGGCGCGCGCGTCGTCCACCGCCGCGATCAGCGCGCGCTTTTTCTGCGATTGCGCGATCAGCGCCTGGAGCACGTCCGGCGTATCGACGCCGGCCAGATCATAGAGCGGACGCAGTGTCTCCTTCGCCTGTTCGACGTCGGCACGCGTCTGGTTCACCTGCTCGCTCGCCGACGCATGCGCCTTCGTCAACCGCTCCCGCTCGGCATGCGCCGCGGATGCGCGATCGAGACGCGCTGACAGTTCCGTCGCGATTGTCTTCGCGCCTTGCGTCGCGAGCGATTCATCGAGTTCGCGCGCGAGTTGCGACGCATCGGCGTCGAGTGCGGCGAGCGCCGCGCGCATCGCGTCGATCTGGCCGGTGCGCGTGGTTTCGATCTGCGTCAATTGCTCGCCGATCTTCTTCACGATATCGATGGCCGCTTCGGCTGCGGCCAGCGAATCCGACGCGTACGCAAGGCCCGCCTTCGCGATGGCCGCCGACCACTCGCGCTGCCAGCGCGCGTACGATTCGCGGGCCGCTTTCGCGACGCCCTGCCGCGCGATTTGTTCAACCCGAGCTTCATCGAGTTGCGCGGCGACATTGCGGCGCGTCACCGTGGCTTCGTCGATGGCCGCGATATGCGCCTCGGCCATGTCGCACAGCATGCCGAGAGCGGCGTGCGCGTCGGTGGGCGCGCCCGCCTCGGAAAGATGTCGCGCGAGCAAGTCGCGGCGCGTATCGGCATCGGCGGATTCGCGCGCGAGTTCCTCGGTGCGCGCGTCGAGCGTCTGCGCCGCGAGCAGCGCCTTGTCGCGCGCGGCGATCCACGACGGCGCATCGTCGAGCGGCATGTCCGCGATCTGCGATTGCGCGGCGAGCGCGCGCCACGCGTCGTCGAATGTCGCCAGCGCCGCTTCGGCTTCGCGCACGCTTTCCTCGCGCCGCGCGAGCGTCGATGCCTCGCTAGCTACACGCCGTTTCAGCGCCGCGAGCTGCGTCGCGTGACCGACCGATCCAAGCTGACGATCGGCGAGGTCGTCGGCCGCGTGCATCGTGCTTTCGAAGCCGGACGCGCCTTCATCGAGCGCGATATCGCCGGACCGGATCGCGGTCCACGCCGCATCGCGCGACGCGCGTGCGGCATGAACCTGATCGCCCGTCACGACATCGTGCGCTTCGACGAGCGCATCCAGTTCGCTGCGCGTCGCGTGAAGCGTGTCCTGCGCTTCCTTCGCGCGATCCGTGGCGAGGGTCAGTCGGGACGCGAGTTCCTGACGCTGCGTGCGCAACGCGGCAATGCGCTCGGCCGCCGGCAGCGTCATCGACTTCAATTCGGCGATCGGGCGCGACCATCGGCCAAGCGAGGCGATGCCCGCGTCGAGCGTCTGCTGCGCGTCGCGCGTCGCGTCTTCGAGGCGCTCTTTCGCCGCGTCCGAATCGCGATACTTTTGCGCGGCACGCAACGCGGCACGCAGACCCGGCGGCACATCGCCGCCCGCGATCGCCGCGAACTTCGCTTTCAGCGTGTCGATCTGCGCGGCGCATTCGTCGGCGGCCTGATCCGCGTTGCGCGCGGCGAGTTCGAGTTCGCCGCGTTCGAGCATCAGGCTCGTGACCGTCTGGAGCGCGAGCGCGCCGGGCATCGTACGGCGCACGCCCGCTTCATCGCCCGGCCATCCGAGTTGCGCGCCGTCCTGCGCGATCTGGCGCAGACGCATCGCGACTTCCTGTTCGAGCCGGGCAATATCGGTCGCGTGATGCGTGCAGCGCTGCTGCGTGGCGTCGAGCGCACGAATGCGCGCCTGTGCGGCGAGCAGCGCGTGATCGATGTGAATCGCGCTCAGTTCGGCGTGCAATTGCCCGGCCGCTTTCGCGTGCACGTCGAGCGCGCCTTGCGCCGTCGCGAGCCGCGTGAGCGCGTTTTGCAAGGTCGCCTCGGCGTTCGCGGGCAAATCGACGACTTCGCCCAGTTCGCGCAACTCCGCCGCCTTCTCGCGCCACACGTTCAGAAATGGCGCGACGCGCCGCACACGTTCCAGCTTGCCGCGCTGCGCTTCGAGTGCCGCGCGATGTGCGTCCTGTTCGCGGCGCTTTTCTTCCGCCTCTTCGACGGCGACATGCGCGCGCGTCCACTTCGCGGTTCGCACGCTGGCGAGCTTCAGTTCGTCGGTGGCTTCGTCGTATTGCTTCCGGCTGATGTTGTACGCGCAGCCCGACTTGCGCTTCGCCCACAGGCTGTCGGCTTCGTCCGCGAGACGCTGGCGCACGTCGCCGAGACTCGCGATGCCTGCCGCCGATTGAAACAGCACCTGCCCGACATCGCTCGACGCATCGAGAATGCTTTGACCGCCGCGAATCAGCGCCGTGTGATCGAGGCAGTACATCTGCTCGAAGAAGCTCTTGTCGGCCGCGCCGAGAAACGTCGCGAGCGCGTCGGCGGGAAGCGCGTCGCCGTTCGGCGCACTGAGCGACGATTTACGGCTCTTCGTGCGATGAAACGCGAAAGCTTCATCGCCCGCTTCGATCGACGCGCCGAGCCGCAAGTCGCTCTGCGGATGCACGAACGCGAGCGGTGAGCTGTGCGGCATGCCGAAGAGCAGCTCGGAAATCGCGTTCTTGATGGTCGATTTGCCAGCCTCGTTCGGACCGACGACGAAGTGAAAGTCATGTTCCGCCGCCGGAAACTCGACGGCGTGATCGGTGAACTTGCCGTAGCGAATGAGTTCGAGCTTGCCGATGCGCATCGCTTACTCCGCGTCCGCCAGTTGCGCGATCAGGCCGGAACGCACTTCGCCGACGAGCTTCGCGAGCTCGCCGTTACGCACGTATTCGAGCTCGGGCACGGACTTCTGCAATTCGCTCGGAGCCTGCGATGCCAGCGCGATGAGTCTATCTTTCAGCATGCTCAAAAACTCCGGGTCGGACTCGGCTTCGATCAGCAGACCGTGAAGATCGGCGAGCGCATCGGTGCGGCCCGTCGACGGTTCGCTGTGCGCGAGCGGCTCGGTCGCGATCTTCACTTTTTCGAGCCACAGACGGTCGTGGCTGATCGCTGCGATCTGCGCGAGCACTTCGGCGCGCAGCTGCGTCTCCAGTCCGAACAGTTCGCCGTGCGCGCCGGTTGCGCCGGTGATCGTCACGCGCACCGCGTGCGGCACGGACGACGCCGCCGCTTCGACGAGCGCCTCAAGTGCGCGTCCGACCGCGAGCGCGACTTCATCGAGCGTGCTCGCCGACGATGCATCCACCGTGACCGCTTCCCAGCGCAGCACGTCGATGAAAAGCCGCTCGACGCTCACCTCTTCCGTGTCCGACACCGTGACGAGCACCGCGCCGCGCCGACCAGTCTCGCGGATGTTGCGTCCTTGCAGATTGCCCGGAAACACGATGGTCGATGCATCCTGCCAGATCGCGTAATCGTGGACATGGCCGAGCGCCCAGTAGTGATATTCCTTCGCGTGTAATTCAGCGACGGAGCACGGCGCGTAACTCGCGTGCATCGAGCCGCCTTCGAGCGCGGTATGCAGCACGCCGATGTTGAAGTACCCCGCGACAGGAGCCGGATACGCGGTGACGAGATTCGTCGTGACCGCCTTTTCCTTGAAGCTATGACCGTGCAGCGCGACCTTCAGATTGTCGATGCAAAAGGTCTGCGGCTTTCTCGTCGAGAACGTGTGGACGTTGTCGGGTAATTGAAGCTGGCTCGTCATTTCGCTTTCGGCATCGTGATTGCCGAACAGCACGTAGACAGGAACGCCCGCGCGTCGCAGGCGGCCCATTTCGCGGCAGAAGAAGATGCCCGTGTTGTGATCGCGCCAGGTGCCGTCGTACAGATCGCCGGCGATCACCATGAAGTCGACCTGTTCATCGACCGCCACCGACACGAGCTTCGAGAACGCCTCGCGCGTGGCGTTGCGCAGCATGTCGGCGGGTGCGTCCGTGTAGGCGGAAAGGCCGTGCAGCGGGCTATCGAGGTGAATATCCGCGGCGTGAATGAAGCGCATGCTGTCTCCGTCAAAGGATGTCTTTCTGCCCGGACGATGGGACGACGATCATAGCAGCCGATCCGGACACATCGCGTCCCGATCGAAGTTGCGCATCCGGGACGCCGAATGTCCCGCGCCGCTCGCAGAATCGGCCATTCGGATTCAACGCGACACGAGGATAACGATGAACGAAACACTCGAGCGGCACGCCACGATCACGAGCCCTTACACGCCCAGGAATGTCGATGCCGCGATCGTGCATCTGGAGCGCGTGCTGTCGGCGGAAGGCGCGAATTCGCTGTTCGGCCAGACCTACTGGCGCACGCGCGTGCAGCAGGTGAGCGCGACGCGCGGCCTGCAACACGGGCAGCGCGCGCGACTGGAACGGCTGATGAAATTGCTGTCGGATGTGGGCTGCGTTCAGGCCTTCGAGCGCTGAACCGTCTGCGCCAGCGTGACGAATTCCGCCACCGGCACTTCTTCGGCGCGGCGCGTGAGATCGAAACCGAGCGCGTCGAAATCGATCGTGTCGCGATACGCGCCCAGGTTGTTGCGCAACACCTTGCGACGTTGCGCGAACGCGGCCTTCACGACATCGCTCAATACGGCTTCATCCACTTCGGGCAACTCGTGCGGCGCGAACGGAATCATGCGCACGATCGCGGAATTCACCTTCGGCGGCGGATTGAACGACTCGGGCGGCACGTCGATGAGCTTGTCCATCACGTAACGGTATTGCAGCATCACCGAGAGACGTCCGTAGTCCTTGCTCGCGGGTTCGGCGATCATGCGATCGACCACTTCGTCCTGCAGCATGAAGTGCTGGTCGATCACCTTGTGCGCGAACGCCGTCAGGTGAAACAGCAGCGGACTGGAAATGTTGTACGGCAGATTGCCGACGATGCGCAGCGTCGGCTTGTCGTTGTCCTCGCCTTCGAGCGCGAGCGACGCGAAATCGAAATCGAGCGCATCGGCGGAATGCACGACGAGCCTGTCGCCGAAACGCTTTTCCAGACGGCCGATCAGATCGCGGTCCAGTTCGACGGCGTGCAGCGGCGACTCGGGCGTGGCCAGCCGCTCGATCAGCGGCTCCGTGAGCGCCGCGAGTCCCGGCCCGATCTCCACCATGCGCTCGCCCCGCTTCGGCGCGATTACATCGACGATGGAATCGATCACGCCCTGATCGACGAGGAAGTTTTGCCCGAAGCGCTTGCGCGCGAAATGGCCTTGATGTTTGGTCGACATACTCGTTTGAATGAAGCGGCCGCGCGGCGCGAAATCACGCCGCGCGTTTGTGACGCGCCATGGTGACGGCGGCGTCGATCGCGGCGATCATGCTGCCCGGATCGGCGCGGCCCGTGCCGGCGAGATCGAGCGCGGTGCCGTGATCCACCGACGTGCGGATGATCGGCAAGCCGAGCGTTACGTTGATGCCCTCGCCGAACGTCGCGTATTTCAGCACCGGCAAGCCCTGGTCGTGGAACATCGCGAGCACGCAATCGGCGTCTTTCAGATAGCGCGGCTGGAACAGCGTGTCGGCGGGATACGGCCCGGGCGCGTCGATGCCGAGCGCACGCGCGCGTTCGAGCGCGGGCGTGATGACGTCGATTTCCTCGCGACCCAGATAACCGTTCTCGCCCGCATGCGGATTGAGACCGGTGACGAGAATACGCGGCGCGCGCAAGCCGAAATGCGCGCGCAGATCGTGATCGATGATGGCGAGCGTTTCGACGAGGCCGTCGATGCTGAGCGCCGCGGACACATCCTTCAGCGGCAAATGCGTGGTCGCGAGCGCAACGCGCAACGGACGCTCGCTCGATCCCGCCAGCATCATCACGACGCGCGGCGTGTTCGTGCGCTCGGCGAGGTATTCGGTATGGCCGGTGAAGGGAACGCCGGCATCGTTGATCGTGCTCTTTTGCAGCGGCGCGGTGACGATGGCGTCGAAACGGCCGGAGACAGCGCCGTCGATCGCGGCATCGAGCAGACTCAGCACGTAGCGCCCGTTTGCCGCATTCAGCTTGCCGGGTTCGGCGGGCACGGCGAGCGCGTGATGCTCGATTTCGACCGTGCCGTGCGCCTCGGGCCAGCCCGCGCCGGCGCGCGCTTGGAGCAGCGCGCGATCGCCGAGCACCGTGAAGTGCACCGACGGCCAGCGCTCGCGCGCCTGCCTGAGCGCCGCCGCCGTCAGTTCCGGGCCGACGCCGGCCGGCTCGCCAGTCGTGATGGCGATGGCCAGCGGCCGGGCGTCGGCGGTGCTCATGCTGTTACTGCGGCAGGGCAGCGATGCCCTTGTACTGCACGTACGCGGTGTCGCGCAGTTCGCGCAGCCAGTCGGAATACGCCTGCTCGGCCTTGCGCTGGCCGATCGCCTGACGCGCGATGTCGAGCTGCTGCGACGCCGATCCTTCCGCTTCGCGACGGCCGAGCACCTGAATCAGGTGATAGCCGTACTCGCTTCGCACCGGATCGCTGACGGCGCCGTCCTGGAGATTGTTCATCGCGCGCTCGAACTCGGGCACGGTCTCGCCCGGGCTGATCCAGCCGAGATCGCCGCCCTGCGATGCCGAACCGTCCTGCGAATAGGTACGCGCGAAATTGGCGAAATCGCCGCCCGACGCGACTTGCTGCTTGATGTCGAGCAGTTTCTGGCGCGCGGCCTGTTCGGACATGCCGTCCGACACGCGCAGCAGGATGTGGCGCACGTGCGTCTGCACGAGCTTGGGCGCGTCGGCGGCGGTGCCCTGACTCGCGCGGCGGTCCACCAGCTTGATAATTTCGAAACCGCCGTCGGTGCGCAAAAGCGTGGGGACGACCTGGCCCGGACGCAACGTCGACACGGCATTCACGATGCCCGCCGGCAACGTGCCGGGCGTGCGGAAACCGAGATCGCCGCCCTTGCTGGCGTCGGTGTCCTGCGAGTTCTGCTTGGCGAGCTTCGCGAAATCCTCGCCGCCTTGCGCCTGCTTGAGCACGGCGTCGGCCTGAGCCTGCACCTTCGCAACTTCGCCCTGAGGCGCGTCCGACGGGAGCTTGAACATGATGTGCTGAAGACGCAGATCGCTCGTATTGCGCGCGCCCGGACCGCGCTGGCTGGCGATGTAGTTCGCCACTTCGCCGTCGGACACGGTGATCTTGCTGTCGACTTCCTTCTCGCGCAGCTTCGAAAGCGTGAGTTCCGTGCGTGCGTCGCGCGTGAAGGTGGACCAGGGCACGCCCTGCGCCTCGATGCGCGAGCGGTACACGTCGAGCGTCATCTGGTTTTGCTGCGCGAGACGCGCGAGCGTACGGTTGACCGTGGCATCGTCGATGGCGATGCCGTCTTCCTTCGCCTTCTGAAGCTGAATGCGCTCGAGCACCATCTGATCGAGCACTTGCCGCTGCATCTGGTCCGCGGGCGGCACGGGCGCGTTCTGCTGCTGGAGACGCTTGACGATGAGCGTCGTGCGGTCTTGCAGCTCGCGCTGCGTGATGACGCCGTCGTTCACCACCGCGACGACTGAATCGGCGACCTGCGCATTGCGATTCGACAACGCCTGCGCACCGGCCGGCGAACTCAGGATCAGCGCGCCAGCGAGCACGCCCGCTGCGATTGCCGTCGATCGAAACATATTCACGTTTGCCACAGATACTCCATCAAATACGGGCTTCACCCGTTCGTGTCCTGCTTGAATGTGCTGCACTGCGCGGCTCCTGGCCGCTCTTCACCGCCTGACGTTGGATGCCGCACGCGGCCGCCCGTTCCGGCCTTACTCGTAATCGCTGTACCGGGAGAGCGGCGGCGCCGCTGGCGGCGGCGGCTGATAACCCTGGACGCTCGCGCGGAACGCGCTGACGAGACCGTTGTCGACGTTCGACAAGCCCTTGAACGTCAATTGCGCGAGCACGCGCGTGCCGGACGAAGGCTGGCCCTGCGTGTTCACGCCGTTGGCGTAACGCTGCATGCCGAAGCCCAACGCCCAGCAGTCGGCATCGTACTGGAAGCCCAGGAGCCCGTCGACGAGACGATGGCTCGCGAGATCGTAATTTACGCGGCCGACGGCATAGAGTCGATTCGTGAGCGGCCACTCGGCCGACAGCAGGATCTGGTTGATCGGCTCGTTCACCAGCGTGGTCTGGTTCGAACGCGTGTAGCGGTAGCCGATGTTGATCACCTTGCGTTCCGCCGGACTGAACGCAAAACCGACGCTCGAGCGCACGAGCTGGTTGTTGTCCACATTATATTGGAACGCGGTTTCCGAGGCGAAACCAGCGCCCAGCTTGATGGCCGCGCCCGCGATCAGGTCCGAGTGCTTTGCCTGTTCGGGCAACTGGCCCGGCGTGATCGTGACGCGCTGACTCTGGAAATAATACTGCTGCGCGATGACGAAACGCGCGCGCTCATCGCCCGTCGCCGGATTGATGAAGCGCGTCGTCAGGCCTGCCGTGATGCGGTTCGCGTCCGCGATGCGGTCGTTGCCGACGAATGTGTTCGGCGTGTAGATCTCGGCGAGGCCGAAGTCGGCTTCGGCGGTATCGAAAATCGGCGCGAAGTCCTGATTGTGATACGGCGTGTAGACGTAGTAGAGCCGCGGCTCCAGCGTCTGGATGTAATCCTGGCCGAAGAGCCGCACCGAGCGGTCGAACACGAGGCCCGTGTCGAAGCTGACGGTCGGAATCGACTCGGTGAAATTCTTCGGCTGCCCCGTCACCGGCGGCGACGAGCCCGCCACCTGGGTCGTCGCGATATGGCTCAGGTCGTACGACGCGAAGTGCCATTGCACCTTCGGCGTGACGAAGTAACCCGGCGCGTTGATCCCGTAACTCAGATACGGGTTGAAGTACAGGCGGTTGCCGTCGGTGGCGCCGTCGGTCGTGATCGTGAAGCGGGTCGCGTCCAGTTCCGCGCCGTAGTCGAAGCCGCCGACGTTGTACTTGCTGTACTGAACGTTCACCTGCGGCTCGCGCGCGTAGGGCGGAACCGACGGCTGCAGCGTCTGCCAGCGCTGTTCGCGCGCGATCACCGACCACGGGCCGTTGTTGTACGTGAGCCCTGCTTCCTGCTGATACAGCAACTGCGTGCCGTTCAGGAACTGATTCGACGCGTTGCCCAGGTCTTCCGGATATTGATCGTCCGAAACCTTGTTGTAATTGACATAGCCGCCGAAGCCATTGCCGAAGTTCTGGCGATGCTGCCAGAAGATCGCATAGCGATTCGTGTGCGTCTGGCGGTCGTCCGGCAGATAGTCGCCGGTGAACGACCCGGAATACGTAGGCGACAGATACCGGTACGTCGCCTCTCCGAGTACGCCGCGCCGCGTCATGATGCGCGGCGTGACGGTCAGATCGCGATTCGGCGCGATATTGAAATAGTACGGGATCGTCGCTTCAAAGCCGGTCGTCGAGCTGAGCGAGAAGGTCGGCGGCAACAGGCCGCTGCGACGATCGCTCGTGAGCGGAAACGACAGCCACGGGCTGCCGAAAACCGGCACGCCCTGGAAGAACAGCACGCCGTTATGCGCGACGCCCTCTTCGGCGCCGGTGTCGAAATCGAACGAGGTGCCCTTGATGTACCACGCCGGATCGGATTCGCACTGACAGGCGGTATACGTGCCGTGATCGATGCGCGCGCGCTCGTCGTCGATCATGTCGGCGCGCTCGGCGCTGCCCGAGCCGCCCGTCACGTTGAAATGGTACTTCGGGTTCGTCATGAACCCTTCGTTGGCCTCGACCTTCAGATGCGCTTCCGGACCGATGAACGACACGCCGTTGTTGATCAGCCTGACATTGCCGAAAGCATCGGCCATGTCCGTATCCTGGTCGTAATGCAGCGCGTCGCCCTTGATAACCGTCACCGTGCGCCGGATCTCCGCCGATCCCTTCGCCGCCATGTCTTCGTCGGTGGTACCCGTCGCCTTGTCGCTCAGGAGGAACGTCGAAGGCTGCTGGCCGTTCTGCAGCGGACGCTCTTCGAGTTGCGGCGCGAGGCGCAGACTGCCGGGGCCGTCGAGCGGCTGAGGATACGCGGCGTCGCCCGAGAGCTGGGCGTGCGCGAGAGCCGGCATCAGGCCCGGAACGGATAGAAGCGCGACGACGAGCCGCCGCCTGCGTGGCTGAGCGTCGCCTTGGATTTTCGATACGGGAAACTGTCGTGGCGGCATGTATGGGTGGCGGTTCGATCCCGTTCGCGTCCCACGCGCCGATGCCGCCGGGCAGGCGGCCGCGCCCTTTCCGCAGTCACGAACTTGACGGTCCGTTGCTAAGCAGGGACGACACTCGATCGAACGGTGACGCTCACAGTCGTCGGGGGCCTGGCGCCAGGCGTGAAACGGATCGCTTAAAAAAGTCGTGGGGTATTATATGGCAAGATGTTTGGCCCCTCGAATTTATGACGCATATTCCTTCCGACGCCCGCCTGAATCAGCTCCGCTCATGGCTTGAAAATTTCGCCGGACGCTACCGGCTGAATGTCGCCAGTCTCGCCCCCGCTTCCGCCGATGCAAGCTTCCGTCGCTATTTCCGGCTGGAGAGCGATTCGGAGCATGGCAAGACGCTCATCGCCGTCGATGCGCCGCCGCCCGAGAAATGCCGCGAGTTCGTGCAGGTCGCCGGGCTGCTCGAAGCGGCGAACGTGCACGTGCCGAAAATCCTCGAAGCCGATTTCGACGCCGGCTTCATGCTCGTGACGGATCTCGGCACCACGACTTACATTTCCGTTCTCGACGAAAAAAACGCGCGTCCGATGATGCGCGCCGCGATCGACGCGCTGATCCGCTTCCAGCAAACCGCGCGCGAAGGCGTGCTGCCGCCTTTCGACGAGGCGTTCCTGCGCCGCGAGATGGAGTTGATGCCCGAGTGGTTCATCGGCCGCCATCTGGGCCGCGAAGTCACCGCCGACGAACGCAAGACCCTCGACCACACCTTCACGCTGCTCGTCCAGAGCGCTCTCGCTCAGCCGCAGACCTTCATGCTGCGCGATTTCATGCCGCGCAATCTGATGGTGTGCGAGCCGAATCCGGGCGTGCTGGACTTTCAGGACGCGGTGTACGGGCCGATCACCTACGACATGGCGTCGTTGATGCGCGACGCCTTCGTCAGCTTGGAAGAAGCCTTTCAGCTCGATTGCGTCGCCTATTACTGGGAACGCGCGAAGAAGGCCGGACTTCCCGTCGACGCGGATTTCGGCGAGTTCTACCGTCAGCTCGAATGGATGGGCCTGCAGCGGCACATCAAGGTGCTCGGGCTGTTCGCGCGCATTCGTTATCGCGACGGCAAGCCGCAATATCTCGCCGATCTGCCGCGCTTCATCGGCTATGCGCGCAAGGTCGCCGAGCGCTACGCGCCGCTGTGGCCGTTCGCGCGTCTGCTCGATTCGCTGGAAGGCCGCGCGATCGAAGTCGGTTACACCTTTTGAGTTCACGATGACGCACGCTTTGAAAACGGCGATGATCTTCGCCGCCGGCCGTGGCGAACGCATGCGCCCGCTCACCGATACGTGTCCGAAACCGTTGCTCGAAGTTGCCGGCAAATCGCTCATCGTGTGGCAGATCGAGCGCCTTGCGGCAGCGGGCGTCGGGACGATCGTCATCAATCATGCGTGGCTCGGCGAGCAGATCGAGGCCGCGCTTGGGCGTGGTTCGCGCTGGGGCGTCGAGCTGCGGTATTCGCCCGAGACCGAGGCGCTGGAGACGGCGGGCGGCATCGCACAGGCGCGGCATCTGATCGGGGACGGCGTGTTTATCGCGGTCAGCGGCGACGTGTTCTGCGATTTCGATTATTCGACCTTGCGCGACCACGCCGAAGCACTGAGGGCGCGCGCGGAACCCGGCATGCATCTCGTGATGGTGCCGAATCCGCCGTTTCACCCCAAAGGCGATTTCGCCTTGCGCGACGGCGTGCTCGCACTCGAAGGCGAGCACCGTTACACCTTCGGCAACATCGGCCTGTATGACACGCGCATGTTCCGCGATCTCGCGCCCGGAACGCGCCGCGCGCTGACGCCGTACTACCGCGAAACGATCGCGGCCGGGCGCGCGAGCGGCGAACGCTACGAAGGCCGCTGGGAAAACGTCGGCACGCCCGCGCAACTTCGCGCACTCAACGACGAACTGCGAACCCGCTGAACGACGGCGCGCGTCGGGGATTGGGACGCATCCGATGGTAAAATGCGCGGTTCTCCCGTCTTTTCCTTCCGGCCGCGCCCGCAATCATGTCCGATACCCGTCCCGATACCCTCTTCGCGCTCACCGCGCTCTCGCCGCTCGACGGCCGCTATGCCGCCAAGACAGAAGCCCTGCGCGAATGGCTCTCCGAAGCCGCGTTCATGCGGCATCGCGTGACGGTCGAGATTCACTGGCTGATCGCGCTGTCGCGTGCCGGTTTCGCCGAAGTGCCGCGCTTTTCCGAAGCGTCCGAGCAATTCCTGCTGAGCCTCGCCGAGCGCTTCACCGCGCACGACGCCGCGCGCATCAAGGACATCGAGCGCGTCACGAATCATGATGTGAAGGCGGTCGAATACTGGCTCAAGGAGTCGGTGAAGGGCCAGCCGGAACTGGAACGCGCGAGCGAGTTCATCCACTTCGCGTGCACGTCTGAAGATATCAACAACACGTCTCACGGCCTGATGCTTGCCGGCGCGCGCGAACACGTGATCCTGCCGGCGCTGCGCTCGGTGTACGAGCGCCTCGTGAAGCTCGCGCACGCGCAAGCCGAACAGCCGATGCTCTCCCGCACGCACGGCCAGCCCGCGAGCCCGACGACGCTCGGCAAGGAAATCGCCAATGTTGCGGCGCGTCTTGCGCGCGCGATCCAGCGCATCGAGAAGGTCGAACTGCTCGGCAAGATGAACGGCGCGGTCGGCAACTTCAACGCGCATTTGTCGGCGTATCCGGAATTCGACTGGGAAGCGTTCTCGAAGGATGTCGTCGAGAATCGGCTGAAGCTCACGTTCAATCCGTACACGATCCAGATCGAGCCGCACGACTACATGGCCGAACTGTTCGACGCGGTGGCACGCGCGAATACGATCCTGCTCGACCTCGATCGCGACGTGTGGGGCTATATTTCGCTCGGCTATTTCAAACAGAAGCTAAAGGCCGGCGAAATCGGCTCGTCGACGATGCCGCACAAGGTCAACCCGATCGACTTCGAGAATTCGGAGGGCAATCTCGGCCTCGCAAACGCGACGCTGCGCCATCTCTCCGAGAAGCTGCCGGTCTCGCGCTGGCAGCGCGATCTGACGGATTCGACCGTGCTGCGCAATATCGGCGTCGCGTTTGGCTATTCGCTGCTTGCATACGACGCGCTGATCCGTGGCCTCGACAAGCTCGAAGTGAACGCCGCGCGCCTGAACGAGGACCTCGACAACACGTGGGAAGTACTTGCCGAGCCGGTGCAGACGGTGATGCGCCGTTTCGGCATCGAGAATCCGTACGAGCAACTCAAGGAGCTGACGCGCGGCAAGGGCATCACGCGCGAGGCGCTGCAGACGTTCATCGCGGGTCTCGCGATTCCCGCCGACGCGAAGAAGCTGCTGCTGGAGATGACGCCGGGTTCGTACATCGGCAAGGCGGTCGAGTTGGCGAAGCGGATCGCCTGACGTCCGCCACGTCCCGGCAATGAGAAAGGCCCCACGTTTTGCGACGTGGGGCCTTTTCTCTTGCTGAATCGCGCGTTCAGCGCGTCTTCAGTTCTTCAATCACGATATCGACGATTTCCTCGGGCGTGTGCTCGATGCTCACGATGATCGCCTCGTCCTCGCCCGGCGGTTCGAGCGTTTCGAGCTGGCTCTTGAGCAGCGACGGATCGAAGAAGTGGCCCGTGCGCGACCCGAGCCGATCATGCAGGACCTCGAACGAGCCTTCCAGATAGACGAAGCACACATCCTTGTCGTTCTCACGCAGGACGTCGCGATACGAGCGTTTCAACGACGAGCACGTAAACACCGCCGTTTCGCCCGCGCCCTGCTTCTCCTCGATCGCGGCGCGAATCGTCTTCAGCCACGGCCAGCGGTCTTCGTCGGTCAAGGGTATGCCCTTGTGCATCTTCTCCTTGTTGGCGGCGCTGTGAAACGCGTCTCCGTCGGTGAACGAGCAGTGCAAGCGCTCCGCCAGCAATTCGCCGATGAGAGACTTGCCGGCCCCCGACACGCCCATTGCGATCAGAATCATCGAACTCTCCTTACACGAACGCCGCAAGCACGAAGGTCAAACCGAGTCCCATCAATGAAATGATGGTTTCGAGCAGCGACCAGGTCTTGAACGTCTGTCCGACCGTCATCCCGAAATACTCTTTGATCAGCCAGAAGCCACCATCGTTCACATGCGAGAAGATCAGCGAGCCGGAGCCGGTGGCGAGCACCAGCAGTTCCGGGCTCGTATGGCCGCCCGCCGCGGCGGCGATCGGCGCGACGATGCCGCATGCGGTCGTCATCGCGACCGTCGCCGAACCCGTCGCGAGACGGATCAGCGCGGCGACGAACCAGCCGAGCAAGAGCGGCGAGAGGCTTGCCGACGACGCCGTCGCGACGATCTGCTGCGAGATGCCGCTATCGCGCAGAACCTGGCCGAAACCGCCACCCGCACCGACGATCAGCGTGATGCCCGCGATCGGCGCAAGACACTCGCCGCAGAACTTCTGAATCTGCTCGCGGTTGAAGCCCTGCCTCGCGCCGAAGGTCCAGAAGCTGACCAGCACGGCGATCAGAAGCGCCATATCCGACTGGCCGATGAAGCGCAGCAAATCGTTCGGCAATGTTTTCGGCGTGAAGACCAGATCCGCCCAGCTTCCGATCAGCATCAGAATCACCGGCAGCAGAATCGTGAACAGCGTGATGCCGAAGCTCGGCAGATCGTGCTTTTTCTCAGTGTCACCGTGTTTTTGGGTGAACTGGTCAGCGAGCGCGTTGGCATCCGGCAGTTTGATGTACTTGTGGATCATCAGCGCGAACAGCGGGCCCGCGACGATTGCCGTCGGCACACCGACGATCAGACCGTAAGCGATCGTCTTGCCGATATCCGCGTGATACGCCTGCACCGCGAGCAATGCGGCCGGGTGCGGCGGAATCAGACCGTGCACGACCGAAAGGCCCGCGACCATCGGCAAGCCGATCAGCAGCAGCGACTTGCCGGTGCGTCGCGCGACGTTGAACGCGATCGGAATCAGCAGCACGAAGCCCACTTCGAAGAACACGGGCAAGCCGACGATGATCGCGACGACCATCATCGCCCAGTGGATGTTCTTTTCGCCGAACAGATTGATCAGCGTATTGGCGATGCGCTCGGCGCCGCCCGATTCGGCCATCATCTTGCCGAGCATCGTGCCGAGACCCACGACGACGGCAATATGGCCGAGCGTGTTGCCGTTGCCGGTTTCGAACGACTTGACGATTTTGTCCATCGGCATGCCGACCGCCAGGGCCAGCAACACGGACACGATCATGAGAACGAGGAACGGGTAAACCTTATAGCGTGCGATCATCAGGATCAGAACCGCGATCGCGATCACCGCGTAGAGCAGCAGCATGCTCCCGTGGACGGCTGGCATAACGCCTCCTTGATTTTGTTGAGGTTTTCTGCGCTATGTATGCGTTTGCCGTCGCTGCACTGCACATACGAGCAATGTCCGGCAAGCGCGAACACGGCGCTGGGCAACGGAATTCTACTTGTAAGCGAGGCGATTGGCCGGGGAAATGGCCTTCGCGAAATTATGCGCGACTCGCACGGCTATTCGCTCGAAGTACGGGACACGCGAAGAAAAAAAACCGACGTTCAACGAACGTCGGTTTTCAGAAGGACGATGCGAGCCGCAGCGGCTCGATCATTCGATACGCATCAAGCCGCCGGCTTCGATGGCGATCCGCCCGCGCATGTGAAGTTAAGCTCGCGCGCGCTGCTGCCACCCGGTCTGAGTTTCGGATTGTTGAGCGCCTCAACGACCATGACCTGTTGATTCTTGCAGATGCGTGAAGCCTCTGACATGCACGATTTTTGCGACTCGAATATGCCCGAGCAAGTGACGCGATATGCCTGCGGCTGCTGGGCGACATTCAGCTTGCGCGCCGTGTAAGTGATACCCGTATCCGTCGTGCAAGCGGACAGCACGCCGATGGCGGTAAAAACGGAGAGAAGAAGTTTGGACATCTTGATTAGCTACCTAAATCGGTTCAAAGAGCTCGGCTTCCGGGCGACCGCATGACTTCGCGGTCGCCCGGGCAGTCCCGAGCGTGAGCCCGGGACGTTCGCCTTACCACCGATACGACGCGTTGGCACCGTAGACCGTGCCGCTGCGGCTCGAACCCGCGCCAGCCTTCAGCACCAGGTTCTGGGTGACGCGCAGATTCAGTGCGACGGCTGCAGCCGCATAGCCCTGGTACGTTGCACCGCCCACACCGACCGACATCAACTTGTCCTGATCGATGTTCGGGATCATCGCGAGGGCGGTGGCCGCCGCGATACCCGAGTAGGCGCTACGGCCCACTTCGGCGACCGCACCTTGCATGCCGCTCACCATGCTGTCCGTGTAGCTGTTGGACTGCGCGACCGCATCGTTCAGTTGGTTGACGTTGACCAGACCGCCGCAAGCAAGGCAAGCTTCGGGCCAGTGTCTCTGCCCTTACGGACGAACGCGTCAAGGGCTTCTTGACCGCCTTCCGGGTCGCATACCGCGCCGCCAGAACTCTTTTTGCCACGCGCCATCGAGGTCTCCGCGACCGCGACAAACGTCCCTACCTTCTCATTCCAGATACTGCGGTATGACTTATTCATAAACCGAATTGACCCACAAAAAAACGATCGTCTTTTACAAAACAAAAAAGGAAGCACCTTTGACCACGGCACAGAATATTCGGGAGCACAACGTCAATGAAGCGGACATGTCCTAAATTCAATAGACCGCAGCATCTGTGCAGCAAAACTGCGACACATTTTTTAGGATAAAACTTATTTACGGCAGTTAATTTGCATAACTTACTATTCGACTAACAAATCTCTGCTCTCGGTTCGCCAGATTCACAATTTCCCAATGAATCCGGCAAAAGAGGTGAATCGCTTTATTACGAAGCGGGTCCGCGAAGAACAAAATGCGCCATGTCTGATCGTCCGATCAGACATGGCGCATAGACAACTTTGAACGGTTGCTTAGAAAAACGTCGGTCTAGCGCATCGGCTTTTTGATGAGTGCGTCGAGCAATCCGGTGTAGCCACCGACCAGGGCAGCATTATCCGGCAGATAACGCGCGATCAGCGAACGCTGCTTATCCCGATATTGTGCGAGCTGCGAATCGTGTTGGTCGATGGCCTCGACGACCCGTCGCGCGCCGTCGCTCACGTCGTTGTCCTTATAGTAGTAACCGAGATCCGGGCACAACGTGGCGTTGTGAACCAGCGGATACCCCTGCCAGCACACTTCCAGATAAAAATAGTTCAGCGGATTTTCCCACTGATGCGACACGATGATGTCCGTGTTCTCGGCCAGAAACGTCGGCGTGTCGAAGCGGCCGAGAAACACCGCCTTGTGATTGCGCACGATGTCCAGTTGGTTCATCAGCGCGATGAACTCACGACACTCTGTGGCGAGGTGTTGCGCGTTCGTCACCTGAAGCAACTGAATGTCGTTCGGCCGCTCTCGATACGCCATTTCCGCGATCATCGTCGGATAAAGACAGAATTTCACAACATTGATGTTCGGCTCCATCACGCTCAGGCGACGCGGTCCCGCTTTCGGCTGATACTCGCCCGAATGCGGTAAGGAAGCGGCGCGAGCGTTGAGGAACATCGGGCTCCAGATAAACGGCACGACCTGCGCCGTCTGACGACGCATCACCTCGAAATACGGCGCGCTGATGTTCGCTACCTGCGGAATCATCCAGATGTCGTCGTAGCGCTGGTTCACGAACAGGTTGTCGCCGAAGCTCGGCTTGTTGAACAGAATCGACTCCATCGCATGGACGTATTCGAAACCGCAGCAATACGAAACGAGGCGCGCGCCGCGCTGCTTCAGGTATTCCGTAGCGTTCGAATCGATCTGACCGCCGAGCTCGACCAGCACGTCGATATTGTCTTTCGCGCCATCGAAAGTGACTGTGGGCCAGCGCTCCAGGTCCCACGGCAGTTGCTTCGTGATTGCCAAATGTGTCGTATTGACGAGCACGACGCTCTCGACGTTCGGACAGTTCTTAAGTGCTTCAGCGAGAAAGACCGCGTTCTGCTTGATACCGTTGTTCCAGAGCGTCTCGGCCTCGTGAAACAGACCGATGGTGATGCCAATTCGCAGCTTTTTCATTCCAAGTAACTCCATTGCCTTGCAGCAAAATGCCTGAATCTCGAACTCACGCTCTCGCGTAGACCGCTTCGATCGCCTCAGTATAGGTCCGCACGTTCTGTTCGTTTTCCGGATCGAGCGTGTGAAGGAACTTCTTCGCCGTCGCGCGGTAACTGTCGAGATTGGCGTCATGCTCGGCAAAGGCGCGAAGCAACGCGCGACCGCCCTCTTCGCAATCGAAATCGTGATAGCGGTATCCGCAGTCACCGATCAGATGCGAGTTGTGGATCAGCGGATAGCCGCCGTAGAGCGCCTCGTAATACACATAGTTCTGCGGGTTTTCCCACTGATGACTGACCACCGCGTCGACGGCACTCGGCACGATCTGCGCAAACGGAAAACGCCCTTCAAAGTTGCCGAGGCCGTGCTTCACGTAATCGAGGCTCTGCGCGAAGCCTGCGAACGCCGCGTGATCCTTCAGCTTGAACGTGTTGTACGCCCACACACGTTCGAGCATGTCCGGATTCTCACGATGCGCCACATCGCAAGACAGCATCGGAATGTAGCTCGTTTTCACCATGCAGACGTTGGGCTCGAAAATGCCCACTCGCCAGCGGCGGCGACCGGGCTGATAACCGAACTTCAGCCCGTTCGGCAGCTTCGCGGCTTCGCGATCGAGGACGACTGGGCTCCACAGGTGTGGCATGAGCTTGACCGGGGCTCGGAACAGCGTTTCGAAATACGGCTTGCAACTGACTTCGTATTCCGGCAGCGTCCAGACTTCATCGTAAGGCGCGCCTGAAACGAGCAACGCGTGCTGAAGGTTGAACACCATGCGTTCGATGTCGATGACGTAGTCGTTGCCCACGCGCATCGTGATGATCTTGCCGCCGCGCTCGCGGAACTTGACCGACCATTCCTTGTTGAGCTGCGCGCTCATTTCGATCATCACGTCGAGCTTCGACTGCGCCGTTTCCATGTCGATGAGCGGCACCGGCGAATCTGAAAGGAAGCGCTTCGCGTCTTCAGGACCACCGTCGCCGCCGCCCGTCACCAGATAGGTCGACTTCACGCGCGGCGAGCGCATCAACAACATCACGAGATAAAGACAATTCTGAAAAATGCCGTTTTCCCAAAGCGATTGCTCGCCCTTGCGGATGTAAATGGAAACGCCGACATTGATCCGCTCCGGCATGCGAGACTTGCTTTGCTTATTCATACGCCTACCTCGAGCTTGCTTCCCTGGCAAAGATTGATCAACCGGTCTGCGAACGCATCCAGGTTTGCTTGATTGAACGGATTCACCGTATCGATGACGCGCTGCGCGTTCGCGCGATATGCATCCAGATTGCTGTCGTGCTCGTGGAAGGCGCGCAGCAATTGACGACCACCCTCTTGCGCGTCGAATCCTGGGAAGTAGTAGCCCGCGTCCTTGAGCCACGGCGAGTTATGGATCAGCGGATAACCGCCGTAGAGCACATCGAGATACAGATAGTTCTGATCGTTGCCCCATTGATGCGACACGACTGCATCGGCGTATTGCGCCATGAAGCCCGCGATGTCGTTGCGGCCGTGGAACGTCGCCTTGGAATCCTTTACGAGATCCAGCGAGTTGGCCATGTACATGAGCGTCGGGTGATCCTTCATGTGCATCGAATTGAGCACATGCATGGCTGATACGCTCGAACGATCCGCACGATAGGCTTCCTCGCAGGCGAGCATCGGAATGCTCGACGTTTTCACCACCGAAATATTCGGCTCGAACATTGCAACCCGAAACCCTTGCGGCTGGATGGCCGGCTGCGCCGACGCGTCCGAGCGGCGCTCATAGCCGTAGCGCAGACCATGCTCTTCGACCTCCGCGATACGCTTTTCGATGAACTGCGGATGCCAGATGAACGGAATGAGATGCACAGGGCAGCGATGCAGCGTACGCATCATCGGGACGGACAGACGGTCTTTCGACATCAGCCAGATCTGGTCGTAACGGTCGGGACGCATGACATGGACGGGCTTGTCGAACACCGGCGCCTCCACGAGTCCGACGTACGGCTGACCGCAGCAGTAGTACGCGACTTTCTTGCCTCGGGCCCGCATCAGATCGAGCCATTGCGTGTCGAGCGCGCCGCCCATTTCGAAGATGACGTCGACGGCATCGGTCGCATCCGGAGTGCGCATGATGCGCAGCCCTTTCGACGCGGCGTCGACTTGCGGCGGCAATGCATTCTGGTCGCCCACGTCGATCAGTGAAACACTCTCGACGAAAGGAAGCTTCTGAAGTGCTTCCGACAAAAAAATCACGTTCTGGCCCAGGCCGTTCTGCCAGATGTTTTGGCCTTGATGCGTGACGACTGAAATTCCGACTCGAATGGTCATCGGATTGGCATCCTGAAAGAAGACGAAACTACGCTTTTGGAAAAAGAGGTTCCGCGGTAACTTGATCGCGGCGACCCGCAAGGACTGAGGCAGCGGGCGGCGTGGCGTTGCTGGACATATGCAGCAGCGGCGGAAGTAAGGAGTTTCGCGCAAAGCGCGCTGAAATTTCCTAATTGAAACGCTTCCGCGTCTTGATATATCGGGGAACTTCCGAAACCTAAATATATAGAAGAAGCGTTGAAATTCCCAGCACATCCAAGACAATTGAGAACCTTCTTATCTCAGTCTTAAAGAAATTCAAACCGTCTTAATCGCCGTGATTTTTGCAATTCGAATTAATCCGATTCGCAAAACAAAAAAATGGTGAGCGAACTCCGAGGCTTCATGCAGAGTGAGTGAGGGACTGGAGTCGAACAGGAAATCAGGCCGAAAAAAGCGCGCCGGACCGCTCACACGGTCACGACGCGCCTTCTGATGCCAAGACGGAAAGCTTACTGGTGCGGCGCCAACTCGCTGGCTGCGCGTGCAAGACGCGTGACTTCCTCCCAGTTCTGCGCGGCGAGTGCGGCCTTCGGCGTCAGCCAGGAACCGCCGACACACACCACATTCGGCTGCGCGAGAAAGTTGGATGCGGTTTCAGCCGTGATGCCGCCTGTCGGACAGAATTTCAGATTCGGGAACGGTCCGTAAAACGCCTGTAACATCGGAATGCCGCCCGCCTGTTGTGCCGGGAAGAACTTGACGATCTCGTAGCCCAGCTCCATCGCGGCGATGATATCGCTCGGCGTCATCACGCCCGGCAGCAGCGGCAACCCTGCGTCCTGCGCCGCCTTGTGCATGTCCTTCGTGAGACCGGGCGACACCCCGAACTGCGCGCCCGCCTTCTTCGCCTGCGCGCAATGCTCGGGCTTCGTGATGGTGCCGACGCCGACGACGATATCGTCCGCCAACTGGCTCGCGCGCTCGATCGCGCCGATGCCCGCTGGCGTGCGCAGCGTGATTTCCAGCACTTTCACACCGCCCGCATGCAGCGCGCGCGACACCTGTTCACCTTGCTCGACCGTTTCGAACGCCAGCACCGGAATCACCGGGCCCAGACGCACGATTTCGCTTACCGATTTCATTTGATGCGACTCCTGTTTTTGGTGCGGCGCCTTGTGGTCTATCCGCGGGTTCTCGACGTTGCGATGTTCAATGATGCGTGGCGTGCGCCTTGTTCAGCGCCGATGCCGCGGCGCGCGCGTTATCGCGAAGCGGATTCCTCTCCTGCGGGGCCGCCGCGCCGTTCGCCCCTTCGTGCGCAGACGTTGCGCCGATCAGCGCGCCGAACACCGATGCGCCCTCTTCCGCCGGCAGCGCCGCGCTACGGAACACGCCGAACAGCTCGCGTCCGAATCCTGCTTCGTTGTCCGCCTGATGCAGCGGCGCCTGCACTTCGCGCGATGCCCACTCGTTCGCATCGATCTCGATGTCGAGCACGCCGGCGGGCGCGTCGATCACGAGCATGTCGCCGGTGCGGACCTTCCCGAGCGGGCCGTGCAGAAGCGCCTCGGGCGACACGTGAATGACGGCCGGCACCTTGCCCGACGCGCCCGACATGCGCCCGTCCGTGACCAGCGCGACATGGAAGCCCTGATCCTGCAGCACGCCGAGCAGCGGCGTCAAACGATGCAGCTCGGGCATGCCGTTCGCCCGCGCGCCCTGGAAGCGCACCACGGCGACGAAATCGCGCTTCAGCTCGCCCTTGTCGAACGCTTCCTGCACTTCCTCTTGCGAATTGAACACGATGGCCGGCGCCTTCACCACGCGATGCTCCGGCGCGACCGCCGAAATCTTGATGACGCCGCGCCCGAGCTTGCCCTGCATCAGACGCAGCCCGCCGTCCGGCTGGAACGGCTCGCCGATGCCGCGCAGCACCTTGGTGTCGTGGCTTTCGGGTGCGCCGTCGACCCATTGCAGTTTGCCGTCGATGAGCTTCGGCTCCTTCGTATAGTGCGAAAGCCCCTTGCCCGCGACCGTCTGCACGTCTTCGTGCAGCAAGCCACCCTCGAGCAGATTGCGCACGAGGAACGCGACGCCGCCCGCCGCGTGGAAATGATTCACGTCGGCCTTGCCGTTCGGGTAGATCTTCGCGAGCAGCGGCACTACTTGCGAAAGCTCGTCGAAATCGTTCCAGTCGATCATGATGCCCGCCGCCCGCGCGATCGCCACGAGATGCAGCGTGTGGTTGGTCGAGCCGCCTGTCGCCAGCAGCGCGACGATGCCGTTCACGATCGCCTTTTCATCGACGACATGGCCGATAGGTGTGTAGTTGCCGCGTTCCAGCGTGATATCGAGCACGCGACGCGCGGCCTCGGCCGTGAGTGCGTCGCGCAGAGGCGTGTGCGGGTGCACGAACGCCGCGCTCGGCAGATGCAGGCCCATCACTTCCATGAGCATCTGATTGCTGTTGGCCGTGCCGTAAAACGTGCAGGTACCGTGGCCGTGATACGCCGCCGATTCCGCTTCGAGCAGCGCGGCGCGATCGCATTTTCCGGTCGCGAATTCCTGACGCACCTTGGCCTTGTCGTCATTGGTGAGGCCGCTCGTCATCGGGCCGGCGGGCACGAAAATGGTCGGCAGATGACCGAACTGCAGCGCGCCGATGGCAAGGCCCGGCACGATCTTGTCGCAGATGCCGAGGCACAGCGCCGCGTCGAACATGTTGTGCGTGAGCGCCACGGCGGTGCTCATCGCGATGACTTCACGCGAAAAGAGCGACAGTTCCATACCGGCGTTGCCTTGCGTGATGCCGTCGCACATGGCGGGCACGCCGCCCGCGAATTGGGCGACACCGCCGTGCTCGCGCGCCGCCTGCTTGATGATGTCGGGGAAGCTCTTGTACGGCGCATGCGCGGACAGCATTTCGTTATAGGACGACACGATGCCGATGTTCGGCTCGCGAATCGTCTTGATCGCTATCTTTTCCTCGCCTTCGAGCCCGGCGAAACCATGCGCCAGATTCGCGCACGAAAGCGCGCCGCGCGCCGGAAACTTGCCGTGCGCGGCATCGATGCGCGCCAGATATGCGGAACGCGTCGGCTTGCTGCGCTCGATGATGCGGTCGGTGACTTTTTTGAGTTGCGAATGCGGGGAAACCATCGAAGCTCCTTCGTCTAACGCCCGGCGCGCCTGCCGTCGAGGTTGGGTGGAATGTTGCGGGGAACGGCGTTCGAATCGTCGTCGTGCGATATTGCCGTGTTTCGCGATATTAGTAGAAAAACTACACGCTGACAATGAGGATTCGTGCTTCCTTATTAAGTGATCGCATGGATCGAATCACTTATTCAGAAACGATCTACGGGAATTCCCTTAGTTTTCGGCGACACGTTCTGTAGTATTTGTACATGATCGATCTTCGGATATAGTCCAAGCAATTTTCAGCATAGGCGAGATTTCCGATGTTGCTGTCTCAAGTCGAAGCGAAGCGCGAGCAAATGCGGCCGTCGGAGCGCAAGCTGGCCGAGTACGTGCTCGAAGCACCGCGCGAGGTACTCGACCTGTCGATGACCGATTTCGCCGCGCGTGCCGGCGTCAGTCAGCCGACCATCGCGCGGTTCTGCCAGGCGCTCGGCTTTTCGGGCTTCCGGGAATTCAAGATTCGCCTCGCTCAAAACATAGCAGCGGACGTTCCCACCGTTTATCGCGATGTGCGCACGGACGAGCCGCCCGCGGGCGTCGCCGCGAAAGTGCTCGACCGGACCATCGGCGCGCTGATTGCCGTGCGCAATTCACTGTCGTCGGACAGCGTCGCGGCGGCCATTGCGATCCTCGCCGAAGCGCGCCGCATCGAGTTCTACGGCGCGGGCGGATCGGGCATCGCCGCGCTCGATATGCAGCACAAATTTTTTCGGTTGGGCGTACCGTCTGTCGCATACTCCGATCCGCATACGTACACCACTTCCGCCGCGCTGCTCGGCGCGGGCGATGTCGTCGTCGCGATTTCCAATACCGGGCGCACGAGAGACATTCTCGACGCGTGCAAATCTGCGTTGAACGGCGGCGCAAGGGTCATCGCGATCACGCACGGCCACTCGCCGCTCGCGCGCATGGCCACGGTCGGATTGTTCGCAAATGTCGATGAAGACACCGACATTTTTTCGCCGATGACATCGCGCGTATCGCATCTCGCGATCGGCGACATTCTGGCGGTCGGTCTGGCGCTGGCCCGCGGCCCCGCGCTGGCGGACAAGCTTGCCGAAGCGAAGGACGTGCTCGAAGGACGGCGGGTGGGAGCGTAGGCAGCGAAGGCTGCGTCCCCTTCAAATGAGGGGCGAATGATGGCCTATGCTGTCCATAATCTCGATCGTTTATCTGGATCCCCATGAACAGTTCGTTCTCCGTCGAGCGTTTCGAATCTTGCGTCCACGGCGGTAAGCCGGATGAAGCCATCGCGCAGCTTTCCGAGCTCAATGCATTGCTTCATAAAACACCGTCCGTTGATTTGCTGACTTTGACAGCGCCTTCCAAGGCATGGCCACGTCCGAGTAGAGAGTCGTTGCTTGAACGGTTCGCCTCTCGCATGGCGGCGGCCATCACCACCTTTCTCGCGAATACCGAATTTTCGCTAACGGAAGCGCAACTCGCGCGTCTGTCAGGTTCTCGATCACTCATCCAGCACTTGCTCGGCGCCGCTCCCCTCAAGAATGCGGATCATGTCGCGCGCCGATTCCTTCCGGCCATTGAAGAAGACGGAACCATTCGGCTCCCGTTTCCCGACGCGGTGAAGAGGCTCGGTCTTCTGTGCAATTCCGAATCCCTCCTGCCAATCGACTATTCCGCATGCATGCAGGTGGATCCGGTCGCCACGCTCAACCTGGCTATCGCGACGGCCGGTGAGATTCTTCCCGGCAGTGCCCACGCGCACCGCAAGCGCGAAGCACTTCTTGACTGGCTCGTCGGAGTTCTCGACGAACTGAACGATCTCCGGTGCATCGAGTTGGGTGCATTGATCAACCTCTACATGTATTGCACCTATGCCGAGATCGAACACCGGCACGCGATCAAACGAAGCATCAATAAGCTCATGCGCAGGACGCTCGCGAGCACAGGACTGGCTGATCTGGACACGGAACTCAGCGGCTCTCGACGCGCCGCCCGAGCGCGGCCGCTCATGCTCGTCGTGCTGGAATACTTTTCGGACGGCCATTCGATCATGCGCACTCATTCCCGCACGTTGTCGGCCGCACGCACCCATTTCGACGTGGTGGCGATGTGCGAAGCGGACGCTATCGGTAGTCTCGGACGCGAGGCTTTCACGCGCGTGATCGACTTGCCTAAGGACCAGGGCTTCGTGCCCAAGCTCGCCGCCGTTCGCAAATTCGCGGAGGCGGAATGCCCCGACGTTCTCTACATGCCCAGCGTGGGCATGTCATTATTGTCGGACTGTGTGTCCAACATGCGCCTCGCGCCGTTGCAGATCGCAGGATTGGGCCATCCCGCCACCACGCACTCGGAATGCATCGATTATGTGAGCGTCGAGGACGACTACGTCGGCGACCCAGCGTGTTTCAGCGAAGCCCTTCTTAGGCTTCCGAAAGATGGCCAACCCTACCGGCCTTCGCCGTTGATGGAAGCTGTCGCGCCCCGGAAGAAGAAGGCGGAAGGACGCGTCGATATCGGCATCGCCGCGAGCCTGATGAAACTCTCACCGAGCTTTATGGAGGCGTGCCGGCAGATTGCCGCACGCAGCAGCGTGCCGCTTCACTTCCATTTTCTGACGAGCGGCGGCGACGCCGTCACGATGCTGCATCTGGCGAAGGTGGCCAGGCAGGCGATCCTCACGAACAATGGAACTGTCGTGCCACATCAGGACTACATGGGTTACGTGAACTATCTCAACGACATGGACATGTTCCTGAGCCCGTTCCCTTTCGGCAATACGAACGGCATCGTGGACGCGTTCTCAGTGGGACTGCCGGGCATCTGCAAGACGGGCCGTGAAGTGTTCGAGCGGATCGACGGCGCGATGTTCATGCGCGCCTATATGCCCGGCTGGATGGTCGCGGAAACCGTCGAGGAATACGTCGAAGCCGCTGTGCGACTCGCGAACAATCACGAAGAGCGCGAATCGCTGCGCCGCTACATGCTCGAAAAGAACGTGGTGCAGCGATTCTTCGAAGGGCGTCCCGAAGTCTTCGGTGAAATGGTGCTTGATCTGGTCAACGAACAACGCCTCAAAACGGCTTGATCACCACGAGCAAGGTCGCGCCCAGCAGTCCAAGCACCGGCAGTTCATTGAACATTCGATACCACTTGTCCGAGCGCTTGTTTTCGCCACGCTGAAACGTGTGCAGCAAGCGCCCGCAATACGCGTGATAGGCGATCAGCAACACGACGATCGTCAGCTTCGCGTGCAACCAGCCCTGCCCCGCGCCGATTCCGACGACGAGCCACAGCCACAGCCCGCACGCGAGCGCGGGCACCGCGATGAACGTCATGAACCGAAACAGCTTGCGCGCCATCAGTAACAGACGCGCGGTGGCGGCGGAATCGGTTTCCATCGCGAGGTTCACGAAAATACGCGGCAGATAAAAAAGCCCCGCGAACCACGAAGCGACCAGCACGATATGCAGCGATTTGATCCAGAGCATCGTTCTTCTTGTCGACTCGCGCTTATTGACGGACTTCGCCGCGCCCCAGTACCACGTACTTGAGCGATGTCAGCCCTTCGAGACCGACCGGGCCGCGCGCGTGCAGCTTGTCGTTCGAAATGCCGATTTCCGCACCGAGGCCGAATTCGAAGCCATCGGCGAAGCGCGTCGATGCGTTCACCATCACGCTCGCCGAATCCACTTCGCGGAGGAAGCGCATGGCGCGGTCGTGATCTTCGGTGACGATCGCGTCGGTGTGATGCGAGCCGTAGGCGTTGATATGGTCGATCGCTTCATCGAGGCCGCCGACGATCTTGATCGACAGCACCGGCGCGAGATATTCCGTGCTCCAGTCGTCTTCGGTCGCATCGACGAGCCCGCCGATTTTCGCCGCTTCGAGCACGGCGCGCGCTTGCCCGTCCACGCGCAGTTCGACTTCCTTCGCCTGATAAGCGCGGGCGAGTTGCGGCAACGACTGTTGCGCGATGCCGCGCGCGACGAGCAGCGTTTCCATCGTGTTGCAGGTGCCGTAGCGATGCGTCTTCGCGTTGTCGCAAATGACCGCAGCCTTCGCAAGATCCGCGCGATCGTCCACGTACACGTGACAGATGCCGTCGAGGTGCTTGATCATCGGCACGCGCGATTCTTCCATCAGTCGCGCGATCAGGCTCTTGCCGCCGCGCGGCACGATCACATCGACGAATTCGGTCATCGTGATGAGCTTGCCGACCGCCGCGCGATCCGCTGTCCCGACGACCTGCACCGCGTCCTGCGGCAAGCCCGCCGCTTCCAGCCCGACGCCGATCAGCTTCGCAAGCGCCGTGTTGCATTCGAGCGCCTCGGAGCCGCCGCGCAGAATGGTCGCGTTGCCCGATTTGAGGCACAGCGCGGCCGCGTCGATGGTCACGTTCGGCCGCGATTCATAGATGATGCCGATCACGCCGAGCGGCACGCGCATCTGACCGACCTGAATGCCGCTCGGACGGAATTTGAGCCCGCTGATTTCGCCGATCGGATCAGCCAGTGCAGCCACTTGCCGCAAGCCTTCGACCATCGTATCGAGCGCTTTATCCGAGAGCGTCAGACGGTCGATGAACGCCGCATCGTGGCCCTTCTCTCTCGCGCGCGCGAGGTCGCGGCCGTTCGCTTCCTTGAGCGCTTCACGCTCGCGTTCGATGGCGTCCGCCACCGCGTTGAGGGCCGCATTTTTCGCCGCCGTCGACGCCCGCGCCATCGCGCGCGACGCCGTGCGCGCGCGTCGGCCGAGGTCGGTCATGTATTGATCGATGTTCATCGTGAGTCTCTTCCGTGATCCGCTTTCTTGCGCCGCTTTCAGGGCCGAAGCGTGAGTGCATTCATTCTAAGCTGTTGCGCGGATTGCAACAGCGTGTGACAGAAGCGTTCTAGCGACGCGGTCGTGGCGCTGGCGCGGCCTGCCCCGGCTTGCCGCCGTGGGCGACCGCCATCGCGAGTTCGAACATGCCGGCCCACGGGTCCGGCGGTGGCTCGCTGCCGCGCTTTCCGGTGCTTCCGGAAAGCCCTTTCACCTGACGGTCCAGCCGCGCCGCGAGCGAAAGCGCCTTTTCCAGCGCTTCGTCCGTCACGCGCGAAAGCGCCGGGCCGATCAGCCGTTCGCGCGGCCCCCACACGCGGTTCTCGCGCATGAGCGTGGCAAGCGGCTTGCCCGCCGCGACGCCGCGCTTGATGCGCAACAGCGTGCGCACTTCCTCGACGAGCGCCCACAGCACGAGCACGGCGGCTTCGCCTTCGCCCTTCAGTCCGTCGAGCATGCGCGCGAGGCGGCCGATATCGCCCGTCAGCATCGCTTCGTTGAGCTTGAACACGTCGTAGCGCGCGACGTTCAGCACGGCGTCGTGGATCTGCTCGAACGTGAGCACGCCTTCGGGATACAGCAGACCGAGCTTCTGAATTTCCTGATGCGCGGCGAGCAGATTGCCTTCCACCCGTTCCGCGATGAACGACAGCGCGCGCCGCCCTTCCTCGCCGGGCGCGACGCGCTGCCCTTGCTGCGCGAGCCGCTGGCCGACCCACATCGGCAATTGCGCGCGTTCGACCGGATCGATCTTCAGCGCGACGCCCGCGCCGAGCAGCGCGGTGAACCACGCTGACTTCTGCGTCGCGCCGTCGAGACGCGGTAGTGTGACGAGCGTCACGGCGTCCGGATTATCGGCGCCGGCGAGCGTCTTCAGCGCTTCCGCGCCTTCCTTGCCGGGCTTGCCGGTCGGAATACGCAGTTCGATCAGCTGACGGTCGCCGAAGAGCGACATCGACTGCGTTGCGCCGATGAGCGCGCTCCAGTCGAAACCGCGCTCGACAGTGAACACTGTGCGATCCGTGAAGCCGCCCGCGCGCGCGGTGGCCCGGATGCGATCGCACGCTTCCTGCGCGAGCAGATGCTCGTCGCCGTAGACGACGTACAGCCCCTTCAGGCCTTTCGCTAGGTGCGCTTCGAGCGCGTCGAGCTTCAGTTGCATGATGCTGACGAGCGCGCGATCAGAGTGGCGGCACCGGCAGCGGCGCGCGCGGCGCGACGCCCGGCGTCTGCTCGCCCGGCGCCGGATGCAGCGAGCGCACCGTCGCGAGACGGCGGGTCAACTGGTCGACGGCGTCGTTGCGCATGTCGTTGTACAGCAGCACGGATTCCTGGCCCTTTGCAAGCGTGTATTGGTCGCTGTAGGTCATCGAACGATTCAATACGATGGCGCTCGGCGGAATCAGCAGCGTGCCGTCCGCGCCCATCAGCGAGTAATTCACGCTGTACACGAGCTCATATTCCTGCACGACGCCCTGCGCGTTCAGGCTCAGCGTACGCAGGCCCGTCCCTTCGGACAAATTGAGCGTCGCGTCCGGCTTCTCGAAAGGCTTGACGATCACCGTGTCGCTGCCGCCCTGAACCATGCGTTCGAGGCGCGCGACCATCTGCGGCGCGCCGCCCGTGATCGCGAGCCGCTTGAACGCATAGTCCTGCTGCCCACGCAGTTGGAAGCCGCATGCCGACAGCGCGGCCGCGCCGCCCACGAGCGCAAGGAACGAGCGCCTGCTTACGCCTTTCTCGACGGCTTTCCCGGTCACATCGACTCCCCTGGTTTTGCGCATCAGACGACCACGTTGACGAGACGCCCCGGCACCACGATCACCTTCTTCGGCGCGCGGCCCTCCGAGAACTTCGCAAACATTTCGTGCGCGATCGCGGCCTTCTCGATGGTTTCCCGCGATGCATCCTTCGCGACCGTCAGCGCGCCGCGCACCTTGCCGTTGACCTGCAGCACGAGCTCGATCTCCGATTGCTCGAGCGCGGCCTCGTCGACCTTCGGCCAGGGCGCGTCGAGCAGCGGGCCGAATTCCTTCTCGTAGCCGAGTTCCGACCACAACTGGAACGTCACGTGCGGCACGACCGGATACAGCACGCGCAGGAGCACGCCGAAGGTTTCATTCAGCACGCCGACGCCCGCGTTCTTCGCGCCATCGACCGCGTTGAGCATCTTCATCGCCGCGGACACCACCGTGTTGTACTGAAGGCGGCCGTAGTCGAAATCGGCCTGCTTGAGCACGGTGTAGATTTCGCGGCGCAGCGTTTTGTCCGCATCATTGAGCGCCGATGCATCGAGCTTCGCGTGCTGGCGCAGCGCATCGGCGTTGTCGTGCGCGAAATGCCACACGCGGCGCAGGAAGCGGCTCGCGCCTTCCACGCCCGCGCCCGACCATTCGAGCGACTGCTCCGGCGGCGCTGCGAACATCACGAACAGGCGCGCGGTATCCGCGCCGTACTGATCGATCAGCGTTTGCGGATCGACGCCGTTGTTCTTGGACTTCGACATCTTCTCAACGCCGCCGAGCACGACCGGCTGACCGTCGGCGTTGAGCGTCGCGCCGGTCGGACGGCCCTTGTCATCGTGCGCGACGGTGACTTCGAGCGGGTTGTACCAGGTCTTCTTGCCGGCCGCGTCTTCGCGATAGAACGTTTCGTTCAGCACCATGCCCTGCGTGAGCAGATTCTTCGCGGGCTCGCCGAACTTGATGAGGCCCATGTCGCGCATGACCTTCGTCCAGAAACGCGAATACAACAGGTGAAGAATCGCGTGCTCGATGCCGCCGATGTACTGATCCATCGGCATCCAGTAATCGGTGCGCTCGTCCACCATCGTCTGCGCGTCCGGCGCGCTGTAGCGCGAGAAGTACCAGGACGAATCGACGAAGGTGTCCATCGTGTCGGTTTCGCGCTTCGCCGCCGCGCCGCATTTCGGGCACGCGCAGTTCAGGAACGCTTCGGACTTCGCGAGCGGATTGCCCGAGCCGTCCGGCACGAGGTCTTCCGGCAGCACGACGGGCAGATCCTTTTCTGGCACCGGCACATCGCCGCAGCTCGGGCAGTGGATGATCGGAATCGGCGTGCCCCAGTAACGCTGGCGCGAGATGCCCCAGTCGCGCAGGCGCCAGGTGATCTGCTTGTCGCCGAAGTCCTTCGCCTTGAGATCGGCGGCGATCGCGTCGATCGCTTCCTCGGTGGTCATGCCGTCGTACTTGCCGCTGTTGATGAGACGGCCCGCGGTCTTGTCGCCGTACCACTCTTCCCAGGCATCGGTCGAATAGGTCTTGCCTTCGATGTCGATCACCTGATTGATGGCCAGGCTGTACTTCTTCGCGAAGGCGAAATCGCGCTCGTCGTGCGACGGCACGCCCATCACCGCGCCTTCGCCGTAGGACATCAGCACGTAATTGCCGATCCACACTTCGACCTGCGCGCCCGTCAACGGATGCGTGACGAAAAAGCCGGTGGGCACGCCCTTCTTTTCCATCGTGGCGACATCGGCTTCCGCCACGCCGCCGCGCTTGCATTCGTCGATGAATGCCTGCAACTCCGCGTTGTCGCGCGCGAGGCGCGTGGCGAGCGGATGTTCCGCCGCGACTGCCGCAAACGTGACGCCCATGATGGTGTCGGCGCGCGTGGTGAAGACGCGCAGCAGTTTCGCTTCGCCGTCGATTTCATACGGAAAGCCGAAGTTCACGCCGAAGCTCTTGCCGATCCAGTTCTGCTGCATGATCTTGACGCGCTCCGGCCAGCCGAGGCCTTCGAGATCGTCGAGCAACTGGTCCGCGTAATCGGTGATGCGCAGGTAGTACATCGGGATTTCGCGCTTTTCGACGAGCGCGCCCGAGCGCCAGCCGCGCCCGTCGATGACCTGCTCGTTCGCGAGCACGGTCTGATCGACCGGATCCCAGTTCACCGTGCCGGTCTTCTTGTACGCGATGCCCTTTTCAAGCATCTTCAGGAACAGCCACTGGTTCCACTTGTAGTAGTCGGGCGAGCACGTGGCGACTTCGCGCGACCAGTCGATGGCGAGGCCCATCGACTGCATCTGCTTCTTCATGTACGCGATGTTCTCGTACGTCCACTTCGCCGGCGGCACGTTGTTCGCCATCGCCGCGTTCTCGGCGGGCATGCCGAACGCGTCCCAGCCCATCGGCATCAGCGTGTTGTGACCGTTCATGCGCAGGTAACGGTACATCACGTCGTTGATGGTGTAGTTGCGCACGTGACCCATGTGCAGCTTGCCCGACGGATACGGCAGCATCGAGACGCAATAGAACTTGGGCTTGGCCGACGTCTCGGTCGTCCGGTAGACGTCGTTCGCGCGCCAGTTGCTCTGCGCGGCGGATTCGACGTCGGCGGGTACGTATTTATCGTGCATGGTGTGGTTTGGCTTTCGGCAAATGCTGGGAACGGACATTGGAATCAGCCGCATCGATATGAGCGGCGAGTCCAGGCGCTGCGGCATTGCTGACACGGCGCGGCGTCGGAATTCGGGTCTGCCGGCTTCTGCAAGGCCCGCCGAACGGGGAAAAACGCGATTATACCGTTCGATGCGCGGCAACTCGCGCGCTTATCGCGCGGGCGCCTGTGCCTGCGACCGCGCGGGCTGCGTGACGAAGCCGATGCGTTCCAGCCCCGCCTGCTGCGCCGCGCCCATCACCTGCGCGATGATTTCGTAGCGCGTCGCGCTCGACGCTCGCAAATGCAACTCGGGCTTTTGCGCCGTCTTGCCCGCATCGGCGAAACGCGCGCGCATCTGATCGAAGCTGACGGGCGTGTCGTTCCAGAAGAGCTTGCCGGCGTCGTCGATGGAAAGCGTGATGGTTTGCGGCGTCTCGCGCGCGGGCTGCGACGCGACTTTCGGCAGATCCAGCCGGATCGCGTGCGTGAAAAGCGGCGCCGTGATGATGAAGATGACGAGCAGTACAAGCATGACGTCGATGAGCGGCGTCATGTTGATGTCGGCCATCGGCTGGCCGTTGGATTTCTTGTCGAGTCCGCCGAAGGCCATCGCCGCGCGCTCCTAGTCGGCCGAACCGCAGACGAACGCGTGCAGATCGTGCGCGAAGCCGTCGAGCTCCTCGGAAATCTGCCGCACGTAGCGGCCGAGCACGTTGTACGCGAGCACGGCGGGAATCGCGACGACCAGCCCGAACGCCGTCATGATGAGCGCCTCGCCGACCGGCCCGGCGACGTTTTCGATCATCGCCTGCCCGCTCGACGCGATGCTGACCAGCGCGTGATAAATGCCCCACACGGTGCCGAGCAGGCCGACGAACGGCGCCGTGCTGCCCACCGATGCGAGCAGAACCTGGCCGAATTCGAGTCTGCGTTGCGAGCGGAGCAACGCGTGACGCAGCGCGCGCAGGACGCGTTCGCTGCGCTCCACGCGAGCGAGCAGCGCGCCCGGCATTTCAGCTTCCGATGCGCGCCACGCGGCTTCGGCGAGCGGCAGAAACACGCGCTCGCGATCGGCGCGCTGCAATGCGCCGATCCCGTCTTTCAGACTGGGCGCCTGCCAGAAACGCTGCAGCGCACGCGGGCCTTGCCATTTCGCACGCGCGAGAATCCACGCCTTCACGAGCAGGAAGCACCAGCTCGCGAGCGACATCGCGAGCAGCAAGCCCGCGACCGCGTGCGTCACGGCATCGCCGGATTGCAGATAGTGGATTACGCCCGTTGCGGCCATCGTCGCGAAGATGAATCAGCGCAGGCCGAGGACGTCCTGCATGTCGAAAAAGCCTTTGTCGTGCCCTTGCAGGAAGCGCGCGGCGCGCAGCGCGCCTTGCGCATAGGACAGACGGCTCGCCGACTTGTGCGTGATCTCGATACGCTCGCCGATGCCCGCGAAGAGCACCGTGTGATCGCCGACGATATCGCCGCCGCGAATCGCCGAGAAGCCGATGGTCGACGGATCGCGCTCGCCCGTCACGCCTTCGCGCGCATACACGGCGCAGTCCTTCAGATCGCGGCCGAGCGCGTGGGCGATCACCTCGCCCATCGCGAGCGCGGTGCCGGACGGCGCGTCGACCTTGTGCCGGTGATGCGCCTCGATGACTTCGATGTCGTAGCCCTGCGCGAAATGCTTCGCGGCGAATTCGAGCAGCTTCAGCGTGACGTTCACGCCGACGCTCATGTTCGGCGCGAACACGACGCCGATCTTCTCGCCCGCCTGCTTCAACTGCGCTTTCTGCTCGTCCGAGAAACCCGTCGTGCCGATGATCATCTTCACGCTGTGGCGCAGCGCGGCTTCGAGATGCGCCATCGTGCCTTCGGGGCGCGTGAAGTCGATCAGATAATCGGCGTCGGCGAACACGCGCTCGATGTCGTCGGTCAGCAAAACGCCCGTGGTTTTGCCGAGGAAAGCGCCCGCGTCCTGCCCGAGTTGCGGCACGCCGGGCCGGTCGAGCGCGCCGGCGAGTTGCGCTTCGGAATCGTTGAGAACGGTTTCGATCAGCATCCGGCCCATGCGGCCCGACGCCCCGGCGATGGCGATCTTCATGGCAGTCTCGTGTTGAACCGCGCGCAACACGCGCGATGGATGATGCGGATTGGCGATGCGGCTGAAGCGGCGCGGCGTGAAAACGCGTAGCGCGGCTTCAGCTTCAAACGGCTGAACTGCTTACTGGCTTTGCTGCGGCAGATAAAACTGCGCCTGGCCGCCCGCGTTGGCCGGCGCCGGCGATGTACCCGCCGGACCCACCGCGCTGCTGTCCGGAATGTTGATCGTCTGCGGGCGGCGCTGCAATTGAATCTGCGAGTTGCTGCCGCTCTGGCCGCTCGATCCGGGCGCGCCACCCGCCGTCTGCGGCACGTTCACGCGCACCGACGACTGCGTGCGGCCCGTCGGCGTGTCGATCTGCGCCGTTGCGCGATTGGCTGCCTGCGCGGCTTGCTGATTGGCGTCGCCCGCAAACGCGGCCGCGGTATTCGGCTGCGTGGACGGCTCGCCGGAAGGCGCGGTCACCGCCGCCGTCGACGCCACCGCCGCCGATGCCGCCGCGGGCGCGGCCGCCTTCGCGACCTTGACGCCCTTGTCGCCGTCGATTTCCGCGAGCAGTTCGAGGTTGGACGGCAGATTTTCGCCGCCCGACCAGCTCACGACGCGATCGCTCGCGAAGTTCACGACGAAGTCACGCTGCTGGACGATGGATGTCGATCCGCGTTTGAAATAGAACACATAGTCCCAGCGATCGGCGTGGAACATGTCGGTCAGAAGCGGCGTGCCCAGAAGCTGCTTCACCTGATCCCGCGACATGCCGACCTGCATCTGGCTCGCCGCTTCCTGCGAAACGAAATTGCCTTGCACGACCGTGATCCGATACGGTGTGATGCTTTGCGCGATCTTCTGCGTGACGCTGTCGTACGCCGAGCAGCCGGCGAGCAATGCGGCCAAGGTTGCTGCGATCACGGTTCCCCGCATGCGACGGCTCTCCCTGCAATTCGATAAAGATTTGGAAAACATTTCACCTTTCACGCGAGGCGCTCCGAGGTCGCGCTCTTTTCATCCAATTCGCCTTGCGTCCGCACGGGATGTCGGGAATTGGAAAAACGCATTACTATGAGAACCTTGAATTGTACTCTAGGGATGCCTAGCCATGACCAATCCCGCCGATCTCAAAAATATCGGGCTCAAGGCGACCCTGCCCCGCCTCAAGATTCTCGAAATTTTTCAGCATAGTCCGGTGCGCCATCTGACCGCCGAAGACGTGTATCGAAGCCTGCTCAACGAAGAGCTCGATATCGGTCTCGCGACGGTTTATCGCGTGCTCACGCAGTTCGAGCAAGCCGGCCTGCTGTCGCGAAGCAATTTCGAATCGGGCAAGGCCGTGTTCGAGCTCAACGAGGGATCGCATCACGATCACCTCGTGTGCATCGACTGCGGCCGCGTGGAAGAGTTCTTCGATGCCGAGATCGAACGCCGTCAGCAATCGATCGCGAAGGATCGCGGCTTCAAGCTCCACGAGCATGCGCTCGCGCTGTACGGCGCATGCACGAAGGAAAACTGTCCGCACCGCAAGCATTGAGGTTCGCGCGCCGCTCTTCGGCGCGTGGATGCAAAAACCGCCGTCCATCGGCTCGATGGGCGGCGGTTTCGTTTCGTCTATACGTTTCGTGTCCTGCGTCTGCGATCGATTCGCAGTTGCATTACGATTCGCGCGACCTGCCTCAAGCGGCGTGCATTTCGTGTTCGATCAGCGTGTATCGCTCCGGCAGATCGATCTCGTCGCAATTCGGAAGATCGCCGCCGCGATCCACGACGATGAAATCCGCCGCCTTGTCGAGCACGATCAGCGGGTGATGCCAGACGCCGCGCGCATAGTTCACGCCTTGCCAGCCCCGTGCGTAAAACGCGCGCATCGCAGCGGGATCGAACTCGCCCGCGGGCGCGACGACCACGAGATAGCGCACGTCCGCGAGCGGCACGAACGCCTGGCTGCCGAGCGGATGCCGCTCCATCATCGAGATCACGACAGGCTGCGGGCGCGGTTGCCCGCGAAACACGTTGATGAGCGGCCGCCCTCCGCTCTCGAAACCGACCTCCACGTTGGCAAGATCGTGAAAGCGCTCGGTCGTGCCAGCGTTGATCGGAAAATGGCGCGCGCCTTCGAGTTCGATGACATCGCCGAACGGGGCGAAGGCTTCGCGCGTCAGCGGTTCCAGCGTCAGCGTTCTCATTCGATCTCCCCGAAGATGCGCAGCCGCGACACCCCACCATCCGGATAGATATTGAAGCGCACGTGCGTCACCGGTCCGAGCGCGGCGATCTCGTTCTCGAAGCGATGCACGCTGTCCATCGAAAGCTTTTGTTCGCCGAGCAGCACGGGCCAGAACATCGCCTGCGTGACGAGCGACTCATCCGTGCCGCCTTCCACGCGCGCCGCCTGTAGCGAGCAGCGGTCCGGATAGTTGCCCTTGAAGTGCGCCGTATCGACTTCGATCGCGCGGATCACGCCGGGATTCGCCAACGCGACGATCGCCCAGTCATTGCCCGGCTCGCGACGCCGGCGCGTTTCCCAGCCGTCGCCCATGTTCACGCCGCGTCCCGGCATCAGCATCTGCGACGCGGGACCGAAGTGCTGATTGTTCGCCGCGACGAGATACGCGCCGTTTTCGATCGCCGCGAGATCGAGCAGCGTGCCGCGTTCGACGCGCGAGAAATCCGTCTTCGGCTGTCCGTAGACGCGCAGCCGCGCGATGCCGCCGTCGGGATAGATGTTCACGCGCAGATGCGTGTATGCGCGCGTATCGCCGATCTCGACATAGTGATGATGATTACCCTGCAGCGTCGTCGCCGGCACGATCTCGCGCCAGTCGCCGTCTTCCTGCGGATTGCCGCGTTCGCTGTAGCACGCTTCGATCGACGCAGCCGGCGGGAAATTGCCGGTGAAGTGGCTCGTGTCGATATCGATGCCGTGGATCACGCCCGCGCGCGCGAGCTTGACGATGCAGTAGTCGTAGCCCGTCGTGCGCTTGCGGCGCGTCTCCCAGCCGTCCATCCACTTGCCGTGCTCGTCGTACTTGCCGGGAATGAACACCGCGGGCTGCGGCTCCAGCATGCGCTCCTTCGGCGCGAAGAATTCGTCGGTGGCGAAGAGCGCCTGCGCGCCGAGCCGCGGGTCCGCGAGGTTCATGTAGCGGCGGGCGAAAGCGGGAGCGTCTGCGTCGAGAATCGGGTTGGCCATTTCAGTTTCCTTCGGTTGCGGTGAATCAAACTGCGTGTGCGTTTTCATGACCGTGACCGTGCGCGGGTTCCGGCGCGGCGGGCACGAAGCGGTATTCGGCGTCCTGGTCGAGCACGCGCTTGGCGCGCGCCCGGTCGATGTCTTTCTCCCACACGGCGACGACCACCGTCGCCACGCAGTTGCCGATCAGGTTGGTCACGGCACGCGCGATGCCGACGAACCAGTCGACCGGCAGAATCAGCACGAGGCCGAGCACGGGAATCGCGGGAATCGCGGAGAGCGTCGCGGCCAGGATCACGATGGCCGAGCCGGGAATGCCGTGCGCGCCCTTCGAGGTTACCAGCGACACGAGCACGACGACGATCAGGTCATGCAGCGACAGCGGCGTGTTGGTCGCCTGCGCGATGAAGATCACCGCGAGCGTGAGATAGATCGAGAAGCCATCGAGGTTGAACGAGTAGCCGGTCGGAATCACGAGACCGACGGTCGAATCCTTCACGCCCATCCATTCGAGCTTGCGCATGATCTGCGGCAGCACGGCATCCGACGAAGCCGTGCCGAGCACGATCGACAGTTCTTCACGCAGATAGCGAATGAGCTTGAAGATCGAGAAGCCCGCGAGGCGCATCACCACGCCCAGCACGACGAACACGAACAGGAAGCAGCTCGCGTAGAACACGATGACGAGCAGACCCAGTTGCTTGAGCGACGCGACACCGTACTGGCCGGTCGTGAACGCGATCGCGCCGAGCACGCCGAGCGGCGCCAGCTTGATGATGAACGCCATGATGCGGAAGAACACGTTCGACAGTTCGTCGATGAAAACCGTCACGCGTTGCGCCTTGTCGCCGAGCATCGAGAGCGCCGCGCCGAACAGGATGGCGAACACGAGCACTTGCAGGATGTCGCCCTTGGCGAAGGCATCGATCGCGGTGTCGGGGATGATCTTCAGCAGGAAACCCGCGGTGTCCTTCAGGCTCTTCGCGTGCTCCGTGTACGTGGCGAGCGACGCCGCGTTGAGCGTATGCAGATCGATATTCATGCCGACGCCCGGACGCGTCACCCACGCGAGAATCGCGCCGATCACGAGCGCGATGGTCGTCATGATCTCGAAGTAGATGACCGCCTTCAGTCCGACGCGCCCGACCTTCTTCAGATCGCCCGCGCTCGCCATGCCGCTCACGACCACGCAGAACACGATCGGCCCGATCACCATCTTGATGAGCTTCAGAAAGCCGTCGCCCAAGGGCCGCAACGATTGGCCGAACTGCGGAAACAGCGCGCCCACCACGATGCCGATAACCAGCGCAATCATTACCCTGCCGAACAGCGAATTTAGAAATCTCGACACGACCGTCTCCTCGTGTAATGTCTCAGGACCCGAGCAACTGTTCCGACTGGTCGGACCAGTGCTGTGATGTGGAATATTAGAAAGCCGATATATCCCCGTCAAGGAAGCATTCGTAGCGGTATACCCTGTTCGATCCGGGCACGAAAATGCGCGCGAAACGGTCGTTCACACGCGCGCGCGGCACGCGCATACAATGGCGGTCAGACCGGCCAATACTGTTTTCCTCTTATGAAAAACGTTCCGCATACCGTGACCGACGCCGCGATCGCGACCATTCGCGAGCGCATCGAATCGAGCATGTACCCGGTCGGGAGCTTGCTGCCGGCGCAACGGCAACTATCCGAGGAACTGTCGATCAGCCGGGCGTCCCTGCGCGAAGCGCTCTCGACGCTCGAAGCGCTCGGCATGCTGCATATCCGGCCGGGCAAGGGTGTGTATGTCAACAACGCGCAGGCGAGCACCGCGCATCCGTGGCGTTTCGCGGATCAGGCATCGCTGCCCGACACGTATCAGATGCGCTTCGCGCTGGAAGGATTTGTCGCGCGGCTCGCGGCGCATTCGATCGGCGATTCGGACATCGACTGGCTCGACGACAATCTCGATTCGTTGCACGCTGCGCTAACGGAATCGGCGCTCGAGGAAGCCGCGCAACTGGACTTCGCGTTCCACATGCGCATCGTGAGCCTCGCGGGGAACGCGGCGATCGAATCGATCCTGCGCGGCAGCGCCGACATCATGAAAGAGAGCCAGCGCCTGCCGTTTTATCGGCGCGAACTGGTGCTGTCGACGTATCACGAGCACGCGATCATCATCGAAGCGTTGAAGGCGCGCGACGGAGAGAAGGCCGGCCGCGCGATCGAAGGGCACATCGTCAATGCGGCGCAGCGTGCGGGCGTGCATTTTCCTGTGCCGAACAGATAAAGCACGGCACTTCCCGATGGGTTCGCGGTCTCAGCAAGGGCCGTGCGTGATGGAGGTTTCTATCCGCTTGCGCTGCCCTGCAATTGGCGAACATCAAGAGGAGCAGCGTCGATGGACATGCAACAACTCGTTTCAGAATTTCTATCTTCAGAGCACGGCGCGCAGGCCACACAAGCGCTGACCGATCAGGGCTTCAGCCCCGAAGACAGCCAGCAAATGCTCGGCACGGCTGCGGAAACCGCGCACGCGCACGCCGAAGAGCAGAGCCAAGGATTGTTGGGCGATCATCCCGGCAAGAGCTTTTTCGCCGCGTTCGCCGCAGGGCTCGTGCGGGGCGACGGCTTTCTGAAATCGATGGAAGAAGGTGGCGAGGGCGTGCTCACGGGTCGCATCGCCGAATCGATCGCGGCGCGCATGGGAATCGATCCCGGCACGGCATCGACGGTTGCAGCAGCGGCGACGCCGTATGTCGTGTCGTTCCTTCGGGAAAAACTGGCGTAACGCAAACTGACGCAGCAAAAAACAAAGCCGCTCCGAAGAGCGGCTTTGTCGCTTCAGCGGGCTGAAACTTACCTGGCCTTACTTGGCGTTGGCGAGCGCGACAGCCGTATCCAGCATGCGGTTCGAGAAGCCCCACTCGTTGTCGTACCAGCTCGACACCTTCACGAGACGGCCCGAGACCTTCGTGAGCGTCGAGTCGAACGTCGACGAAGCCGGGTTGTGGTTGTAGTCGATCGATACGAGCGGCGCATCGTTGTAGCCGAGCACGCCCTTCAGCGCGCCTTCCGACGCTTCCTTCATGATCTTGTTGACTTCCTCGACCGTCGTGTCGCGCGCGGCGATGAACGACAGATCGACCACCGACACGTTGATCGTCGGAACGCGGATCGCGTAGCCATCCAGCTTGCCGTTCAATTCCGGCAGCACGAGGCCGACCGCGGAAGCCGCGCCCGTCTTCGTCGGAATCTGGCTGTGCGTGGCCGAGCGCGCGCGGCGCAGGTCTTCGTGATACACGTCGGTCAGAACCTGATCGTTCGTGTAGGCGTGGATCGTGGTCATCAGGCCATTCACCAGACCGATCTTGTCGTTCAGCGGCTTGACCAAGGGAGCCAGGCAGTTCGTCGTGCACGATGCGTTCGAGATGACCGTGTCGGACGCCTTCAGCACGTTGTGGTTCACGCCGTACACGATGGTCGCGTCCACATCCTTGCCGCCCGGCGCCGAGATGATGACCTTCTTCGCGCCGCCCTTGATGTGCGCGCTCGCCTTTTCCTTCGTCGTGAAGAAGCCCGTGCACTCCATCACCACGTCGACCTTCAACTCGCCCCACGGCAGTTCGGCCGGGTTGCGGTTCGCCAGCACGCGGATCTTGTCGCCATTGACGACGAGGTAATCGCCGTCCACCGACACTTCGCCCGGGAACTTGCCGTGCGCCGTGTCGTATTGCGTCAGGTGCGCGTTGGTCTTGGCATCGCCCAAGTCGTTGATGGCGACGATCTCGATGTCATGCTTCTTGCCGTTCTCATAGAGGGCGCGCAGCGTGTTGCGGCCGATACGGCCGTAGCCGTTGATTGCAACGCGAATCGTCATGGTCTATCTCCTTGGCTTAAAAAAACCTTGCTTCGCTGAGATCAATGCTTACGCGGCGAGAACGGCCTTTGCCGTCTTGACCACGTTCTCCACCGTGAAGCCGAAATGCTTGAACAGCGCACCCGCCGGGGCCGACTCGCCGAACGTGTCGATGCCGACCACGCCGCCTTCGAGGCCCACGTACTTGCGCCAGAAATCCGTCACGCCCGCCTCGATCGCCACGCGCGCCACGCCCTTCGGCAGCACGCGCTCGCGGTATTCGGCGTCCTGCTTGTCGAAGACGTTCGTGCAGGGCATTGATACGATGCGCGCGCCGATGCCTTCCTTCGCCAGCGCCTCGACCGCTTCCATCGCGAGCTGCACTTCCGAGCCGGTCGCGATGAGGATGATCTTGCGCGCGGGGATATCGTCGTTCCAGTCGCGCAGCACGTAGCCGCCCTTCGCGATGTTGGCGATCTGAATGTCGTTGCGCGTCGAGAATTGCAGATTCTGGCGGCTGAAGATCAGCGTCGACGGACCGTGATGCGCGATTGCATGCGTCCACGCGACAGCCGTTTCGACGGTATCGGCCGGGCGCCACGTCTGCAGATTCGGGATCAGGCGCAGGCTGGACACGTGCTCGATCGACTGGTGCGTCGGGCCGTCTTCGCCGAGGCCGATGGAATCGTGCGTGTACACGAAGATCGAGCGCGACTTCATCAGCGCGGCGACGCGCAGCGCGTTGCGGCTGTAGTCCGAGAACGTCAGGAACGTGCCGCCGAACGGACGATAGCCGCCATGCAGCGCGATGCCGTTGATGGCCGCACTCATGCCGAACTCGCGCACGCCGTAATTGATGTGATTGCCCCACTGGATGCCCGAAGGATTCGCGTTTTCCGCGTCTCCTGCGGCACGCACCGCTTTGGAAGCCTTCCAGTTGGTGAGGTTCGAGCCGGTCAGGTCGGCCGAGCCGCCAAGCAGTTCCGGCAGCGCCGCAGCCAGCCCTTCGATCGTGTTCTGCGACGCCTTGCGAGTCGCGATCGTTTCGCCCTTCTGGTTCGCATCCTCGATGATCTTCGCCGCCGCTTCCGCCCAGTTCGCCGGCAGCTCACCGGTCATGCGACGCGCGAATTCGGCGCCTTCGCCGGCGTACTTCGCCTTGTATGCGTCGAATGCCTTGTTCCACTCGGCTTCGGCGTGCGTGCCCTGTTCCTTCGCGTCCCACGCCGCATACACTTCCTGCGGAATTTCGAACGGACCATAGTTCCAGCCGATGGCCGCGCGCGTCGCCGCGATTTCCTTGTCGCCGAGCGGCGCGCCGTGCGCGTCGTGGCCGCCCGCCTTCGTCGGCGCGCCCTTGCCGATGACCGTGCGGCAGCAGATCAAGGTCGGCTTGTCCGACTTCTTCGCGGCGGCGATGGCGGCATCGACCGCATCGACGTTGTGGCCGTCCACCGCGCGGATCACGTTCCAGCCGTAGGCTTCGAAGCGCTTCGGCGTGTCGTCGTGGAACCAGTGCTCGACGTGACCGTCGATCGAAATGCCGTTGTCATCGTAAAGCGCGATCAGCTTGTTCAGCTTGAGCGTGCCTGCGAGCGAGCAGGCTTCGTGCGAGATGCCTTCCATCAGGCAGCCGTCGCCGAGGAACACATACGTGTAATGGTCGACGATCTTCGCGTCAGCCTTGTTGAATTCAGCGGCGAGCAGCGCTTCGGCGAGCGCCATGCCGACCGCATTGCCGACGCCCTGGCCGAGCGGGCCGGTGGTCGTCTCGACGCCGGCCGTGATGCCGTATTCCGGATGGCCCGGCGTCTTCGAATGCAGTTGGCGGAAGTTCTTCAGTTCGGCGAGCGGCAGATCGTAGCCGGTGAGGTGCAGGAGCGAATACAGCAGCATCGAACCGTGACCGTTCGAAAGAACGAAACGGTCGCGATCGAACCAGTGCGGGTTCGTCGGGTTGTGCTTCAGATGGCGCGACCACAGCGCGACGCCGATTTCGGCCATGCCCATCGGCATGCCGGGGTGACCGGAATTGGCTTGTTGAACGGCGTCCATGGCGAGCGCGCGGATTGCGTTGGCCATGAGGGCGGTCTGGCTGGAGGTCGGGAGCGTCATGTCGAGTCTGGGCAGGTCCTGAAATGATCCGCGGTGCTTCTCTGGCAGTACTTCTCACACGAGCCGGACCCGCAGGACACAACGTTTTCAGGACCGGAACGACGAGAAACGACGAGGATCGGGAGGCCGTCATTCTAACAGACCGGTCCGATTGACACGCGCCTGTAAGGCGCGAGTCCGGTGCGGCCGGACGGCCCGGCGCGCTGGCATGTTCCGTGCAAAACACCGTCGGCGATTTGCGGGAACCGCTGCGCGTCGCGTGCGTCGCAAGCGAAACCACAGTGTCACGACATCGTGACAACGCGTGACATTACACGGTAACGCGCGCCGCCAACGGACGTTCATCCGGCGAAATCCGTCCGGCGCGCCGACTTTTTGCAAGTTGCCTGCCGCTCCATTGTTCGTACGGCTTCATGGCAAAATGTTTCCCATGTGCAGCAAGGCTTCAAGGAGTGCTTTCGATGACCGACCCTCGCCCCGCCGACGTCCCCTGGCTGACTCCGTATCTCACCGTGCGCGACGCACGCCTGAGCATCGCGTTCTACGAGAAGGCGCTCGGCTTCGCGGTGCGCGACAGCGTGAACGACGACGGCACTGTCATCCATGTCGAGATGACGTATCGCGGGCAGTTGATCGTGATGTTCGCGCCCGAAGGCGCCTACGGTTCGCAGGCGCGCACGCCAAAGAGCTCGGGGCAGATGGCGCCACAGTCGTTCTATCTTTATGTCGATGACGTCGACGCCACTTTTCAGCAGGCGCTCGCCGTCGGCGCGAAGCCGCTCATCGAGCCGCAGGATCAGTTCTGGGGCGACCGTTTCGCGCAGATCGAAGACCCGGACGGCTATCGCTGGGCGATCGCGCGGCATCTGCGCTGAAGCGCCGCGTCGCCGGCAGGCGTCACCACTATCCGCGGACAGAACGTTCGCGATCGACCATTCATGCCACGTTTTCATGTCGACGGTCCGCTCTTCGTGGGCCAAACCCTCTCTCTTCCCGATGACGTCGTGCGTCACGTGCAGGTGCTGCGCCTGCAAATCGGCGATCCCGTCACGCTCTTCGACGGACGCGGCGGTGAATATCGCGGCGAGCTGATCGATATCGCGAAGCGCGCCGCGACCGCGCGCATCGACGAACACAGCGATCGCGAAGCCGAGCCGCCGTATCGCCTGACGCTCGCGCAGGGTGTCGCAGGCGGCGACAAGATGGACTGGCTCATCGAGAAGGCGGTGGAACTGGGCGTGGCGACCATCGCGCCGATCACCGCCGAACGCGGTGTCGTGCGCCTATCCGGCGAACGCGCGCTCAAGCGCCAGGCTCACTGGCAGGCGCTTACGCGCGCGGCATGCGAGCAGTGCGGACGCAACCGCGTGCCCGATGTCGCGCCGCCACGCGATCTCCACGCCTGGCTCGCCGATCTCCCCGCCGCCATCGATGGCGAACTGCGCCTGCTGCTCTCGCCGCGCGCCGACGTGAGCTTCGCCTCGCTGCCGGCCGATGCGCCGCGCGGCCCCGTCACGTTACTGATCGGACCGGAAGCGGGTTTCTCGCCCGGTGAAGAAAGCGCGATCATCGATGCGGGATTCTCCGCGCTCGGACTCGGCCCGCGCGTGCTGCGCACTGAAACGGCGGGCATCGCGGTGCTCGCGGCGCTGGCCGCGCGTTGGGGCGGATGGTGATCCGCCCGGCGCACACAAACGAAAACAGCCCGATGGACGCGCGTCGCCGCGTCCATCGGGCTGTTGCTTGTCTCGACCAGCGCGCTCGCGCCGGCCGCGCTGGTCAGACGAATGAGTAGAAAACGCGGAAAGCCACTTTCCGTTCGGCCCAGAATTCCGCCGCGTCGCGGAAGACGTCGAGCAGGACTTCGCGGCCTTCCTTATCGAACTTCTGCGCGATAGGCAGTTGTTCGAGCACGATCACGAAACCCGGTTGCGAGCCCGCCTTGTGGACGAGATCGGTGAGCGAATCGTAGAGCGCGTCGTAGTTCTTGCCAAAGTGCTTCGGAAACAGAAACGACGTGGCGATGGTCTCCAGCACTTCCTGCTTGCTCTGCGCCTGCCCGAGATACGCGTAGAGGAAATGCTGGCCGAGGCGGTTCGCCTCGTCCGCGAGATCCTGCACGCGGAACGCGCGAATCGACTGAACGATATTCGGCCTCACCGTGGCGAACATCGTTTCCGGATCCTCGTGCGGATGGCCCTCCTCAGGCCTTGTCTCGTCGTCCGGTCTGTTGTCGTGTTCTGTCATGCGTAGCCGCAGTACTCGCTGAAACAGGTTGCCATCGCCGGTGGCGAAAAGATCACTCGCGACGCTGTGGTCGTGCGCGTAGATGTTGTCGCTCATGCCGTAAATCCTGTAGTTAATCCGCAATCCGTTTGAAAGTGGCGTAGTGGTCGTCTGTGTAGTAGCAGTCATCGACCTGCTTCTTCGGGCCGCCGCACACGATCCGGCGCGCGCCGCGATCCCTCGCGCGAGGCGTCGGAACCGTGTATTCGTGGTAGTAGCCGCGTGGATGCCGCGGAAGCAAACGCTCGCGATTGCCGAACACGACGCCGTCCTTCTCGTAAGGGAATGGGCCACCCGTTTCGATCAGCCGCAAGGTCGCGACCGCCTGCCTCGGCAACTGCGCAATCTGGACGGTGGCCAGTCCGTCACGCTTGCGCTCGCCGGTCGCGTCCGGTTGCCGTACCTGCGCCTCCCGGACCGGCTCTGCCGGCGAAACCGGCGCCGCACTCGTGGACGCAACCGGTTCCTGATCGCCGCTTCGAGGTTCATCCTTGCCGCACGCGCCCAAAAGGACGCTTAGAGCGACGAAAAAGGAGAGTCCTCGCGCGCGTGTCACCAAACGGCTGCCCTCGCGTTGCACCAGAATCCGGCGACCATGAAAGATGTAAGGGTATCGCTAATGACAGGGCGAAGCAACGTTGGGCGGAAAATCGGAATTTTTTTCTCAGTTTGGCGGAAGCCTGCCATTTCCGGCCAATCTGCCGTTCGACAATTTAGCCCAAATCTGAGAGATTTTTATCTTAAATAGGATAATACTTTGCTCGTGGGATCTTGAAGCCTCTGGATGAGCCGCCTCACTCATCGCCAGCTTCACGGCATTGCGCTCCGCCGACGATCCCGCGTTTCGCGGGTTAAAGCAGATACCCCCTTTTGCTTTTTCTCGGGCGTGCCGTGGACACACGGCACGCTTCTTTTTCGCCCAGTCAAAAAGAACGCGGCGGGCAAGCCCGCCGCGTTTCATCTCTTACCCGAGCCCCGATCAGCGCGCCGCCGAAGCATCCGCCACCAGCAACGCCGTCATATTGACGATCCGCCGCACGGTCGCCGACGACGTCAGCACGTGAACCGGCTTCGCCGCGCCGAGCAGGATCGGCCCGATCGCGATGCCGCTTCCCGCCGCCGTCTTCAGCAGGTTGTACGAGATGTTCGCCGCGTCGATGTTCGGCAGGATCAGCAGGTTCGCGTCGCCTTCGAGCGTCGATTCCGGCAGCACCTCCTTACGCAGCCGCGCATCGAGCGCGACGTCGCCGTGCATTTCACCATCGACATCCAGGTCAGGCGCGCGCTCCTTCAGGATCGCGAGCACGTCGCGCATCTTCTGCGCGGTCGGCGCGTTGCTCGTGCCGAAGTTCGAATGCGACAACAGCGCGATCTTCGGCACGATGCCGAAGCGCTTCACTTCTTCCGCCGCAAGCATCGTGATTTCGGCGAGCTGCTCGGGCGTCGGATCGACGTTCACGTGCGTGTCGACCAGGAAAATCTGGCGGCCCGGCAACACCAGCGCGTTCATCGCCGCGTAGACCTTCGCGCCTTCCTTCTTGCCGATGACCTGATCGATGAAGTGCAGATGGCGATGCGTCGTGCTCACCGTGCCGCAGATCATGCCGTCGGCTTCGCCCTTTTGCACCAGCATCGCGCCGATGAGCGTCGTGCGGCGGCGCATTTCGAGCTTCGCCATCTGCTGGCTGATGCCCTTTCGCGCCATCATCTTCGCGTACGACTGCCAGAAGTCGCGGTAACGCTCGTCGTGATCCGTATCGACGACCGAGAAATCGACGCCCGGCGCAAGACGCAGCCCGAACTTCTGGATGCGCTGCTCGATGACCGCCGGCCGCCCGATGAGAATCGGCTTGGCGATCTTTTCATCGACGGCGATCTGCACCGCGCGCAGCACGCGCTCTTCCTCGCCTTCCGCGAACACGATGCGCTTCTTCTCCGACTCGACGCTGCGCGCGAGCTGGAACACGGGCTTCATCGTCGTGCCGCTGTGATAGACGAACTGCTGCAGATGCTGCTCGTAGGCTTCCATGTCCTCGATGGGACGCGTCGCCACGCCGCAATCCATCGCGGCCTTCGCCACCGCCGGCGCGATCTTCACGATGAGGCGCGGATCGAACGGCTTCGGAATCAGATATTCCGGACCGAACGACAAATCCTGAATGCCGTACGCGGTCGCGACGATATCGCTCTGCTCCTGACGCGCGAGTTCCGCGATCGCATTCACCGCCGCGATTTCCATTTCCTTCGTGATCACGGTCGCGCCGACATCGAGCGCGCCGCGGAAAATGAACGGGAAGCACAGAACGTTGTTGACCTGGTTCGGATAATCCGTGCGGCCGGTGGCCAGCACCGCGTCCGGCCGAACTTCGAGCGCAAGCTCCGGCAGGATTTCAGGCGTTGGATTCGCGAGCGCGAGAATCAGCGGCTTCGCGGCCATCTGCTTGACCATGTCCTGCTTGAGCACGCCGCCAGCCGAGAGACCGAGGAACACGTCCGCGCCTTCCATCACTTCGGCGAGCGTGCGCGCGCTGGTTTCGCGGGCGAACAGTTCCTTGTCCGGATCCATGAGTTCGGCACGGCCCTTGTAGACCACGCCGGCGAGATCGGTCACGTAGATGTTCTCGCGCTTCATGCCGAGATCGACGAGCAGATTCAGGCAGGCCAGCGCCGCCGCGCCCGCGCCCGAGGCGACGAGCTTCACTTCGCCGATGTTCTTGCCGACCACCTTCAGACCATTGGTGACCGCTGCCGCGACGACGATCGCGGTGCCGTGCTGGTCGTCGTGGAACACGGGAATCTTCATGCGCTTGCGGCATTCCCGCTCGACGATGAAGCAGTCCGGCGCCTTGATGTCTTCCAGATTGATGCCGCCGAAGGTCGGTTCGAGCGCGGCGATCACATCGACGAGCTTGTGCGGATCGCTTTCGTTCAGCTCGATATCGAACACGTCGATGCCCGCGAACTTCTTGAAGAGCACGGCTTTGCCTTCCATCACCGGCTTCGACGCGAGCGGCCCGATGTTGCCGAGACCGAGCACGGCCGTGCCATTGCTCACGACGCCCACGAGGTTGCTGCGCGCGGTGAAACGCGCGGCGTTCAGCGGATCTTCAACGATCGCTTCACACGCGAACGCGACGCCCGGCGAATAGGCCAGCGCGAGGTCGCGCTGGTTGATCATCTGCTTGGTGGGCGCGATCGCGATCTTTCCCGGGACCGGGAATTCGTGATAGTCGAGTGCAGCTTCGCGCAACTTGGTATTGGCGTCAGTCGTCATAAGGCGGGCTAGCAGTGCGGGATTTAGAATGGAAGTTCGAACGCATTGTAGCGCCATTCAGAGACGGTTTCGGACCGCGCTCCATGCATTTCGGCTACAAGTGCCATGACCGGAAAAGGTCTGATCGCCTCGTGGGGCAAGGCTCGCGGCACATCGTTCGATTTTTTCGAGATGCGGGACGGAGGCTTTCGGGCTTTCCTGCACGTCCCGCGCTTTTCTCTTGCAGCGCACAAAAAACCTATCCATCGCCGACGATGCTCTCCGAGTTTTCACTGATCGACCGATTCTTCGCACGCCGCGCGACGGCGCCCTCGCCACGTCATGACGACGAGGCCGCGACTCCGCTCGGCATCGGCGACGACTGCGCGCTCATCGCGCCGCCCGCCGGCCATCAGCTCGCCATTTCGACGGACATGCTGGTCGAAGGCCGCCACTTCTTTGCCGATGTCGATCCATACTCGCTCGGCCACAAGGCGCTCGCGGTGAATCTGTCGGACCTCGCCGCGATGGGCGCGAAGCCGCACGCATTCACGCTCGCGCTCGCGTTGCCGCGCGCCGATGAAGCGTGGCTCGAAGCATTTAGCAACGGCCTCTTCGCGCTCGCGGAACGTCACGATTGCGCGCTCATCGGCGGCGATACGACGAGCGGTCCGCTCAACCTTTGCATCACCGTGTTCGGCGACGTGCCGCATGGCGCGGCATTGCGCCGCGACGCCGCACGGCCCGGCGACGACATCTGGGTGTCGGGCACATTGGGCGATGCGCGCGCGGGACTCGGCGCGATTCGCGGCGAATGGCGCGCGCCCGACGGCGCCGCCGCCGCGGACTGGAAGCGCGCGCTGGAGCGGCCCGAGCCGCGCGTCGCGCTGGGCCTCGCGTTGCGCGGCGTGGCGCACGCGGCGCTCGATATCTCCGATGGCCTCGCCGGCGATCTCATGCACATCCTGAAGCGCTCGGGCGTTCGCGCCGTCGTCGATGCCGATGCCGTGCCGTGCTCGGACGCCGTGCGCGCGCTGCCCGACACCGCGCGCCGCGCCTGCACGCTCGCGGGCGGCGACGACTACGAACTCTGCTTCACCGCGCCCGTCGATGGGCGCGACACGCTCGCGAATATCGCGACGAGCGTGAAAGTGCCGCTGACCCGCATCGGTACAATCGAATCATCCGGTGCGCCGGGTAACGCGTGTATCGCCTGGCGCGATGCCTCGGGCGCCCCGCTCTCTCTGACGTTGCAAGGCTTCGATCATTTTCATGCAGACTGACCCGACACTCGCGGGCGAATCGAACGATTCGCGCAACCCGCCGCGCGCCGCGCCGCGCAAGGCGAGCGCGCGCTTCATGCTCACCCATCCGCTTCATATTCTTTCGCTCGGCTTCGGCAGCGGCCTGTCTCCCATCGCGCCCGGAACGGTCGGCACGCTGTTCGCGTGGGTGTCGTTCGTCGTGTTCAATCCGCATCTGACGGTCGCCGAGTGGGGCGCGCTGATCGTCGCCGGTTTTATCGCCGGATGCTGGTTCACCGGCTTCACCGCGAAGAAGATGGGGATCGCGGACCCGTCGCCGGTGGTGTGGGATGAGATCGTCGCGTTCTGGCTCGTGCTGCTGCTCGTCACGCCCGCGACCTTCACCGGTCAGTTGTGGGCGTTCATCGTGTTCCGTTTCTTCGACATGGTGAAGCCGCCGCCCATCCGCTATTTCGACCGCCATTTGAAAGGCGGTTTCGGCATCATGTTCGATGACCTCGTCGCGGCGTTCTTCACGCTGCTCGTGATCGCGCTCTGGCGCATGACCGCCTGATATTTCAATTTTTCGAGAAGACCGCCATGCCAACCGACACCGTCGTTCACCAACTTGCGATTCGCGTCGGCAACAAGCTGCGCGACGAACGGCTGATGCTCGCCACCGCCGAGTCGTGCACGGGCGGCATGGTCGCGACCGCCATCACCGATATTTCCGGCAGCAGCGCGTGGTTCGAGCGCGGCTTCGTCACCTATTCGAATCTCGCGAAGGTCGAGATGATCGGCGTGCCGGCCGCGTTGATCGAGCAGCACGGCGCGGTGAGCGAGCCCGTCGCGAAAGCGATGGCCGAAGGCGCGCTGCGCAACAGCCGCGCGCAGGTGTCGGTCGCGATCACCGGCGTCGCGGGTCCGGCGGGAGGAAGCGAAGCGAAGCCGGTGGGCACGGTGTCGTTCGCGTGGAGCAACCGGCTGGACACCGGCGTCGAAACGCAACTGTTCAAGGGCGATCGCGAACAGGTGCGCGCGCAGGCGGCGGCGCATGCGCTGCGCAAGCTGCTGGAGTTTCTGGATCGAAACGAACGGTGAAACGCAGCGACATCGCATGACAAGATCAAACAGCGAGATGGCCGATCCGGCCACATACACCAGAGACCAAGTGGCCCGCTGGATGGGCCCGAAGACCATCGGCAAGGCGCTCGGCTATGTCCGCGATGTCGGCGATATCGTCTTGATGGGGAACGTCCTGCAAGCGAAGGTACAGGGGACGCAACCGGAGCCGTATCAGGTAGAGATCGAATTGAGGAAGAGCCGGCCGTACGGCTACTGCTCCTGCCCGGTCGGATACGAGTGCAAGCATATCGCGGCGACGTTGCTCGCCTGGCTGGAGCGAAAGGAAGCCGCCGAGCGAAGCGGCTTGAGCCTGGGCGTCGAGCGGTGGCTGTCGGGCGTTCGCGCCAAGGTCGAGGCGACGCGGCTGGCGCAGGCGAAAGCGGCGCGGCCCGCAACCGGCGCGGTGTATCAGATTGTCTACGCGCTCGTGCCGTCCCTGCGCGGTAGCTTCGGTTTCGAACTGGTGACGCTCAAGGCGCGGCTCAACGTCAATGGTGAGATTCGCGCGACGGAAAGCTGGTACCCGAACTACGCCGCCTGGAAAAGCCCGCCGAAATTCGTGAACGCGGAAGACGAAGCGATCATTCGCGCGCTCAGAACCGAGCGCGGCTTTTCGAGCAACTGCTACGAACTACTCGGGAAGCGCGGCGCGGTGGTCTGGCAGATGATGCTCGCGACGGGCCGTCTCTACTTCGAGCCGAACGCGAATGCCCTGCAGTTGAAACAGCCCTTGCGCGAAGGCGCGCGCCGTCGCGGGACCGTCGAATGGATTCCGCGCCACGACGACATGATTTTCGCGGCGCTCGAAACCGAGCCGGAAGGCGGCATCGTGCTGCCGACCGAACCGCCGTGGTATTTCGACGGCATCGCGAAGGAAAGCGGACTCGTCGAAACGCAGATTCCCGATGAACTGCTCGCCGACTATCTGGCGATGCCGATGCTGACGCTCGAGGAAGCGAACATCGTGCGCGCGACGCTCGCCGACTTCGCGCCTGAGTTGCCCGCGCCGCCCGGCGACGGCGACACGGGAACCCGCATGATCGACGTCGCGCCGGTGCCCGTGCTCACGCTCGCCACGCTTCTGCTCGACGCGCCTCGCAGGCTGAACGCGCCGCCGGCGGAACTCGACATCGCACGACTGGATTTCGACTACGACGGCATCACGATTTCGGCGGACAGTTCCGAGAAGATCCTGAGGCTGCCGGACGGCCAGCGCGTTCACGTCGCGCGCCGGGACGATTTCGAGAACGCGTGCTGGAATCGTCTGGCCAAGGCCGGGCTGAAGTTCATTGGTGGCGTGCAAGACCTTCACGACGATTCGCCCGACGCCGGCGGCTTCATCATGCCCGCGCGCGACGCATGGCCCGCGTTTGTCGCTGAACAGTTGCCCGCAATGCGCGAGGCGGGCTGGCGTGTCGTCATCGTGCCTAATTCGCGTTTCGATGTCGTCGAGATCGACGAGATCGAGGCGGCCGCGCGCGCCGCCGAGAACGGCTGGTTCGATCTCGAACTGGGCATCATGGTCGAGGCGGAACGCGTGCGGCTCGAACCGCTCCTCGCGGAACTCTTCGCCCGCGACCGCCGCTGGCTCGACGGCGCGATCGACAAGATCGACGACGCGCACGCCGTCGAATTCCGCACGCACGCGGGCAGGCGCTTCAGCGTGCGCGCCGCGCGGATCAAGCCGCTCGTGCGCGCGCTGATCGATCTGTTCGACCGCGCCGACTTTCACGCGGATACGCCGTTGCGGATCTCGGCGCTCGAAGCCGGCCGTCTCACCGACGCCGATGAAAAGCTGCGCTGGCAATTCGACGGCGACGCATCGATGGTCGGACTCGTGCAACGGCTGCGCAAAGCCGCTGGCCCGCGCCGGATCGACGTGCCGCGCGGCCTGCAAGCGACGCTGCGCGATTATCAGCGCGAGGGCGTCGACTGGATGCAGTTCCTGCGCGAGCACGAACTCGCCGGCGTGCTCGCCGACGACATGGGCCTCGGCAAGACGGTGCAGACGCTCGCGCACATCCTCGTCGAAAAGGAAGCCGGCCGGCTTACGCAGCCGGCGCTGATTGTCGTCCCGACCACGCTCGTCAACAACTGGCAGGAAGAAGCGCGGCGTTTCGCGCCCGGACTCAAGGTGCTCGATCTGCACGGGCCGCAGCGGCACGAACGTTTCGCGAGCATCGCCGAGCACGATCTCATCGTCACGACGTATCCGCTCGTCTGGCGCGATCACGAGGCGCTGTCCGCGCACGACTATCACCTGTTGATACTCGACGAAGCGCAGTACGTGAAGAACGCTTCGAGCAAGGCGGCGGGCGTGATTCGCACGTTACGCGCGCGGCATCGCCTGTGTCTTACCGGCACACCGCTCGAAAATCATCTGGGCGAGCTCTGGTCGCAATTCGATTTCCTGCTGCCCGGTTTTCTCGGCACGCAAAAGGACTTCGCGGCCCGCTGGCGCAAACCGATCGAGAAGTACAACGACCCGACGCGCCGCGACCTGCTCGCGCGCCGGATTCGCCCCTTCGTGCTTCGTCGCCGCAAGGACGATGTCGCCACCGAACTGCCGCCGAAGACCACGATCGTGCGCAGCGTCGAACTGGAAGGCGCGCAGCGCGATCTCTACGAGACCGTGCGCGCGGCGATGCAGAAGAAAGTGCGGGACGCCATCGAGAAGCAGGGTTTCGCGCGCAGCCATATCCTGATGCTCGACGCGCTCCTGAAGCTGCGGCAAGTGTGCTGCGATCCGTCGCTCGTCAAGCTGCCGGGCGCGAAGAAGACGCAGGAATCGGCCAAGCTCGCGCTGTTGCTCGATATGCTGCCGAATCTCATCGAGGAAGGGCGGCGCGTGCTCGTGTTCTCGCAATTCACGGGCATGCTCGCGATCATCGCCGCGGCGCTCGATGCAGCCGGGCTAACGTACGTCACGCTGACCGGCGAGACCGCCGATCGCAAGACGCCCGTGCAGCGCTTTCAGGCGGGCGAGGCGCCGATTTTCCTGATCAGCCTGAAGGCAGGCGGCGTCGGACTGAACCTGACCGCCGCCGATACCGTCATCCACTACGATCCGTGGTGGAATCCTGCCGCCGAGAATCAGGCGACGGATCGCGCGCATCGCATCGGGCAGGACAAGCCGGTGTTCGTGTACAAGCTCGTCGCGACCGGCAGCATCGAAGAAAAGATACTGTCGATGCAGGAACGCAAGGCAGCGCTCGCGGCGGGCATCCTGTCAGAGGACGCGCGCGCCGTGGAGAAGTTCTCAGCCGAGGACATCGACGCGCTGCTCGCGCCGATTCCCGATGCCTGAACCGGCGCTCAGCGGTAGGCGTTGATCGTGTCGCGTGTCTTCTTCGCCGCTTCGGCGGCGGCTTGCGCGTAGTCGTCGCCCTTGCCCGCGTAGATGATCGCGCGCGACGAGTTGATCAGCATGCCCGCGCCGCTCACGGTGCGGCCCGCGCGCACGGTCGCTTCGACATCGCCGCCTTGCGCGCCGACGCCCGGAATCAGCAAGGGCATATCGCCGACGATCCCGCGCACCGTTTCGATTTCCTTCGGAAACGTCGCGCCGACGACCAGCCCGAGCTGGCCGCTCGCGTTCCACTTTTGCGCCGCGAGCGTCGCGACGACCTGATACAGCGGCTTGCCATCGGTCGTGAGGAATTGCAGATCCGAGCCGCCCGCGTTCGACGTACGGCACAGCACGATCACGCCACGGCCTTCATGCGCGAGATACGGCTCGATCGAATCGAAGCCCATATACGGATTGACCGTCACGGCATCCGCGTCGTAGCGCTCGAACGCTTCCTTCGCGTACTGCTCGGCCGTGCTGCCGATGTCGCCACGCTTCGCATCCAGAATCACCGGAATGCCGGCGTGTTTCTCGTGGATGTGCGCGATCAGCGCTTCGAGCTGATCTTCCGCGCGATGCGCCGCGAAGTACGCGATCTGTGGTTTGAACGACGACGCATACGGCGCGGTCGCATCGACGATGGTCTTGCAGAACTCGAAGATCGCATCGGCGCGTCCGTTCAGGGCGCCAGGGAATTTGGCGGGTTCCGGGTCGAGGCCGACGCAAAGAAGCGATTGCGTCCGCGACCACGCGGCGTTGAGGGTCTGGATGAAGGACATGGCGGGATTTCGTTGAACGTCGATGCCACGCATTTTAACGTGCGCGGCATCGCTTCCCTTTCGCGATCAGCGCGCAGCGTCCCGCGCCCGCGCCTTCGCTCCGGCTCGCGTGCGCGGCCTCGAGCGCCGCGCCGCTTCCCCGGTGCGCTCGACGGTGAACCGAAACTCGCGCGACAGCCGCTCGCCCGGTTCGAGCACGGTCATCCCGTGCGCTTCGCCGCCGCCGGGCAGATTCACCGCGTTGATCGGATGATCGACCGGCTCGAAGCAGAAAAAGCTCTCGCCGGGCGGCGCGTAGAGCACGTAGTAATCGGTGTCGGCGGCGATCGTGAGCGACAGGCGGCGCTTCGGCCACAGCACGCTCGTGCGGCCGCTCCAGCCGGTGAACGCGTTGTTGACCATCTCCGATGGCATCGGATACGCGACGCCGAATTGCCACGCGGGCGGCGCGGGCACGTGCCGCACCGGCAGCCAGTCGTCGCCGCAGAGCCACACGCCGCCCGCCGCCGCGGACAACTCCGTGTCCGCCTCGCGCATCAGGAATGGATGCAGCCCGAGGCCGAACGGCAGCGCTTCGTCGCCGGTATTTTCCACGTCGAGCGTCACGGCGAGCGCGGCTTCGTCGAGCGCGTAAGTCTGCGAGGCGCGAAAGGCATACGGCTTGCCGTCGCTGCGATCGAGCGTGAGACGCACGCGCGCGGACGTTTCCTCCGCGACTTCCCACGCGCCGAGCCAGCCATCGCCATGTAGCGGCAGCGGTTCGCCGGCGCGGTTGCACGGCACGTCGATCGAGCGTCCTGAAAACTGAAAGTGCCCGTTGCCGATACGGTTCGAGTACGGCAGAAGCGGATAGCACGCGAGCTGATTCGGGTCCGTGTCCGGACCGGGATCGACGCACGGCCGGAAGATCGGCACCAGCGTGCCCTGATGGCGCCAGTCGAAACGCGTGATCCCGCCGCCGAGCGACGGCGCGAGTTCGAGCCGCAGATGCGCGTTGGCGAGCGTGATGCAGCCATCGACATCGCGGCCGCCCATTGCGACCATCGCGGTGCCGGGGCCGGGGCGGATCGGTGGTTCGGTTGCGGCGGCGAGCCTCGAACGCCGTGCGTTCGCCTGTGCCTTGGACTTCGATGCAGGATTCGGTCTTTGCTCTGTGCGCGCAACAGCCATGACTCGTGCTCCATCGAGAGGCGAAGAACCCGGCGTCGCCGGGGTGTGCCGGGCGGCGCGTCGGTCGCGCGCCGCCTCGCTATTTTTCGTTACGCCGTGCCTGCGAATACTGCTTCGGCGATGCCGCGTGCGCCGGGCGTCGCGACGAACACGCCGCCTGCGTGCGCATCGCTTTTCAGCGCGTCATCGGCGAGTCCGATGCGCGCGCTCGTGATAAACAGCGTGCCGAAGTCCGCGCCGCCGAACGCGGCGCAACTCGGCTGCGCGGTCGGCACATCGATGCGCGCGGTCTCGCGGCCATCGGGTCCATAGCGCACGACGCGCGCGCCGCCCCACTGCGCGTTCCACAGGCCGCCATCGGCATCGACGATCGAGCCGTCGGGCACGCCAGTGGCATCCGTCAGCTCGACGAACACGCGGTCGTTGGCGAACGTCGGATAGTCGCAGACGCGAATCTGGCGCGTCGGCGAATCGCAGTAGTACATCGTCGCGCCGTCGGGCGAAAAGCCGATGCTGTTCGAAATCGCGCAATTGCCGAGCGGCAGGCGCTCCAGCGACAGATCCCCGTTCAGCCGATAAAACCCGCCGACCGCCTGCGCATCGTCGATATCGTGCTTCGTGCCGAACACGAAGCGCCCTTCGCGGTCGCAGCGGCCATCGTTGAGACGCGTCGGCAGATCGGCTTCGACTTCCATGATGGTGTCGATGTTACCCGTCGCGATCTCGTAGAACGCGAGCCGCGACGCGAGGCCGAGCAGCAGAAAACGCGCATCGGCGCAGGGCGTGAAGCAGCCGAGCCGCTCGGGCATCGCGAACGATTCGCTCGCGCCGTCGCGCGGATCGTAGCGCCACAGCTTCTCGCCTTCGATATCGGTCCACCAGAACGTGTCGCTCGCGGCGCACCATGTCGCGCCCTCGCCGAGCGAGCATTGGCTGTCGATCAGAAGCTGCGCGAGAGTCGAGTTCATCAGGCCCATCCTCCGTCGACGACGATGTCTTGCGCCGTCATCATGCTGCTGTCGTCCGAAGCGAGGAAGAGCGCCGCGCGCGCGAGATGCACGGGCAGCAGTTCCCCGCCGATGCACTGGCCCTGCTTGATCGCTTCCTTGCCGGCGTCGTCGAGCCACAGACGTTTTTGCTTCTCGGTCATCACCCAGCCCGGCACGAGCGTATTTACGCGGATGCCGAACTTGCCGAGATCGCGCGCGAGGCCGCGCGTCATGCCCTGCACCGCCGATTTCGACGTCGTGTAAACGGGAAAGTTGCCTTGCTTGAGCATCCAGCTGATCGAGCCGAGATTGATGATGGAGCCGCCGCCGAGGTGCTTCATGTCTTCGATCACGGCCTGAGCCGCGAAGAACTGATGGCGGATGTTGACCGCGATGGCTGCATCGTACGATTCGGGCGTGACATCCTCGATCGCGTGGCGCTTGTCGTTGGCGGCGTTGTTGACGAGCACGCCGATTGGGCCGAATGCTGCGCGGACGTCGGCGATGCCTTTTCTCAATGCGTCGATGTCGGTGAGGTCGACGCGCAGGAACATCGGGCGGGTCTGGTTTGGTGTCAGGGCTGCGCCCAGACGGTCGGCCAGCGCTTCGCCCGCGTCAGTGTCGATGTCGAAGAAGGCGACTTTCGCGCCCTGATCGAAGAAATGTTCGACGAAGCCCTCGCCGATGCCGGTTGCTCCGCCCGTTATCAGGACTGTTTTGCCTTCCAGGCTTGGGTATCTTGCTAATGACTTGTTGATGGATGCCATTTGGGGTTCGTCTCTTTGCTTGCGCTTCTGTGGAGTCCTGCGTTCGTGTCGGTCTATTTGCACTGCCCCTCCCCGGGGCGGGGGTCACTTTCTTTGCTGCTGCAAAGAAAGTAACCAAAGAAAGCAGCTTCTCACCGCCCGCGGTCACACGCACGTTGGCCATGCTTGCCAGCCCACGGTGACCCTCGCCTAAGTGTCGCCCTCGTAGGCCCCACCGGGCTTGGATCGCGCACGGTCCGTCTCATCGCACCACACAACAAACTGGTTCAGCACCAAATAGCTCCAGCCCGCTGCGCGGCCGACCGGTCAATCGGGTCTGCGTGCGCTTCTTCTTCGACGGTTTCCCTTGCAAACCCAGCGGCAGCGCGCAGCGCTGTGCCGGAGCCGTTTCGTGCTGAACCAGCGCGCCTAAACGTCTAGCTTGTCAGACCGTGCGCGAGCCAAGCCCGATGGGTCCTTCGAGGGCGACACTTAGGCGAGTACCACGGGCGGCTGGCAAGCGTGGCCAAACTGCGTGTGACCGCGGGCGGTGAGAAGCTGCTTTCTTTGGTTACTTTCTTTGCAGCAGCAAAGAAAGTGACTGCCGCCCCGCACAGGGGCAACGCTAATAGACCGACACGAAAGCAAGCTTCCACGAAACCCGAAGCACACTAAAACCAAAAACCCTCAATCCCTCGACCCACGATTCTTCAACTGATCGAGCAACACGGCAGCAAGCAAGATCGCCCCCCGCACGAGGTACTGATAGAACGCATCGATATTCAGAAGATTCATGACGTTCTCGACCGTGCCCATAATCAGCACCCCGATCACGACGCCCGAAATCGTCGCCCGCCCGCCGAGCAGCGAAACGCCCCCCAGCACGCAAGCCGAAATCACGTTCAGCTCAAAACCCTGAGCAGCATTCGGCTGCCCCGAAGTGATCCGCGAAGCGAGAATGACACCCGCCAGCGCCGTCACCGCGCCCTGAATCAAAAAGATCCACACGCGCGTGCGCTCGACATTGATACCCGCGAGCCGCGACGCCTCAGGATTCCCGCCGATCGCCAATGTATTACGTCCATACACCGTCTGGTTGAGCAATACGCCAAAAACGATGAAGCACGCAAGCGTCACCCAGATAGGCAGGGAAATCCCGACCATCGACAAACTGCCGAGCGCGATGAACGTATCCGACGAAACACCCACCGCCTGCCCATGCGACACGATGAACCCGAGCCCGCGCACGATCTCCATCGTCGCCAGCGTGGTGATCAGCGCGTTGATGCGCAGATAGGCGATCACCGCGCCGTTCACGAAGCCGATCACCGCGCCCGCCGCCACCGCCGCGACGATCGCGATCGCGGTGTTGTCGGTCGCGTTGAGCACCATCGCGCAGAGCACGCCGGCGAACGCGATCGTCGAACCGACCGACAAGTCGAAGTCGCGCGACGCGAGACAGAACATCATCGTGCACGCGACCATGCCGATCTGCGAGATCGACAACGCCAGACCAAGCATGTTCTCGATCGAGAAGAAGTGATCGACGGTCAGCGACATCGTCAGGAACATGACGACGAAGATCACAATCAGGCTGTATTCCGTGATCTGCTGCCACCACTTCTGCTTGTCGTTCTTCTGCGGGATCAGCGCGTTCGCGACGGTCTCGGTCGCCTGCCCCACGATGTTTTCTCTTGCTTCCATGATTCGCTCCTCTTGTCCTTACGCCGCTTCGGCGACGCTATCGCTCTGCGGCAGCGCGAGACTCAGCACCGCCTGTTCATTCGCCTTGTCGCGCGGCAGTTCGCCCGCGATCCGCCCCTGCCGCATCACGACGATCCGGTCGGACACGCCGAGCACTTCCGGCAACTCCGACGAAATCATCACGATCGCGCAGCCGCGCTCGGCGAGCTGATAGATCACGTTATAGATTTCATGTTTCGCACCGACGTCGATGCCGCGCGTCGGTTCGTCGAGTATCACGACCTTCAGATCCGGCTCCGCGAGCCAGCGCGAAAGAATCGCCTTCTGTTGATTGCCGCCCGACAGAAAGCGGATGCGCTGCTTGCGGCTCGGCGTCTTGATCTTCAGAAGCTGAATGAAGCGCTCGGCCGTCTGCGCCTCCTTCTTGCGATCGAGAAACAACCCGCCGCGCAGATAGTGACGGCGGCACGAGATGTTGATGTTCTCCGCGACCGTCGCCATCGCGACGATTCCTTCTTCCTTGCGATCCTCCGGACACAGCACGATGCCGTGGCGGATCGCCTCGCCGGTGCTGCGAACCTTGATCGGCTGGCCGTCGAGCGTGATCGTGCCGTCCTTCTTCTTGTCCGCGCCGTAGACGAGATGCATCAGTTCGCTGCGGCCCGCGCCGACCAGACCGAAGAATCCGACGATCTCGCCGCGCTTCACCTCGAAGCTCACGGGCGCGCTCAATGCGTCACCCAGCACGTTCTTCACCGCAAAACGCACCTCGCCCAGCGGCCGCGCGCGATAGTCGTAGATGTCGCTGATTTCGCGGCCGACCATTTCCTGCACGAGCGTCTCGCGCGGCACGTCCGCAAGCGCCAGATGCGACGCGATCTTGCGGCCGTCGCGGAAAATCGTGCACGCATCGCACAACTCGTAAATCTCGTCCATGCGATGCGAGATGTAAATCAACGCGCGGTTGTCCGCCTTGAGATCGCGCACGAGCTTGAACAGCACTTCCGTCTCGCGATGCGACAGCGAACTCGTCGGTTCATCCAGCGCGATCACGCGCGCATTGCGCAGCAGCGCCTTGCAGATCTCCACCATCTGCCGCTGCGCGATCGACAGCTTGCGCAACTTCGCGTTCGGATCGAGATCGACGCCCATCGCCGTCAGCCGCTCGCGCACGTGCGCTTTCGCCGCGCGCTTGTCGACCCAGCCGAGCCGGTTCGGCAGCGCGCCGAGCAGCAGGTTCTCGGACACGGTCAGGTCCGGCACGTACTGCAATTCCTGGTGAATCACCGCGATGCCCGACGCGATCGAAGCCGCCGCGCTCGCGAAATGTACTTCGTTGTCGTCGATGAGCACGCGCCCCGAATCGGGCTGATACTCGCCGCCGAGAATCTTGAGCAAGGTCGATTTACCCGCGCCGTTCTCGCCCATCAAGCCGTGAACTTCGCCGGCGTTGACGTCGAACGACACGCCGTCGAGCGCGCGCACGCCTGGAAACACCTTGCCGATATTGTCAAAACGCAGCGTCGCTGACACATCGCCTCCTGGTTTCTTGCGGGCCGCATCGTCGAGACGCGGCCCGCCATTGCACTTTTAGTTCGACGCCAGACCCATTTGCTGGCGGACCGAGGCCACGTTCTCACGCGTAGCCAGCATGCCGGTCGTGAGCGTGAGCGGCGGCGGCGCCTTGCCGTCCTTGATCCACGCGTACATCAGCTCGGACGTCTCTTCGCCGTGGCGCTTCGGGCTGATGATGACGGTGCCGTAGAAACCCGTCGGATTCGGCTTCTTGAACTCGTTCAACGCCGAGTCCGAACCGCCGATGCCGATGCCGATCATGTTGTCCGCCTTGAAGCCACGGCCTTCCGCCGCGCGCACGGCGCCGAGCACGCCCTCGTCGTTGAGCGCGTAAGCAACCCAGTGCTTGTACTGCGGGTTCTTCGTGAGCGCGATGTTCGCGGCATTGAACGCGTTCTCGGTGTCGGTCTTCGCCTGCGGCGCGGCGACGATGTTCGCCTTCGGGAAGCCGGCGGCGACGAGCGCATCGGTCGCGCCGCTCGTGCGGTCATGCGCGGTCGGCAGCTGCTCGTAGGTCACGTCGATCGCGCCGACATCCTTCATGTCCCAGCCGCGCTTCTTGATTTCGGCGGCGATGCCGTCGCCGACCTGCTTGCCGATGTTGTAGGCCGAAATGCCCATGTGCGGCACGGCTTCGATCGGCTTGCCCGAACCGTCGACGAGGCGGTCATCGACCGTCATCATCTTGAGCTTGTCGGCCTTCGCCTTCGCGACGATGCCCGGCCCGAGCTTCACATCCGGCGTGCAGATGATGAAGCCCTGCGCCTTCTGCGCGGCGAGGTTGTCGATCGCGCTCATCACCTTTTCACCCGACGGCGCGCCGATCTTCACGAGCGTGAAGCCCTTCTCCTTCGCGGCCATTTCGGCGAATTTCCACTCGTCCTGGAACCACGGTTCTTCCGGCTGCTTCACGAGGAAGCCGATCTTGACGTCGTCTGCGGCCTGCGCGACGGGCGCCGCGATCATGGACGCGCTCGTGGCCGTGGCCGCGGCGATCAGCGTGAGGAACAGTCTGCGTTTCATCTTTTGTCTCCCGACTTTTTCCGTTATCTCAAAGATGCCCGTATGCGGGCGCTACGAAGGTGTGTGGCCGCGTCTTGTTGTCGTGATGTCGCACCGCGGCCAGTGCGTCATTCTTTTGTGCCTAGTCGTGATAGAGCGCGGAGCGCCCGCCATCGACCGTGATGCAACTCGCGTTGATGAACGGCGCCTCGTCCGATGCGAGGAACACCGCCGTCATCGCGACTTCCTGCGGCTGGCCGATGCGCTTCATCGGCTGAAGATCGAGCGTCGCCTGGCGCGCGGCCTTCGGATCGGCTTGCGAATTCCACCAATCCAGCGTCAATTGCGTTTCGATGTAACCCGGCGCGATCGCATTCACGCGCACGTTGTTCGGCGCGTATTCGATGCCCAGCGCGCGCGTCAGTCCGATCACGCCGTGCTTCGCCACCGGATACGGAAAGCAGCCGGGAATGATCTTGAAAGCGTGCGTCGACGCGATATTCACGATGCTGCCGCGCTCGCGCGCGATCATGCCCGGCAGCACCGCGCGGCAGCCGTTCCACACGCCGTCGAGATCGACGGCGAAACAGCGACGCCAGTCGTCGTCGGTCATCGTGAGCGGATCGCAGAACACGTTGATGCCGGCGTTGTTCACGAGCACGTCGAGCGGTCCCAGCGAAGCTTCGATATGCCCGACGGCCTCTTTCACCTGCGCGCTCTGCGTGACGTCGGTCTGCACCGCGATCACACGCGCGCCGCCCACTTCCGACGAAATGCGCTCGGCCGTCGCGCGAGCCGTATCGATATCGAGTTCCGCCAGCGCCACCGACGCGCCCTCGCGCGCGAACGCCAGCGCGATCGCCGCGCCGATGCCGCGTCCCGCGCCCGTGACCATCGTCACTTTGCCGGCGAGCCGGTTCATTTGATTTCGCCTCGCGCTTTCGCGAGTCCGTCGATGAACGCCTTCGCGTGCGACGCCGTCACCTCCGCGCTCTGGCCCGGCTTGTACAGCGCGGAGCCGAGGCCGAAGCCGTTCGCGCCCGCGCTCAAAAACGGGCCCATGTTGTCCGGAGAAATGCCGCCGACCGGCACGAGCGGCACTTGCTGCGCGATGACCGCGCGCCATGCCTTCGTCACGTTCGGGCCGAGTTGTTCGGCGGGGAACATCTTCAGCACGTCCGCGCCGTTCTTCAGCGCGAGAAACGCCTCGTTCGGCGTCGCGACGCCCGGCGCGCACGCGAGACCTTGCGCCTTCGCGGCGCGCACGACATCGGCGTCGCTGTGCGGCATCACGATGAGTTCGCCGCCGGCGGCTTTCACGCTGTCGACGTAACTCGGATGCAGCACGGTCCCCGCACCGACGATCGCATCGGCGGGCAGCGCCTGACGGATCGCCGCGATGCTGTCGAACGGCTGCGGCGAATTGAGCGGCACTTCGACGATGCGAAAGCCCGCTTCGTACAGCGCGCGGCCCTGATCGGCGGCATCGGCCGGCGTGACACCGCGCAGAATCGCGATCAGCGGGCACGCGGCGAACGCCTTCGCGAGACCGCCGTGCATGCCGTACGGCGCGGGCAAATTGATGGGAGGCTGCATTGTGTTGGCTCCTTCTCAGGCCGTGCGCACGGGCGCGGCGACGAGCCCGGCACGCGCTGCAATTCGATAAAGACCGCGCTCGGTGGCCTGCGCGACGGTCGGCGCGTCGTGGCAACCGAAGCGCGCGAGCGCGGCGCGGTAGCGGTCGCAGAGCGCGTCGTTGCCGATCAGGCGCAAGGTCTTGCCCGCGAGCGCGGATCGTTCGCGCGTGAGCACTTCGTTCAGGCCGCGCAGCTCGTGGCCGATCAACAGTCCCGACAGATAATCCGGCTGCTGCTCGCCCGTCAGCTGACCGGTGAGGCCGAGCGTGCGCGTGGTGAAGATCGTCGCGAGCACGCCTGCGTGACCGGCATCGCGCGCCGTATCGACGCCGCGAATGAACGCCTGTTCGTCGTGCGTCGCGCCCGGCTGCATCGTGCGGCCGAGAATCGAGTGATCGCGCAGCGCGGCGAAGGTCTCGCCCGTCATGAAGGTGTAGAAGCGCTCGATGCGCTCGTCGCTCACGAACGCCCATTTCGCGTGCGTGCCCGGCAGGCCGATCAGCGCGCCGCCCGACGTTCCGAGCGACGGCTCGCTCGCCAGCGCGCCGAAAATCTGCGTCTCTTCGCCGCGCATCACGTTGGGCAACACGCCGCGCTCCAGCACGCCGGGCACGACATGCACCTCGACGCCGCGCGCCGCCTTCACCGTGACGATGCCCGCGACGAGCGCATCCGCGCCGGCCGGCGTTTCGACGTACGGCGCTTCCACCCAGCCCTGCGCGCTGCCGACCATGCCCGCCGCGATGACGGGCAACGGCGCGGCAAGCGTCGCATGCGCATCGAGCCACGCGCCGCAGGTTTCCTCGAACGCCTGATCGAAGCGGCCCGCGGGCAGATTCATGATGCCGGCCGGCGATGCGCGCGTGTCGAGCACGGCGCCGTCCGCGCCCAGCAGATAGGCGCGCAGCGATGTCGTGCCCCAGTCGAGCGCGATGAGCGCGGGCGTGGAAACAGATGCGTTCATCGCTTGATCCTGCGGGCCGCCAGCGGGGCGCGCCAGCCAAGTTCCTCGGAAATCGCGCGCGCCTCGCGCTGCACGACCGGAATCAGTTCTTCCATGCGTTCATGCGGCATATAGGGAATCGTGCTCGCCACCGACAAGGCCGCGACGATCGCGCCCGACGCATCGCGCACCGGCGCGGCGACGCAGCGGATCGATGCCTCGTTTTCTTCGAGATCGAACGTGAAGCCGCCTTGCGAATAACGCGTCATGCGCTGCAGGAAGGTGTCGAAGTCGGGGCGGTTGTCGGGCTTGAAGCTCGTTTTCGCGAGCACGCGATGCGACGCTTCGAGCAGCTTCTTCCACGTGTTCGATTCGAGGTCGAGCATCATCGCCTTGCCGATGCCCGTCGATGCGAGCGGCATGCGATGCCCGACGCGCGAGCGCATCTCCAGGCCGCGCGTGCCGGGAATCTTGTCGATATAGAGGACGTCGTCGCCGTCGCGCACGCCGAGGTGAATGGTGTCGTGCGTGTGTTCAGCGAGCACCTGAAGGTGCGGCCGCGCGACCGCCGTGAGCGGCATCTGTTCGAGCGCGATCGTGCCCAGTTCGATGAGCTTCGGCCCGAGCAGATAGCCGCCCTGCACCTGGCGCAGATAGCGCGCCTGCACGAGCGAGCTCACGAGCCGATGCGTCGTGCTGCGCGTCGTGCCGAGCGCCGCGCCGAACGAGCGCAGATCGCGCGCGCCGTTCGCGGCGGCTTCGAGAATCGCGAGACCGCGCAGGAGCGTTTGCGTGCCGGCCTGCTGCGGTGTGACGTCGACAAGCGCGCTCGGCAATGCGATCGCATCGGGATCGGGCGTGTGCTTCGTCCCGCTTGCGCCGTTGCGCTTCACGTTCGGGCCGCTCGCGTGCGCGGATTGCGCTTCGGCGGCATCGGTTTCAGGGTTCTGGAATTTGGTCATGGCGCGGTTCTCGATCACGATGCGCGTCGGCTGGCGCTAGCGGGCGCCGTGGCGCGCACTGCCGGACGAACGTGCGAATCGTGTGAAGAGGCCCGCGAGCGCGGACAGGCGATCGAGTGCATGACGTGTCTCCGTTGTTCTGGTCGTGCGCGCCGCAGAGTCTCTCCGGTCGTCGCTCGCATGTGCCGTTCAGGCTTTGGTCGGATTGTAGTTCGGGCTCTTCGAATTATTCAATATGTGATCGTCATGCTCAGATAATGGGAGAAAACCTGACCGCCAAAAGCACTCCAAACACAAAAAAGCCCTGATATATCAGGGCTTTACATTGTTTAGTTTCGCAAACTGAATCTCATTGCGGCAACTCCGCCGCACCCATTCGGCGCGCGATGACGCGTGAGCGCTGCGACAGATACGGCGCGTTGCGATGGTCGTCGAAATACTTGGGCCGCGGCAGCATCACGGCGAGCCGCGCGCTCTGCCCGACCGACAGATTCGCCGCCGACGTCTTGTAGTAATACTGCGCCGCCGCCTGCGCGCCGTACACGCCGTTGCCCCACTCGACCGAATTCAGATAGATCTCGAAGATGCGTTCCTTGTCCATCCAGAATTCGAGCATCCACGTGATGACGAGCTCCTCCGCCTTGCGCACATAGCTCTTCTCGCGCGACAGAAAGAGATTGCGCGCGAGCTGCTGCGAAATGGTCGAACCGCCCGCGACGATTTTTCCGCGCGCCTTGTTCTTCTCCCACGCCTGCAGAATGGCGTCGGTTTCGTAGCCGTTGTTGTTGACGAAGTTGGCATCTTCCGACGCGATGATCGCGCGCTTCAGGTTGCGCGAAATCTGGTCGTACGGCACCCAGGTGCGCTGCAGCGACACGCCGGGATGCGTCTTCGCGAGCGTCCATGCATCGGAGCGCATGAAGGCCGTCGGGCCGGGATTCACGACCGTCCAGATGCCGATCTGCGCGAAGAAGTAGAGTTGCGTCGCAATGAATGCGATGCCGAGCACCGACACGCCGTACAGGATCCATCGCGCCGGGCCGAGCCGCACCGCCTTGTGCACGCGTGGCGCGCGGCTCCCGATCGGCGCGGTGGTCATATCAGGCTTTGGCTGCGAGCGTCTGGCGCAATTCGCGCAGCACCGCGCCGCCGTCCGGGCGCACGCCGCGCCAGATGAAGAACGATTCGGCGGCCTGCTCGACCAGCATGCCGAGGCCATCCGATGCGCGCGCGCCGAGCTTCGACGCGTGCTGCATGAAGACGGTCGGTTGCGCGCCGTACATCATGTCGTAGGCGAGCGTGCCCGCGCCGAACGCGCTGTCGTCGCAATCGGGCAAGGCGGCGTCGAGGCTGCCCGCGGTGGCGTTGACGATCACGTCGTAGCGGCCCGCTTCCGCGCTGTCGGCGCCGCCGCCCGCGAAGCGCACGCCGCATTCGGCCGCGTTTTGCGCGAACTGCTCGACGAGCTGATTCGCCTTCGCCGCCGTGCGATTGACGATGGTGAGCGCCGCCGGTGCGCGATCGAAGATCGGCAGCACGACGCCGCGTGCCGCGCCGCCCGCGCCGAGCAGCAGAATGCGCGCGCCTTTCAGGCTCACGCCGAGATTCACCTCGATGTCGCGCACGAGGCCGACGCCGTCGGTGTTGTCACCGCGCACGCCGTCGGGACCGAAGGCCAGCGTGTTCACCGCGCCCGCCGCCGCCGCGCGCGGCGACAGCGAATCCGCGAGCGCGTGCGCTTCGAGCTTGAATGGCACCGTGACGTTCATGCCGCGTCCGCCCGACGCGACGAAGTTCTTCACCTCACGCTCGAAGCCGTTGAGCGGCCCGAGAATGCGCCCGTATTCGACAGGCTCGCCGGTCTGCTCGGCGAACTTCGCGTGAATCCACGGCGATTTGCTGTGCTCGATCGGATTGCCGATCACCGCGTACTGGTCTTTCATGGCGTCGGTTCCTGCGCGTTGTCCGGCGTTTCCGGTTGTGGCTGTTCCACCGACGCTTCCGCCTGCGCTTCGGCTTCGCTTTCCGCGGAAAGATCGTCGGTCTCGATGATTTCCTCTTCGGCTTCCTCTTCCTCGACCGGCGCGCTCGCGGACGGCGCATCGATGACATGCAGCAGACGGCAGGACGCTTCGACGGTCAGTTCATCGATCGATACGACTTCCAGCATCAGACGCGTGCCGCGCGCATGCACGCCGAGCCCCGGCACGTGCAAGATCAGCGGAATTTCTTCGAGCCGGACGAGATCGTCCTTGATGACCGACGCAGGAACCTGCTTCCGGTTCTCCTGCTTCAGCCAGCGCAGACACCAGAAATACTCCATGCGGCGCTGATGATCGGCGTACGCGGTGTAGGTGTCGTCGAAGCCCTGCACGACGGCGAAGAGATCCGCGTCCTTCGGCTTGAACGGCGCGGCGAGCTTGGCCGTCACGCCATGCTGCACGCACGCGAGCAGTTGCCATTGATTGACGAGATCGACGTAGCGGCGCAGCGGCGACGTGCTCCACGCATATTGCGCGACGCCCAGCCCTTCATGCGGCGCGGGCGTCGTCTGCATGCGCGTGCGCTTCGGACCGGGACCGCCGAAGCCGCGCTGCGAGCGATAGATGCCCGGCACGCCGTGATCGTCGAGGAATGCGCCCCACGACGAATTCGCGAGAATCGCGAGTTCCGCGACGATCAGATCGAGCGGCGAACCGCGACGGCGCGGCGTGATCGTGATGTGCTCGCCATCGACATAGAAGTTGAAGTCGTTGTTGCGCTGCACTTCGCGCTTGAGACCGTAACTCGCGCGCGCCTGCTGACGCTTTTCGAAGAGCGCCTGCGCGAGCGGCCACAGCACCGCGATGTCGTCCTTGTGCGCGTAATCGCCCGTGCCGGCGGCGAGGCTTTCCTCGGTGACGAACGCATCGAGATGGTTGTGGCGCAGGTTGCTCTTCACGAACACGCGTTCCGCGCGCGTTTCCGTCGCGACGATTTCCTGCGTCTCGCGCTTCACGATGATGTACAGCGACAGCGCCGGGCGCAGACCGCCTTCGCCGAGCGTGAACACATCCACGACGTTGTCCGGCAGCATCGTGATCTTGTCGCCGGGCATGTAGACCGTGGAGAGACGCCCGCGCGCGATCGCATCGATCATGTCGCCGCGCGTGATGCCGAGCGCCGGCGCCGCGATGTGGATGCCCACGCGCACGCGGCCGTCGGAGAGATGCTGGACGGAGAAGGCGTCGTCGATTTCGGTCGTGGTGACGTCGTCGATGGAAAAGGCTTCGACATTCGCTTCCGGCAGATCTTCCGGCAACGGGCCCGGCTGCACCGAGGGAAAGCCGGTGCCATGCGGAAAGTATTCCGACAGAAAGCGCGCTTCGTGCAACGCGCGCGGCGACGCGATGCCGCCGCATTCGAGCATCAGCCGCGCCTGCGAAATGCCGCGCGCGGCCGCCGCTGCTTCGAGCGCCTTGTACTCGATGGAATTCTTGTCGGGCTTCGTGAGCAGGCCGAGCGCCTTGTCCTTCAGCGCGTCGGGCAGCTTGCCCGCCTTCAGGTCGTCTTCGTAACCCTGCTGCACGAGCGCCTGCTGACGCTTGCGCTCCAGCCCTGCGAGCGCCATCTGCAATTGTTCCTGCGGCGCGCGCTGATACTGGCCGCGCCCCTTGCGCCGGAAATAGACCGGCGCGCCGTGCATGCGCAGGACGAGCGCCGCGCGTTCGGTCGGACCGAATTTGTCGCCGAAGTAATCCGCGCCGAGCGCCGCGAACGGAAACTCGTCTTCGGGCGCGCATTCCCACAGAAAGTCGAGATCGATTTCCTGCGCGATGGCGTCGGCTTCCTGCATCAGGTCGCCGGCTGCGGGTTTGTCGAATTCGATCAGCACGTCTTTCGCGCGCACCTTGGCGCGCCGCCCGCCCGGCAACTCGACCTGGAACGCGTCGCCCTGCTTGGACAACACCGATCCGGCCTTGAAACTACCCGATTCCTCGAAGAAAACGTTCACTCAATACTCTCGTAAGACGGTGGACCGGGCCGCGTGATTTGCGCCGGTGGTTGAATTGGTGTGACGCCGCGCGCTCACGCCGCCGCCGGCGCGACGAGCGGTGGCGGCGCCTGATCGCAAAACGCGATGACATCGGCGAGATAGGCCGGGAAGTCGCTGATCGCGTGATCGCCGCCCTGAATCAGCGTGGTCCGCACGCCGGGATAGTGGTCGAGCATCGTGCGGTAATCGAGCACTTCGTCGCCCGTCGCCGCGATCAGATAGTAGCGCTCCGGCCGCGTGATCGACGCGATCGCGAGCGCGCGCAGTTCATCCAGATGGCTCGGCAATACGGTGATGCTGCCGTCGCCGTGCCACAACGGCTGCTCGCCGAGATAGTGACTCAGATCGCGATCGGGCATCACCGCCGGATTGAGCAGCACGGCGCGCCAGCCGTGCTTCTCGGCGAGATACGTCGCGTAATAGCCGCCAAGCGAACTGCCGACGACGGTCACATCGCCCGGCTTCTCGTCCGCGACGAGCGATTCCGCCAGCGCGACGGCATCGAACGGCGACACCGGCAGCATCGGGCACTGCCATTCGCCGAGCCGCCCGAGTTCCGCGAGACGCGCGTGCATCACGCGCGCCTTGAAGGATCCGGGCGACGAGCGAAAGCCGTGCAGATAGAGAATCACGAGTGTCCTCCCGCGCCACGCGCGGATAGCGCGTCGAGCAGTTTCTGATGGACGCCGCCGAAGCCGCCGTTGCTCATCACGAGCACGTGGTCGCCGGGGCGCGCGGCGGCCGTGACCGCTTTCACCAGAGGTTCGATCTCGTTGAATGCCCGCGCCTTGTCGCCGAGCGGAGACAGCGCCTCCGCGAGATCCCAGCCGAGCTTGTCGCGGCCTTCACGCGCGCCGTAGCCGAATACCAGATCCGCGCTTGCGAGACTCGCGGGCAATTGCGCCTTCATCGTGCCGAGCTTCATCGTGTTGGAGCGCGGCTCCAGCACGGCGAGGATGCGCGCATCGCCGATTCGCGTCCTCAGTCCGGCGACGGTGGTGTCGATCGCGGTCGGGTGATGCGCGAAGTCGTCGTAGACGGTGACGCCGTCCACGCTGCCCTTCACTTCCATGCGCCGCTTCACGTTGCGGAAGCTAGAAAGCGCCTTGACCGATTGCGCCGCCGGCACGCCGACCGAGCGCGCCGCCGCGATCGCCGCGAGCGCGTTCATGCGGTTGTGCTCGCCCTGGACCTGCCAGTCGACGACGCCCTGCCGCTCGCCCTCCCAGTACACGGCGAAATGCTCATCGACGGGCGCGCCCTGCTCGACGGGCAACGCCTGCCAGCCGCCGTCGACGCCGAAGCGCTCGACGCCCGACCAGCAGCCGCGCGTGAGCACGCGCTCGAGCGCGGTCTCGCGCCCGTTCGTGACGATGCGCCCGACGCCCGGCACGGTGCGAACGAGGTGATGGAATTGCGTTTCGATGGCGGCGAGATCGGGGAAGATATCGGCGTGATCGAATTCGAGGTTGTTGAGTACCGCCGTGCGCGGCCGATAGTGGACGAACTTCGAGCGCTTGTCGAAGAATGCGGTGTCGTATTCGTCGGCTTCGATGACGAAGAAGCTCGAATCGGTCAGACGCGCCGAGATGCCGAAGTTGAGCGGCACGCCGCCGATCAGAAAGCCGGGGTTCATGCCCGCGTCTTCGAGCAGCCACGCGAGCATGGAACTCGTCGTGGTCTTGCCGTGCGTGCCCGCGACGGCGAGCACCCATTTGCCGTTCAGCACGTGCTCGCCGAGCCACTGCGGGCCGGACGTGTACGGCAGCCCGCGATCGAGAATGGCTTCCATCAACGGATTGCCGCGCGTCACGACATTGCCGATGACGAACAAGTCCGGTTCGAGCGCGAGTTGCTCGACGCCGTAACCTTCGATCAACTCGATGCCCTGCGCTTCGAGCTGCGTGCTCATCGGCGGGTAGACGCCTGCGTCGCAGCCGGTGACCTTGTGGCCCGCCTCGCGCGCCAGAACGGCCAGTCCGCCCATGAAGGTGCCGCAGATGCCGAGGATGTGGATGTGCATAAACCGTGTCGCGCCGCGCGGGCGATTGAGAGGCAAAAACAGGAACGGCGCCGTTCGTGGGCAAACCCGTGCAGAAAGGCGCCTGAAGGCGCATATTGTAACCGAGCACGCCTGGCGCTCTTTCGCTGGCGCGAGCGTGCCGCACCGAGTCCGCAAAAGGGCCGTCCGAGCTTATCTAGTATCATTCCGGCATGGTTCGCAAATCACATTTCGATCCGCAGCGCGTGCGCGAGGAAATCGCGATTGCCGCCGCGAGAATGATCGCCGAGGACGGGCTCGACTACTCGACCGCCAAGCGCAAGGCTGCGCGGCAGGTCGTCGGGGAGGCGAAGATCGGCGGCGAGTTTCTGCCCGATAACGATCAGATCGAAGAGGAAATCCGCGAATATCAGGCCATTTTCCAGAGCGAGAGCCAGCCGGTCGTGCTGCGGCGCATGCGCGAAGTCGCACTCGAATGGATGGAACGCCTGAAACCCTTCGACCCGTATCTGACGGGCGCGGTGCTCAACGGCACGGCGGGCGAGCATTCCGACGTCCATCTGCAATGCTTCTGCGACAATCCGAAGGAAGTCGCGATTTACCTGCTGAACGCGAACATACAGTACGACGTATCGGAGACGCGGCATTTCGCCGGTCGCGGCTATGTCGAGACGCTGAGTTTTCTGCATCGGGTGCGCAACGAGGAGCCGACTGGCGTACACATCGCGCTCTATGGCACCGATGATCTCCGTGGCGCCGTGCGCGCGGACGGTCGCGGACGCCTTGCGCGCGCGAACGCCGCGGCGGTGCGCACGCTGCTCGATCATCGCGATGATGCCCCGCCGCTGGAAATCGGCGGCTGATCTTTCTTTTGGACGCTCATGAAAAGCACACGCATTCTGGCGGCCCTCGTGGTCGCGGTCGTCGCGACCGTCGGCGGCTTTTACGCGGGTCACGTATTTACCGGCGGCGATAGCGTCGCCGCGACCCCGGCGAGCGGGAACGCCGTCGACCAACTCTGGAAAGCAACGCCGCCGGGCGCTTCGGGCACGTCCGTGCCGCTCGCGTCGTTCAAGGGCAAACCGGTCGTCGTCAATTTCTGGGCGTCGTGGTGCGGACCGTGCGTGAAGGAAATGCCCACACTCTCCGCCATGCAGCGCGACTACGAGAAGAAAGGCATTAAGTTCATCGGACTTGGCGTGGATAGCGAGAAGAACGTCAACGACTTCCTGAAGAAGGTACAGGTCGCGTATCCCGTCTATGTCACCGGTTTCGGCGGCGCGGATCTTGCGCGTAGCTTCGGCAATAACGCGGGTGGCCTGCCTTTTACGGTGGTGATCGACGCCAAAGGGCAGATCCGCTCGACAAAACTGGGCGAAGTCGATCCGGCGGAGTTGAAGCACACACTCGACAGCCTGTAAAAATTCGCTGTCTGTAGGCTGCGACTTGCATTGAGTAAGCCGCAAGTTAGGGTACAGTACACCGATCTTGCGGGAAATTGAGTCGGTCATGCGGCGTGGAGCGGTAATTTGTCCCACAGTTTCGGAACGCGCCGCACGGTAAAACTAGACAAAATTCTCTAAACGGCGCTAAAGTGCGCCGAATTCCGCACAACCCGAAGCGACTATGACAACTCTGCCGGTGCCGCGTGGCCACCTCGCCGTCAAGTCCGACATCCGTGAAAACGATGACGGTCGCCGCAGGGCATCCGCAGGCGTCGTGCGCTGGCAGTTCGGGCGCGCACATCAAAGCGACCACGCCGAAGCGTTCGACATGAACGCCCGCGGTGTGCCGACCGATTCCGCCGCCGTCGTTTCCGTCGGCGCTTGCACGGGCGCGGGAGTGCGTGCGCGCGTCGGCCTGCTGGCCGCGCAGCCTCGCGGCTGAGCAGTTCAGAACACCCACAAATCAAGTCAAGCACCGGGCAACCCCGGTCTCCAAGTATTGAAAGGGGATTTTTCGATGGACCTTCGTAAACTGAAAACGCTGATCGACCTCGTCTCGGAATCCGGCATCTCGGAGCTGGAAGTGACGGAAGGCGAAGGCAAGGTTCGCATCGTCAAGAACGCCGCGCCTGTCTACATGCAGGCGCCGCAACAGTACGCGCCGCAAATGCAGGCGCCGGCCGCGCCGCACTTCGCGGGCGCGGGAGAAGGTGCGCCGGCCGCAGCGGCCGCGCCGGTGGCAGCCGTGCCGCAAGGTCACATCGTGACCTCGCCGATGGTCGGCTCGTTCTACCGCGCGCCGTCGCCGGGCGCGGACCCGTTCATCCAGGTCGGCGATACGGTTAAGGAAGGCCAGACCCTGTGCATCATCGAAGCGATGAAGCTCTTGAACGAAATCGAATCGGATAAGGCCGGCGTCGTGAAGGAAATCCTCGTCGAGAACGGACAGGCGGTCGAATACGGCCAGCCGCTCTTCGTGATCGGCGACTGAAGGCGCATCGGGCCGTGCGGCGGATGCGGTCTGCATCGCCGTCGCACAGCTTCACCGCGCCGGCGCGCAGAGCAGCATCGATCCGTCGAGAAGCGCGCCGCCGATTGGATCCCCGAGGGCCGCTCGCGCGAGCCCGTTGATGAGCCGACCCACTATGTTTGAAAAAATTCTCATTGCGAACCGCGGCGAAATCGCGCTTCGCATCCAGCGCGCGTGCCGCGAGCTGGGCGTCAAGACAGTCGTCGTCTACTCGGAAGCCGACAAGGAAGCGAAGTACGTCAGGCTGGCCGACGAAGCCGTGTGCATCGGACCGGCGCCGTCCAACCTCTCGTACCTGAACATGCCGGCGCTCATCAGCGCGGCCGAAGTCACCGACGCCGAAGCCATCCATCCCGGCTACGGCTTCCTCTCCGAAAACGCGGATTTCGCCGAGCGCGTCGAGCAATCGGGCTTCACGTTCATCGGTCCGCGTCCCGAGACCATCCGCCTGATGGGCGACAAGGTCACCGCCAAGCAAACGATGATCAAGACCGGCGTGCCGTGCGTGCCGGGTTCGGAAGGCGCATTGCCAGACGATCCGCGCGAGATCGTGAAGATTGCGCGCACGGTCGGCTACCCCGTCATCATCAAGGCGGCGGGCGGCGGCGGCGGGCGCGGCATGCGCGTGGTGCACACGGAAGCGGCGCTCGTCAACGCGGTCAACATGACGCGCGAGGAAGCGGGCCGCGCCTTCGGCAACCCGCAGGTGTACATGGAGAAGTTCCTCGAGAACCCGCGCCACATCGAGATCCAGGTGCTGTCGGATTCGTTCCGCAACGCGATCTGGCTAGGCGAGCGTGACTGCTCGATGCAGCGCCGTCACCAGAAAGTGATCGAGGAAGCGCCGGCGCCGGGCATCGCGCGACGTCTCATCGAGCGTATCGGCGACCGCTGCGCCGACGCTTGCAAGAAGATGGGCTATCTCGGCGCGGGCACCTTCGAGTTCCTGTACGAGAACAACGAGTTCTACTTCATCGAGATGAACACGCGCGTTCAGGTCGAGCATCCGGTGACGGAACTCATCACGAGCGTCGATATCGTTCAGGAACAGATTCGCATCGCGGCGGGCGAAAAGCTGTCGATCCGCCAGAAGGACATCCAGTTCCGCGGCCACGCGATCGAATGCCGGATCAACGCGGAAGATCCGTTCAAGTTCACGCCGTCGCCGGGACGGATCACGTCGTGGCATACGCCGGGCGGCCCGGGCATCCGCGTGGATTCGCATGCGTACGCGAGCTATTTCGTTCCGCCGAACTACGATTCGATGATCGGCAAGCTGATTGCCTACGGCGCGACGCGCGAGCAGGCGATCAACCGCATGCGCATCGCGCTGTCGGAAATGGTCGTGGAAGGCATCTCGACCAACATCCCGCTGCATCGCGAGATGATGATCGACGCGAAGTTCGTCGAAGGCGGCACGAGCATCCACTATCTCGAGAACAAGCTGGCCGCGCGTCAGGCGGCGGTCGCCGAAGAGTCCTGAAGTACAGCGAAGCAAGAGAGCACGAGACACGAGCATGAGTTACCGGGAATTGATCGCCGAGCTGGATCGAGAGCACGCGGAAGCGCTGTCGGACGCGCTGCTTGACGTCGGCGCCTTGTCGGTGTCCGTCGAGGACGCTGACGCCGACACGCCCGACGAGCAGCCGCTCTTCGGCGAGCCGGGGCTCGTGCCCGAGAAGCGTGCGTGGAACCGCTCGCGCGTCGTGGCGTTGCTCGCCGAGGACGCCGATCCCGACGTGCTGCTCGCCGCGGCCGCGAACGAAATCAGCCTGGCGGCGACGCCCTCTTTCACCGTGCGCGACGTCGAGGAACAGGACTGGGTGCGTCTCACGCAGGCGCAGTTCGATCCGATTTCCATCGGCGAGCGTATCTGGGTCGTGCCTTCGTGGCACGACGCGCCCGACCCGAGCGCGCTCGTGCTCGAACTCGATCCGGGGCTCGCATTCGGCACCGGCAGCCATCCGACCACGCGCCTGTGCATGGAATGGCTGGAGCAATCCGTGCGTCCGGGGCAATCGCTGCTCGATTACGGCTGCGGCTCGGGCATCCTCGCGATTCTCGCGAAGAAGTGCGGCGCGGATCCGGTCGTGGGCATCGACATCGATCCTCAGGCGGTCGAGTCCGCGCGTCAGAACAGCGAGCGCAATCGCGCGGACGTGACCTACGGTTTGCCCGACGCGTGCCCCGCCGGCGAATTCGATATCGTCGTCGCGAACATCCTCTCGAATCCGCTCAAGCTGATGGCGTCGATGCTCTCCGCGAAGGTGAAGCCGGGCGGCAAAATCGCGCTGTCGGGCGTGCTCGCACGGCAGGCCGACGAGGTCGCGGCGGTCTACGCCAAGTGGATCGACATCGGCGTCTGGCGCGAGCACGAAGGCTGGGTATGCCTCGCGGGAACGCGGCGCGAAAGCCTTTAGAATAGCGCCATCTTCCACGAATAGGCCGTCAGGCCAACGGCACTTCTATATGGCGCTGGCAACCCGCTGCCCTCACTGCGAAACCGTGTTCAAGCTGGACCCGCACCTGCTCGCGCCGCACGACGGCCGCGTGCGCTGCGGCCACTGCCAGGAAGTTTTCGATGCCGCGCATCATCGCTTCGAGCTTCCTGATGAGACGGCTGCGGCAAGTGTCGCTCAGCATGCCGCGATCATCGACGATGATGTCGCCGTCGGCCCCACGACCAGTTCGGGCGCCGGCCCCGCTCCCGATGTGCCGACGCACGTGACGGCCTTGCCCGACGCTCCGCTGAAACCGCGGCCGTTCGCACCGCGCAATCTCGATCTCGGCGCAACCGGGCCGGCGAGACATGCCGCTACGCCTTCTCTGCCGGCGGGCGCCAAACCCTCCGGCGCGGATAGCGAACGCACGATCTACGGCGATTCCCCCGCGTTCGCGGGTGCCTCGGGGCAGACGCGGCCCACACCGCCGCGCACGGAGCCGGCGCAATCCGATGCCGCGAACGAGCCGTCCGCGCTGCCCGGCGAAGCGGGACGCCTGAAGCAGTTCATCCGCGTGGGGGCGCCGCATGCCGATGCCGCGAATTCCGCGCAAGCCGGCGTCGATGCGCCGCTCGGCGAGCCGCCCGTCGCGCCCGTTGCGCCGTTCGCTCCTGTAGACGATCGCGCCGAGCCGTTCATCGGACCGGTTCATGAGCAGGACACACCGCCCGTGCAGCCGACGCCGGAACCGCCCGCGGCACCCGCATGGCGCGACGACGCGGAACCGGGCTTCGTCGGCAAGAAACCGCCCGCGCCGGTTCGCCGTGTCAGCGCGAACGAAGCGTTTCCGGTCATCCGCGAATCGCGCGAGCAGCGAGAGTTGCGCGCGCCGGCGCGTGTCGGCTCGGGGAAAGCCATGCGCGTCGTGGGCATCATCGTCGCCGTGCTGCTGGCGTTGCTGTTGCTCGTGCAGCTCGCGTGGTGGCAACGCGAATCCGTGATGGTCTTCGTGCCCGCCTCGCACGCGCTCTATTCGGACGTCTGCGATCAGATCGGCTGCACGATCTCGCCGCCGCGCGACATCGACGGATTGCAGATCGAGAGCTCCGGTCTGCGTCAGGTCGACGGTCCGCACAAGCTCGAACTGAAGTTGTCGCTGCGCAATCGGCTGGATGTCGCGCTTGCGTATCCGGCGCTCGAACTCACACTGCTCGACGACAAGAACAACGTCGCGATCCGTCGCGTGCTCTGGCCGCAAGATTACGCGCGAGCGGGTACGATATTCGCCGTCGGCCTTCCGCCGCAAAGCGCGCAGCCGGTCGTCGTCCGGCTGGATACCGGCGACGCAGTCGCCGCGAATTACCGGGTTCAGGTCTTTTATCCGTGATCACGGCCTCGCGCCGTTCATCACGCGCAAGGCTCCGAACCGAGTGCCACACGACGCGCGTCCCTGTCCTCACGGCTCGGCACGCGCGATTTTCCCGTCAGCATCTGACAATTCTCTGGAGCGCAACATGAGTCAAGTTACCCTCGGCGGCAATCCCATCGACGTCAGCGGCACCTTTCCGGGCGCAGGCCAGCAAGCGTCCGAATTCACGCTCGTCGGCGCCGATCTCGGCGACATCAAGCTCGCCAACTTCGCGGGCAAGCGCAAGGTGCTGAACATCGTGCCGAGCCTCGACACGCCGACCTGCGCCACGTCGACGCGCAAGTTCAACGAAGCAGCCGCCGGCCTGAACAACACGGTGGTGGTCGTCGTTTCGGGCGATCTGCCGTTCGCGGCGAAGCGTTTCTGCACGACCGAAGGCATCGAAAACGTCGTGACGGCCTCGACGTTCCGCGGCCACGAGTTCGCACAAGCCTACGGCGTCGACGTGACAAGCGGCCCGCTCAAGGGCCTGACGGCCCGCGCGGTGGTCGTTCTGGACGAGAACAACAAAGTGCTGCACTCGGAGCTCGTGCCTGAAATCAAGAACGAGCCGAACTACGACGCAGCGCTCGCCGCACTGAAGTAATTCTTTCGGCGGACCGCTCTCGACCGGAGCGGTCCGCGCATACGAGGCGCGGGGAAAAGCTCGCCGCGCCTCGTATGCGCATTTTTTTCCTCGGCACCTATTCTTAAGGACGTTCGCCTTGGCTACGCTCATCTGCGGCTCGCTCGCCTACGACAACATCATGACCTTCCAGGGCCGCTTCGGCGACCATATCCTGCCGGATCAGGTGCACATGCTGAACATCAGCTTCCTGGTGCCGACGATGCGGCGCAACTTCGGCGGCTGCGCGGGCAATATCGCCTATGCGCTGAAGCTCCTGGGTGGCGATCCGAAGATCATGGCCACGCTCGGCGCGGCGGATTCGCAGCTCTACGTCGACCGGCTCGACGCGCTGGGTCTGTCGACAGAATACGTGCGCGTGCTGCCCGATCAGCACTCGGCGCAATGCTTCATCACCACCGATCTCGCGAACAACCAGATTACCGCGTTCCACCCCGGCGCGATGATGGAATCGCACCTGAACCGCGCCGATGAAACGCGCGGCATCTCGCTCGGCATCGTCGCCCCCGACGGTGCGCGAGGCATGCGCGAACACGCCGAAGGACTGGCCCGCGCCGGCGTGCCGTTCGTGTTCGATCCGGGCCAGGGATTGCCGATTCTCGACGGTGTCGAACTTTGTCGCATGATTGAACTCGCCACCTACGTGGCGGTCAACGATTACGAAGCCAAGCTGTTGAGCAACAAGACCGGCTGGTCGATCGAAGACATCAAGAGCCGTGTCGATGCCCTCGTCGTCACACGTGGCGAACACGGCGCGCAGATCTATCATGACGATGGCGTGCTCGACGTTCCCTCCGTGAAGGCGCATCAGGTGGTCGATCCGACCGGCTGCGGAGATGCGTTCCGCGGCGGCCTGCTGTACGGCATCGAGAACAAGCTTGGCTGGGAGAAAACGGGTCGTCTCGCGAGTCTGATGGGTTCGCTGAAAATCGAACATCAGGGACCGCAAACCTACGCGCCGACGCGCGCCGAAATCGAAGAACGTTTCAAACAGGCCTTCGGAAACAGCCTGTTCTGAGTGATTGGAGTGAAGGAATGAAAACGGTAAGTCGTATCGCGCTGGCAATGGCGCTCGTCGGCTCGGTCGCGCTGACGGGCTGCGCCTACAACAGCAGTTCTTCGGACGTTTATACGGCGTCGCAGGCGCAGCGCGAGGAAACGGTGCGTATGGCCACCGTCGAAAGCGTGCGCGGCGTGAAGATCAGTTCGAACAATGGCCAGCCGACCGGCCTCGGCACGATCGGCGGCGGCGCGCTCGGCGGCGTCGCGGCGGCCAGCGCGATCGGCGGTGGCAATGGCTCGATCATCGCGGGCATCATCGGCGGGCTGGCCGGCGCTGTTGCGGGTAACGCGGTCGAGAACAGCGTCGCGATGAAGAACGGTCTGGAGATCACCGTGCGCCTCGATAACGGCGACATGCGCGCGATCACGCAGACCGCGAACGGCGAAGTCTTCCAGGCGGGCGAGCGGGTGCGTCTGTTGTCGAGCGGCGGCGTCACGCGCGTGACTCACTGAACTGAGGCGGCACTGACGTAATCGGCGGACGAATAGCCGCCGCAAGGCGAGCACTTCGTCCGGCGCGAGCGCATGTATCGAAAGATGCATGCGCTTTTTCTTTGGCCGCGCGAAACGAGCGGCAGGCGCGCGATGAAATTCGTTCGCCGAAACGAAAAACCCGCCGCCAGATTTCCGGCGACGGGTTCAGGCCGGGTAGGCTTACCCGGACTAAGGGCACAGCGCACTGTGCCTGGGTGTCGCGTACTGCGAGAGCTTACGGACGGCTGCCCGTCGGGAACGGCCATGCCGCTGCCGGGTTCAACGCCGTCTTGACTGCAGCGGCCGGAGCCGGAGCAGGCGCCGATACGGTCGTTGCCGTCGTTGCAGGAGCAGCAGCCGTAGTCTTCTTCGCAGCAGCGGCCTTCTTGGCCGGAGCTTTTTTCGCGGGGGCCTTCTTCGCAGCAGGAGCGGCAGCAGGGGCAGGCGCAGCGGCTGCGGTCTTCGCAGCAGCCTTTTTCGCAGGAGCCTTTTTCGCAGCGGCCTTCTTCGCTGCGGCCTTCTTCGCGGGCGCCTTCTTCGCCGCGGCCTTCTTCGCAGGCGCCTTCTTGGCTGCGGCCTTCTTCGCGGCTACCTTCTTGGTCGCGACTTTCTTCGCAGCGGCTTTCTTCGCGGGCGCCTTCTTCGCCGCGACCTTCTTCGCTGCAACCTTCTTCGCCGCTACTTTCTTTGCTGCGACTTTCTTGGTTGCCACTTTCTTTGCTGCAACCTTCTTCGCCGCGACCTTCTTGGCCGCTACTTTCTTCGCTGCAACCTTCTTCACAGCGACCTTCTTGGCGGCAACCTTCTTCGCCGGTGCGGCCTTCTTTGCGGTGACTTTCTTCGCTGCAGCCTTTTTGGCGGCGGGTTTTTTCTTGGCAACTGCCATGGTTTTTCTCCTTCAGGTTTTCAGATGAGAGTCAGTTCAAACTACACCCTTCGTCAAAACCCGCTTCCCACGCGTCGCCTCTCACAGCGCACGCTACGAAGCGGATTATTCATCGGCGTACGCTGATCCCACCTGCTTACGCTAATGAATACGGCAAGGCGCGCCGTGCCCCGAGGCACCGCGCGCCAAATTGAGTCAGCACCGCATCTTCGCGGCGCCGGCCATCGCTTGATCGAGCCAGCGCGCATGCCGCTGGCATTTTCCGGGGGGAAGTTTGCCCATCCCATTGAAGGGATCGCAAAACGCCTGTCTTTCATTCGTGCCGATAATCGGCTCGCCAAGTCAGTAGGCGCACTTTGCATCGGGCGACCGTTCTCCTAAACCTTGTCGATCAGGCGCGCGTGAGCGACACGCTGCTGCCTGACCGTCCCATCGATTTCGTCTGCAACACGTCCTGGATTTTTATTATTCCCAGGTCAGCGCGCCGCCGGTTTGATACTCAATCACGCGTGTCTCGAAGAAGTTGCGTTCCTTCTTCAAGTCGATCATTTCGCTCATCCACGGGAACGGGTTTTCCTCGTTCGGGAAGAGCGGGTCAAGCCCGATCTGCTGGCAACGCCGGTTGCAGATGAAGCGCAGGTAGCTCTTGAACATCGACGCGTTCAGGCCGAGCACCCCGCGCGGCATGGTGTCTTCAGCGTAGCGATATTCGAGCTCCACCGCCTCCTTGAAGAGCTCGCGGATCTCGGCCTTGAATTCGGCGGTCCACAGTTGCGGCTCTTCGAGCTTGATCTGGTTGATGAGGTCGATGCCGAAGTTGCAGTGCATCGACTCGTCACGGAGGATGTATTGATACTGCTCCGCCGCGCCCGTCATCTTGTTCTGGCGACCCAGCGCCAGAATCTGCGTGAAGCCGACATAGAAGAACAGACCTTCCATGATGCAGGCGAACACGATCAACGACTTCAGCAATTTCTGGTCCGCTTCCAGCGTGCCGGTGGTGAATGCCGGATCGGTCAGCGTCTGGATGAACGGAATGAGGAACTCGTCCTTGTCGCGAATCGACTTGACCTCGTGATACGCGTTGAAGATCTCGCTTTCATCGAGACCCAGCGATTCGACGATGTACTGATACGCGTGCGTGTGGATCGCCTCTTCGAAGGCCTGACGCAGCAGGAACTGGCGGCACTCCGGAGCGGTGATGTGACGGTACGTGCCGAGCACGATGTTGTTCGCGGCGAGCGAGTCCGCCGTGACGAAGAAGCCGAGGTTGCGCTTGACGACGCGGCGCTCGTCGTCCGAGAGACCGTTCGGGTCTTTCCACAGGGCGATGTCGCGCGACATGTTCACTTCCTGCGGCATCCAGTGGTTCGCACAGCCGGCGAGGTACTTCTCCCACGCCCACTTGTACTTGAACGGCACGAGCTGATTGACGTCGGTCTTGCCGTTGATGATGCGCTTGTCGGCGACATTGACGCGCGCTTCGCTCTGCGCGGCGATCACGCCGGCGGACGGTGTAGCGGCTGCGGGCGGAACGAAGCCATCGGAGAAGATGTTCGTCGAGTTAGCCTGAGCAGTCTGATGGGTAGCTTGATGAGCTTGCGCGAATTGCGCCGTGCCTTGAGCGTTGCGCAACGTGTTCTGTTGCGAAGCGCTCGAGGGAGCTACGGCAGTGGTCTCGTCATCCCAGTTGAGCATAAATTCTCACCATCAATTTAGATCGGTTTGTACCATCTTTTCATGAGCGATAAAAGAGTTTGCTCATGAAAATTCTCGTTTTCATGCGATTTAGATTCGACGTTGCTACCTGCATACAACACTTGGCTCGCAGCCGTGTGTGTGAAGCTCGATGCGGCATCTGTTGAATCGTGTGTGAAGCGGTCCTGATCGAGTGACTTCGAAGGCATCGCAACGTGCTTGCGCGTGACTTCATCGATGTCTTGAAAGCCTTGTCCCACGGTGCTTTGCGGCCGACGTGCGATGCATGATGCGAAGCACGTCGTGTTTTGCTGCGAGCATGAGCGCGATGACGAGTGTGCGATCTCGAACGCATCGAAGCGTGGCTCGCTTCGCTCATCGATCGATGTCTCTCGACGACACTCGATGCGATGCAAAACATGTGTCGAGAAGCGAGCGGCTTGCTACGTTCACTCGCGCTCTTCGATGAGCTTCGATGCTGTTCATCGAACACGCGCCGCGTCACTCGAAACACCCTCGGACGAGTACGTCGAGGCGCCTGCTCTTGCCTGCCGCGTGCTTCGAATTCGTTGCCGAAGTTTAGCATTTGGCGTCTCTTGTTTCCACAATATCTTGTGCTTGCAAAACGTGTCGATACAACCTATAGCGCGTTTACGCGGCGTTCCGTTTCGACAAAAAAACTCATCGACCTCGCAACGGATCGAGCAGCGAGCGCAGGTTGTTATGGTCGATCTCATGCATCAACGCGAGCAGCTTGCCGAGCTTGCCCTCTGGAAAACCCTCACGCGCGAACCACGCGAGATAGTGACCGGGCAGATCCGCGATGAGCCGATCCTTGTACTTGCCATAGGGCATCGTCTGCGTGACGAGCCGTTGCAGATCCTGCGGGTCCATCGTTTCTTCACTCCTCGTTCAATGTTCATCGCAGCACGCAACGCGCTTCGATCGCTCAGCGACTGCTCCATATCGGTGCCATAATCGCCGCTCTTGCCGCCAAGAGTTGATCGCGATTCACCATGCCGCTTGCCGTCAAAGCTTTCATTGCCCCTCTCATCGTCGCGTGCGCGATGTTCATGGAAAGCGTCGACGCCAACGTGATCGTCACCGCGATTCCTGAAATGGCGCGTGCCTTCGGACGCGATCCCGTCACATTGAAAGTCGCCGTCACGAGCTATGTGCTCGGGCTCGGCGTCTTCATACCGATCTGCGGCTGGGTCGCTGACCGCTTCGGCGCACGCGCCGTGTTCCGCGCGGCCATCGGCGTGTTCGTCGTCGGCTCGCTGCTCTGCGCGGCCTCCACGTCGCTCGGCCCCTTCACCGTCGCGCGCTTCATCCAGGGCGTCGGCGGCGCGATGATGGTGCCGGTCGGCCGCATCATCATCTTCCGCTCGGTGCGCCGCTCGGAGTTCATTCGCGCGATGAACTACCTCTCGGTGCCCGCAATGCTCGGACCCGCGGTCGGTCCGTTGCTCGGCGGCTTCATCACCACCTATCTGCACTGGCGCCTGATCTTCTTCATCAACATTCCGATCGGCATCGCCGGCATCTATCTGACCAACCGCTACATTGCCAACTCGCACGAGGACCATCCGGGCCGGCTCGACTGGTTCGGCTTCTTCCTCTCCGCGAGCGCGGGCGTGCTGCTGTTGCTCGGGCTCTCGCTCGTCGGCGGCGAACTGATTCCGCAACGCACGGCATTTGCGATGTGCGTGGCCGGCGCGCTGATGGTCGTGCTGTACTGCATCCACGCGCGCCGCTCGGAGAAGCCGCTGCTCGACTTGCGCTTCTTCCGCGTGCCGACGTTTCAGGCGAGCGTCCTCGGCGGTTCGATGTTTCGCATCGGGCTCGGCGCGGTGCCGTTTCTTCTGCCGCTCGCGCTGCAGGAAGGTCTCGGCATGACCGCGTTCAAGTCCGGCGCGATCACCTGCGCGTCGGCGTTCGGCGGCATGTTCATGCGCTCGCTCGCGTCGCGCGTGCTGCATCGCTTCGGCTTCCGTCAGACGCTCTTCTATAACGCGGCGCTGTCGGGCATCGCCATCGCGGCGTGCGGCTCGTTCTTTCCCGGCACGCCGACCTGGGTGATCTGGGCTGTCGTGCTGCTCGGAGGCTTCTTCCCTGCGTTGCAGTTCACGAGCCTCAACTCGCTCGCGTATGCGGAGATCGAAACGCGCGATGTCGGGCGCGCGACCAGCCTTGCCAGCTTCGTGCAACAGGTGTCGCTTGGTCTTGGCGTGACGATCGCGGGGATCACGCTCGAACTCTCGCAATATCTGAACGGTCATGCGAGCGTGCAATGGTCCGACTTCTGGCCTGCGTTCGTTGTCGTCGGGTTGTTCTCTTTTCTTTCGATGCCGATTACCGCGCGGCTCGCGCATGATGCAGGGACGGAGATTTCGCGTGGCACGCGGGGGTGAGGTTGTTGCTTCTGCTGTCCTGCTTCTTCCGTTATCTCGCCGCTTGTTCAGTAGCCGCCTCCCCGGCGGAGGGGTCACTTTCTTTGCTGCTGCAAAGAAAGTAACCAAAGAAAGCAGCTATCCCCAGCCTAAGCACTTCACACCGGCCGCGGCACAGGCGATTGGCCTAATGGCCCGGCAGTAGCGAGTGCCCTCGTAGGTCTCGCGGGGCTTGGACCGCGCACGGTCTGACTCATCGCGCCGCGTGCTTCATTGGTTCAGCACCAAATAGCTCCAGCCCGCTTCGCGGCCGATGGGTTAGTCGGGTCTGCGCGTGCTTCTTCTTCGTCGGTTGCCCTCGCATACCCAACGGCAGCGCGCAGCGCTGTGCCGAAGCTATTTGGTGCTGAACCAGCGCCCTAAAACAACTGGCGCGGCAGACCGTGCGCGAGCCAAGCCCGGTTGGGCCTTTGGGGGCGACATTTAGGCGAGTGCCACTTCCGGCTGGCAAGCATGGCCAAACTGCGTGTGACCGCGGGCCTGAACGAGCTGCTTTCTTTGGTTACTTTCTTTGCAGCAGCAAAGAAAGTGACTGCCGCCCCGCACAGGGGCAGTGCTAATAGACCGACACGAAAACGGGATCCGGCGAAAACAACAGCGAAAACAACACCGAAACCAACGGCGAAAAAAAACCGGCACCGACCACTCCCTTCACGAAGAAGAAAGCACCCGGCACCGGTCCTCAGAGACCGCTTCAACCCACGCTTATTGGCAAGCCTCGCACTCGTCGAAGCCAGCATCCCCCGGACGCATCATGCAAACGGGACCATCCGCTTCGGCAGCCGGCGCTGCCTCCACCGCCGCTGCATTGAAGCCACCCGCGTTCGACGCACCGCCCGACACGCCACCGAACCCGCCCTGCGCACCCGATGCGCCCGACCCGCCATCGCCCGACGGCACAGCATTCAGCGCACCGTGCGCCACGGTCGACTTCTCGACGTGCGTCGCCGCCATCGTACGGAGGTAATACGTGGTCTTGAGGCCGCGAATCCACGCGAGCTTGTAGACCTCGTCGAGCTTCTTGCCCGACGCGCCCGCCATGTAGATGTTCAGCGACTGCGCCTGATCGATCCACTTCTGCCGGCGCGACGCCGCTTCGACCAGCCACTTCGGATCGACTTCGAACGCCGTCGCGTAGATCGCGCGGAGATCCGCCGGAATGCGGTCGATGCGCGAGAGCGTGCCGTCGAAGTACTTCAGATCCGACACCATCACTTCGTCCCACAGCCCACGCGCCTTCAGGTCACGCACGAGGTAGTCGTTCACGACCGTGAATTCGCCCGACAGATTCGACTTCACGTACAGGTTCTGGAAGGTCGGCTCGATGCACGCCGACACGCCGATGATGTTGGAGATCGTCGCCGTCGGCGCGATCGCCACGCAGTTCGAGTTGCGCATGCCGTACGTCGAGATGCGCGAACGCAGTTGCGCCCAGTCCATCGACTCCGACGAATCCACTTCGACGTAGCCGCCGCGCGCGTCCGCCAGCAGCTTCAGCGAATCCTGCGGAAGAATGCCGCGATCCCACAGCGAGCCGCGATACGTCGCGTAACGGCCGCGCTCTTCCGCCAGTTCCGTCGACGCGTAGTACGCGTAGTAGCAGACGGCTTCCATCGAACGATCCGCGAACTCGACCGCTTCGCCCGACGCATACGGCGTGCGCAGCAGATGCAGGCAGTCCTGGAAGCCCATGATGCCCATGCCGACCGGACGATGCTTCAGGTTCGAGTTACGCGCCTTCGGCACCGCGTAGTAGTTGATGTCGATGACGTTGTCGAGCATGCGCATCGCCACGCTGATGGTGCGCTTCAACTTCGCGTGATCCAGCGCGTAGCTGCCGTCGGCCTGCTTCACCATGTGCGCGACGAGGTTCACCGAGCCGAGGTTGCAGACGGCGATTTCGGTCTCGCTCGTGTTCAGCGTGATTTCCGTGCACAGGTTCGACGAATGCACGACGCCGACGTGCTGTTGCGGCGAGCGCACATTGCACGGATCCTTGAACGTGATCCACGGATGGCCCGTCTCGAACAGCATGCCGAGCATCTTGCGCCACAGTTGCGCGGCCGGCAGCTTCTTGAACAGCTTGATCTCGCCGCGTGCGGCTTTCTCTTCGTAAGCCACATAGGCCTTCTCGAAGTCCGCGCCGAACAGATCGTGCAGGTCCGGGCAGGTCGACGGCGAGAACAGCGTCCAGTCGCCGCCTTCGACGACGCGCTTCATGAACAGATCGGGAATCCAGTTCGCCGTGTTCATGTCGTGCGTGCGGCGACGGTCATCGCCCGTGTTCTTGCGCAGTTCGAGGAATTCCTCGATGTCGAGGTGCCACGACTCCAGGTACGCGCACACCGCGCCCTTGCGCTTGCCGCCCTGATTCACCGCGACAGCCGTGTCGTTCACGACCTTCAGGAACGGCACGACGCCCTGCGACTTGCCGTTCGTGCCCTTGATGTGCGAGCCGAGGGCGCGCACGCGGGTCCAGTCGTTGCCGAGACCGCCCGCGAACTTCGAGAGCAGCGCGTTTTCCTTCAGCGCTTCGTAGATGCCGTCGAGATCGTCGGCGACGGTTGTCAGATAGCACGACGACAACTGCGAGCGATGCGTGCCCGAGTTGAACAGCGTCGGCGTCGACGACATGAAGTCGAACGACGAGAGTACGTTGTAGAACTCGATCGCGCGCGCTTCGCGGTCGATTTCGTTGAGCGACAGGCCCATCGCGACACGCATGAAGAATGCCTGCGGCAGTTCGATACGCGTGCCTTCGACGTGCAGGAAGTAGCGGTCATAGAGCGTCTGCAGGCCGAGGTAGCCGAATTGCAGATCGCGGTTCGCGTCGAGCGCGGCGCCGAGGCGCTTCAGGTCGAATTGCTGGAGCTTGTCGTCGAGCAGGCCGGCTTCCACGCCGCGCTTGATGAAGAGCGGGAAGTATTCGGCGTAACGCTCGCCCATTTCGGCTTGCGTCACTTCATCGACGAGAATTTCGCGGCGGATCGTGTGCAGCAGGATGCGTGCGGTGACCTGGCTGTACGCCGGATCCTTTTCGATCATCGTGCGCGCGGCGAGGATGGCCGAGTCGTAGACCTGGCTCATTGGCACGCCGTCGTACAGGTTCTTTACCGTTTCGGCGACGATCGGCTCGGCGGACACCGCGTCGCCGAGGTTCGCGCACGCGGAGACGATCAGCGCCTTCAGCGCGTCGAGATCGAGCGGGCGCGTGACGCCGTTGTCCGTCACGTTGATCGCGCCTTCGTGCGGCTGCGCGTTCTGCGCTTCCGAGCGCTCTTGCGAACGCTGCTGCGTGCGCTTCTCGCGATACAGGACGTACGCCCGCGCGACGTTGTGCTCACCGCCGCGCATCAGCGCGAGCTCGACCTGATCCTGAATGTCTTCGATATGGAACGTGCCGCCATGCGGACGGCTGCGCACGAGCGCGCGCACGACGGCTTGCGTCAGTTGCTCGACGAGTTCGCGCACGCGCGCCGAAGCCGCGCCCTGGCCGCCGTTCACGGCGATGAACGCCTTCGTCACGGCGATCGCGATTTTCGTCGGCTCGAACGACACCACGCTTCCGTTGCGACGGATGACCTTGTAGTCGGCATACGTCGTGTTCGGCGCGAGCGCTTGTGCTGCGCCCGTGGCCTGCGCACCGCCCATCGGCTGTGCGGATGCGCCTTCGAATGAAGTCGTGGCGTTGTCGGTGGTTTGCATGTGCAAAACTCCTGGTGTTCGAATGGTGCGGATGATCCGCGGATTTATCACTTATGCCGCGCGCGTCACGAGTTCGTCGTGAAGGTCACGCGGTGTTTTGGCGGTAAGCCAGGCTGTGAATACAGCAGGCTGGAAACACGAATCGCGGCGCTTACGGCCCGCATTGTTTTTGGCGTCTCATGCGGTGCCCGCGTTGGCGCGCGGTGTCGGTCGACGCAATTCGCGCTTGCTTGCATGCCTTCTTCACGGTGCTGCTCGCTGGCGCCCGATGCGCCCGACGCCTCTCTCCTCGCAAAGAGAAACCGTCTCGCGCATCGCCCCGGGCCAGCCAAACTTCTCTACGCCGGAAAGCTGGCGGCGCCGGCTCATGGGAGCGGGCGCCGCTTCAACAACACAAGATATAGTGCAAAGTACGTCTTTCGGCACCAAGTATAGTGGACATCCGCGCAGTCTCAAAAAGGTTTATTTGCCTCGAGTCCGGCGTTGCGGGGTTGACTTTTGCTAGCGCAAAGCACGGCAAGGCATCGCGCGCGACCCTGCTGCGCCGCAACGAGAAAGACCTTACGCAGCGCTCAGATGTTGGACTGAAACGGGAAGAATGAAGGCGGCAGCGCGCTGTCGTGGCGCAGGCGCGGCCAGTCGAAGTGCGGACCGGGGTCCGTCTTGCGGCCCGGCGCGATGTCGGAATGTCCGGCCAGCGCGTCGATCGGATAACGCTTCACGACGATGCGCACGAGCGCGACGAGCGCGTCGTACTGCGCGTCTTCGAACGGCATGCGATCGCTGCCTTCGAGCTCGATGCCGATCGAAAAATCATTGCAGCGCTCGCGTCCGCAGAACGACGAAACGCCCGCATGCCACGCGCGTTCGTCGCAGGAGACGAACTGTTCGACCGCGCCGTCGCGACGAATCACGAAGTGCGCCGACACCCGCATGCCGCGCAGATGATCGAAGTACGGATGCGCATCGTGATCGAGTTTGTTGAGGAAGAAATCGGCGATCGAGTTCGTCGTGAAATCGTCGGGCGGCAGGCTGATGTTGTGCACGACGATGAGCGTCGGCACCGCGTCGCCGGGACGCGCCTCGAAGTTCGGCGACGGCAGTCGCGTCGCGCTCGTCAGCCAGCCTTGCGCGTCGATATGCGGATCGCCTTTCCTGACGACGTGCATGTTCATCGCGCGTCGCGGCCTGTCGGACGGCTCGCGTAATGGCGCGCGTGATCGGCGCAGCAGAAGCGCTCGCCCGCGACGACGATCGACTCGCTGCGCGGCGTGTGCACGCCGCATTGCGCGCAACGGATGAGCGGATCAGCAAGTTGCGGCGCGCTCGCGGCCGCGCCATTGTCGTTGCCGTTGCCATTGCGCGCCCGATGCGCGCCGCTGGCGCCGCCCGCGGTCGCACCGCCGGCTTGGGCCTCGCCCTGTTGCGCGCGCTCGTTGGCGCGGCGCAGCTTCTTCAGGAGCCACTGGCTCACGAAGAAGAGGACGATCAGAAAGAAGAAATTTCGCATCGATTCATGCCGATAGAAAGTACGCGCTCAGACGACCGCGCGATGCAGCAGCACTTCGAACACGAAGCGGCTGCCGACATACGCGAGCAGCAGCGCGGCGAACGAGGCCAGCACCCAGCGCAATGCCGCGCGTCCGCGCCATCCCGAGATGCGGCGCGCCGTGAGCAACGCGCCGAACATCAGCCAGGAGACGAAGGCGAACACGGTCTTGTGATCGAAGCGCAGCGCGCGATCGACCAGTTGCTCGTTGAACGCGATACCCGACACGAGCGTGAGCGTGAGCAGCACGAAGCCGGCCGCGATCAGGCGGAACAGCAGCTTTTCGAGCGTCAGGAGCGGCGGCAGCGTATCGAGCCAGCTCGTGAGCCAGCCGTTGCCCGTATGACGCGTCGCCATGCCGCGCATGCGCTGCAGACGGCGTTCGAGCATCAGCATGAGCACGGCGTGCAGCGCGGCGATCGCGAAGAGTCCGTACGCGACGTTCGCGATCAGGAAGTGCAGCTTGAACATCGGCGCGGCAGAGTACGACAGCACGCGCACGCCGCCGAAGACGAGCGGCAGCAGCGACGCAACGCACGCGAGCGGCAGCACGAGCAGCCGCAGGCCGTCGAGCGGAAAGAAAAAGCTTTCGATCCAATAGATGCCCGCGCCGAGCCAGAACATCGCGGAGAGCGCGAACGCGAAGCCGAAGACCATCGCGTTCTGGGGAAAGATCGTCGTGTGCAGCAAGAGGCCGTGGACGAGCAGCGCTACTAATAATAGAGCGCGGCCCAGTCCGCCCATGTCCGGCGACATTTTCCGCGCCGGCGCCATGCCCGAAGGCACGCCCGCCAGCGCCGGCTCCACGGCCGTGTGGCGATGCGCGCGCCACCCCGCTACGGCAAGTCCGCCGTAGAGAAGCGCAGTGAGGGCATACAGTACAATATCCATGTTCGAAGTTTACACTAGGCCCTTGAATCGCGACGTTTTCCCCCTTGCGGCGACGCGGGGCGCAGAGTCGTTTTGCGCTGAAAAAGGGCCGCATTCTCTACCTTTCCCCCATGCTCGATAATCTCACTCAACGGATGGCGCGCGTCGTCAAGACGCTGCGCGGCGAGGCCCGGCTCACCGAGGCCAATACGCAAGAGATGTTGCGGGAAGTGCGGCTCGCGCTGCTCGAAGCGGACGTGGCGTTGCCGGTCGTGCGCGAGTTCATCGCGAAGGTGAAGGAAAAGGCGCTCGGCGAAGAAGTCGTGTCGAGCCTCTCGCCGGGTCAGGCGCTCGTCGGCGTCGTCCAGAAGGAACTGACGGCGGTAATCGGCGGCGATTACGAAGGCAAGGCCGCCGAACTGAATCTCGCCGTCGCGCCGCCCGCCGTCATCCTGATGGCCGGTTTGCAGGGCGCGGGCAAGACCACCACGACCGGCAAGCTCGCCAAGCTTCTGCGCGAGAAGAGCAAGAAGAAGGTGCTCACCGTTTCCGTCGACGTGTATCGCCCCGCCGCTATCCGTCAGTTGCAGACCGTGACCGAGCAGGTCGGCGCGGACTTCTTCCCGTCGGAGCCGGATCAGAAACCTGCCGACATCGCGCGCGCGGCGATCGACTGGGCGAAGCGCCACTATCACGATGTCGTGATCGTCGATACGGCCGGCCGTCTCGGTATCGACGAAGCGATGATGAACGAGATCAGCGAACTGCACGCGCTGCTCAAGCCCGCTGAGACGCTCTTCGTCGTCGATGCCATGCTCGGCCAGGACGCGGTCAACACCGCGAAGGCGTTCAACGACGCGCTGCCGCTCACCGGCGTCGTGCTCACGAAGCTCGACGGCGATTCGCGCGGCGGCGCGGCGCTTTCCGTGCGGCACGTCACCGGCAAGCCGATCAAGTTCGTCGGCGTCGCGGAAAAGCTCGACGGGCTCGAAGTCTTCCATCCGGATCGCATGGCGAACCGGATTCTCGGCATGGGCGACATTCTCGCGCTCGTCGAGGAAGCGCAACGCGGCGTCGACAGCCAGGCGGCGCAAAAGCTCGCCGACAAGGTCAAGAAAGGCGGCGACTTCGACCTGAACGACTTCAAGGCACAACTCTCGCAGATGAAGAAGATGGGCGGCCTCTCGTCGCTCATGGACAAACTGCCCGCGCAGTTTCAGCAAGCCGCGCAAGGCGCGGACATGAACAACGCGGAAAAGCAGATGCGCCGCATGGAAGGCATCATCAACTCCATGACGCTCCAGGAGCGCGCGAAGCCGGAACTCATCAAGGCCGCGCGCAAGCGCCGCATCGCCGCGGGCGCGGGCGTGCACGTTCAGGAAGTCAACCGCATGCTCAATCAGTACGAACAGATGCGCGGCATGATGAAGAAGCTCAAGGGCGGCAATCTGCAGAAGATGATGCGCGGCATGAAGGGCATGTTGCCTGGCATGCGCTGATCGTAGTACCTCGAACCCGCGTTTTCGCGCGTCGCCCGACGCGAAGGAAGCGCGGGTTTATCATATGGCGCACGCCGCCGTTTTTTTCCACACTAAGAAGTCAGCCTCTCCCCCGCTTTCCCTATGAATCGCGAAGAAGCTCTCCATATTTTCAGCCACTCCGAAGAGATCGTGACGGCTGACGAAGTCAACGCATCGATCGGCAAGATGGCCACGGCCATCAAGTCGGCGACGCAAGACGACTTCCCGCTCGTGCTCTCGGTCATGGGAGGCGCGGCCGTGTTCACCGGCATGTTGCTGCCGCATCTCGACTTCCCGCTCGAGTTCGATTACATCCACCTGACGCGCTATCGCAACGCCATCAAGGGCGGCAGCGAGATGCAATGGCGCGTGGCGCCGGCGGAATCGGTGAAGGATCGCGTCGTGCTCGTGCTCGACGACATCCTCGACGAAGGCGAAACGATGGCCGCGATCCGCGACCGCATCATGGCGATGGGCGCGAAGACGTTCCTGTCCGCGGTGCTGTGCGAAAAGATCATCCCGAAGGCGAAGCCGCTGCGCCCGGATTTCTGCGGATTCGAGGTGCCGGATCGCTACGTGTTCGGATGCGGGATGGATGCGAAGGGTTACTGGCGGAATTTGCCGACGATTCGCGCGCTGACGGAAGGCGCGTAATCGCTCTTCGAAGCGACGTAAAAAAAGCGGCCTCGGCCGCTTTTTTCATAGTTGATGCACGAAAGTGCGTATTCCCGTGAGAATCATCTCTACGGAAATCGCCACGAGCACGAGTCCCATCAACCGCTCGAACGCCGTGACCGCACGCTCGCCGAGCCACTGCTGAATCTTCTCCGCGAGGATCAGCACGATCGCGCAGACGATCATCGTCACCGTCAGCGCGCCGATCCATTCGAGCATCTTGCCGGGCGCTTGCGAAGTCAGAAGCATCACCGTCGCGAGCGCGGACGGACCCGCCAGCGCCGGAATCGCGAGCGGCACGATCAGCGGCTCGCCGCCGCGCGAATCGCCGCCCATCGGGCCGTCGGGATGCGGAAAGATCATCCGCAGCGCGATGAGAAACAGCACGATCCCGCCGCCGATGCGCAACGACAGATCCGTGAGGTTCATCGCGCGCAGAAAGCGATCGCCCGCCAGCATGAACACCAGCAGGATCACGAACGCGATCGCGACTTCCCGCAGGATCACGACGCGGCGCCGCTCTTTGGCGACGCCGCGCAGCGCGTTGATGAAGATCGGAATGTTGCCGAGCGGATCGGTGATCAGCAGCAGAAGGATCGTCGCCGACAGGAAGTTGTACTGCATTACTTCCCGAGCGCGGCCCGCACTTTGGCCATCACGACGTCGGCCGCTTCATCGACGGGCAGCAGCGTGGCTTCGGTATCGCGACGGCTCTGATACTCGAGCTTGCCTTCCTTCAGCCCGCGATCGCCGATCACGATGCGATGCGGCACGCCGATCAGTTCCCAGTCCGCGAACATCACGCCCGGACGCTCGCCGCGATCGTCGAGGATCACGTCGATGCCCGCTTGCTGCAGCGTCGCGTAGAGCTTGTCGGCCTGCTCGCGCACGGCGTCGCTGCGATCGTAGCCCATCGGGCAGATCACGACTTCGAACGGCGCGATGGCTTCCGGCCAGATGATGCCCTTGTCGTCGAAGTTCTGTTCGATCGCCGCGCCCAGCACGCGCGTCACGCCGATGCCGTAGCAGCCCATCTGCATCGGCGCGGGCTTGCCGTTTTCGTCGAGGAACGTCGCGCCCATCGAATCCGAATACTTCGTGCCGAGCTGAAACACGTGGCCCACTTCGATGCCGCGGCAGATTTCGAGCGTGCCCTTGCCGTCCGGCGACGGATCGCCCGCGACGACGTTGCGAATATCCGCCACTTCCGGCTCGGGCAGATCGCGGCCCCAGTTCACGCCGGTCGTGTGGTAATCGACCTCGTTCGTGCCGACGACGAAGTCGCTCATGTTCGCGACCGTGCGGTCCGCGATCACGCGCACCGGCTTCTTCGTGCCGATCGGACCGAGATAGCCCGGCGGCGTGCCGAACCATTCGATGATCTCGGCTTCCGTCGCGAAGCGATAGCCCGCGAGGCCGGGCAGCTTGCCCGTCTTGATGTCGTTGAGCGAATGATCGCCACGCAGCATCAGCAGCCAGATCGTGGGCTCGGCGCCTTCGTTGTCAGTTGCGAGAATGATCGACTTGATGGTCTTTTCGAGCGGAATGTTCAGAAGCTGCGCGACCGCCTCGCATTTCGCGGCGCCGGGCGTCGGCGTCTTCTTCAGTTCTTCCGTGGGCGCGGCGCGCTGCGCGATGAGCGGCAACGCATCCGCGGCCTCGACGTTGGCCGCGAAGTCCGAACTCGGGCAATAGGCGATGTCGTCCTCGCCCGTGTCCGCGATCACGTGGAACTCGTGCGAGCCGCTGCCGCCGATCGAGCCGTTGTCCGCCGCCACCGCGCGGAACTCCAGGCCGATGCGCGTGAAGATGCGGACATAGGCTTCGTACATCTTGCGATACGACTCGGCGAGACCGTCGCGGTCCTTATCGAAGGAATAGGCGTCCTTCATGATGAACTCGCGGCCGCGCATCACGCCGAAGCGCGGGCGGATCTCGTCGCGGAACTTCGTTTGAATCTGGTAGAAGTTCACCGGCAACTGGCGATAGCTCTTGATCTCGCGGCGCGCGATATCGGTGACGACTTCCTCGTGCGTCGGGCCCATCACGAAATCGCGCTCGTGGCGATCCTTGAAGCGCAGCAGTTCGGGGCCGTATTGCTCCCAGCGGCCCGACTCCTGCCACAGTTCGGCGGGCTGCACGGCGGGCATCAGCAGTTCGAGCGCGCCCGCGCGGTTCATCTCTTCACGCACGATGGCTTCGACCTTGCGCACCGAGCGCAGCCCGATAGGCATGTAATCGTAGATGCCGCCCGCGACACGGCGGATCATGCCGGCGCGCATCATCAGCTTGTGGCTGACGATCTCGGCGTCGGCGGGAGCTTCTTTCAGGGTGCCGATGAAGAAACGGGATGCTTTCATTCAAATTTTCCAAATGCGGCGCGCGCTTCGGAGCCGTTGCGGCGCCGGAGCAGGCCAAACGAGGGTGAACGACGGAAACGGTCGACGGCTATGCAAGGAAGAAGATTTTGCCGTCTTCCTCGTGGCCTGGCAAAGCGCCTTGCACCCTGCTCGGGAAACGTGCCCCGAATTCGGGTTCGTGCCGGTGCGCGGGGTCCGTTAACTGTTTATAATCAAAGCAATTTTAAAGGATTTGAAGGTGGCTGTATGCTGGATCGTGAAGGCTTTCGCCCGAACGTCGGCATCATCCTCTTGAACGCGCGCAACGAAGTGTTTTGGGGCAAGCGGCTGCGTGAACATTCCTGGCAGTTTCCGCAAGGGGGCATCAAATACGGTGAGACCCCTGTGCAAGCGATGTATCGGGAGTTACACGAAGAAACCGGCCTGTTACCGGAGCATGTGAAAGTTGTCGGTCGCACGCGCGACTGGCTGCGTTATGAGGTGCCGGACAAGTTCATCAAGCGCGAGGTGCGCGGACACTATCGCGGTCAGAAACAGATCTGGTTTCTGCTGCGCATGGTTGGACGCGATTGCGACATCTGCCTGCGTGCGACGGACCATCCGGAATTCGATGCCTGGCGCTGGAACGAGTATTGGGTGCCGCTGGACGCGGTCATCGAGTTCAAGCGCGACGTTTATCAAATGGCTCTCACCGAGCTGTCCCGCTTTCTGCGGCGAACCAACTCCCGCGGCGAACGCGGCGAGCGAGCCACGCATCATGGGCCGCGCTATCCACGCGTGCTCCAGACGATGACCATCGAAGCACCTGCCGTTACTGCCTCCGGCGCGGCGGTTCAGGCAGAATGCACGGTCAGCGAAGAAGTGCATCTGATCGTGCAGCGCTCATCGTGAAACCGGGCGTACGACTGATCGCTGCGGTCTATCGCGCACATTGACACTCAGCACGACTTCGATCGATGGCACGGCGAACTTCTCGCCGTGCCGTCTCGCTTTGTTCCGCCGGGCGGGCGCTTCGCGTCCCGCGCGCATGTTTCCGGGAAGACCCAATTGAAAGTGAATGCCTCACTCGCGGTAATCGCGGCATCCGCGGCAGCGCTTGCCGTGCTCGCCGGCTGCTCCAGCAACAAGAGCCCGTCCACGCAGGACGACGGCGTCTTCACCTATCTGCTCGACCGCAAGTCGACCTGGGCCGAAGATAAGATCGACACGATGCCGCCTCTGCCGCAAACGTCGAATCTGATCGCGTTCAACGTATCGCAGAACACGCCGCTCACGTTCGCCGTCGACAAGACGACGCTCACGGTCGGCAAGGATGGCGTCGTGCGTTATGTGATCGTCGCGACAAGTCCGGCGGGCGCGCGAAACGTCAACTACGAAGGCATTCGTTGCGACACCTATGAATGGCGCCGCTACGCGAGCATCAACGACGATCAGAACGGCTGGGATCAGGGTTCCGCGTTCGACTTCAAGCGCATCGAGAACGGCGAGCTGAACGCGTATCAGGCGGCGCTCTATCAGGACTACTTCTGCGCAAGCAAGCTGCCGGCCGGCGATGCGAAGCAGATCGTCAACAACATCCAGTACAAGCGCACGCAGACCTCGATCAATCTGCGCTGATTTCAGGTCGCGCCAGAATGCAAAAGCCCGCTGGATCAGCGGGCTTTTTTGTATCAGACGAGCACCAGGTTGTCGCGATGGATCAGCTCGGGCTCCAGCATATAACCGAGCACCGTTTCGATCTCGCCGCTCGGCCGCCGATGAATCAGCCGCGCCTCCGAACTGCTGTAATTCGTGATGCCGCGCGCGACTTCCTGCCCCTGATCGTTGACGCAGGCGATCACCTCGCCGCGATCGAACGCGCCCTTCACGTCGATCACGCCGATCGGCAAAAGGCTCTTGCCGTCGGCGGTGAGCTTCTGGACCGCGCCGTTGTCGATCACGACGTGGCCGCGCACCTGCAAGTGATCCGCCATCCACTGCTTGCGCGCCGCGATGCGCGCGGTGCGTGCGATGAGCTGCGTGCCGATCATCTCGCCCGATGCGAGGCGCGTGAGCACATCGGCTTCGCGACCGCTCGCTATCACCGTGTTCGCGCCGCTGTGCGCCGCGCGCTTCGCCGCGAGAATCTTGGTCAGCATGCCGCCGCGTCCGAGGCTTGAACCCGCGCCGCCGGCCATCTGCTCGAGCTCGGGCGTGCCGGCATCTGCCTGCTCGACGAGCGTCGCGTTCGGGTCCTTGCGCGGATCGGCGGTGAAGAGACCGCGCTGATCGGTGAGGATGACGAGCGCATCGCCTTCGATCAGATTCGCGACGAGCGCGCCGAGCGTGTCGTTGTCGCCGAACTTGATTTCGTCGGTGATGACCGTGTCGTTCTCGTTGATGATCGGCACCGCGCCGAGGCGCAGCAGCGTGAGCAGCGTCGAGCGCGCGTTCAGGTAGCGTTCGCGATCGGCGAGATCGGCGTGCGTCAGCAGAATCTGCGCGGTGCGGATGCCGTGCGCGCCGAAGCTGCTTTCGTAGACCTGTGCGAGGCCCATCTGTCCGACGGCGGCCGCGGCCTGCAATTCGTCGATTTCACGCGGCCGCTTGGTCCAGCCGAGCCGATGAATGCCTTCCGCGATCGCGCCCGAACTCACGAGCACGACTTCCTTGCCCTGCTCGCGCAGTGCCGCGATCTGCGACGCCCAGCGCGAGATGGCCGCATGGTCGAGTCCGCGTCCGTCGTTGGTGACGAGGCTGGACCCTACTTTCACTACGATTCGCTTCGCAGCGGCGATGACGGAACGCATCGTGCGCTTTCTCCTCGTGGTTGCTTTTATTCCTTCGCTGCGTCGTCGCGGAAGCGCACGTCGGCTGCGAGATCTTCCGCTTCCGCCGCACGCGATGCGTCCGAATGCTGCGAGATGTAGTCGTAGATGGCGTACGTAAGCGCCTCGCAGCCCTGGCCCGTCAGCGCCGAAATCTCGTAGACCGGACCGTCCCACTCGAAGCGCTCGACGAAATCGGCGATGCGCGCTTCGCGCTCATCCTCCGGCACCATGTCGAGCTTGTTCAGCACGAGCCAGCGCGGCTTCTCGTAGAGCGCCTCGTCGTACTTGCGCAGTTCGTTGACGATGGCCTTCGCTTCCGCGACCGGATCGACGTTTTCATCGAACGGCGCCATGTCGACGAGATGCAGCAGCACGCCGGTGCGCTGCAGGTGACGCAGGAAACGATGCCCGAGTCCCGCGCCTTCCGCCGCGCCTTCGATCAGGCCGGGGATGTCCGCGATCACGAAGCTCTTGCTCGGCCCGACGCGCACCACGCCGAGATTCGGCGCGAGCGTCGTGAACGGATAATCCGCGATCTTCGGCCGCGCGTTCGACACCGACGAGATGAACGTGGATTTTCCCGCGTTCGGCATGCCGAGCAGGCCGACGTCGGCGAGCACTTTCAGTTCGAGCCTGAGCATGCGGCGCTCGCCCGGCTTGCCGTCGGTCTTCTGACGCGGCGCGCGGTTCGTGCTCGACTTGAAATGCAGGTTGCCGAGGCCGCCCGCGCCGCCCTGCGCGATCAGCACTTGCTGATTGTGCTCGGTCAAATCGGCGATGATTTCGCCCGTTTCCTGATCCGAAATGATGGTGCCGACCGGCATGCGCAGCGTGATGTCGTCGCCGCCCTTGCCGTAGCAATCCGCGCCGCGGCCGTTTTCGCCGTTGCGCGCCTGATGCTTCTTGGAAAACCGATAGTCGATCAGCGTATTGATATTGCGATCGGCGACCGCGTAGACGCTGCCGCCGCGGCCGCCGTCGCCGCCGTCCGGCCCGCCGAACGGGACGAACTTTTCGCGGCGCATCGACGCGCTGCCATCTCCTCCGTCGCCGGCGATGACTTCGATCCTCGCTTCGTCAATGAACTTCATGCGTTGCTCCGTCCCGTGTATTGCAGCTATTTTGCCGTGACCTGACGTTGCCGGTCACCGATATCCTTGAATTCACCCGATGCGCTTCTTTTCAGTGCATCAAATGAAAAAGGCCCCGCGAACTTCGCGGGGCCTTTTTTCGGTCCTGAAGCCCGTGCGTAAAATTTACGCTGCCGGGACGACGACGACCGTGTGCTTCTTCGCAGCGCCCTTGGTCACGAACTTGACGTGACCGTCGGCGAGCGCGAACAGCGTGTGATCCTTGCCGATGCCGACATTCTCACCCGGATGCATGCGCGTGCCGCGCTGGCGAACGATGATGCCGCCCGCGTTGATTGCCTGGCCGCCGTACACCTTCACGCCGAGGCGTTTCGACTCGGAGTCGCGGCCGTTGCGGGAAGACCCGCCTGCTTTTTTGTGTGCCATTTCATTAGCTCCTTAACCGATATCTGTGCGAACCCGATCACGCCTTAGGCGTTGATCGCGTCGATGCGCAGTTCGGTGTAGTTCTGGCGATGGCCAGCGTGCTTTTGATAGTGCTTCCGGCGACGCATCTTGAAGATGGTCACTTTCTTGTGACGACCTTGCGACACGACGGTAGCCTTGACGGAAGCCCCACCCACCAGCGGCGTACCGAACTTAATCGATTCGCCTTCGCCTACTGCGAGAACCTGGTCGAGCGTGATTTCAGCGTCAATGTCTGCCGGTATCTGTTCTACTTTCAATTTTTCGCCAACGGCAACCTTATACTGCTTGCCGCCGGTTTTTATGACCGCGTACATTGAGAACCTCACTCAAAATTCTTTTTCCACGCACCACGCGGGGAAAACACGCGATTATACATAGGGTTACGCTCGACGTCAAAGTCCTGTGACGTCTCCCGCGCGCGGGGAGCGGCGCGCGATCCGGATCCCAACCTCGGCGAAAACGAAGCGAATCGTGTCCGAATTCCGCCGACGTCGCGCGAATCGACACAGCCGAGTCCCGTCGTCTGTCGGATTCGCCTTATAATCCGCCGGATTACCTTTACTGCCGATCATGTCGTCCACCGCCACTTCCTCCCCCAACGCCGCCGCGCTGCTCGCCCCGATTGCCGAGGACATGCAGCACGTCAATCGCGTCATCCGGCAGCGCCTGGCATCAGAAGTGATGCTGATCAACCAGATTTCGGAGTACATCATCGGCGCGGGCGGCAAGCGGCTGCGTCCGGCGCTGCTGCTCCTGGTTTCCGGCGCGCTGGGCGACACGACCGGACATCGCCACGAACTGGCTGCCGTGGTGGAGTTCATCCATACGGCGACTTTGCTGCACGACGACGTCGTCGACGAATCCGATCTGCGCCGCGGCCGCAAGACGGCGAACGCGCTGTTCGGCAACGCGGCGAGCGTGCTGGTCGGCGACTTCCTGTACTCGCGCTCGTTCGAAATGATGGTGAGCGTCGGCAAGATGCGCGTGATGGAAATTCTCTCCGTCGCGACCAACATCATTTCCGAGGGCGAAGTCCTGCAGTTGCTCAACATGCACGATCCGGACGTCGACGAAGCGCGCTACATGCAGGTGATCCGCTACAAGACGGCGAAGCTGTTCGAAGCGGCCGCGCAGCTCGGCGCGGTGCTCTCGGGCGCGGATGCGCGTACCGAAGCGGCGGCGGCGGAATTCGGCCGGCGCATCGGCACGGCGTTCCAGATCATGGACGACTGGCTCGACTACACGGGCACGCCCGAATCGATGGGAAAAAACGCCGGCGACGATCTGCGCGAAGGCAAACCCACTTTGCCGCTCATCTATCTGATGGAGCACGGCACGCCGGAACAGGCGGCGCTCGCGCGCGAGGCGATCGAACAGGGCGGCACGGATCGCTTCGAAACGATCTTCGACGCGATCACCACGTCCGGCGCGCTCGATCACACGCTGGAACGCGCGCGAACGGAAGCCGAGGCAGCGGCGAAGGCGATTTCTTTATTTCCCTCTTCCATCTATAAAGAGAGCCTGCTAGAATTATGTTCTTACTCGACGTCGAGGCAGTCTTAAACGGGACTGAAACAACGTAAGAGTCCAAGTTGGTCGAATTCGGGGTGTAGCTTAGCCTGGTAGAGCGCTACGTTCGGGACGTAGAGGCCGGAGGTTCGAATCCTCTCACCCCGACCAGAATTGCAAAAACCCGCATGGTCCGCCATGCGGGTTTTTTATTTCCGGCAACGAAACCGCGTACGCTTGCCGAACGGCCAGAGCGGGCTTTCCTGCCCCGTCTGATATATTGCCTCCCATCTCCGCCCCTACTCGATCACCGCGTGGACAACCTTCCCTTATGGGCGCAAATTTGCGCCATTTTTCTGCTTCTCTTCCTTTCCGGCTTCTTCTCGATTTCCGAAACGTCGATGATGGCGCTCAATCGCCATCGCTTGAAATATCTTGCGAGCCAGGGGTCGCTACGCGCGCGCACGACACAAGGGCTGCTCGCAAAGACTGACCAGCTTCTCTCCGTGATCCTGATCGGCAACAACCTGATCAACACGATCATCCCGGTGCTCACGACATCGATCGCGCTGCGCACCTTCGGTCATAACAATCTCGTCCTCTCGATCACGACGGGTGTCATCGCGTTTCTGATCATCGTGTTCGCTGAAATCGCGCCGAAGATCGTCGGCGCAACGTATCCCGAGAAAGTGGCGCTTCCCGCGAGCCTCGTGCTCGCGCCGCTCATGCGCATCGGGCGGCCGCTGATCTGGTTCGTCAACCTGTTTGCCAACGCGATTCTCGCAGCGCTCCACATCAACACGAAAAACAAGCGCGATCAGCGGATTTCGCCCGAAGAACTGCGCACCATCGTGCTGGAAACCGGCAGCTTCATGCCGACCAAGCACCGCAGCATCCTGCTCAATCTGTTCGATCTGGAAAACATCACCGTCGATGACGTGATGATCCCGCGCAGGCGCATCGAAGCGCTCGATTTCGACGCGCCCTTCGAGCAGATCCTGCATCAACTCGAGACGTGCTATCACAACAAGCTCGTCGTCTTTCAGGGCGATATCGACCGGGTGCTCGGCATCCTGCATGTGCGCAAGACGCTGTCGGCGCTGCATAACCAGGAGCTCGAGCGCGATACGCTGCGCGAACTGCTCACCGAGCCTTATTTCGTGCCGGCCGGCACGCCGGTGTTCCAGCAACTGCAGTACTTCCAGGAAAGCGGTCACCGCATCGCGATCGTGGTCGACGAGTACGGCGAGTTGCAGGGGCTCGTGACGCCCGAGGACATCATCGAGGAACTGATCGGCGAGTTCACGACGACGATTCCGCGTGGCGCCGGCTCGCGCGGCGGCTGGGACGAGAATGGCGAGTGCATCGTCGCGGGCAGCATGCCGCTGCGCGAACTGAACCGCTGGCTGCATCTGACGCTGCCGACGGACGGCCCGAAGACGCTCAACGGCCTGATTCTCGAAACGCTCGAAGATATTCCGGACGGCGACGTGTCGGTGCGCATCGCGGACGTGACCGTCGAAGTCATGCGCAGCGACGATCAGGCGATCCGCACCGTCAAGATTTTCAAGCCGCTCGGGCCGCCGAAACGCGCGCTGCGTTAGCCATTCGGACGACTGGGCGCGAGCGATCGCGGGCGCGATGATCGGATCATCTCGACTCCGACGTCCCGACGCCCATGACCGCCCCTTCCCGCGACGCTTTCGACACCTTCGCACGCCCGGCCCGTGCGGCCGAATCCGCACGCGACAACGCATCCGATCAAGAAACGCCCGCCGTCTCGCTGCTCGCCGAAACCTTGCGCGAAGCCGCCGAGCGCGGCGCATCCGATATCCACGTCGAGCCGTCGGAGCACGACTGGCGCATCCGGCTGCGCGTCGATGGCGCGCTGCATGTGTTGAAGCGTCCGCCGCCGCACTTGCGCGATGCGTTCATCACGCGCATCAAGGTGCTGGCGCGCATGGATATCGCCGAGCGGCGCGTGCCGCAGGACGGCAGGCTGCGTCTGAAGCTTCCGGGCGGGCGCATCGGCGACTATCGCGTCAATTCGCTGCCGACGCTCTTCGGCGAAAAGCTCGTGCTGCGACGGCTCGACGCGCTGCCGCCCGACCTGTCGCTCGCCGCGCTCGGCCTCGACGATTTGCAAAGCGGCGCGGTCGAATCGGCGATTCGCGCGCCGCACGGTCTCATCCTCGTGACCGGACCGACCGGCAGCGGCAAGACCTTGTCGCTCTATTGCTTCCTTCAGATGCTCAATGCCGAAGCGCGCAACGTGTGCTCCGTCGAAGATCCCGTCGAGATTCAGCTCGCGGGCATCAATCAGGTGAGCGTGCGCGAAAAAGCGGGGCTGACGTTCGCCGTGGCGCTGCGCGCGTTCATGCGACAGGATCCGGACGTCATCATGGTTGGCGAAATTCGCGACGCTGAAACCGCCGATGTCGCGGTGAAGGCGGCGCAGACGGGACACCTCGTGCTCTCGACCTTGCACACCAACGACGCTCCGGCCGCGATCGCGCGGCTCATCGATATCGGCGTGGCGCCCTACAACCTCGCGTCCGCGCTGAGGCTCGTGACCGCGCAACGGCTCGTGCGCAAGCTGTGCGAGATTTGCCGCGCGCCGTCGGCGTTGCCGCTCGCGGACGGGTTTCATCCGTTCGAAGCGCGCGGCTGTGCGGCTTGTCATGGCATCGGTTATCGCGGGCGCGTCGGCGTGCATCAGGTGATGCCGGTATCCGATGAACTACGCGAACTGATCGTTTCGCGCGCGGCAACGCATGCAATCTCGCGAGCGGCGCAGGCACGTGGCATGCCCTCATTGCGCGATGCGGCCTTCGCCCGCGTGCGCGAGGGCGTGACGAGCGTCGCCGAGGCAGCCGAAGCAACGGAGATCGAATGATGAGTCACGCGCTCGAATTGCGATTCGCCTGGCGCGGAATGGACGCCGAAGGCCGGCCGAAGCAGGGAAAGATCATCGCCGCCGATGCGCTTTCGGCTCGCGCTTCGCTGCGTCGGGAAGGCGTAATCGTCACCGGACTCGAAACGCTCGGCGCCGCGCCGTTGCCGAAAGCGAAGACCGCCGATGTAACCGTCTTCACACGGCAACTCGCCGGGCTGCTGCGAGCGGGCCTGCCACTCGCGGGCGCGCTCGAATTGCTGGCTGGCAGCGCGACAGGCGGCGGACTGCCGCGCATCGTGCGCGCGCTCGCCCGCGACATCACGCGCGGCGTGTCGTTTTCAGCCGCACTCGCGCAGCATCCCGCGGCGTTCGGTGCGCTGTACTGCCAGTTGGTCTCGGTCGGTGAAGTGGCGGGCGCACTGCCGGCCGTGCTCGCCCGCCTCGCCGACGATCGCGAGCGCGCGGCGTCGCAACGTGCCCGACTGCGCGCCGCCCTCACCTATCCGGTCATGGTGCTGCTGCTTTCGCTCGCGATCACCGCGGGTTTGCTGATCGGCGTCGTGCCGACCTTCAAGACGATCTTCGATGGCTTCGGCGCCGCGCTGCCCGCGCCGACGCGCTTCGTGCTCGCGCTGTCCGACGGCGTCGCGCATGCCGGCGTGCCGTTCGTCATCGCGTGTGCGTGCGCGGTGATCGTCGTGTCGCGCTGGATGAAGCGATCACCCGATGCCCGCCAGTCCGCCGATCGCGCCGCGTTGCGCATGCCGCTCGCAGGCAAGCTGCTGCGCTCCCTCGCTGTCGCCCGATGGAGCCGCGCGCTCGGCACGCTGCTCTCGGCAGGCACGTCGCTGTCGGATGCCTTCGACTCGCTCACGCACGCGACGGGCAATCGCGTATTCGACCGCGCCACGGTCGACATCGCCGCGCGGCTGCGCAACGGCGAGCGCCTCGCGGTCGCCATGCGCGCCGCCGGCTGCTTTCCGCAAGACGTCGTGCAGCCGATTGCGGTCGCCGAAGAATCGGGCTCGCTCGATGCGATGCTCCTCGATCTCGCCACGCTAGCCGATCGTCAGGTGGACGAGCGCATCGGCGTGTTCGCGAGCCTCTGCGAGCCGATCGTCATCGCAGTGCTGGGCGCGCTCGTGGGCGGACTCGTCATCGCGATGTATCTTCCTATCATTCAGCTCGGCAACGTGGTGTAGCATCGCGGGCCAAAGCAACCGTTCGTCCATCATGCAGCCTTCGTTCGATCCGTCCGCCGCGCATTTCGCGAGCCGCTATCTGGCGACGTTCGCCACGCTTCCCGTCGCCGTGCAGTACGGGTTCGCCGTCGTGTTCGGTCTCGTGATCGGCAGTTTTCTCAGCGTCGTCGTGCATCGCCTGCCTGTCATGCTCGAACGCGCGTGGCGCGCGGAAGTCGATTCGGCCATGCCCGAGGCGCCGAAACCCGCTGCCGATCCGTACCCCGAACGCTTCAATCTCGCCGTGCCGCGCAGCGCGTGTCCGCATTGCAAGCATGTGCTGCGCGCGTGGGAAAACATTCCCGTGATCAGTTACCTCGCGTTGCGCGGGCGATGTTCGGCGTGCGGCGCGCGCGTGAGCCCGCGCTATCCGCTGGTGGAACTCGCGAGCGGTGCGCTCGCGGCGCTCTCGCTGTACGCCTACGGTCCCACCTGGCCCGCGCTGGCGGCGTTCGGACTGTGCGCGACCTTGCTGACTGCCGGTCTCATCGACTACGACACGCGCTATCTTCCCGATGTGCTGACGCTGCCGCTGCTGTGGGCGGGGCTGATCGTGAATTTCGGCGAAGGCGGATTCGCGACGCTGCACGACGCCGTGACAGGCGCGATCGTCGGCTACCTCTTTCTGTGGTGCGTGTACTGGCTCTTCAAGCTCGTGCGCGGCGTGGAAGGCATGGGCTACGGTGACTTCAAATTGCTCGCCGCGATCGGCGCGTGGCTCGGCTGGTCCGCGCTCGCCCAAGTGGTTCTGATCGCGGCCGTCGCGGGCGCTGCGTTCGGCATCGTAGCGACGTGGCGCAAGCGCATGCGTTTCGAGGAGCCGTTGCCTTTCGGGCCGTTTCTCGCGGCGGGCGGCGCGCTCACGCTCTTCGTCGGCACACCGCTTTATTCTTTGTTGGGATGACCGAAGGGAGCAACGGATGTTCAGCATTGGTCTCACCGGCGGCATCGGCAGCGGCAAAAGCACGGTCGCGGATCTGTTCGCGGCGCGCGGCGTGCCGCTGATCGACACGGACCTGATCGCGCACCGGATCACTGCGCCGGGCGGCGTCGCGATGCCGCTCATCGCGAGCGAATTCGGCGACGACTTCATCGCAGCAAACGGTTCGCTCGATCGCGCGAAGATGCGCGCGCTAGTCTTCGCCGACGACACCGCGAAAGCGCGCCTCGAACGCATCGTCCATCCGTTGATTCGCGCCGAAACGGAGCGCCAGAGACTTGCGGCGCAAGGCGCGTATCACATCGTGGTCGTGCCGCTGCTGGTGGAATCGGGCGAATGGGCCGCGCGCGTGTCACGCGTGCTCGTGGTGGACTGTCCGGTCGAAACGCAGATTGCGCGCGTCATGCGGCGCAATGGCTTCACGCGCGAACAGGTGCTCGCGATCATCGCTAAGCAGGCGTCCCGCGAAGCGCGGCTTGCGGCAGCGGACGATATCGTCATCAACGACGAAACCGCCACGCACGACGCCCTCGCGCAGCAAGTCGACGCGTTGCACGCCCGTTATCTGTCGCTGTCATCGGCATGAAAAGGCTTGATCGCCTGAGTTGGCCAAATCGTCGAAAAGTTCCCTGATTTGCGCCGAAACAAGCAGTTTGGCGAGCGATTATGCCGCGATTTGCTAGGGTGAGGATGCGGCATTAGAATGTGCTCACTTCCGCTCATGGAAGCAACCGACCCACGCTGAGGCGAGCGCGCTTGATCCTTTACGAGTATCCCTTCAACGAGCGAATCCGGACGCTGTTGCGCCTCGAAGACCTGTTCGAGCGCTTCACGTTCTTTCTGACTCAGGAAGACGCGCGAGAACACCACGTCGCGCTCACGACGCTCTTTGAGATCGCCGAAGTCGCAGGCCGCACGGATCTCAAGGCCGACCTCATGAAGGAACTGGAGCGGCAGCGTCAGACGCTCGCGCCGTTCCGTGGCAATCCAGGAATCGAACAGGAAGCGCTCGAAGCCGTGCTCGGTGAAATCGAGCAGACGCTCGGCGGCCTCACCGACATGCACGGCAAAACCGGTCAGCATCTCGCCGACAACGAATGGCTCGCGAGCATCCGCAGCCGCACGATCATTCCCGGCGGCACGTGCAAGTTCGATCTGCCGTCGTATTACGCCTGGCAGCAGTTGCCTGTGGAAGAACGGCGTCAGGACATCGCGAAATGGGTCATGCCGATGCTCGCGTTGCGCGACGCGGCGGCCATCGTATTGCGGCTCGCGCGTGAATCGGGTCAGGCATCGAAAGTGATGGCCATGCAGGGCAGCTATCAGCAGATGTTGTCCGGCCGCACCTATCAACTGATGCAGGTGCGCGTTTCACCGGACACGCGCGTGATTCCCGAAGCGAGCGCGAACAAGTACATGCTGTGGGTACGCTTCACGGTGCAGGACGGCGATCTGAAGCCGCGCGCCGTCGATGTGGACGTCCCGTTTCATCTGACGCTTTGCAGCCTTTGAATAGAATCAGCCGGCCCAATATGGATCAGATGTTGATCAACGCCGGCGCGATTCGCCACGTCTTACCGTCATGACCACTGTCGTCAAATGCCCGACCTGCGGCAAGGATGTCCGCTGGGTTCCGGAAAACCGCTTTCGCCCGTTCTGCTCCGAACGCTGCAAGCAGATCGATCTCGGCGCGTGGGCGGCCGAGAAGTACAAGATTTCGGGTAATTCACAGGAAACGCCGCCGGACGACGATTCGCACGGCGGCCTGAACTGACTTTCACTCGCGCTTATTCGCGCTCTTCCTCTTCGAGCCATTCGAGGATCGGAATCGCCGCGGGCAGCAGCGGAGCGACGTCGACGGGAAGCGTCTGCCAGGCAATCGCCTGACCTTCACGTCCGAGCGGCGTGCCCTTCCAGTCCGTCACCTTGCAGAAAAAGAGACGCACGTACGCGTGCGGGTAATCGTGTTCGAGCGTGCGCCAGAGCTGACACGCGGTGACGTCGATACCCAGTTCTTCGTGCAATTCGCGCCCGAGCGCCGCCTCGATGCTTTCGCCCGGCTCGAGCTTGCCGCCGGGAAACTCCCAGTAACCTTCGTACGGTTTGCCGGCGGGCCGCTGCGCGAGCAGATAGCGCCCGTCGTGCTGCACCATCACGCCGACGGCCACTTCCGTCACCTTGCGGCCGTCGGGCGCGATGTCGGTCTGCGATTCGGTCATTGTTTGCGTCCCGACCAGTCACGCGCGAACTGCCACGCGACGCGTCCGGACCGCGACCCGCGTTCCAGCGCCCACACGAGCGCATCGCCGCGCGCGCTTTCGACTTCCGCTTCATCGCAGCCGAAGTGCTTCAGCCAATGCCCGACGATCGACAGATAGTCGTCCTGCTTGAACGGATAGAAGCTGACCCACAGGCCGAAGCGCTCGGACAGCGAGATCTTTTCCTCGACCACTTCGCCGGGGTGAATCTCGCCGTCGGAGGTGTGCTTGTACGTCTCGTTGTCGCTCATGTACTCAGGCAACAAATGACGGCGGTTCGACGTCGCGTAGATCAATACGTTGTCCGATTGCGCCGCGACCGAACCGTCGAGCGCGACCTTCAGCGCCTTGTATCCCGACTCGCCTTCCTCGAAGGAAAGGTCGTCGCAGAACACGAGGAAGCGCTCGGGCCGCGTCGAAATCAGATCGACGATATCGCCGAGATCGTGCAGATCGTCCTTGTCGACTTCGATGAGACGCAGACCATCCTTTGAATACGCGTTCAGACACGCCTTGATCAGCGACGACTTGCCCGTGCCACGCGCGCCCGTCAGCAAAACATTGTTCGCGGGCAGCTTGTTCACGAACTGCTGCGTGTTCTGCTGTATCAGGCCTTTCTGACGGTCGATGTTCCGAAGGTCGTCGAGCGAGATTGGCGAGATCGCCGGCACGGGTTGCAGGAAACCGCGCCCCTGACGCTTGCGCCAGCGAAACGCCACCGCGGATTCCCAGTCGATATCGGGCGCCGCCGGCGGCAACATGCCTTCGATGCGCGCGAGCACTGCCTCGGCGCGCGTGAGAAATTGTTCGAGCTTGTCCATGTTCGTATCGATGCGCGCCGCTTTTACGAGCGATAGTCGGCGTTGATGCTCACGTAGTCGTGCGAGAGATCGCAGGTCCAGATCGTCGCGTTCGCGTCGCCGCGTCCGAGCAGCACGCGAATCGCGATTTCGCTCTTCTTCATCACACGCTGGCCGTTTTCTTCCTTGTACTCGGGATTGCGTCCGCCCGCCTTCGCGACGAGCACGTCATCGAGATAAAGATCGATCTTGCCGACGTCGAGATCCGTCACGCCCGCATAGCCGATCGCCGCGAGAATGCGGCCGAGGTTCGGATCGGATGCGTAGAACGCCGTCTTCACGAGCGGCGAATGGCCGATCGCGTACGCGATCTGGCGGCATTCCGCCGCGTCCTTGCCGCCTTCGACCGTAATCGTCATGAACTTGGTCGCGCCCTCGCCGTCGCGCACGATGAGCTGCGCGAGTTCCTGCGCCACGTCGGTCACCGCGTCGCGCAGTGCGGCGTACGCGGGCGAATCCGTCGACGTGATCGCAGGCAGGCTCGATTTGCCCGACGCGATCAGGATGAACGAATCGTTGGTGGACGTATCGCCGTCGATGGTGATGCAGTTGAACGAGCGATCCGCGACATGCTTCACGAGCTGGTCCAGCACCGGCTGCGCGACTTTGGCATCGAAAGCGAGGAAGCCGAGCATCGTCGCCATGTTCGGCTTGATCATGCCCGCGCCCTTGCTGATGCCCGACAGCGTGACGACGTGACCATCGATGGTCACCTGACGCGACGACGCCTTCGGCAGCGTGTCCGTCGTCATGATGGCTTGCGCTGCGTCGAACCAGTGCGCGGCCTGCTGATTCGCGAGCGCGGCGGGCAGGCCGGCCTTGAGACGATCGATCGGCAGCGGCTCGAGAATCACGCCCGTCGAGAACGGCAGAATCTGTTGCGCATCGAGACCTTCGAGGCGCGCGAGCTCCGCGCAAGTCTCGCGCGCGTGCGCCATGCCCGGCTCGCCCGTGCCGGCGTTCGCGTTGCCGGTGTTCACGACGAGCGCGCGAATGCCCTTGCCGCCCTTGCCCACAGCCGCGAGATGCTCGCGGCACACGGTGACGGGCGCGGCGCAGAAGCGATTCTGCGTGAACACGCCCGCGACGCTCGCGCCTTCATCGACGCGAATGACGAGCACGTCCTTGCGATTGGGCTTGCGGATATTCGCCTCGGCCCAGCCAAGCGTGACGCCGGCGACGGGATGAAGCGCTGCGGGATCGATCGAAGGGAAGTTGACGGCCATGTTCGCGTCTCGCTGAAGGTGGCGAGTGCCGGTTTTCGAACCGGCACGCTTTGAAAGACTGACGCCGCTTTCGCTGAGCGAGACCGGCGCCGTGAAAAGTGAGACCTGCAAAGACAAACGACGCATCGCTGCGTCGCCTGTTCATCTGTCAGTAGCCGATTAAGCCAGCTTGCCGTGACAGTTTTTGTACTTCTTCCCGCTGCCGCACGGGCACGGATCGTTGCGGCCGACCTTCGGCACGTCATCCGAGGGGCGCGTCGCGACGCTGATATCGTCACCGGCGGCCATCGCCTGACTGACCATCTGTGCCGTGGCGCTCGCCGCCGCGGTGGCGGGCGTCGGCTCCGCGGCCGGCGCGTTGAAGTCCGCGTGCGTGAACGACACGTTCTCGAGATGGCTGCCCTTTTCTTCGTACTGCTCGGCGGCTTCCTCGAGTTGTTCGGGCGACTGGATCTGCACGTTCATCACGACGCGCGTGACTTCCTGCTTGACGGCATCGAGCATCGCGGCGAAAAGTTCGAACGCCTCGCGCTTGTATTCCTGCTTCGGGTTCTTCTGCGCATAGCCGCGCAGGTGGATGCCCTGACGCAGGTGATCGAGCGCGGCGAGGTGCTCGCGCCAGCGGCTGTCGAGCGTCTGCAGCATGATCGAGCGTTCGAACGCGCTGAACGACTCGCGGCCCACGAGCGTGACCTTCGCTTCGTACGCTTCGTCGGCGGCGGCGAGCACGGCTTCGCAGATCTCTTCGGCGTCGATCGAGTTCGACTCGTTGATCATCTCCTGAACGGCGAGATCGAGCGACCAGTCGTTGCGCAACACTTCTTCCAGTTCCGGCGCTTCCCACTGCTCTTCGATGCTGCCTGCCGGCACGAACGTGCGCACCACGTCGCCGATTACGCTCTGGCGCATCGCGGCGATGGTTTCCTGCACGTCGTTCGCTTCGAGCAGTTCGTTGCGCTGCTGGTAGATCACCTTGCGCTGATCGTTGGCGACGTCGTCGTATTCGAGCAGTTGCTTGCGGATATCGAAGTTGCGCGCTTCGACCTTGCGCTGCGCGCCTTCGATCGAACGCGTGACCATGCCCGCTTCGATCGGCTCGCCTTCCGGCATCTTCAGGCGATCCATGATCGCGCGCACGCGGTCGCCCGCGAAAATGCGCAGGAGCGGATCATCCAGCGACAGATAGAAGCGCGACGAACCCGGATCGCCCTGACGGCCCGCGCGGCCGCGCAACTGGTTGTCGATACGGCGCGACTCGTGACGCTCGGTGCCGATGATATGCAGACCGCCCGCGGCCTTCACGTGATCGTGCAGCGTCTGCCATTCGTCGTGCAGTTTCTGGATGCGCGTGGCTTTCTCGTCCTCGGGGATCGACAGATCCGCCTCGATGAACGACGCCTGCTTCTCGACGTTGCCGCCGAGCACGATGTCCGTGCCGCGGCCGGCCATGTTCGTCGCGATCGTGACGACGCCCGGACGGCCCGCTTCGGCGACGATCGCCGCTTCGCGCGCGTGCTGCTTCGCGTTGAGCACTTCGTGCTTCACGCCCGCCTGACCGAGCAGGCCGGACAGCAGTTCGGACGCTTCGATCGACGTCGTGCCGACGAGCGTCGGCTGACCGCGCTCGACGCAATCGCGGATGTCGCGAATCACCGCGTCATAGCGTTCCTTCGACGTCTTGTAGATCTGGTCCTGCTTGTCGACGCGCTTCGGCGGACGGTTGGTCGGGATCACGACCGTTTCGAGGCCGTAGATTTCGTTGAATTCATACGCTTCCGTGTCCGCGGTGCCGGTCATGCCGGACAGCTTCGCGTACATGCGGAAGTAGTTCTGCAGCGTGATGGACGCGAGCGTCTGGTTCTCCGCCTGAATCTGGACGTGTTCCTTCGCCTCGACGGCCTGATGCAGACCGTCCGACCAGCGCCGGCCGTTCATCATGCGGCCCGTGAATTCGTCGACGATCACGACTTCGCCGTTCTGCACCACGTAGTGCTGATCGCGCAGGAAGAGCGTATGCGCGCGCAACGCGGCATAGATGTGGTGCATCAGCGTGATGTTCTGCGGCGCGTAGAGGCTCTCGCCTTCGCCGATCAGGCCCCACTCCGCGAGCAGGCGCTCGGCCTTCTCGTGGCCCGATTCCGTCAGGAACACCTGGCGCGCCTTTTCGTCGAGCGTGTAATCGCCCGGCTTCTCGACGCCCGTGCCGTCCGCCTTCTCTTCGCCGATCTGCTGTTCGAGCAGCGGCGGCAGCGCGTTCATGCGCACGTAGAGGTCGGTGTGATCTTCGGCCTGGCCGGAGATGATGAGCGGTGTACGCGCCTCGTCGATGAGGATCGAGTCCACTTCATCGACGATCGCGAAATTGAGCGGCCGCTGCACGCGCGCGGTGGTCTCGTAGACCATGTTGTCGCGCAGATAGTCGAAGCCGAACTCGTTGTTCGTGCCGTAAGTGATGTCCGCCGCATACGCTTCCTGCTTCTGCGAGTGCTCCATCTGCGACAGATTCACGCCGCACGAGAGCCCGAGGAAGTTGTAGAGACGCGCCATCCATTCGGCGTCGCGCTGGGCGAGGTAGTCGTTCACCGTGACGACGTGCACGCCACGGCCCGACAGCGCGTTCAGATACGCGGCGAGCGTCGCGACGAGCGTCTTGCCCTCGCCGGTGCGCATTTCGGCGATCTTGCCGTAGTGCAGGACCATGCCGCCGATGAGCTGGACGTCGAAGTGGCGCATCTTCAGGACGCGCTTGCTCGCTTCGCGGCAGACGGCGAACGCCTCGGGCAGGATCACGTCGAGCGATTCACCGCCCGCGACACGTTGGCGGAACTCGTCGGTCTTGGCGCGCAGCTGGTCGTCCGAGTACTTCTCGACGGTCGGCTCAAGGGCATTGATCGCCACAACGGTCTTTTGATACTGCTTGACCAGCCGCTGATTGCGGCTGCCAAAAATCTTCTGAAGGAAACCGGTCGTCATCGGATCAGTGTCTGCGTCGCGGCTTCGGACGGGCGCATGTGCAAGCTGCGTCCGGGCTCGGAGAACCTCGGCGACTTAAGTCCATAAGGTGAAATTCGAATCGGGAATTTTAGCACGCGAGTTTGGCAGACCTTGCGTTGGCGTGCCCGCGCGGGCGTCGGCGCGGCGCGACAGTCAACGGGGTGAAAGCTTTTCGGCAAACATCGCCCGAAACGGCCAACGACCGGGCACTGCGGCTCTCCTCGCGTACAATCGAGCCGTTCCATCGGGCGTCCGCCTAAGCAAAAATGAGCCGCTTTTCTACAAATTCAAGGTCGCGTTTCGATCCACGCAAGCCGCAAGCCGTCGCCGACGTGCTCGATCGCACCGATGCATTTCGCGCGCTGCGTGCCGGGGTCGAGCAGGTGGCGGCGCTGCAGCGCGATTTGAGCTCGCTCCTGCCGGATTATCTGGCGTCGAACGTGGAACCGGGATTCATCAAGGACGGCGTACTCGCGCTCTTTGCGGCGCATAACGCGCTCGCCGCGCGTTTGCGGCATCTGGAGCCGCGTCTGCTTTCGGATCTTCAGCAGCGCGGCTGGGCCGTCAACGCGCTGAAAATTCGCGTGCGTCCCCAATCGATGAAAGAGCCCGTGCCGCCCAAGCAGGCGCGCATGTCGCCAGCGGGCGCGTCCGCGCTACAGGAACTGGCCGAATCGCTGGAACCGTCGCCGCTGCAGGAAGCGCTCGCGCGAATGGCATCGCGTCATCAAGGGCGCGCGCAAAAAAAATGAGCGGCGCTTTCGCTGCCGCTCATCTCTGACTGCCGAATAATTGCGTTTTATCAGGCAAATGCCGTCTGCGTATCGAATGCGAAACCGCGCGGCGCCTTTTGCGTGTCCTCGAACGTGACGATTTCATACGCGTCTTCGTTCGCGAGCAATTCACGCAGCAGCATGTTGTTCATCGCGTGGCCGCCCTTGTACGCCTTGTACGACGCCAGCAACGGATGGCCGACCACGTAAAGGTCGCCGATCGCGTCGAGCATCTTGTGCTTCACGAACTCGTCGTCGTAACGCAGGCCGTCATTGTTCAGGATGCGGTATTCGTCCAGCACGATCGCATTGTCCATGCTGCCGCCGCGCGCGAGTCCGAGTTCGCGCATCATCTCGACTTCGTGCGCAAAGCCGAACGTGCGGGCGCGTGCGATCTCGCGCACGTAGGAAGTCGTCGCGAAGTCCACTTCGAGCGCCTGACCGGTCTTGTCGACGGCCGGATGGCGGAAATCGATTGTGAAGCTCAGCTTGAAACCGAAGTACGGTTCGAGACGCGCGAACTTGTCGCCGTCGCGCACTTCGACAGGCTTCGTTACCTTGATGAACTGCTTCGGTGCGTTCTGCTCTTCGATACCCGCCGACTGGATCAGAAACACGAACGAAGCCGCGCTGCCGTCCATGATCGGAATTTCTTCGGCGGTCACATCTACGTACAGGTTGTCGATGCCGAGACCCGCGCACGCCGACATCAAGTGCTCGATGGTCGACACGCGCGCGCCGTCCTTCTGCAACACGGACGCGAGACGGGTATCTCCGATCGCCATTGCGGACGCCGGAATGTCGACGGGTTCCGGCAGGTCGACGCGCGAAAATACGATGCCCGTGCCAATGGGTGCGGGGCGCAGAGTCAGATTGACCTTGCTACCGGAGTGGAGCCCGATCCCCACGGTTTTGACGACGGTCTTGATTGTTCGCTGCTTCAACATGATGTTCTTTCCGATTTATGTTCCCTATAAAGAGAATCAATCGTGCGTTAAATTCTAATAGCTCGAAGTATACTCCATTCGTCGCGCGTCGTCCTGATCCAGGTGGTATCAACTGTTTCCCTGTGTTACGTCGCGGCGGCCAGATTATGAAGTAGAACGGGCCGATGCCCGGAATGGAGGCATTTCCGGTCATCGGCCCCAAGCTGCAACTCAATGCGAGGGCGCTTCAGGCGTTGCGCAAAGGCAACGCCGCGCCGCTGCAATCAGCGCAACGTCGCCAGGATGCTTTGAGCGTCGCTGACTTCGAACTTGCCAGGCGCTTCGACTGACAACGTCTTGACCACGCCGTCGTCGACCACCATCGCGTAGCGCTGGGAACGAATTCCCATGCCACGCTCGGACAAATCCTGATCCAGTCCGAGTGCCTGAGTGAAACGCGCACTGCCGTCCGCGATCATCTTCACCTTGCCCGAGGCTTGAAGATCGCGTCCCCACGCGCTCATGACGAACGCGTCGTTGACGGAAACGCACCAGATTTCGTCGATTCCCGCGGCGGACAGATCCGCAGCGGCTTCGACGTAGCCAGGCACGTGTCTGGCGGAGCATGTCGGCGTAAACGCGCCCGGCAATCCGAAGATCACCACGCGCTTGCCGGCGCACCGCTCGCGCACCGGGAACGCATTCGGTCCCACGGCGCAGCCCTCGGTGGCCTCCTCGATGAACTCGAAGAGACGCACGTCGGGCAACGTATCACCCACTTTGATCATGCTCGGTCCTTCCCTCATCAGTGCTCGCGGACATCCTCGCGATTGCATCGTCCCGCAACCGTGCCGAACATCATTGCGGCGATTTCGGCTTCAATCTGCCTTCCTCGACGTCAGGGGCAGAATCGTGGGGGTCGGCTGGCCACGGCCCGGCGTCCATTGTGCATCCAGGACGCGGCCTTGGACAGTCGCCCCACGCGAAGCCTGCATCATCCGCACGACATGTTCAGCGCGTGCACGCGGTGTGCCGCGTCGTCATACCTCACTCAGCAGCAAATAACGTGCGCCTGCTCAGTCCGCTTGCTTGCGCAGGAACGCCGGAATGTCATACGTATCGACGCCCTTTTCCTGCAGCGCCTGCACGTGCGATGCCGCGGTTTCGCGCGTCGAACGCCACACGGCCGGGGTGTCGAGCTGACCATAATCCGTCGTCGATTGCCCATGCTGCGCGCCGTAAGTGTTGTGCGAAGGCTGATGGCCGTGCGCGATCGGCTGATTGTCGGTGCCCGTGCGCAGCAGGGTCATCGGCGCTTGCTGCTGCTTCTTGGCCGCGCGGCCCAGACCAGTTGCCACCACCGTCACGCGCAGTGCATCGCCCATTGCGTCGTCGTACACGGCGCCGAAGATCACGGTTGCGTCATCGGCTGCGTAGCTCTTGATGGTGTTCATCACTTCACGCGTTTCCGACAGACGCAGCGAACGGCTCGACGTGATGTTCACCAGCACGCCACGCGCGCCCGACAGATCCACGCCTTCCAGCAGCGGGCTTGCGACAGCCTGCTCGGCGGCGAGTCGCGCGCGATCGACGCCGGCGACCGTCGCCGTGCCCATCATCGCCTTGCCCTGCTCGCCCATCACCGTTTTCACGTCTTCGAAGTCGACGTTCACGAGACCATCGACGTTGATTATTTCCGCGATCCCGGCCACTGCGTTGTTCAGCACGTCGTCCGCGCACTGGAAGCACTTGTCCATCTCGGCGTCATCGCCCATCACCTCGAACAGCTTGTCGTTGAGCACGACGATCAGCGAGTCGACGTGATCCTCCAGTTGCTGCGAGCCGGCTTCCGCGACGCGCATGCGGCGGCCACCTTCGAACTCGAACGGCTTGCTCACCACGCCGACGGTCAGAATGCCCATTTCCTTGGCGATCTGCGCGACCACCGGCGCCGCGCCCGTGCCCGTGCCGCCGCCCATACCCGCGGTGATGAACACCATGTGCGCGCCGCGCAGTGCATCGGCGATGCGCTCGCGCGCGTCTTCCGCGGCTTCCTTGCCCTTATCCGGTTTCGCGCCTGCGCCGAGACCAGTCATGCCGAGTTGCAGAACTGCCGGCGCGCGGGAACGCGCGAGCGCCTGAGCGTCGGTGTTCATCACGATGAAGTCGACGCCCTGCACACCACGGTTGATCATGTGCTGAACCGCGTTGCCGCCAGCACCACCAACGCCCACGACCTTGATGATCGTTCCGTTGGTTTCCGTTTCCAGCATTTCGAAATCCATGTTGCCTCCGTCAAGAATGAAGATCGGCGTTATTCGATGAAAGATCGGGCAACCTCTCGTCGCGCGCCAGCCGCCGGTACCAGCGCGTAATTCTTTTTATTGCCTGTTGCTTAAAAGTTTCCGAGGAACCAGTCCTTCATCCGCGAGAAGACTTGTCCCATCGAACCGTTTTGCACCGCGACCTTGCGGCCGCGCATGCGTTGCGAGCGTCCTTCCGCGAGCAAGCCCATTGCCGTCGAGTAGCGCGGATTGCGCACCACGTCGGCGAGACCGCCCGCGTATTCCGGCACGCCGATGCGCACCGGCTTCAGGAAGATGTCTTCGCCGAGCTCGACCATGCCGGGCATCATCGCCGCGCCGCCGGTCAGCACGACGCCGCTCGACAGCAGCTCTTCGTAGCCCGACTCGCGCACGACCTGCTGCACCAGCGAGAACAGCTCTTCGACGCGCGGCTCCACGACCGCCGCCAGCGCCTGGCGCGACAGCGTGCGCGGACCGCGCTCACCGAGGCCCGGCACTTCGATCATTTCGTCCGGATCGGCGAGCGCCTGCTTCGCGATGCCGTAGCTCACCTTGATGTCTTCCGCGTCGGGCGTCGGCGTGCGCAGCGCCATCGCGACGTCGCTCGTGATCTGGTCGCCAGCGATCGGAATCACGGCCGTATGACGGATCGCGCCTTCGCTGAAGATGGCGATGTCGGTCGTGCCGCCGCCGATATCGACCAGCACCACGCCGAGTTCCTTCTCGTCCTCGGTCAGCACCGCGAGCGACGACGCCAGCGGTTGCAGGATCAGGTCGTTCACTTCGAGCCCGCAGCGGCGCACGCACTTCACGATGTTCTGCGCCGCGCTCACCGCACCCGTCACGATGTGCACCTTCACTTCGAGGCGGATGCCGCTCATGCCGATCGGCTCGCGCACGTCTTCCTGACCGTCGATGATGAATTCCTGCGTCAGGATGTGCAGCACCTGCTGATCGGTCGGGATGTTGATCGCCTTGGCGGTCTCGATCACGCGCGCGACGTCTGCCTGCGTGACTTCCTTGTCCTTGATCGCGACCATGCCGCTCGAATTGAAGCTGCGGATATGGCTGCCCGCGATCCCGGTGAAAACGTTCGTGATCTTGCAATCGGCCATTAGTTCGGCCTCCTCCAGCGCGCGCTGGATGGACTGCACCGTGGCCTCGATGTTGACCACGACGCCCTTCTTCAACCCCTTCGAGTCGCTCTGACCGAGTCCGATCACCTCGTAGTGGCCTTCGCCCTTCAGTTCGGCGACGATCGCGACCACCTTCGACGTTCCGATGTCGAGGGAAACCAGCAGGTCTTTGTAGTCTTTGCTCATAGCGTGCTCATGCCTGTGATGTCTGCTTACTTCTTGGCCTTATCGGTGTCGTTGATGAAGCGCATGTTCGCGGCTCGTATGGCGAAGCCGTTCGGGTACCGCAAATCCGCATATTCGATGTCTTTCCCCCATCGTCCCGTAACGGACGTCCACGACGCGACAAAACGCTTGCAACGGTCATTCAGCGTGTCCGGATTGCGCTCGCGGCCGAGTTCGATCTGCGTGCCGTTCGAGAGCTTGACCGTCCACGCGAAGCGCGGCGACAGCGTCACTTCCTCCGGCTTCGCGTCCAGCGGCGCGAACCACTTCTGAAAATCGCGATACCGCGCGACCACTTCCTTCGCCGTGCCCTCGGGACCGTCGAAGGCCGGCAGATCGTCGTCGAGTTCGCCCTGATTCGCCGTGAAGAGATCGCCGTCGACGCTCACCAGTTGATCGTTGCCCCACGTGCCGAGCGGCTTGTATTCCTCCAGCGTCACCGCGAGCGCGTTCGGCCACACGCGCCGCACGCTCGCGTGGCGCACCCACGGCACCTGCTCGAACGCGGCGCGCGCCGCATCGAGATCGACGGTGAAGAAGTTGCCCTTCAGATGACCGACCACGCTCGCGCGCACGACCGGCGAACTGACGTGCGTGGTGTCTCCGTCGATCTGAATTTCGCGCAGGCGAAACTCGGGACGCTGGATCGCCCAGTAACCCGCGGCGCCCAGAAGCAGCAGCACGAGCACGACGTGCAGCGCATTGGCGGCGAGGTTGAGTTGGCGAACGTTGTTCCACATGGTTTCGCTTCTTCGTGTCCTGTGTGTGATCGACCTAATTCTTCAGCGTGAGCGACAGCACCTTCACGACGAGATCCTTGTAGCTAATGCCGACCGCGCGCGCGGCCTTCGGCGGCAGCGAGTGATCGGTCATGCCGGGCGCCGTGTTCACTTCGAGGAAATACGGGTTGCCGTCCGAGTCGAGCATGAAGTCGGCGCGGCCCCAGTCGGTGCAGCCGAGAATCTCGAACGCGCGCTTGGTCAGTTGCTTCATGCGCGCTTCTTCGGCTTCGGTCAGGCCGCACGGAATCAGGTACTGCGTGTCGTCGGCGACGTACTTCGCGTGATAGTCGTAGAACTCGCCCGCCGGCACGATCTTGATGACCGGCAAGTCGAGATCGCCCGCAATGCAGCACGTGAACTCGCCGCCGCCCTCGATGCTCTTCTCGACGATCACGATCTTGTCGAAATTCGCCGCTTCGGCGAGCGCGGGCACGAGCGTTTCCGCGCTCTTCACCTTGATGACCGCGACACTCGAGCCTTCGCTGGCCGGCTTCACGAAGAGCGGCAGGCCGAGCTTCGCGATGATGTCCTGCGCGCGCGCCGCGTAGTCTTCGCCGCGGAACACGGTTTCGAACGGCGGCGTCGGAATGCCGGTCTGCTGCCACACGAGCTTCGTGCGCAGCTTGTCCATGCCGAGCGCCGAGCCGAGCACGCCACTGCCCGTATAACGGATGCCGTAGAAATCCAGCGCGCCTTGCAGTTGCCCGTTCTCGCCGTAGCCGCCATGCAGCGCGATGAACGCGCGCACGAAGCCTTGCGCCTTCAGATCCGAAAGCGGATGCCGGGCCGGATCGAACGGATGCGCGTCGATGCCCGCGTCGCGCAGACCTTCGAGCACGAGGCGCCCGGAATTGAGCGAGACCTCGCGTTCGGCGGAATTTCCACCGAGCAGCACCGCGACTTTGCCGAACACGGCCGGATCGATTTGATTCACTTGATTGCTCGTTACGTCTGTCATTTCAGTTCTGGCCGTTGGCCACATTGGCCAGCTTTCCGCACACACCGCCGATGGAACCCGCGCCCATCGTGATCACCACATCGCCGTTGCGCGCGATCGTCGTCACCGCGTCGGGCACTTCGTCGATCGTTTCGACGAACACCGGCTCCACCTTGCCCGCGACGCGAATCGCACGCGCCAATGCCCGGCCGTCCGCCGCGACGATGGGCGCTTCGCCTGCCGCGTAGACATCGGTGAGCACGAGCGCATCGACGGTGGACAGCACTCTCACGAAATCCTCGAAGCAATCGCGCGTGCGCGTATAGCGATGCGGCTGGAACGCGAGAACGAGACGGCGATCGGGAAATGCGCCGCGCGCCGCCGCGATCGTCGCGGCCATTTCGACCGGATGATGACCGTAGTCGTCGATCAGCGTGTATGCGCCTTCGCCGGTGCTCGCGTTCACTTCGCCGTAACGCTGGAAGCGCCGGCCCACGCCGTTGAATTCGGCGAGCGCACGCTGGATATCGGCATCGGCGACTTCGAGTTCAGTCGCGATCGCAATTGCCGCGAGCGCGTTCTGCACGTTGTGCGTGCCCGGAAGGTTCAGCACGATGTCGAGCGACGGCGCATCCGCGCGCAGCGTCGTGAAATGCATGCGGCCATCGCGCGCCTCGACGTTCACCGCGCGCACTTCCGCTTCGGCGCCCAGGCCGTAGCGGATGATCGGCTTCGACACGAACGGCAGGATCTCGCGCACGTTCGGATCGTCGACGCACAACACCGCGATGCCATAGAACGGCAGACGATGCGTGAACTCGATGAACGCCTGCTTCAGCCGCGCGAAGTCGTGGCCGTAGGTGTCCATGTGATCGGCGTCGATGTTCGTGATGACTTCGATCACCGGGAAGAGATTCAGGAACGATGCGTCCGATTCATCCGCTTCCGCGACGATGAAATCGCCCGTGCCGAGCCGTGCGTTCGCGCCCGCGCTGTTCAGGCGGCCGCCGATCACGAAGGTCGGATCGAGCCCGCCCGCGGCGAGCACGCTTGCGACGAGCGAAGTCGTCGTGGTCTTGCCGTGCGTACCGGCGATCGCGATGCCCTGCTTCAGACGCATCAGCTCCGCGAGCATCACGGCGCGCGGCACGATCGGCACACGACGATGACGCGCGGCGAGCACTTCGGGATTGTCGGAACGCACGGCCGTCGACACGACGACCGCATTAGCGCCCTCGATGTTCTGCTCGTGATGGCCGATTTCGACACGCGCGCCGAGCGCACGCAGCCGCTCGGTCACGGCGCCGTTCGCGAGATCCGAACCGCTCACGTGATAGCCGAGATTGAGGAGCACCTCGGCGATGCCGCTCATGCCAGCGCCGCCGATCCCGACGAAGTGAATATGCTTGACGATATGTTTCATTTAATGTGCCTCCCGAGCTTGCGCGTTCACACGCGCGCCGGCCACGTCGGCGCATATGCTCGCGACCTTCTCGGTCGCGTCCGGTTTCGCGAGTGCGCGCGAGCGCTCGGCCATTTGCTCGAGCGATGCGCGCGACTGTGCGCGTAGCCAGTCGGCGAGCTTCTGCGCCGACAAATCGCGTTGTTGTATCAATTCAGCCGCGCCGTTCTTCGCGAGAAAGGCGCCGTTGGTCGTCTGGTGATCGTCGACGGCGAACGGGAACGGCACGAAGAGCGCGGCCACGCCGACCGCGGCGATCTCCGACACCGTCATCGCGCCCGAGCGGCAGATGACGAGATCCGCCGATGCGTACGCGAGCGCCATGTCCTCGATGAACGGCACGAGTTGCAGGTCTTCACCGCGTGTGAGACCGGCCGCTGCGTAGTTCGCTTCCAATGCTTCGATATGCTTCGCGCCCGCCTGATGAACGATGCGCGGACGCTCTTCCGGAGAGAGCATCGCGAGCGCCTTCGGCACGGTTTCGTTCAATGCGGCCGCGCCGAGACTGCCGCCGACGACGAGCACATTCAGACGCCCGGAACGCGCGGCGTAGCGTACTTTGGGTGGCAACGCGCTCGTTAGTTCCGCGCGGATCGGATTGCCCGTCCATTCGGCATTCGGCAGAGCATTCGGGAACGCGACGAGCACGCGTTTGGCGAGATGCGCGAGCACCTTGTTCGCGAGTCCCGCGATCGAATTCTGTTCGTGCAGCACGAGCGGGCAGCCCGCGAGCTTCGTCATGATGCCCGCCGGAAACGTGATGTAGCCGCCCATGCCGAGCACGACATCCGGCTTCACGCGACGCAGCGCGGCGAGACTCTGCGAGCACGCGCGCAGCAGATTTACCGGCAGCATCAGCTTCGTCTTGATGCCCTTGCCCCGCACGCCGCCGAAGCGCACGTATTCCATCGGAATGCCGTGCTTCGGCACGAGCGTCGCTTCCATGCCGTTCGCATTGCCGAGCCACACCACGCGCCAGCCGTGCGCCTGCATCCAGTGCGCGACCGCGAGCCCCGGGAACACGTGGCCCCCGGTGCCGCCCGCCATCACCATCAAGGTGCGGTCGCGTTGCGCGGTCATACTTTTCCTCCGCGCATGAGCACCCGGTTCTCGTAATCCACGCGCAGCAAGACAGCCAGCGCGACGCAGTTCAGCAAAATGCCCGAGCCGCCGTAGCTGACGAGCGGCAGCGTGAGACCCTTGGTCGGCAGGAGGCCGAGATTCACGCCCATGTTGATGAAGGTCTGCGCGCCGAACCAGATGCCGACGCCCTTCGCCATCAGACCGGCGAACGTGCGATCGAGCGCGAGCGCCTGGCGGCCGATCTCGAACGCGCGGCGCACGATCCAGTAGAACAGCAGGATCACGCAGATCACGCCGACGAATCCGAGCTCCTCGCCGATCACCGCGAGAATGAAGTCGGTATGCGCTTCCGGAAGATAGTTGAGCTTTTCGACGCTCCCGCCGAGGCCGACGCCGAGCCACTCGCCGCGTCCGAACGCGATCAGCGAGTGCGTCAACTGATACGCCTTGCCTTGCGCGTAACGGTCGTCCCACGGATCGAGGTAAGCGAAGATCCGCTCGCGGCGCCACGGCGATGCCCACACGAGCAGCGTGAACGTGCCGACCGCCGTCGCCACCAGTCCGCCGAACAGCTTGCCGTTGACGCCGCCGAGGAACAGCACGCCCATCGCGATGGCGGCGATCACCATGAACGCGCCCATGTCGGGTTCGAGCAGCAGCAACGCGCCGACCGCGCCGACCGCGACGGCCATCGGCAGAAAGCCCTTGCCGAAGCTGTGCATGAATTCCTGCTTGCGCACGGTGTAGTTCGCGGCGTAGATCGTCACCGCGAGTTTCATGATTTCCGACGGCTGCATGTTCGTGATGCCGAGCGGAATCCAGCGGCGCGCACCGTTCACGCCTTTACCGACGTGCGGGATCAGCACGATGACGAGCAGCACCAGCGCGAACAGGAACAGCTTGGGCGCGTACTTCTCCCAGGTCTTGATCGGAATCTTGAACGCGATGATCGCGCCGACGAGCGCCGTCGTGATCGAGACCAGGTGGCGCACGAGGAAGTGATAGTCCCGATAGCTCGCGTACTTCGGAGAATCCGGCATTGCTATGGACGCCGAATACACCATCACGATGCCGAGGCCGAGCAGCGAGATCATCACCCACAGCAGCGAATAGTCGTAGTCGAGCATGCGCGAGCGCGCGGGGCGCACGCCGTTCACCGCGCTCGAAATGCCGCCGCGCGTGCCGGAGCCGGAATTCGAGCGGCCCGCGAGCGAGTCGCCCGGCATCGCGTTGCGCTGGCCCGTGAGTTTCGATCCGAAGCGGTCCGACCAGCTCATAGCATCACTCCCCGCGCGGCGGCGATTTCTTCGACCGCGCCGCGAAACACATCGGCGCGGTGTGCGTAGTTCTTGAACATGTCGAGGCTCGCGCACGCGGGCGAGAGCAGCACGGCGTCGCCGGCTTCCGCGATGCGCGCAGCGGCGTTCGTCGCGGCTTCGAGCGTCGCGTGGTCTTCGAGCACGACACCTGTAGACGCGAGTGTTTCGCGGATGCGCGGCGCGTCGCGACCGATCAGCATGACCGCGCGCGCCCAGCGTGCGACAGGCGCTTCGAGCGGCGAAAAGTCCTGGCCCTTGCCGTCGCCGCCGGCGATCAGCACGATGCGTTGCGCGAGGCCATCGAGCGCTGCAACCGTCGCGCCGACGTTGGTGCCCTTGCTGTCGTCGACGTAATCGACGCCATCGATTTGCGCGATCACTTCCACGCGATGCGGCTCGCCGCGATACTCGCGCAGGCCGTGCAACAGCGCGGCGAGCGGCAGATCGATCGCACGCGCGAGCGCGAGCGCCGCAAGCGCGTTCGCCGCGTTATGAAGACCGCGGATACGCAGTGCATCGACCGGCATCAGCCGCTTCGAGACGACGTTCGGCTCGCTGAATTCCTGCTTGCGGCGGCGCGACGGCGCGGGTTCGTCGGCGGCATCTCGATCGACACCGATGACGAGCCACGTCATGCCGTTGTCGCGCAGCAAACCATAATCGCCGACATGACACGGCTCGTTCAGCCCGAACGTCACGACGCGGTCCTGCGCGATGTTTTTCGCGAGCGCCATCGTGCGGGCGTCGTCACGGTTCAGCACACGCGTCGTGCGCAGACCGAAGATGCGTCCCTTGGCGGCGGCATACGCGTCCAGGCCGCCGTGCCAGTCGAGATGATCCTGCGTGATGTTGAGCACCGCGGCCGCGTGCGGAGCGAAGGTATGCGAGGTTTCCAGCTGGAAGCTCGACAGTTCGAGCACCCAGACATCCGGGAGCGCGGTTTGATCGATGGCTTCGGTCAGCTTGTCGAGCATCGACGGGCTGATGTTGCCCGCAACCGCGACCGACTTGCCCGCACGCTCGCACAAAAGGCCGGTGAGCGCGGTGGTCGTGGTCTTGCCGTTCGTGCCGGTGATCGCGATGACCTTCGGCGCGTAACCGTTCAGGCTCAATCCGGCGAGCGCCTGCGCGAAGAGTTCGAGTTCGCCCCACACGGGAATACCGCGTTCGTTCGCTGCGGCGATCAACGGCGCGAGATCGGGCGCGAGCGGCGAAAGCCCCGGACTGATCGCGACGAGTTCGATGCCGCCGTCGAGCAATGCGGGCGTGAACGCGCCGCCGATGAAATCCGCATCGATCTTGTGGATCGCGAGCTCGGAAAGATTCGGCGGCGTTTCGCGCGTATCGGCGATCTTCAGGCGGCAACCGTGCCTGGCGCACCAGCGCGCCATCGCCAGACCGGATTCACCCAGTCCCAGCACGAGCACCATCGGACTTTGCCGACCGACAAACTTCTCGCCAAACATCGCTTTACCTTTCCCAAAAACCTGAAACCGCGAAAACGCAAAAAGATCAACGCAACTTGAGCGTCGACAAGCCGAAGAGACACAGCATCAACGTGATGATCCAGAAGCGCACGACCACTTGCGTCTCGGTCCAGCCGGACAACTCGTAGTGGTGATGCAGCGGCGCCATCTTGAAGAAGCGTCGGCCTTCGCCGTAGCGGCGCTTCGTGAACTTGAACCAGAAGACCTGCAACATCACGGAGAGCGTTTCCGCGACGAAAATGCCGCCCATGATGAAGAGCACGATCTCCTGACGGACGATCACCGCGATCGTGCCGAGCGCGCCGCCGAGCGCGAGCGCGCCGACATCGCCCATGAAGACTTGCGCGGGGTGCGTGTTGTACCAGAGAAACGCGAGACCCGCGCCTCCCATTGCGGAACAAAAGATCAAAAGTTCGCCTGCGCCGGGAATGTGCGGGAACAGCAGATATTTCGAGTAGACCGAGCTGCCCATCACGTACGCGAACGCGCCGAGCGACGCACCCACGAGCACGACGGGCATGATGACGAGGCCGTCGAGGCCATCGGTGAGATTCACCGCGTTGCTCGAACCGACGATCACGAAATACGTCATCGCGATGAAGCCCCACACCCCAAGCGGATAGGTGATCGACTTGAGGAATGGCAGCATCAGGTCCGCGCGCGCGGGCAGGCCCATCGACAGGCCGCTCTTCACCCATGCCATGAAGAGATCGAACACGCGCGCGTTGTTCGCCTCGGAGACGCTGAACGCGAGATACACGGCCGCGAAAATGCCGATCACCGATTGCCAGAAATACTTCTCGCGCGAGGACATGCCGCGCGGATCCTTATGCACGACCTTGCGATAGTCATCCACCCAGCCGATCACGCCGTAGCCGAAAGTGACGAGCATCACGATCCACACGAAGCGGTTCGTGAGATCGGCCCAAAGCAGCGTCGATACCGCGATGCCGATGAGAATCAGCACGCCGCCCATCGTCGGCGTGCCGGATTTGACGAGGTGCGTCTGCGGGCCATCTTTGCGCACAGCCTGGCCGACCTTGAGCGAGGTCAGCTTGCGGATGACCCACGGGCCGCAAACGAGGCCGATCAAAAGCGCCGTCGCCGTGGCTCCCACGGCGCGGAACGTGATGTAGGTAAACACGCGCATGAAGCTGGCGTCATTCTGAAGCCATTGCGCGAGTGCGAGTAGCATACGGGTCCTTCTCTTTCAGTGAATCAATGTGCCGCGGGCGCATTGCCCGCAGCGGGTTGTTGTGGAGTCGTCAAGGCGTCCACCACACGCTCCATCTTCATGAAGCGCGAGCCTTTGGCGAGATACGTTGCGTTGTTGCCGTAACCTGCGCGTTCGAGCGCTGCGACCATTTCGGTGACGTCACCGAAATGCTGCGCGGTTTGCTTCGATGCTTGCGCGTTGAATGCGTTCACCGAATCGACACTGGCGGCGCCGAGCGCGAAGAGCGCATCGATGCCGCGCTCGGCTGCATACGCGCCGACTTCCCGATGAAACGCCGGACCTTCTTCGCCGACCTCGCCCATGTCGCCCATCACGAGCACGCGGGGCGCTGCCTGCGATGCGAGCACGTCAATTGCAGCGCGCATCGAATCGGGATTGGAGTTGTACGTGTCGTCGATGACGGTCGCGCCCGCGAGCGCGCCGAGGATCGCGCGCTTCACCTGCAGGCGGCCCTTCACCGGCTGAAACGATTCGAGGCCGCGCTTGATCGCATCTAGCGAGACGCCCGCGGCGAGCGCGGCTGCGGTCGCGGCCATCGCATTGCGCGCGTTGTGTTCGCCGAGCACGTTCAACGCGACGTCGAGCGCGCCTTGCGGCGTCTGCATGCGCACCGTCGTGCCTTCGAGCGTGCCGGTGACGGCTGCTTTCGACGCGTCGTCCGTCAGCGCGAAGTCGATGATTGCGTTGTCCGTCGCGGCCGTGCGCCAGAAGACGGCGTATTGATCGTCGGCGGGGAACACGGCGGTCCCCGTTTCGCCGATCGCGTGAATCACCGACGCATGTTCGAGCGCGACCGCTTCGACCGTCGCCATGAACTCCTGATGCTCGCGCTGCGCATTGTTGACGACGGCCACATCCGGCGCGGCGATCTTGCCGAGCGCTTCCGTTTCGCCCGGATGATTCATGCCGAGCTCGACCACCGCGAGCTTGTGCGACGCATTCAGACGGAACAGCGTGAGCGGCAAGCCGATGTCGTTATTGAAGTTGCCAGCCGTCGCGAGACGCGATTCCTCGCCGACCGCAGCCGCGAAAATCGACGCGATCATCTCCTTGACTGTCGTCTTGCCGTTGCTGCCCGTGACAGCGACGAGCGGCATCGTGAAGCGCTTGCGCCAGCCGTGCGCCAGCGCACCGAGCGCGGCGCGCGTGTCCTTTACCTTGATGACAGGAAGCGACCAGGCATCGACGTTGCTCGGGTCGCGTGACACGAGCGCCGCAGCCGCGCCGCTCTTCGCTACCTGATCCAGGAAATCATGCGCATCGAACCGATCGCCCCGCACCGCGACGAACAGGTCTCCGGCCTGAACACCGCGACTGTCCGTGACGACGCGCTCGATGGCCACGTTTTCTTCGCCCTTCAGGACGGCGCCGGGAATCATCGCGGCGGCTTCGCGCAAGGTGAACATCGTCATTCGCCACCTCCGCGCTGTTGCGTGGCGCGTGCGGCAAGTGCGAGCCTCGCGTGATCCTGATCCGAGAACGCGCGCTTCTTGCCCATGATTTCCTGCGTCGCTTCGTGTCCTTTTCCCGCGAGCACGACGACATCCTCGCGCGCCGCCGAGCGGATCGCCTGCAGGATCGCGCTCGCGCGGTCTTCGATGCGGCGTGCCTTGGCGGCATCGGTCATGCCGATTGCGATCTGATCGATGATGGCTTGCGGGTCTTCGCTGCGCGGGTTGTCGCTCGTGATGACGACCTGATCAGCGAGGCGCTCCGCGATTGCGCCCATCAACGGACGCTTGGTCGCATCGCGATCGCCGCCGCAGCCGAACATGCAGACGAGCTCGCCGCCGCGCGCCTGAGCGATCGGGCGCAGCGCGCTGAGCGTTTTGTCGAGTGCATCGGGCGTGTGCGCGTAGTCGATCACGACGAGCGGTTCATCGCTCTGAACGCGTCCGCCGAGACGCTCCATACGGCCGTTGACGGATTCGAGCTTCTCGATGCGCGCGATGGCGGCGGCAAACGGTACGCCGACTTCGAGCAGCACGCCGAGCACGGAAAGCAGATTGCTCACGTTGAACGTGCCGAGCGTGCCCACTTCGACATCGGCCTCGCCCCAGTCGGACGACAGATGAAACGCGGTGCCCGTCGCGGTCGCGCGGACTTGCGTCGCGAGCAGCATCGCGTCGGCGCTCGGCACGGCATCGACGGGCATTTCGACGCCGTAGGCAATCGTGCGCACGTTGCCGCGCAGCGATTCGATCAGACGTCGGCCCGCAGCATCGTCGCGATTGACGATCGCGGTCTTGAGCGACGGCCACGAGAAGAGACGCGCCTTCGCGGCTTCATAAGCGTCGAAGGTGACGTGATAGTCGAGATGATCCTGCGTGAGATTCGTGAAAATGGCGATGTCGAAATCGACGCCATTCACGCGGCCCTGATGCAGCGCATGCGACGACACTTCCATCGCGACACCTTCCGCGCCCTGCACCTTCAGTTGCGCGAGATTGCGCTGCAACTGCGGCGCGTCGGGCGTGGTGAAACCGCTATGCACGAGCTTGCCCGGCATGCCGATGCCGAGCGTTCCGACGATCGCGCACGGACGGCCGAGCGCCGTCAACGCCGTGGCGATCCACTGGCTGCACGAGGTCTTTCCGTTCGTGCCCGTCACGCCGACGGTCAGCATCGATGCCGTGGGCTCGCCGTACCACGCGGACGCGATCGGGCCCGCAAGCTCGTTCAGCGCCTTCACGGCGAGCGTCTTCGATGCATCGGGCTTGCCCGCGAACTTCTCCGGCTGATACAGCGCCGCAGCCGCGCCCGCGGCGAGCGCGGCGTCGAGATACCGGCGGTTGTCCGCACCGTCGACCGCATAGGCGAGGAACACGTCGCCGCTTTTGAGCGAGCGCGTGTCGGCGTGCAGTTGCGCCTCGGGCTGCGCGTGCGCGCGCAGCCATTGAACGGCATGTGATACGTCCTTTTGCATCTTGCTCTGTCGGGCTTGCGCGCTCATCGCACGACTCCCGGGTGCGTCTTCGTGTTGCTCGACACCGCCACTTTCTTCGCGGTGTTCGCGGTGTTTCTGTTCGCCGGCTGCTGGGCGGCCGGTTGTGCTGCGGAATTCGAGTCGTCCGTCACGACCATCTGCTTGACCGGCATGTCGGGCGGCACGTTGAGCGCGCGCAAGGTATCGCCGACGATGCCCGAGAACACCGGACCCGACACCTGACCGCCGAAGTGGCTGCCGACCGTCGGTTCGTCGACCGATACCGCCACGACGATGCGCGGATTCGGCATCGGCCCCATGCCGACGAACGATGCGCGGTACTTCGAATGGTCGTAGCCGTGACCGCCGTGCTTGTACGCCGTGCCCGACTTGCCGCCGACGCGATAGCCCGGCACGGCCGCATCCGGCGACGTGCCGCCCTTCGCCGTCACGGTTTCGAGCATCGCGCGCACTTGACGCGCAGTTGTGGGCGCGAACACCTGCTGACCGATTGGCGGCTGATCGCCGGGCGTGCGGAAAATCGAAACCGGCAGGATGGTGCCGTCGTTGGCGATCGCCGTGTACGCGCGCGCGAGCTGGAACAGCGACGCCGACAAGCCGTAACCGTAGGACATCGTCGCCTGCTCGATACGCCTCCAGCTTTTCCACGGCCGCAAACGCCCCGTCACCGCGCCCGGGAAACCGACCTTCGGCGCCTGACCGAGCCCGATGCTCGTGTACATGTTCCACATTTCTTCGGGGCGCAATTGCATCGCAATTTTGGTCGCGCCGATATTGCTCGACTTCTGAATCACGCCGCCGACCGTGAGCGTGCCGAACCCGGAATCGTCCGTGATGCGCGCGCCGTCGAGCACGAAGACACCGCCGCCCGTTTCGACGAGCGTATTCGGCGTCACCCGGTGCAGATCGAGCGCGAGCGAAACGGTGAACGGCTTCATGATCGAGCCCGGCTCGAATGTGTCCGTGAGAATGCGGTTGCGCAACTGCTCGCCCGTCATGCGCGCGCGGTCGTTCGGGTTGTAAGTGGGATAGTTGACGAGCGCGAGCACCTCGCCCGTTTTCACGTCGATCACGATCGCCGCGCCTGCCTTCGCCTTCGACTTCTCGACGGCCGCCTTCAGGTTCGTGTACGCGATGTACTGAATCTTGCTGTCGATCGAGAGTTCGACATCCGTACCGTTGTGCGGCACGACCTGCTCGTCGACGTCCTCGACGATGTGGCCCATGCGGTCCTTGATGACGCGACGCATGCCCGGCGTGCCGGCGAGGACGTTCTGGTCGCCGAGTTCGACGCCTTCCTGGCCCTTGTCTTCAATATTAGTAAAGCCGATCAGGTGCGCGGTGATTTCGCCTTCCGGATAGAAGCGCTTGTATTCGCCGCGCGAATAAATGCCGGGAATATCGAGCGCGGCGACTTTCTGCGCGACTTCGAGCGACACCTGGCGCTTCACGTAGACGAAGGTCTTGTCCATCGAGAGCTTCGCGCGCAGCTCTTTTTCCGGCATTTCGAGCAGCTTGGACAATTGCGCGAATTTGTCCGCGCCGAGATCGTTCGGCACGGCTTCGGGAATCGCCCAGATGGCCTTCACCGGCAGGCTCGTCGCGAGCACGAGGCCGTTGCGGTCGCGGATCTGGCCGCGCGTCGCCGGCATTTCGAGCGTGCGCTGATAGCGGCTCTCGCCCTGCTTTTTGAAGAACGCGTTGCCCGGACCCTGAATCCAGAACGCGCGTGCGGCGAGCGCGACGAACGCCATGAAGAGCAGGAACACGACGAACTTCGAGCGCCACATCGGCAGGCGCACGGCGAGAAGCGGGTTCGGCGTATGAGCGATGTCTTTCTGCTTCGCGGATTTTTTCATCGCTTGGCTCCGCGGGCAGGCGGCGCCGACGCCGGCAGCGGCGGCGGCATGGGTGCGTCGGCGGCCTTGCCGGTCGCCGTGTCGTAGGTGAGATATTGCGTGCGGCCGGTCGTCACGGGCTGCATTTTCAGTGAGTTAGTGGCCAACTGCTCGATGCGCGACGTCTTCGAAAGCGCGCTCTGCTGATACTGCAACTGCGCGTAATCCTGCTGAAGCTGACGCTCGTGCGACTGCGCGCGCTGCAGGTCGATGAATATCTCCCGCTGCTGATTGGTGGAGCTGACGACCGACAGCGCGCACCCGAGCACGATGATCAGCAGGAAGATATTGAGACGGTTCATGGCGCGATCCGCTCAGCGATACGCATCACAGCGGACCGCGCGCGCGGATTGTCGGCGACTTCGGCATCACTCGGAAACACGCGTCCCACCACGCGCAGCGGCGGGCTGGGAAGATCGACCGCACGGATCGGCAAGCGACGATCCACCGCCGGCGCGTTCGCGTGCGCCTGCATGAACCGCTTGACGATCCGGTCTTCGAGTGAATGAAAGCTGATCACGACCAGCCGCCCCCCTTGCTCCAACAATGCCAATGCCGACTCAAGTACTACCTGCAGCTCCGCAAGCTCTTGATTGACGTGAATCCGTATAGCCTGAAAGGTGCGAGTTGCCGGGTCCTTGCCCTTTTCACGGGTTTTGACGACGTGACCCACGATTTCGGCAAGCTCGCTCGTGCTGTCGAGAGGCCCAAGACGGTCGGACTCTGCCCGGCGAGCAACAAGCGCCTTTGCAATCTGAAAAGCAAACCGTTCTTCCCCATAATCTCTGATGACCTCCGTGATTTCCTGCACCGTGGCCCGTGCGAGCCACTCAGCCGCCGACTCGCCGCGAGTCGGATCCATCCTCATGTCGAGCGGACCTTCTGCGCGGAAGCTGAAGCCGCGCTCCGGGTCGTCCACCTGCGGCGACGACACGCCAAGATCCAGCAACACGCCCGACACCCGCCCGATCCCACGCTCGCTCGCCGCATCGCGCAACGCCGCGAAGCTGTCGTGCACGATCGAAAAACGCGAGTCTTGAATCTGTTGCGCCGTGGCGATTGCAAGAGGATCCTTGTCGAAGGCGATGAGCTGCCCCGCTTCCCCCAACTGCTGCAAGATCGCCCGACTATGACCGCCGCGCCCGAACGTGCCATCTATATAGATGCCATCCGTGCGCGTGATCAGCCCGTCCACCGCTTCGTTCAGCAACACCGTCCGGTGCTGCAGCTCATTTCCCGACTTCGCCATGTTCTTCAGCGCCGCGTCAGAAAGTGAAATTCTTCAGCGCGTCGGGCATGCCCTGCGCCATCGCCGCTGCTTCCTTCGCCGCGTATGTCTGCGAATCCCACAACTCGAAGTGCGCGCCCATGCCGAGCAAGGTCACTTCTTTTTCCAGCGACGCGGCAGCGCGCAGCTCGGGCGAGACCAGCACGCGCCCGGCGCTGTCGAGTTCGACATCCATTGCATTACCGAGAAAGATGCGCCGCCACCACATGGCTTCCATCGGAAGCGCGGCGACCTTGGCGCGAAAGACTTCCCACTCCGGGCGAGGAAAGAGCAACAGGCATCCATCCGGGCTCTTCGTGAGCGTCACCCGGCCTTCTGCCTGCCCTTGCAGCGCTTCCCGATAGCGAGACGGAACCGACATCCGTCCTTTCGCATCGAGCGTCAGCGCCGACGCCCCTTGGAACACTCACCCTCTCCCCGTTTCGGACGCCCACCCTGACGCCCGTCCCACCCAGTTTTGCTCGAAAATGGCTTCTGAATCACACAAAAGACCACTTTCTCACACTGTCTCCCACTTTAGAGGAACGCATTTCCTCGGTCAAGACGCGTAACTTTTTTTCGAGTGCTTTTTATTCGCTAGAACAAGGACTTAGCGCGGGAGCTTGAAGTGACGGTGAAAGAGAAAACCGTTATGAATTAGAGAGCTAGTGCGGGATGTGAAGGTAGTACGTGAAATGAGCAGGCGAAATGAGGGAAATGTAACGGTTCTTCGAGCCGTTTCGTGGTCTGCTGTCGGGTTCCGGCGGGATGCGCCTCGGGCCGACCGGCTGCGCGATCGGTCGAGGCGTTCAATGCTCTATATGTAATAGGCCGTGCCGGTCATCACTTTGGAAGCCGCGCGCATCAGCGCGCGAACCGGAAACGGCACTTCGCTTCCACCCGCGCCGATCGCCGCGGCGGCGTGCGCGCTTTCATCGAGACGCATCTGCTCGACGATCGCGCGCGACGCGTGATCGTTCGCCGGCAGCGTCTTCATGTGGCCATCGAGATGCTGCTCGACCTGACGCTCGGTTTCAGCCATGAAGCCGAGACTCGCGCGATCGCCAAAGCGGCCCGCGACGAAACCGATCGCGAGCGCGCCCGCGTACCACAGCGGGTTCAGCAAGCTTGGCCGCGACTCCAGATCCTTCAGCCGCGTCGACGTCCACGCGAGATGATCTTCTTCCTCGCGAGCCGCTCGCTCGAAGCCCGCCTTGAGCTCGGGCGAGTTCGTGGCGAGCTTTTGCGCCTGATAAAGCGCCTGTGCGCAGACTTCCCCCACGTGGTTCACACGCATCAAGCCGGCCGAATGAGCGCGCTCTTTCTCGGTGAGTTGCGATTCTTCGGCGAGATCTCCGCCTTGCAGGTCGGAGCCGGAGATCGTCGATTCGGGAATCGGCCGCGACATGCGACTTACGCCGGTCATGGAGCGCAAGCCTCGATCGAACTCGCTGATGACTTCATCGAGCGTCATGTTGTCACCTCTCTTCATAGTCCGTGGTCACGGCGTTTGCACGTTGCGGCAAACCGTAGTCGCAGGCTCGTCGAAACTGATTTCGTGCTGCGACCAATGGCCGAGCGAGCATGCGAGGGAAAACGCGGATTCTAGCGCACATCGACAGGCCGCGACGCCGCCCAGGCTTGCCAGAACAGGTTTGCGGCAGTCTGGAGATCGTGCAGGTTTCTTGATGGAAACCGTTGCGAATGCATCGCGGTTCAGCGTGCCGACAAATTTTGACGAAGCACTTTCCGCCCACGCAACTGCACCCAAATCGCCCCTTCGCAAGCACCAGTTTTGGTAATTAGGGCAAACACGAGTCGCAAAACTCCTGCAAAACCAACATTTTAGCGCTGTTGCGTAAACGTCACATTAGTCCGGCGGATCACCCCCTTTTCCTTTGTCCGCCAAAGTCTCTTTGTTACATTACGTCTCAACTTCAATTTAGAAGCCCGGCAGGGACCGTCAACACACTGGCGCTAGAACAGTGACCTTGCCACAAAGTCGCAAACACTCCCTGGAGATCTATTCAATGAAAAAGTCGCTTCTCGCTCTCGCCGCATTGGGCGCATTCGCAGGCGCCGCACATGCGCAGAGCAGCGTGACGCTGTACGGCATCATCGACGCAGGCTTCGCCTACAACAACAACAGCAACGGCCAGAAGCTGTATGCAATGAACAGCGGCAACCTGCAAGGTAGCCGTTGGGGCCTGCGCGGCACGGAAGACCTCGGTGGCGGTCTGAAGGCCATCTTCGTGTTGGAAAACGGCTTCAACGTGTTCAACGGTCAGCTGGGCCAAGGCGGCGACATGTTCGGCCGTCAGGCTTATGTCGGTCTGTCGACGGCGCAATTCGGCACGGTCACCCTGGGTCGCCAGTACGACTCCGTGGTTGACTACACCGGCGCATTCGAAGTCGGTAGCCAGTGGGCGTCGTACTTCGGCGCGCACCCGGGCGACCTGGACAACATGAACAACTCGAATCGCGTGAACAACGCGGTCAAGTACACGAGCGCAAACTACGCCGGCTTCACGTTCGGCGGCCTGTATAGCCTCGGCGGCCAGGCTGGTCAGTTCAACCGCAACCAGATCTGGTCGGTTGGTCTCGGCTACTCGCAAGGTCCCCTGCAATTGGGCGCGGGCTACTTGAACGTCAAGGATCCGAACTACTCGTTCTTCGGCAACAACGCGACGAGCCGCAACGCAGCCACGACGCCTACGGCTTCGAACATGACGAGCCGCGTGTACTCGGGCTTCGCATCGGCCAAGACGCAGCAAGTCATCTCGGCTGGCGGTGCTTACACGTTCGGCGCAGCGACCATCGGCGCAACGTATAGCAACACGCAGTTCAAGGACGTCAACAACGAAGCAGGCGCTGGCCTGAACCCGGCTGGCTTCACGGGCGGCTCGGGCAAGTTCCACAACGCCGAAATCAACTTCAAGTATCAGCTGACCCCGGCCCTGCTGCTCGGCGTCGCATACGACTACACGAAGGGTTACGGCCTGACCGATGCCAAGTACCATCAAGGCATGCTCGGCGCCGACTACTTCCTGTCGAAGCGCACCGACGTGTACATCGACGGTATCTATCAGCACGCAAGCGGCACGGACTCGACGAACCGCACGGCGGTTGCAAACATCAACGGTCTGTCGCCGTCGTCGACGTCGAACCAGGTTGCTGCTGTTGTCGGTATCCGTCACAAGTTCTAATAAGTCGTAACAAAGCGGTATCCTCTGAAAGGCGCCTTCGGGCGCCTTTTTTTCGTTCGGGACCGCGACATTGCGCATCGGCGCGTCGCGCGCGCCCAACAAAAAAGCCATCGCGTCTCACGACACGATGGCTTTTTCGCTTCGGACGATTCGAACGCTACGCGCGGCCGTCGCGCAATTCGCGTCGCAGAATCTTGCCGACATTGCTCTTCGGCAACTCGTCGCGGAATTCGATCATGCGCGGGCGTTTGTAGCCGGTGAGCCGCTCCTTGCAGAATGCGATGACGTCGGCTTCCGTCAGGCTCAGATCCTTGCGCACGATGAATAGCTTCACCGCCTCGCCGGACGCCTGGTCCTTCACCCCGACCGCGGCGACTTCGAACACGCCCGGCAACATGGCGACGACATCCTCGACTTCGTTCGGATACACGTTGAATCCCGACACGAGGATCATGTCCTTCTTGCGATCGACGATCTTCACGTAGCCGCGCTCGTCCAGCACGCCCACATCGCCCGAGCGGAAAAAGCCGTCGTGCGTCATCACCTTCGCCGTTTCGTCGGGACGGTTCCAGTAGCCCGCCATCACCTGCGGCCCGCGAATGCAGATTTCGCCGGGTTGGCCGAGCGGCACTTCGCGGTTGTCATCGTCGCGGATGGAGACTTCCGTCGATGGAAGCGGCAAGCCGATCGTCCCCGTATATTCGGTCGCGGTCACCGGATTGCAGGTCACGCACGGCGAAGTCTCGGACAGGCCATAACCCTCGATGATCGGCACACCGGTCGCGGCAAACCAGCGTTTTGCGACGGCCTCCTGAACCGCCATGCCTCCGCCGTTCGCCGCGATGAGTTTGGAGAAATCGAGCTTGCCGAAATCGGGATGATTCAGCAGCGCGTTGTAGAGCGTGTTCACCGCCGGGAACGTGTTGATGGGAATGCCCTTCAATTCCTTGATGGTCCCGGCGATATCGCGCGGATTCGGGATCAGCACGCCCAGGCCACCAGTCCGGATCGTCAGCATCCCGCACACCGTCAGCGCGAAGATGTGATACAGCGGCAGCGCGACCACGCAAACGAACTGGTCGATGTCGGGGCGGCGCTTGCGTGCCGGATCGAGCCAGACTTCGGACTGCAGCGTGTTCGCGATGATATTGCGATGCGTAAGCGTCGCGCCCTTCGCGACGCCCGTCGTGCCGCCTGTGTACTGCAGGAACGCGACGTCGTCAGGGCTCTGGCTGACAGGCTGGAGCGTGATGCGGCCGCCCTGGTCGATCGCATCGTTGAAGCGAATGCTGCCGGGCAGGCTCCACTCGGGCACCATCTTCTTCACGCGACGGACGACGAAGTTGACCAACAGCCCCTTCAAGCCCATGAGATCGCCCATCGACGCGACGACAACATGTTTGATTGCGGTGTTCTTGACGACGGCCTGCAGCGTGCCGGCGAAGTTCTCCAGAATGACGATCGCTTCCGCGCCGCTGTCCTTGAGTTGATGCTCGAGCTCGCGCGGCGTGTAAAGCGGATTGACGTTGACGACGATATAGCCGGCGCGCAGCACGGCCGCGATCGCGACTGGATATTGCAGGACGTTCGGCATCATCAGCGCGACGCGTGCGCCGGGCTTCATTCCCCGCTGCTGGAACCACGCGGCCAGCTTTCTCGACATTGCGTCGAGCTCGGCGTATGTAATCGCCTGGCCCATGCACACGAACGCGCGGCGATCGCGATTCTTGCGAAAACTATCCTCGAGCAACTCGGAAACCGACCGATACGCGGAGGCATCGATGGACGCAGGCACGCCGGCCGGGTAAGACTGCAACCAGGGTTTCTCCATACGGCGTCTCCTTTATATGATTTTAGAATGGTCGTGCGGAAGCGAGATCGTAGCTTTTCGCCAAGCCTCCGACAACTGGGTTAGACGCCATACACCAGACCCGTTCGAGTTTGCTCGTCCGATGCACGTCAATCCAACTGCTCGACTTCGACGAGGCAATCGTAGAAGGTCGCGGAGCCTCCGAGGTCGGTCAACGCCTGACTTGTCACCTGATTCGCGTTGCAGCCATCCGGCGACAACTTCTTCCACCAGATCGACAACCCGACGACGACGCCTTCGCGCGCGCGGTCCGTCACGCGCGCGCGGGCCTGCATCGAGCCGCGATCGTTGAAGATGCGCACCAGCGCGCCATCGACGACGCCTCGCGCTTCTGCATCGACAGGATGAATATCAAGATGAGGTTCGCGTTCCGCCGCGCGCAGGCTCTCGATGTTCACGAAACTGCTGTTCAGGAAGTTGCGGGCGGGCGGAGAGATCATCGCGAGCGGATAACGAGCCGCCAGTTCCGGCGAGCCGTCCGCGGATTCGTACGGAGGCAGGTAGTCCGGCAGAGGATCGAGGCCTTCGAGTTTCAGGCGTTCGCTGTAGAACTCGCATTTTCCGGATGGCGTGCGGAACGCGCCCTCGGCCAGTGGCGCGTCGGCGATGTCGAGCTTCAGCCAGCCGGACTCCTTCAGCTTGTCCCAGCTCTGGCCCTCGAGTGTTTTGTCGTCCCAGCGGAAAGCTTTCGACGCGATCTGCTCATCAGTTTCGAAAAGCGCGGGTTCGGTGAGATCCATCGCGCGGGCGAGGCCGCGGAATATTTCAGTGTTCGGACGCGCTTCGCCGACGGGTTGGATCGCCGGAAGATTGGCCATTACATGGGTATGACCGTACGACTTGTGGACGTCCAGATGTTCTAGTTGCGTCGTCGCGGGGAAGATCAGGTCGGCGTAATCGGCGGTATCGGTCTGAAAGTGCTCAAGCACGATCGTGAACAAATCCTCGCGCGCGAAGCCCGCCTCGACCTTCGCCGAGTCGGGCGCCACCGCGACAGGATTCGAGTTGTACACGATCAGCGCTTCGATTTTGGGGCCGAACTTCTCGTCACCAGGATGGAGCAGCGCATCGCCGATCGCATTCATGTTGATCGCACGTGGCAATTTCGAAGGCCAACCGGGCAGCAAGTCCGGACGCTCCAGCGCACTGCCGTTGACCGGCGTCCAGCCTGACGAAGAAAGCAGCAAGCCACCGGCGCGTTCGCGCCACGCGCCGGTCAATGAGGGCAAGCAGGCAATTGCGCGGACCGCGTTGCCGCCACCGCGCACGCGCTGCATGCCGTAGTTGAGCCGGATCGCAGCCTTTTTCGTCGATCCGAAAGCGCGAGCGAGTTCCACGACGACGTTCTCTTCGATGCCGCATATCTGCGCAACCCGCGAAGGCGGATACTGCGCCGCCCGCGCCGCAAGTTCTTCGAAGCCGACCGTATGCGCGCTTACATATTCATGGTCGATGAAATTCTCGCGGATCAGCACGTCGATCATGCCGAGCGCGAGCGCGGCATCGGTGCCCGGGCGCAGCGCGACGTGCTGATGACACTTTTCCGCCGTGAGCGACTTGTAGGGATCGATCGCGATCAGCTTTGCTCCGCGACGCTTCGCTTCTTGCGCGCGCGTCCAGAAATGCAGGCTCGACGCGATCGGATTCGCTCCCCAGATCAGGATAAGTTCGCTCTCTTCGTAGAACTCCGCGTGCATGCCGAGGCTGGCGCCGTACGTGTAACGCAGGCCAGCCGCACCCGCGGCGGCGCAAATGGTGCGCTCGAGTCGTGACGCCCCCAGCACGTTGAAAAATCGAGCAGCGACGCTTTCTCCCTGCACCAGGCCCATCGTTCCCGCGTAACTGTATGGAACGATGGCTTCGGGCGCCCGCTGCGCGATCGGCTTCAGGCGTTCGGCGGCGAGTTGCAGTGCCTCATCCCACGTGATCGGCTCAAAGCGGCCCTCGCCCTTCTTACCGATTCGCCGCAGCGGCGTCAGAAGCCGATCTTTGTGATGTGTACGCTCGGCGTATCGGGCGACCTTCGTGCAAAGCACGCCCTGCGTCGGAGGATGATCCGGATCGCCGCTGATTTTGATCGCTTTGCCGTCTCTGACCGTTACGCGCATCGCGCAGGTATCGGGGCAATCGTGTGGGCATACGGCTCGGGCGAACTCGGCTGGAGCGTTCATTGGAAGTCCGGTAAATCAGAACGAAAGGCGGCAGATGACGGAATTCTATTACGGCCGCTATGCGATCGACCGTCCGATGCCGCAAATAGTGGCGGCGTAGAATGGAGCGACTAACGCGTTCAATAAGCGCGATCCGAATTCAAACGTGAGAGCGGTTCAAATGAATCTGATCCCAGAAATCGAAGCATCACACGACGAAATCAAAACGCTCCGACGAACGATCCATGCCCATCCCGAATTGCGCTATGAAGAGGTCGGCACCGCGAAAATAGTGGCCGAGAGCCTCGAACGTTGGGGAATTGAGGTGCATCGGGGATTGGGAAAGACGGGGGTCGTCGGAGTACTGAAGCGCGGAACTGGCGGCGCATCGATCGGGCTGCGCGCGGACATGGATGCGTTGCCCATTCAGGAACTCAATACGTTCGGACATCGATCGACGAACGAGGGCCGCATGCATGCATGCGGTCACGATGGTCACACCGCGATGCTGCTTGGCGCCGCGAAACATCTCGCCGAGCACAGCAAGTTCGAAGGGACCGTCGTTTTCATTTTTCAGCCGGCCGAAGAAGGCGGTGCGGGCGCGAAAGCAATGATCGAGGATGGTCTATTCAAGCGATTTCCAGTCGATGCTGTGTTCGGCATTCACAACTGGCCCGGCATGCCCGCCGGCAGTTTTGGCGTGGTCGAAGGTCCGATCATGGCCTCTAGCAACGAGTTTCGCATCACGGTTCGCGGAACTGGTTCACACGCAGCCTTGCCGCATAACGGACGCGATCCGGTCTTTACGGCGGTTCAGATTGCAAACGGACTTCAGAGCATCATCACGCGAAACAAAAAGCCGATCGATACGGCGGTGCTTTCCATCACCCAGATTCATGCTGGGGAAGCAGCGAACGTGGTGCCCGATCAGGCGTGGCTCGGCGGCACTGTGCGCACCTTCACCGTTGCAACGCTCGATCTGATCGAAGAGCGCATGCGCAAAATCGTCGAAGCAACTGCTGCGGCGTACGATTGCGAGGTGAAACTGCACTTCAACAGAAACTATCCACCGACGATCAACGCAGCTAAAGAGACGAGATTCGCGGCGGAAGTCATGGCCGAAGTCGTAGGACAAGATAAGGTCGACAACGCCGTCGAACCCACGATGGGCGCGGAAGACTTCTCGTTCATGCTTCTCGAGAGGCCCGGATGCTACGCGTTCTTAGGTAATGGCGATGGTGGACATCGCGAGAGAGGACATGGCGCCGGCCCATGTATGCTGCATAACGCCAGTTATGACTTCAACGACGATCTGCTGTCCGTCGGATCGTCGTATTGGGTGCGTTTGGTAGAGCGATTCATGGCTCGTTGATGAGCAGCGGCGGCGAAGAGCCGTCGCTCTTCGCGTTGGAGCGTCGCGCTGCCAAATTCGCCGCTCCAACGCAAAAACCCCACTTTTATGGGGTGGGGTTTTTGTTTTCGGCATGAGGAGCCTGACGATTACCTACTTTCACACGGGTGATCCGCACTATCATCGGCGTGGAGTCGTTTCACGGTCCTGTTCGGGATGGGAAGGGGTGGTACCGACTCGCTATGGTCATCAGGCATGACTTGTTGTTGTATCGCCTGTGGGGCGCTACAAC
>NZ_JACSUE010000050.1:0-6577 GCF_014384845.1 Caballeronia sp. EK
CTGGCGCTTACGCGTACGTTTGGTCGTCAAATCGAACCCAAGATTAGCTTGTTTCATCCTCACATCGTCGCAGCCGTCGTCGTTCTCGGCAAGCGCCGCGGAAGATATTTACGCAGACCCTCCCTAGGTCGACAATTTGTAAAATGGAGGCTCGGCTCGATGGCATGTTGCGATGCGACCCAGCAAGCGAAGGCAACTGAACCTGAAGAACCGTGTCGATGCAATATACGACAAAATCGAACGACTGAAGGCCGGCATTCGTGCGAAGGTCGAGCATCCTTTTCCGAATTCTTTCTGTGATAGTACTACTTAGCGTTGCGATACGCAGCGGGTTCTGCAGAGCCTCCTTAACTAGTCTGACCTGTCTTTCTACAGTCAGAAAGAATTCGACGCCATCGGCGACAGCCTGAACAGCCAGCCCCTTGCGACTCACGCGTTCCAATTTCCATTCGAGGTCTTCGCTGCGACGCTTGCCTCAGCGAGCCAACCTCACGGTTCTAAACACGAGACTCCGTGTTGCGCTTCAGTTTGAAACCGCCCAACGATGCCGCCAGCGCTGCGCGTTCACTGATGGCCATCATTGCCCGATCCCGCAGCAACCGGACGAACCTCAATATTGTCTCCATTTTGCAGGTATGGCTACGGTATAGATTGCCTCCAAGCGTATATTATTCTTCGCCTGGTCTCGTAGCGCTTCTTGCAGTTTGCCGGAAAGTAGCTTTGTGCACGTGAGGAGTTTCCCCTCCCCAAGGAGCCGCCCCTTATGATCCACCAGCTCGTCTTTTGAAAAGCCCTTGACATTAGGATCTAGGTCGTCGGCATGATTCAGCATTGCGACCGCCAATACGCGCAGCCCCTCTGGCGAATCCAATTCCTCACCAAACATCAGGGAACTACTCGCGTACGACAATGAGGCTGCATGGGATCTGAGGAAAAAAGCCTTTTCGGCGTCGGTCAGGGCACCATGTACTGCCTCGGCCTCCGCAAAGAGCTGCTCCAGCAGGCCTTTTTGAAAACGCGCATTCGAGAACTCCTTGAACACGACGAAATCATCGTGATCATGCCCCACCAGCGGAAGAATGAACCGCTTCAGATCCGCTTGGGCCTGCGGAGTGGTCCACTTCTGGCTCACGCGGCCGGCGGCCCCAATCATGTAACCTTCGACATACTCCGAGGGAATCACGGCCTTCACGATCTTCTCCAGCGACTGACCCGATAGTCGCGAGATGCTTTGGGCATGCAACACACGGAATTGTGTAAGGTGCGTCTGATTGAAAAGCGGATAGAACTCCGCTTTTGCCATCATCAATTCGTCAGGTTTGCCACTCGATTCATCAGGCATACGACTCCAGTCGACGGCAACGAATACATTGCTTAACTCTTCACCCGGCTCGTCGGGGGCCCGCATACCGTTCTTAAAGTCATCTTTGGTCAGCAGGATGCAAACCTCCATTTCCTTGGCAAGCAACGGAAAATATGACGATTCCGGCTCGCACATTAACTCAGAGGATATTGTCACAAACCGTTTCAATTTATCAGGAAGTACGCTTAGGTAAGTCTCGCGCAGCGCCGATGCACGCTCACCCAACTCTTCATGCCGTTCCGCCGCATCCAGTATCTGCAGCAAACTGAAGCTGTTCTCACGAGCCCATGCGTAGCCCTCGGGTTCCGGTTGTGTCAACTGTGTCTGTGCATGCCCCAGCATGACCTTCAGTGCGGATAGGGGCCAACTCTCCACCGGGAATGAAACATCCTGATAGCTCGAGAACAGCCTTGGAAGCATCTTCTGAACAAAGGAGTTGATCGAAACACTCTTATCCTGATACTCAGGATGAGCGAGCAGGAACTCCGTGACCACAGCTTGAACATCAGGATCGTTGACACCTGCGCTCATGACATCGTCTAGCGCCTTTATCGCCACTTCCATACACTGGATCTTTCTATCACCCCCTAACCGCGCGTCTATGGCAGTCAGGATGCTGCCGGAGCGAGGATTGTTCCGGTGGTTAAAAAGAACATCACGTGCTTCTGGACGGCGTAAGTCCGCCGATACCCCCGAGAAGGTGATATCGGAAAGCATTTCGTCGGTAAACAGATCGCGACGGATGATAGTTTCCAGGGAAAATGTCGTCTGAGTCAAGGTTGTCTCGCGCACGTTTGCCAGGGACAGGTCCACCCCGCTCAGGTCCGCTCCGCTCAGGTTCGCGAATTGAAGGTTTGCTCCGCGCATGTTCACTCCGCGCAGGTTCGCTCCGCTCAGGTTCGCTCCGCTCAGGTCCGCTCCCATCAGAACCACTCTGCTCAGGTCCACTCTGCTCAGGTCCACTCCACGCAGGTTCAATCCGCGCAGGTCCACTCTGCTTAGGTCCACTCTGCTCAGGTCCACTCCAAACAGTCTCGCTAGACGCAGCTCCGCTCCGCTCAGGTCCGCTCCGCTCAGCTTCGCTCCGCTCAGGTCCGCTCCGCTCAGGTCCGCTCCGCTCAGGTTCGCTCCGCTCAGGTCCGCTCCGATCAGATTCGCTGCGCCCAGCCTCGCTTCGCTCAGGTTCGCTCCGGTCAGGTTCGCTTCGCTTAGGTTCGCTACTCTCAGACTCACTCCGGTCAGGTCGGCTCCGCTCAGGTTGGCTCCGCTCAGGTCCAATCCATGCAGGTTCGCTCCGCTCAGGTCCAGCCCATGCAAGTCCACTCCGCGCAGGTCCATTCGGGGCAGCTGCATTCTGTCCATTTGGACTTGATGCGCTATAAGCGCAATCCGTCTCGGCCGCGGCATGCGTTCAAAAGCTTCCCAATACCGGTAATCATCTGCCCTGTGCATAACAATTTCCCGTTCCAGAAGTGTCTTGAGCTCATCGATGGTGCAACCCTCGATGGCAAAGGACTCCGACGTCTCGCCAGTCTTCACAGTAATGGTGAGGACTGTGCCGTTCGCGCCGGTATCCTCGGAAACCTCCAGCTCACCGCCGTGTTTCAGCTCTATCGAAACAGAATGATTACCCGGGCCCTCAATCAAGTGAGCCTTTTCGAAGATTGCTTGCTGAAGATCTACCACCGCTTGTGTGACGGCATCTTCTTTCTGGTAGCTGCTGATGCGCTTGCAAACCCGCTCGATGAGCAGTCCAATAAACGCAGTCAACAGGGTGATGGTCGCCGTCACTGTCCCACGTGAGCGGGAAATATTGAAGTCCCCCGCCCGTTTCCCCATGATTTCTTCACTGTTGGCGGTGGCACCCCAAAAGGCTTTACGGCTAAACGTGGGAACGTTTTTGCCGTCCACGCCCAGCCGGAAGGCTGCGTGCGAGCCTCCCCCGAAACGGTTCACCTGCCCATCAATTGGAGTTTTACCGAAAAAAGCTCGTGCAAAGGTTTGTGCAGTTACAACCGGCATAGTGGAGGTGGTCCTGGTCAATTTACGCTGTTTAGCTTGCCATTGATGCACGGATCGCTGAAAGATGGTTCCCTTCTCCTGGCATTCGGCTTCACCATCGAACGTGCAGGACAATTCGCTTGCCCGGATGGCTGTAGGTCAACACGCTCCATGATGACTAGGATCGGGTTAACGCGCATTGGCGAATCTGCCTGAAGTTCACTAATTTGCGTGCTGTCCGACCCGCGGCCAGCCGAATCCGAGCCGATGGGGTCGAACGCCACCCTGAATTGCGGGGCGTTGATGCCTAGTGCGGCGAGCCATCGTGGCACGGCATGGCTTTCCTTTTGCAGCCGCCTATCAAGCGGTCAATGCATACGGGGACGTGTTGCGCGCGCCGGCGATGACTTGTCGTCCAGTGATGGAAGCTGCCGACTATGGAAACCGCGTCCTCGCCGGCACTCCGCCGCGACTCGGCTTACCTGGAGTGGGTTAACACCCGGGATCCGGGTATCTTTGCACCGACGGCTCATTTGCCCGTCGCCACATTTGCGATCACGGCATCCTTCTGACGGCTCTCACGCGACGAGCCGAACTCGAAGTTGAAGTAGTCCTTCAGGCAGCCGCCGAAGATGCCGGCGATCGTGCTGATGATCCCAACGGCTTCGCCGGGCAGCTTGTCGCGAAAGAGCGCGACGGAGCACAGGCACGCGATCAGGCCGATGCAGACGAATACAACGGCCGCATCGACACGCCAGTTCTCGCCGTGCGTAGACAGAGCGATATCGCGCGCGCACATCGGCGGTGTTCTGTGTATCGTAAGCGCGAATTTATGCGCACATAGCGTCTGGATTGTGAGCAGGGCAAGCTGTGTCCACTGATATTCTGTGGACACAGCCCATGACTCAGACCGGTTCAGATACGGCGCTTCTCGCGATTACCCTTGTTGGGCGCGACGGCAAGCGTCGCTACGACTCGCAATCCAAACTTAGGCTGATCGAGGCCTGCCTGCAACCCGGTGTCTCAGTAGCCGGGTTGGCGCTCAAAGCCGGTGTGAACGCAAATCAGCTGCGCCGATGGATCATTCTGCATCAGCAGCGCAGCGGCGCCCCCGTAACTGCGGATATTGTCGATGATGCGACGACGCCTGTGGTGCCATCGGCATGTGTGACGGTCCACCAGGCTGGTCGCGGCGAGCGCGTTGAGCGGACCCGCATCTCGACGCCCGCCTCCGAGCCTGCGGGTATAAATCCGGCCTTGCGCTCGCGACTGACGGTGGAGATGCCCAACGGGGTGACGCTGCGGCTGGACTGCACCGCGGGTGATGCGTCGCTGGTATCGGCCATGATCGAGAGTCTGGGACGCTGCACTGTTCAGACTCGACGTTAGCCTCAAGGTGTATGTTCATCGCGAAGCCGTCGATTTCAGGAAGTCGATCAACGGGGCTCGCCACCCTGGTAGAACAGGCAGGGCTGGACCCCTTTTGCGCCGGCGCTCTACGCGTTCAGCAACCAGCGCCGCAATCGCATCAAGCTGCTCGGCTGGGACGGCAACGGCTTCTGGCTGATGATGAAGCGTCTCGAAGAAGACCGCTTCGCCTGGCCGCGCCGGCAGCAAGCCGTGATGGAACTGAGCGGCACTCAGTTAAATCGCCCGCAAACCCAATACCAGAAAGGCTCTTCTAATATTCGCAGATTCGTTTCTAAAATCAGGCGGTTTTCGGAAGCTTCAGACGAATTTTGCGGAGCGGCGTTTTACGGTCTTTCATGTAGACCTTCGTCGTCGCAATGTCACTGTGCGCTGCGGCAATCATCAGGGCATCCATCTCGTACCCTTGCGCCTTGGCATCGGTCATCGCCTTGGCACGGATGTCCTTAATCGTGTAGCCGTGCTTCTCCAATCCGGCCTTAGGCTCGCTGCCAGACGCGCAGCGCATGCGTGTTGATCCATTGGCCGCCCGATCGGTTGTGCACCACGTAGGGTGACTTGATTTTCCCGGTCGTGCGCGCGCGCTCCAGCACGGCTTCGATCTCGTCTGTGATCGCCCAGTCGATAGCGATGCCGCTCGACTCGCGAGTTTTCGACGGAACGAAGTGAATCACGCCGTTCTCGCGATCCACCCAGTTCTCGACCTTGTCATCAGTTTTTCGCCAGCGTAGGTCCCGAATCTCGGTCGAGCGCTGCAACGTCAGATAGCAGAGATCCACGAGACAGAGAGTCATCGGCGTGTCGATCTTCGCTCGGATCGCCTCGAAGTGATCGTTCGGGATGTACACCTGACGCGGTCGCGGTGCCACGATGCGCATGCCCGTCCCCGGATTCGGCTGATTATAATAGCCTTCCCCGCGACACGATTGAAAGAAGCCGCTCATGAAGGCCCGCATGGCACGCTGCATCGAGAGCTTGTCGGCCCAGTTGTTCCGAAGGAATCGAGCGGCGGCCGCCGTATCTGCGTCTTCGATGTCGCCATCCGCGAAATCTTTCTTGACCGGGTTGCCGTAGTTGGCCCACCCCTTTTCCCGATGCTCGCCTTTCTTGGCCGAAATGTAGAGATCGACGAGGGCAGGGATGTTGCCGGTTCCCTTGTTGCCCTCGCGTTTCTTCATCTCGGCAGCGAGACGCTCGTGCATCTTGCGTACGCCTTCGTCGACGCGACAGAGCTTGATCCACGGGCCATTCTTCGGATACCAGTACCAGCTACCGCTCTTCAAATAGACGCGGTTAGGGAGACCGTCCGGGACGGCGCGGCGACGTGCGTTCATTTTTGTTTGCTGTCAGAGACGAGGACGACGCGCTTCTTAGTCTTACTGTGTCATTAAATATGTCGAGGCAGAACTGCAGAATGGGCATCGCTGGAGCCGCTTAGCGACGTGCGCAGCGATGCACCAGCGCAGCGTGGCGATCGAGTCAGCCACGTGGCGCTGCGCGCGCTGGGGAGCCGCGTGGCACGTAGTCCGAGGGTAAGCCAGATGTGTCGCGGATCGCAGCGTTTTTTTTACTACCTCCCTGAATGAGGCGCTGAGCAACGAGGAAGCCGTAAGCGGCAATGCATAGCGATGCATGGTGATGAAACCCGCGCCAGCCGCGCCCCTCAAAGTGCCCGAGGCCAAATTCCTGCTTCAGGTCCTGGTAATCACGCTCGATGCGCCAACGCATTTTTGCAACCTGAACGAGGCGGTCCACAGGCGTGCCTGCGGCCAACGTCGAGAGCCA
>NZ_JACSUE010000051.1:0-6554 GCF_014384845.1 Caballeronia sp. EK
CAGATTTTCTAGCCAGCGATAGCTTTCCTTTTCTTCAATTGGCACACGCGTAGGGTTGACCTTTCGCTTCAAAGCCGTGCAGCCCTTGAACTTGGCACGGGTCCAGAATTTGATGGCCGTCAGGCCAAGCGGCAAGCCTTCAGCGGTTACGCCCAGACTCGAGTGCATTAGAATGCCGCATTGCGTCAGCGGCTTCTGCAGGCCGTGCCTTCCACGCTGAATCGAGGTCTTGCCCGTATATCCGACAAGTTCAGGCCGTTCCCGCTGATATGAGAACGTTGTCGTATCTTGCAGTACGGGAATCGGGCCTTCCGTCGCCCTAAAGCGCTCAGCACTCGCTTGGAAATGTCCGTCCAGAATATCCTGCTCGCTTACTCGCTCATTGGACAAGAAGCGGTAAGCGCCTTTCGTGTTCGCCCAGTCTTGGCAGACGAATGGAATAGTTTGTCCCACGCCTGACCATAGTCTCTCTAACAATCTTCGAAATTGTCTGCGAAGCCTGGCATCTTGAAAACTGCTATCCGTCACCTCGTGATTGATCCAGTCCTCGCCACCTACTCGGCCGGTACCAGTCATTTTCTATCCATAGATATCCTAACGTAGTGCGGGCTAACAGAACTTGCTATTATTACGCGGGTAATTGCAAGATTGAGGGCGCGCTTACTCAGCGTCACGCCCTTGCGACGTAGCTCTTGATGAATGCGCCCGTAGTCGAGCTGGGCGTAGGCCGCGGGTCCGGTGGGTTTGCCGAGAAACTGCCGTCGAACTTAAGTCGTAAAACGTCCTTGATCATGCGCATATTCATCCGGTGCGCGGGCATGCTCTCTCCGGCAAAAGCCGGCGAGCATAGCTCGCGTGGTTGATGTCATGCGCAACGCCAGTCCTGTCGCCCGGTCCGCTCGGTCACCGCCCTTGTCGTAAAGTTCCTTGAAGCGGTAGATGCTGTCGCGGGAATATTTGCCCAAAGGCACTAACCTGTCTTTCTACAGTCAGAAAGAATTCGACGCCATCGGCGACAGCCTGAACAGCCGGCCCCGCGCGACTCACGCGTTCCAATTTCCATTCGAGGTCTGCGCTGCGACGCTTGCCTCAGCGAGCCAACCTCACGGTTCTACACACGAGACTCCGTGTTGCACTTCAGTTTGAAACCGCACAACGATGCCGCCAGCGCTGCGCGTTCACTGACGGCCATCATTGCCCGATACCGCAGCAACCGGACGAACCTCAATATTGTCTCCATTTTGCAGGTAAGGCTGCGGTATAGATTGCCTCCAAGCGTATATTATTCTTCGCCTTGTCTCGTAGCGCTTCTTGCAGTTTGCCGGAAAGTAGCTTTGTGCACGTGAGGAGTTTCCTCTCCCCAAGGAGCCGCCCCTTGTGATCCACCAGTTCGTCTTTTGAAAAGCCCTTGACATTAGGATCTAGGTCGTCGGCATGATTCAGCATTGCGACCGCCAATACGCGCAGCCCTTCTGGCGAATCCAATTCCTCACCAAACATCAGGGAACTACTCGCGTACGACAATGCGGCTGCATGGGATCTGAGGAAAAAAGCCTTTTCGGCGTCGGTCAGGGCACCATGTACTGCCTCGGCCTCCGCAAAGAGCTGCTCCAGCAGGCCTTTTTGAAAACGCGCATTCGAGAACTCCTTGAACACGACGAAATCATCGTGATCATGCCCCACCATCGGAAGAATGAACCGCTTCAGATCCGCTTGGGCCTGCGGAGTGGTCCACTTCTGGCTCACGCGGCCGGCGGCCCCAATCATGTAACCTTCGACATACTCCGAGGGAATCACGGCCTTCACGATCTTCTCCAGCGACTGACCCGATAGTCGCGAGATGCTTTGGGCATGCAACACACGGAATTGCGCAAGGTGCGTCTGATTGAAAAGCGGATAGAACTCCGCTTTTGCCATCATCAATTCGTCAGGTTTGCCACTCGATTCATCAGGCATACGACTCCAGTCGACGGCAACGAATACATTGCTTAACTCTTCACCCGGCTCGTCGGGGGCCCGCATACCGTTCTTAAAGTCATCTTTGGTCAGCAGGATGCAAACCTCCGTTTCCTTGGCAAGCAACGGAAAATATGACGACTCCGGCTCGCACATTAACTCAGAGGATATTGTCACAAACCGTTTCAATTTATCAGGAAGTACGCTTAGGTAAGTCTTGCGCAGCGCCGATGCACGCTCACCCAGCTCTTCTTGCCGTTCCGCCGCATCCAGTATCTGCAGCAAACTGAAGCTGTTCTCACGAGCCCATGCGTAGCCCTCGGGTTCCGGTTGTGTCAACTGTGTCTGTGCATGCCCCAGCATGACCTTCAGTGCGGATAGGGGCCAACTCTCCGCCGGGAATAGAACATCCTGATAGCTCGAGAACAGCCTTGGAAGCATCTTCTGAACAAAGGAATCGATCGAAACACTCTTATCCTGATACTCAGGATGAGCGAGCAGGAACTCCGTGACCACAGCTTGAACATCAGGATCGTTGACACCTGCGCTCATGACGTCGTCTAGCGCCTTTATCGCCACTTCCATACACTGGATCTTTCTATCACCCTTTAACCGTCTATCTATGGCAGTCAGGATGCTGCCGGAACGAGGATTGTTCCGGTGGTTAAAAAGAACATCACGTGCTTCTGGACGGCGCAAGTCCGCTGATAGTCCAGAGAAGGTAATCTTGGAAAGCATTTCGTCGGTAAACAGATCGCGACGGATGATAGTTTCCAGCGAAAATGTCGTCTGAGCCAAGGTCGTCGCGCGCATGTCTACCAGGGACAGGTCTGCCCCGCTCATGTCCGTTCCGCTCAGGTCCGCTCCGCGCAGGTCCGCTCCGCGCAGGTTCGCTACGCTCAGGTTCGCTCCGCTCAGGTTCGTTCTGCTCAGGTCCACTATGTCCAGGTCCGCTCCGCGCAGGTCCGCTCCGCTCAGGTTCGCTCCGCTCAGGGCCGCTCTGCGCAGGTTCGCTCCGCTTAGGTTAGCTTCGCCCAAGTTGGCTCCGCGCAGGTCCACTCCACGCAGGTCCACTCCGCGCAGGTCCGCTCCGCGCAGGTCCACTCCGCTCAGGTCCGCGCGGTACAGGTCCGCTCCGCTCAGGTTCGCTCCGCTCAGGTTCGCGTTGGCCAACCTCCTCCCGCTCAGGTTCATCCCGTACAGGGTCGCTCCGCTCAGGTTCGCTCCGCTCAGGTTCGCTCCGCGCAGGTCCACCACTCCACGCAGGTCCACTCCGCGCAGGTCCACTCTGCTCAGGTCCGCGCAGTACAGGTCCGCTCCGCTCAGGTTCGCTCCGCTCAGGTTTGCTCCGCTCAGGTCCACTCCGCTCAGGTCCACTCCGCTCAGGTTCGCTCCGCGCAGGTCCGCTCCGCGCAGGTCCGCTCCGCGCAGGTTCGCTCCGCGCAGGTCCGCCTCGCGCAGGTCCGTTCCGGCCAGGTCCGCTCCGCGCAGGTCCACTCCGCCCAGGTCCTCCCCTTCCCGCAGCGCACTACGTCCTGCGAGCCAATCCCGTCTCGCCTGCGGGATGCGGTCAATGGCTTCCCCGTACCGGTAATCATCTGCCTCGTGCATAACAATTTCCCGTTCCAGAAGCGACTTGAGGGCATCGATGTCGCAATCCTCGATGGCAAAGGACTCCGACGTCTCGCCAGTCTTCACAGTAATGGTGAGGACTGTGCCGTTCGCGCCGGTATCCTCGGAAACCTCCAACTCACCGCCGTGTTTCAGCTCTATCGAAACAGAATGATTACCCGGACCCTCAATCACGTGAGCCTTTTCGAGGATTTCCTTTTGAAGATCCACCACCGCTTGTGTGACGGCATCTTCTTTCTGGTAGCTGCTGATGCACTTGCAAACCCGCTCGATGAGCAGTCCAATAAACGCAGTCAACAGGGTGATCGCCGCAGTCACTGTCCCACGTGAGCGGGAAATATTGAAGTCCCCCGCCCGTTTCCCCATGCTTTCTTCCGTGTTGGCGGTGGCGCCCCAAAAGGCTTTACTGCTAAACGTGGGAACGTTTTTGCCGTCCACGCCCAGCCGGAAGGCCTCGTGCGAGCCTCCCCCGAAACGGTTCATCTGCCCATCAATTGGCGTTTTACCGAAAAAAGCTCGTGCAAAGGTTTGTGCAGTTACAACCGGCATAGCGGAGGTGGTCCTGGTCAATTTACGCTGTTTAGGTTGCCATTGATGCACGGATCGCTGAAAGATGGTTCCCCTCTCCTTGCATTCGGCTTCACCATCGAACGTGCAGGACAATTCGCTTGCCCGGATGGCTGTAGGTCAACACGCTCCATGATGACTAGGATCGGGCTAACGCGCATTGGCGAATCTGCCTGAAGTTCGCCAATTTGCGTGCTGCTCGACCCGCCGTCATCCGAATCGTGCGTATTTCGGCGAGCCATTCTAACAAACTAAGGTATCCTGTTAATTCGCATGAAAGAGGCGCACGCCAGCCCAGTCATACCATGCGCGCAAACGCGCCTTCCGCTGTTCGCGGTGGCATGCCGCGTCCATCCGGTGCCGGGGCAATGCGAAGTGCTGACGGATCGGACCAAGCGACGTGCTTCACACTGGCCAGCTCAGGCAGTTCCGCCTTTGCAGCCGGGAAGCTACGTAGCAGGTCGGTCACGATCTTCGTGGGTACCGGATGTGAACGCAGCACTTTCCTTAAGAAGCGTCTGGCTGCAGCCTTGTCGCGCCGAGCACGTCAAGCTCGGCTCTGAGCTTGCCCGCAAAAAAGGGATCCCTTGCTGAGTGTGTAAAACTCATGCAAGGAGGAAACAAGGATGGGTAATCCGAGAGCACGGTATACGCAGGAATTCATGATCGAAGCCGTGCGCATGGTGCGTGGCCGCCAGAGCATGGCGGCCGTAGCAAAAATACTAAGCATCAGTCCGAAGACGCTGCACCACTGGGTAAAGGCCGATAGCGCTGGCAAGCTGCCCGCATTCTCGGTCATCGCTTTGCAACGCGTCGAGAAGCGATGGACGAGGTTATCGACTGGCTGAGCTTCTACAATCATTCGCGCTTGCACTCGCCGTTAGACTACGTCAGCCCGATGCAATTCGAGCAGGACTGGTACGCCGCCCAGAACCAACGGGTGGCATAATCTCCGCTCAGTTAAGGGATCCGAAATTCGCGGGCAATGTCACTCCGTGTTCGTCCACCGCGTGCCACAGCACGTACGGCTCGCACACCCTGCAGCTTCACGAACACCTCCAGGTCGAGCCCGAGGTGCTCCGCAGGCTCAGATTGAATCGGTGGTGCCAACGTACCGCGCAACTGATGACCGCGGCGGGGAAACGGAAACCGTGATAATGCGGCTTGATCTTCTTCATCTCGTCATTCCACCCGTCAGCGATGTCAACTTGACAACGCCTCACCATCTACTCCTTGGTCTCCCGGCGCACTCTCATCTTGATTGAAGCGCGGCAGACAAACTCTCGGAGGCGCCCTGCCGGGTCCCTTGAGGCAGGTGGTCGATACAGCGCGCGAGCGCGGCCAGAGGCTCGCCCCGGTCGGCCACGCCGAGTGCGAGAACCGCCTCCAGCAGACGATCGAAGGTGGCCTGCCGGGTCCCTACAGGCAGCGCCCAGATCTGGTCGGCTAGCGCGACCAGGGGCTCGCCCCGGTCGGCCACGTCGAATACGAGAGTCGTCTCCAGCAGACGATCGAAGGTGGCCTGCCGGACCCCTTCAGGCAGCGCCCAGATCTGGTCGACGAGCGCGACCAGGGGCTCGCCCCGGTCGGCCACGTCGGGTACGAGAGTCGCCTCCAGCAGACGCTCGAAGGCAGCCGACCGGTTCCCGTAAGGCAGCGCCTCGATCCAGCCAGCGAGCGCGGCCAGCGGCTCGCCCCACCCGGCCACGTCGAGTGCGAGAACCGCCTCCAGCAGACGCTCGAGGGCGGCCGGCCGGATCCCTTCGGGCAGCGACCCGATCCAGCGCGCGAGCGCGGTCAGGGGCTCGCCCCGCCCGGCCACGTCGAGTGCGAGAACCGCCTCCAGCAGATGCTCGAAGGCGGCCGACCGGGTCCCTTCAGGCAGCGACCCGATCCAGCACGCGAGCGCGGTCAGGGGCTCGCCCCGCTCGGCCACGTCGAGTGCGAGAACCGTCTCCAGCAGAGGCTCGAAAGCGGCCGGCCGGGGCCCTTCAGGCAGCAACTCGATCTGGCCGGCGAGCGCGGCCAGAGGCTCGCCCCGCCCGACCACGTCGAGTGCGAGAACCGCCTCCAGCAGACGCTCGAAGGCGGCCGGCCGGGTTCCTGTAGGCAGGCGGTAGATCTGGCGGGCGAGCGCGGCCAGAGGCTCGCCCCGGTCGGCCACGTCGAGTGCGAGAACCGCTTCCAGCAGACGATCGAAGGCGGCCTGCCGGGTCTCTTTCGGCAGCGACCAGACCTGGCCGGCGAGCGCGGTCAGCGGTTCGCGCCGATAGCCAGGCGGCAGCTTCTGGATGTCCTCGAGGACTTGCGCGCCGTCGGGTTCCCACTGTTCCACGTCCGAAGCGCGTGCTTTCATGTCCTTGGCCTGGCGCACAAGGTGAACATCATGGGACGCTAAC
>NZ_JACSUE010000052.1:0-5852 GCF_014384845.1 Caballeronia sp. EK
TCGAAGCGCTCGCGCCGGTACGCGATACCAGTCGCACGCCACTGTTTCAGGTCATGTTCGTATTGCAGAACGCGCCGATGGAAGCGCTCGCCTTGCCTGGCCTCACGCTGACCTTGCTGCCCGCGGCCGAAGCGGGCGCCAAGTTCGATCTCACGCTGAGTCTGACGCATACACAGAACGGGCTCTCAGGCACGCTCAGCTACGCCACCGATCTTTTCGATGAAGTCACCATCGCACGGCTGGGTGAACGCTTCACGCGACTGCTTCAACAAGCGCTCGATCAACCCGAAGCGCCGCTGCATGCGCTCGAACTCGTGTTGCCTGAAGAACACGCATTGCTTGAAAGCTGGAACGATACCGCTGCGGTTTATCCCGAACATCTGTGCATTCATCAGCTCTTCGAGCAACAGGTTCAACGCACGCCCGATGCGCTCGCGCTCGTATTTGAAGATGAATCGCTGACCTACGCGCAACTCAACGCACGTGCGAACCAGCTTGCGCATCATCTGATCGCACTGGGTGTGCGTCCAGAAGATCGCGTAGCGCTGTGCATGGAGCGTGGTATCGGCATGGTCGTCGCGTTGATGGCGATTCTCAAGGCAGGCGGCGCTTACGTGCCGCTCGATCCCACCTCTGTCGCCGATCGGCTCGAGTACATGCTCGACGACGCGCAAGTGTCGCTGCTCGTTACTCAGCCACAGCTTATCGAACGCCTCTCGGATATCGCGCGGAACGTGAACGTAGTCTGTCCCGACACCGAAGCGAGTCGCATCGAAACTTGCGCGGACACCGATCCCGCCGCTGACGTGCTCTCCCGTCACCCGGCCTATGTGATCTACACCTCCGGCTCCACGGGCAAGCCGAAGGGCGTCGTTCTGAGCCACCGGAACCTTGCCAACTATCTGAGCGGCGTGCTGGCGAGAATGAACGTCCGCGCGCAGAGCAGCATGGCCCTGGCTTCGACCATCGCCACCGACCTCGGCCACACGATCCTGTTCGGTGCGCTGGTGGCAGGCCATGAACTGCACGTGCTGTCGACCGAGCGGACCTCCGATGGCTACCTCTTCGGCCAATACATGCGTCAGCGCAATATCGATGTTCTGAAGATCGTGCCCGGTCATCTGCGCGCACTCGTCGACGTGACGCTCGATACGCCGGCATTGCCCGCGCAATTGCTGGTGCTGGGCGGAGAAGCGACCCGGTCGGACTGGATCACGTCCTTGCAGGCGCTGAAGCCCGGCCTGCGTGTCCTCAATCACTATGGGCCGACGGAAACAACCGTGGGCGTGCTGACCCACGCGCTGAACGATGCCATCTCCTATGGCACGTCGATTCCCATCGGACAGCCGCTCGCCAATACGCGCGCATATGTCCTTGATGAAAACCTGCGCCATGTGCCGATCGGCGTCATCGGCGAGCTTTATATCGGCGGTGCGGGTCTCGCGGACGGTTATCTTCGGCGCGCGGCGCTTACCGCGCAACGGTTCGTCGCCAGTCCCTTCGTTCCGGGCGCACGCATTTACCGCACGGGCGACCTCGCACGTTATCGCGCCGACGGCAATATCGAGTTCCTTGGCCGCAACGATCATCAGGTCAAGATTCGTGGCTTCCGTATCGAACTCGGTGAGATCGAAGCGCATTTGACCGATCATCCGGCGGTACGCGAAGCGGTGGTTATCGCTCGTGCGCGGCATGAGGAATCGCAAGATCAGCAACTCGTCGCCTATGTCACGCTGACATCCGATATCGATGTCAGCGCCCTGCGCGAATACCTCGCCTCGCACTTGCCCGACTACATGGTGCCCTCAGCTTTCGTCGTGCTCGATGCGCTGCCGCTCACCCCCAACGGCAAACTCGATCGTCGCGCATTGCCCGATCCGCAAGCCGATGCCTTCGCGCTGCGTCCCTTCGAAGCGCCTCAGGGTGACACCGAAACCGCCCTCGCCGATCTGTGGGCCGAATTGCTCGGCCTCGAACGCGTCGGTCGGCAGGACAACTTCTTCGCCCTCGGTGGTCATTCGCTGCTCGCCGTGACGCTCATCGAGCGTATGCGTCGCGTCGGGCTGCACGCCAGCGTGCGCGATCTGTTCGCCACGCCCGTGCTCTGTGCGCTCGCGGCTTCGCTCGAACAGGGTGCCGTTACCGCAGAGATCGTCGTCCCGCCCAATGCGATCACTCGCGACTGCATTGCACTCACTCCGCCCATGCTGCCGCTCATCGCGCTCACGCAGACGGACATCGATCGTATCGTCTCGCAGGTGCCCGGCGGTCTCGCCAACGTACAGGATATCTACGCGCTCGCGCCGTTGCAGGAAGGTATCCTGTTCCATCACATGCTGACCACCGACGGCGATCCGTATCTGCAAACCGCGCGTATCGCCTTCGATAGCCGTGCACGACTCGATGCGTGGCTCGATGCGTTGCGCCAGGTCGTCAAGCGCCACGACATCCTGCGCACGGCCTTCATCCACGACGGCCTCAGCACGCCCGCGCAAGTGGTCTGGCGTGACGCGCCCCTGGCGATAGACGAGATCAGCCTCACGGAGGACAACGCTGCCGATCAGCTTGCGCGACATTTCGATGCGCGCTCTCAGCGCCTTTCCCTCGCTCAGGCTCCGCTGCTGCGACTCACCCTCGCTCGCGAGCCCGGCTCGGCGCGCTGGCTGGCGCTGCTCGTCTGGCATCATCTGATCGGCGATCACGTCACACTGGAAGTGGTCCAGAAGGAGATCGGCGCACTGCTCGACGGCCGTGCACACACGCTCGGCACGGCTCAGCCGTTCCGCGATCTGGTCGCTCAGTCGCGGCTCGGCGCGACCCGGCAAGAGCATGAAGCATTCTTCCGCGACATGCTCGCCGCCGTGAGCGAACCGACTTTGCCCTTCGGCCTCACCGACGTTCATCACGATGGCTCAGCCGTCGCCGAAGCGCGTGTGAGCTTGCCCGCATCGCTCAATACGCGCCTGCGCACTCAGGCCCGCAGCATCGGCGTGAGTCTCGCAAGTTTGTGCCATCTCGCGCTGGCGCGTGTGCTCAACGCCGCCAGTGCGGCGAATCCGGACGGTCACGTCGTGTTCGGCACCGTCCTGCTCGGACGTATGCAGGCAGGCGTCGATCAGGCGCTGGGCTTGCTGATCAATACGCTGCCGATTCGTCTCGACGTGAACGATGTATCGGTCATCGATAGCGTGCGTGATACGCATGAACGGCTCGCCGCGTTGTTGCAGCATCAGCACGCGCCGCTCGCGCTTGCACAGCGATGCAGTGGCGTCGCCGCGCCTGCGCCGCTCTTTAGCGCCTTGCTCAACTATCGCCACAATCAGGCCTCGACCGATGAGCAACCGGTCTTCGACGGTATCGAACTGCTCGGCGCCGAAGAACGCACTAACTATCCGTTGATGCTCGCGGTCGAAGACGATGGCCAGAGCCTCGGGCTCACCGCGCAGACGCTCGCGCCGTTGTCGCCCGAACAACTGTGCGGCTACATGGAGCAGGCGCTGTCGAGTCTTGCGCAGGCGCTCGAACAGGCTCCTCAGACGCCGGTGAATCAGCTCGACGTGTTGCCGCCCGAAACCCGCACCTTGCTCGTCCAGACGTGGAACGACACTGCTGCTGCTTATCCCGAACACCTGTGCATTCATCAGCTCTTCGAGCAACAGGTGCAACGCACGCCTGATGCCATCGCGATTATCTTCGAAGATGAATCGATGACCTATGCGCAACTCAATGCGCGCGCCAACCAGCTTGCACATCATCTGATCGCGCTCGGTGTAAGGCCGGAAGATCGCGTGGCGCTGTGTGTGGAGCGTGGCATCGGCATGGTCGTCGCATTGATGGCGATACTCAAGGCGGGCGGTGCATACGTGCCGCTCGATCCGGCGTATCCCGGCGAGCGCCTGAGCCATATCCTCACCGACTCGACGCCACGGCTGTTGATCGCCGATGCCGCTGGCCGTGAAGCGCTGGGCGATACGGGTTCGCTGCGCGTGCTCGATCCCGATGCAGCGATCGATGATGCACTCCCGCAAGACGATCCGCAAACGTCCGTCGCTTCGCATCATCTCGCCTACGTGCTCTTCACCTCCGGTTCCACTGGCAAGCCCAAGGGCGTGATGGTCGAGCATCGCGAGATGCTGAACTTCCTCTGCTCGATGCGTGATGTCACCGCGATGCGCGCAGCCGACAAGCTTCTCGCCGTCACGACCATCTCCTTCGATATCGCCGGGCTGGAGCTGTATCTGCCCTTGAGCACCGGGGCGTGCGTGGTGCTGGCCCGCAGAAGCGACGCAGCCGATCCGCTCGCGCTGCAAACGCTGCTCGTGAAGCACGACGTCGGCTTCATGCAGGCGACCCCGGCAACCTGGCGCATGCTGCTCGATGCGCAGTGGCCCGGCTCCGCGCAACTCACGGCGTTGTGCGGTGGCGAAGCCTTGTCCGAGGGACTGGCCACGCGTCTGCGCGAGAAGGTCAAGTCGCTGTGGAATCTTTATGGTCCTACCGAAACCACGGTCTGGTCTTCGTGCTATCAAACCGGGCTCGAAGCGAGTATGTCATCGACGGTGCCGGTGGGTCGTCCGATCGCCAATACACGCATGTATCTGCTCGATGCGCGTTATCAACTGGTGCCGCCGGGTGCGGTGGGCGAGTTGTATATCGGCGGGGCTGGAGTGGCGCGGGGTTATCTGAATCGGGACGATCTCACCGCTGAGCGCTTCCTCGACGATCCGTTCGTTTCAGGCGGGCGGATGTATCGCACGGGCGATCTCGCACGTTATCGTGCCGATGGCAATATCGAATTCCTGGGCCGCAACGATCATCAGGTCAAGATTCGCGGCTTCCGGATCGAGTTGGGTGAGATCGAAGCGCAGATCGCCAGTCATCCGGCTGTGCGTGAAGCGGTGGTTATTGCACGTGCTCGACAGCAGGATCAGCAGCTTGTCGCATACGTCACGCTGGTTGCAGAGATCGATACGAGCGCTTTGCGTGAACATCTCGATTCGCGTCTGCCCGACTATATGGTGCCATCGGCCTTCGTCGTGCTCGATGCGCTGCCTCTGACGCCCAACGGCAAGCTCGATCGTCGCGCATTGCCCGATCCGCAGTGGCAAGACCTTGCCGCTTATGTCGCACCGCGCACGTCGATCGAACACTCGCTCGCGGAGTGCTTCGCCAGCGTACTCGGTCTTGAACGCGTGAGCGTCTTCGATAACTTCTTCTCGCTCGGTGGACACTCGCTGCTCGCGACGCAACTCGTGTCGCGTCTGCGTGAAGCGCTTTCTATCGAATTACCCTTGCGCACCCTGTTCGATGCACCCAGCGTTGCTTCGCTTGCCGAGGCGCTTTCGCTCGACGAACCGTCCGCTGGCACATTGCCGCCTTTGCAAGCACTTGCACGTCCGGCACACGTGCCACTGTCCTTCGCACAGGAACGCCTCTGGTTCCTCGAACAGTTGAATCCCGGCCAGTCGACGTATCACATTCCGATCGCCCTGCGTCTGCATGGCGTCCTCGATGTTCGTGCGTTCCATGCTGCCCTGAATGCGCTTGTTGCGCGTCATGAAAGCCTGCGCACATCCTTCGCCCAACACGACGGTCAGGCCGTGCAGCACATCGCTCCGACACTGGAACTTGCACTGCCACTCATCGACGCTCAAGCCACCGATGTCCCGCGTCTTGCACAAGACGAAGCACGTCGTCCCTTCGATCTTCAACGCGGCCCGTTGCTGCGTGCTCGACTGCTGCGCCTTGAAGAAGACGAACACGTCCTGCTGTTCACCATGCATCACATCGTCTCCGATGGCTGGTCCACCGGCGTGCTGGTACGTGAACTCGGCGCCTGCTACACCGCCGCA
>NZ_JACSUE010000053.1:0-5723 GCF_014384845.1 Caballeronia sp. EK
CTTGGCCGGTCCTTTGACAGTTACCTTGGCCGGTGGTGAGGAGTCGAAGGCGGCGTAGCCGCCGGAGACGACGAACTACCGGCGGCGCCGGAGTAGCGGGGTTTTACGATGGCTGATCGCGTCAAACAAGAAGCGAACAGCCATGCCTGGAACCTACGTGACGCACCAGCAGGTCCGACTCTATATGAGCAAGCGCAAACATCACACTCAGGAAGTCGCCGCGGCGATGGCAGGCATGTGATCGCACTATGGCTGGGCCACGAATCAATTGAAACAACGCAGACATATCTGCATGCCCATCTCGCGCTCAAAGGGGCGGCACTGAGCAAGCTTAAGCCCTACGAGAACCGCAAATCGAACCGCTTCCGGCCAGGCGACCGCCTGATCAGCTTTCTTGAATCGCTGTGAAGCGAAGGACTATGCCGAATGGAGCCTGCACCACACAGGCGCCGTACTTCGCAATCGAGCGCGTAAGTGCGGCTGCCAAGAGAGCCGCTCGGCATACTTCGGTAGACGGCATAAACCGCAAAACTGAACAGCCTCGATCCTGAGGCATATCTACGCTTCGTGCTCGCACGCATCGCCGACCATGCGATTAACCGCATCAACGAACTCGCACCGCAGGTCGTTGCTGATCAGTTCCGCGCCGCAGTCGGAGAATCACAATCTCTAGTCAAGACGTTTCTGGTGCCGCGCTTACGGCCTTACTGCTACGTCGCCCTCAGGAAATCCCTTTGTCTTTGAAGAAACGAAGATACGGATCTCGCGATTGACAAGGAAAGTCCTATCAGCGGCTCGTCTCGACCGTTGTAGGGAGCGACCTCAGGACGCAGCAAAATGATGTCCATCATTTTCGATTTGATGGACGTCATTTTGTCAGAGTCCTCAGAGAAGAAGCCGGGTAGTCGAGCGGGCCGTCCGAATTACTCAAGGGAGCTTCGGGATCGGCTCGCGGCAGCGGCGTGTGAACCGGGCGTCTCCGTTGCGAGACCTGCCCGTGAGAATGGCATCAACGCCGACGCCTTCCGTCAGCGCGAGCTTGGCTGCCTCTTCGCGAAATTCCTTCATGTAGACTGCTTTCGGGATTTGATTCCATGTCTCTGTTCCTCGATTTTTTGAAACGTTGGCATCCACTTTCTTCAGTCAGCCTGACAGTTATGTCAGGCATTTTGCAAAGCCAGTAAGTGGCTGATTCAGAGTCGCTACTGAGCGGCTCGTTCAGTGGCCGTATCTTAATTGCGCGCCGTAGCCCGCGATTGTTCAAGGCGAGAAAGGCCCGCCCTCGCAAGTCTGCCAGCGCCGACCCGATACGGTAGCCGCGCCTTCGAGCCCTCGCCAGCAGCGGGTAACGGCGATCGGTTGCTCCCGACACTCGTCGCTGTAGATATTGCGGTCGACCACCTTGTTTGTCGAGGACCCGGTAGCTTGGGGGACGGGCGGCCATAGGCGAGCGCACGAGCGGACTCCCAACCGCGCATTTGCAGTCCGCGTCCCCCAAAAACCTGCAAGACGAACTCATATAGCATTCTTCAACGCAACCTTCCGATCTAGCCTCGCGCGTGAGCCCGCCGAATTCCGGAGGTGGTGCTCGATCGGATTACCCGCCTCGGCAGATGCCGACGCGGGAAGCACATCACTACATGAAATCAACGGGCTGAGGAAAACTGAGAAAATTTTTCGTCAGTTGCTTTTCCCGTTGCTGATTAGGGTTGGCATTTTTGCACCAGTCGTCTGACTTAGCATGCTTTGTTCCTTGACTGGTTGTAACCAAGCAAGATTGCTTGTCAAAAATGGCACTTCTATTAGCCGGACATTGTGACGGATTCAAGCTGTCCGGGCATGCAGCAAATTTCGACTGTACAACGAACGAGTATATGTTATTCCGTAAATCAGTGAACTGAACTTTTACAGGATAATTTGACACGGTACCAACCCTAAAACCGGCGATTTGACTATTTTCCGGCATTGTAACATTTTGCCTATTGTTCTGACAGCCCGGATCACTTGTGTTGCTATTTATCGCGCAGACTCCATACTTCTTAATTAATGGCATGGTTACATTGCCCACCATCGATGACGGGACGCCAATTGCCACGGAGAAGCCATCGGCATAACTGAAGTGTTGTTGATTCTCCAGACCATTACCGCCACCCACGGCAAAAATGAGTCCATCTCCGAGTTCGCTCATGAACCCAACTGCGTCATCAACAGAGAAGGCGTAAGCATCCATCGACAGATAATCCTCGCCATGGACTAGCTGAACATATGGATTAAAGATCGACTCATTCGTAACGCTTGGATTTTGATAATTATACTGAAGATCGTGTATATAGAGCGATTGTACTGCAGCGTGATCCCACCCCGGTATTTTCGTTTCCGCCAGGGGATTCGCACCTGCACCGCATCCCTCATTAAACGGGACCCACCCATAGATATGCTTAACTGCTTCCCAGTAGTTGAAGGGCACAGGCGCTGACTCTTGGCTTCCAGCACACTGCCCGTTCGCATATAATTTCAAGTACTGCTGGTGATTCTGCGTGTAGAACTGCTTAACTACACTAAGCTTATTCCTTAAAGCATCCGGGCAGCTAACCTTCTGAGTAACGTACTCACTTACATCTTCGTCCCAATCGACGCAGGAGCCCCATAGATTTTGTAGACGCTGAACAGAGTCGCCGAAGTGAACAGCCGCCTTTTCTTCTTCACTGCATTTTCCCTCAATGCACGACTGCACCGTTAATACGGGAGGGAAACCCTTTGCCGGCTTGACGGGAACATTGTCGCTTGGTGGCAAAGTCCCTGTCCGTTGCGCAAAAATATTATATCCACCTGGCAATTTAAGCTGGCTCAAGTTGTATACCGGCCAACCCTTCCCCAATGATGAATTCAAGAATGATGCAATTTTATTCCTGAAATACGGGAGGGATGCATCGGATCCACTGAATCCTATATATGGGTTGCTCTTCGGTCCGATTGCTACCGGCATGTAAACATGATCGACGTAAGATATATTGTATCCGACGTTCTCTGGTTTCAGCAGCCGCTCGGCCTGCCCAGGCGGAATAACAGAATCCCCGAAAGTGTACTCTGATAACTGAGCAAAGATATTCTCCGGAAATTGAACATCACTTGAGTAAGTAGTCAAACTACATTCTGAATTGTTACCCCTGCAGCTTACACCCTCAGGGGTCGGCAAAGCTTCATCCGGTTCATTTCGCAATCGATCAACTTGGTCCGCCAATACGACCCGTCCGCCATTCCACCAAGTAATGTAGCGATCGTCTGCAAGCCGACTATATAGCGGGAGAGTGATTGTTACGGACGAACCAGGAGGTATTCCTCTGCCTTCGTTAACGTACAATTTATACACATATTTCGTCGGATAGGGATCGGCACTGCGAAGACAACCCTGAATCCATTCATTTACCGCGTTCTTGCTCGTGGACAGAACCGGATAAATCGTACTTCCGCTTGCGTTATTGTATATGGTGACCGTTTTGGGCTTGACCTGCACGCTATTACCGTCGTAATCTTTACAAACGATAGTTGATGGCGTCGGCGGCGTCGGCGTCGGCGTATCGGCTTCCTGACCACCGCACGCCACCAACGCGAGCGCTAGTAGGAACACTCCCTTCGTGCGCGATATTAACATTGGGAAACTAGCTCTCGACCTTGTTCCGACGTGAAAAGTCATTGGTTTTTCCTTGTTTAGATTGCCACTGTCACTCAACCGCACTGCTGCTTGCAGCCTCCAGTCGTCGCACGCTTGGAACACGTTGGACTTCATTTAGCAACACCCTAAAAATTGAGACGCCGCATTATTCGATGGAACAAATACCCACGTAGCTCGCGAGGCCTGCCCCTTATCGCCACAAGCGCTGCCTATCGAAAGCTTGCATGAAGGGAGGCGCAAAATTTCGAGCAAACAGCTAATGCGGGAAGCCGCCGATCCTCCTTTTACAGAAGAGCAGGCCTACCGCTCGAATCGCCACGGCTTTGACCATCCTTTTATCGTCGACACAGACGACGGCGCGCCGACACAGCCATCCTGTGCAGAGCTTCATCTCACACCCAAAGAGGCTGACGAAGCCTCTCGAATGGGGAGAGAGAGCCCGGAGCCGACGGCCGGTCGCAACATAGCATCTGAATATGATGAGGTGGCGACACGTCGAAGTCATTTCCGTATAACCCACGCTTGCCGGGCTCATGCACTTATCGATCGGCCCTGTACGCGTCGCATCGGTGAATGCGGACTGGGTTGATGCCTACACTTTAATAGTGAGAGAGACCGACCAAACACGCTTTCGAAAAAAACGAAGATCTTTCACAGAATTCCGATGTGTTCCTGCCTGAGGCCTCGCCGTCCTTTCAACACGGTCAAAATGCTTGACGGAACAATGATTTCGATAAGAGGATGCCCGCAAGCTTATGCGTATAACGATAACGTTGGGATGGCCACGCAGATGCCCAGCAAACCGGTCGCCGTGAAGACAGAGGCTCAGCAGGCAGTGTTGGCACGGCACCGGCAGCGACAACAGCGAATCGAGTTTCGCACCATGCAGATGAACAGCCTGCGAGGCTTGCTCACAAAATACGGCGAGGTGGTGGCAGAGAGCCGTTCTGAGCTGGACAAGGCGATTCCCGCGTGCTGGCGAGGCTGTCGGAGAGACTGCCGGCGATGCTGGTCGATTTACTACGCGAGCCATGGAGCGATCTTGAGCGGCTCGACAGGCAGATCGCCGATATTGAACGGCGCCTGCAGGCATGGATGAAGGAAGACCGAGCATGCAAGGCAATCGCCGCGATTCCCGGTGTGGGGCTGCTGACAGCAACAGTCACGGTTTCCACCATGAGCGACGCGAAGGCGTTCAGATCAGGGCGGGAGTTCGTTTCTTGACTCGGCCTGGTCCCCAATCAGATTGGTACCGGCGGCAAGAATCAATTGCTGGGCATAAGTCGGCGTGGCGATACATACGTGCGCACACTGCTGATCCACGGCGCACGTAGCGTCCGCTTCCACAGGAATCATGGCGGAACGTGGGCCGAACGACTGCAGAAGCGGCGACCGCCAAACGTGACCGCGGCTGCGCTGGCGAACAAGATGGCCCGGACAATCTGGGCGATCCTTGCGCATGACAGACTGACAGACCGTACGATCCCGCTCATCTGACAACAAGGGCGGCTTGATCGGTTTGACAGAAGAGAAAGGTTTGCAGGAACGATGTCGAAACGTCGCGTTGGCAATCGAGCGTGATGACAAGACAGGTCGGACCGTGACTCGCAGAACCTGAGAGATAATTCGAGTCTTCAGCTTGTGCGACAAATGCGGTGCGAGTCAGTACCGGATGGGGGATGTGCGGGCGCGCGAACATCGCGATCAGCCGCGACCCTCCGGCGAACTGGACCACCCCCCTGCCAAGTTGCACTATAGGCGGATCTAAGACGCGCTCAAGACGGTTTTGCTGGGTCAGTGGCTAATTCACCGCGACGAGACTACCGTCCAGGCCCTCAAGGAAAAAGGATCGAAAGGCGCAGGACTCTACGCCGCGTTGCCTCTTTCGAATGAGCGGGAACCCGTTCAAGCCTGTTAAAGGAACTTTTCTAGTCTTACTGTGTCATAAAACACATGGCATTATAGGAGCTTCTTCATCCTTTGCATGAGGAAGTGATGGACTGGGAGACGTCGTTCGACGAGTATTTGGAACATCTATGTGAGGCAGTCA
>NZ_JACSUE010000054.1:0-5281 GCF_014384845.1 Caballeronia sp. EK
GGTGGCCAATGTGCGCCGTCACGCCACAACGGGCGAGCGTCCCGCCGTGTTGCTCGATGCTGAACGAGCGGCATTTCTGCCATTGCCGGCTCAAGTGCCTGTGCTCGTGGCGCCCGACAATCGCCGGGTGTTGCCCCGTGAGAGCCTGCAGCATCCGCTGGCGGTCTATGACACGTTCCCAGCAGTGAGATTGACCTGCCAAAACGGGCACCAATTCTTTGGATAAGAGGGCGCTCATTCCGACGCTGATGGACTCGATGACACAGCTTCGTCACTGGCGCTATTGAAGGAGGTTCGCCAGCGGCTGCATCAGATCAGTGCCGCCACCACTGACCAGCTGCTGCGTGAAGTGCGGAAACACGCGTTCAAAGGTCACAGCCACCGCGCGGATGACGTGGGAGTGCGATTGGCCGTGCGGTGCCTGAAGGCCCCTGATGAGCGGCCGTTGGTGCTGAAGTTGCGATCTCTACGATGTGCGCGGCATAGTGACAATCCGATTCTTTAAACACCGACATCTTTTCGATCGAAGTCAATGTCCGAGTAGGCTAGCATAATAAGTATTCTATGGAGATGCTTAGTAGATCATCGGCTGACTGATTTCAAATGATATTCGTCTGAATGCCGGAAGGAACTTCCTGGTTGTACATCGATCGCGATCTTCTCCAGTTGACGCATTGGGTATAAATATGAGCGTATCACTACAAACATTTCAACGAGCGTTCGGCTCACTCTCCGCGGACAATGGCAGACCGGGGATTGCAAAGTCGGGCGGCGACTATTGGGTTTCCCCTGGCCGAGCAGTTGTACATAGCCTCGCATACTTTTTTGGGGGCATTCTTGGCGGCATAATATTCAGTATTCTCGATCGAATCCATAAGCATATAACGTCGCGCGAAAAGCAACACATTGTCTCTCAGGTGGTCCTCTGTCTCCATGAAGAGTTGGCTAAGAATCCGGCTGCGACTGAAATTGTTGCAAGAGTTGGAGACGAAATTTTGGCTGTCTCAAATCAAGGCGACGATCTAAAGATTTCATTCAAAGGGCAACAATTTTGTATTCGCAATTTGGATCTCGTCACGTTCGGCGGCTACCTGCTCGCGGAAATATCCGATCTTGCTGCCGATGTAGATGCTTATAAAGATTATTTCGATGGGAAGTATTTCCAAATCATAGAGGTACTTTCTAATGATATTGCTGATGGGGCGCGTAATGAAATCTTTGTTGCAATATCAAAAGATCTGCTTAAGCAGTTAGTCACTGGTGAATCGCCAGTCAAGGTTATTCTCCCAGACAATCGCCAACTGACCATTACCGAAATGGCCGGTGGAGTAAATTTAGACCTAGGCGGCGTCTGTCGATTCGTTCAAGGCGTAAACTTGCGAAGACTGGGCGCTCAAATTGCAGAGGAAATGTTGAGTTGCCGCCGATCCTTTAACTTGAAATCCTGCGACTACGAATTAATTGCGAAATTGGCGTCTACGCCCAATTCGAACGATTTTACAGGCTGCAAACGAGTCGAATCATATATAAAGGAGTATAGGGAGAGTATTCACAATGCGGAGATTTCTTGCGGCTTTCTCGATGACTCGTTCAAGCAGTGCCCCATCGACGACTCGGATGACGCATTCCGAATAGAAAAGGATAAAGCGACGATAGGCTTTTTCAAAAAGAGCAATCGCCATAATGCCGGCGACGCTGGATTTGTTTCCGGGATAGACCGAAACAATGCGCGGCTGGGTAATAGAAGTGTCTTTACTTGGAACCTATGTAATCGCCTCGGTTTCGATGTTATTCCGGAGACGAAATTTGCTCATTTCGACGGTGAGTTTGGTTATATCCAAGCTGTGGCGACTGGGGTGCCAGCCTTCCACGCCGGCAAAGAATGCTTCGATCGAATTATGGAGGATCCGCAGCTAATTAAAAAGATGTTCGATCTGCAACTTCTCGATGCGATCACAGGACAGGCAGACCGCCATGCGGCAAACTACTTCATAGATGTGGAAGGCCACGCAGTATGGGGAATCGATAATGATCAGTGTGCCGGAGAGCTCGTGCGCCATCCGAACTACCTGATTTATGCGCAACACGGGGTGGCAGAACTAGATCCGGAACTCGAGCGGCATCCAAACGGAGTCCTTCTCAAAGATGCAAAGGACGTTCTAAAGGAGAGTGCCGGCTCTGCGGTTCGAGGAGTTTGGTTGCCTCCGGTAATGGATCACGATCAAATTGCCTCGATCAAACGCCTTACCGGTGATGAAGTTGAAAGTTGTATGCGTGACTGCGGTTTAAGCGGAGGCGGTGAAATTTCTTCGGCAAAAGCACGGCTACAATCGCTTAAGCAGCACATCAATGTATTGGAGATCCGTCAGCAAAATGGTCACCTTTCGATCATCGATCCAGATGATTGGGCCTTACAGACGACACGGGATCGACTCATTCCGCAGACCCAGTCTACTAGTCAAAATATTACGTTGAATACGAATTATCTGCAACGAGATGTAGCAATTTGGGCCTATTAATCTATGTCGTAAGATTTATCAGTGGGAATGGATCTGCACGTAAGAATATGAAAGCCACGAAAGCCGCGCCCGAAACGTCTCCGTTCGACGTGTACCCGTCAATGGGCGAGTCTCGCGGCAAGACGCAGAGCGTAGGTCCGAAATTGAGAGAGTGGGGGCGGGCGGCGAGTTCGAGGCGGCCAATTCGCCTACCGGATAAAGCAAACCATGATTGCGGCAACGCATTGGCGAGACAATCGAGTGTCACGCGCGACCGTTTTTTCGGAGCCCGACGGAATAGTAGGTCACGTCGTAGTCAAAAACTGCAGTCCGTGCCGCATCGGGTCCAAGACGGTCTGCTCACTGAGTAGATGTGCTCAGAGCGCGAATGTTCGTAACGGCTGCCAAGTTTCGGTCAGAAGGGAGGAGTCCGGCTTCGGGGGATTGATGCGAGCAAATGATGCGCCTAACAACGAAAACATACGACTGATGATGTCCTTGGCTCTGCCACCGAAATTAGGTAATAAAATGAACACCGAGGCCTCCTCGGCGGCATTTGCTGACGTTCGACGACAGCGATGTCGGATTTGCTACGCCGCCCAGAACCAACGGGTGGCATAATCTCCGCTCAGTTAAGGGATCCGAAATTCGCGGGCAATGTCAATTCATCGTCGTAGCCCATGGCCTAATGTGCAGGCTGTCGAACTCAAGACGCCTGAATAGGTTGACTGGTAAGGTAAGCGCGAATTATCATGCACCACGGCGGACCATTGATGATCTATGCTCGATCACATTGACCCAGATGCGTCGTGCCGACCACTGGTCCAGTGAAGCGTGGCGACTGCTTCATCGTAAGCGCGTCCTCAATCTCGCAATTAACCACAGTCGTCGTGTGCAAGTTCATAGCCTAGCTGAATGTCAATCAGGCGTCGCATGCCGCGCCACACGACGGCATTGCCTGGCGGCGGGTCGCTGGCACGTGCAAGGTAAAGTGCCTGCATGGTGTGATCCTGCATAATAGAGAATAGCAGCGGAGACGCCCCTCGTTATCGGATTCTGGTAAGCGTGCTCCAGCAGGGCGACATGTGCCCTCGGTCACAATTCGGCGTGCTCGCAGGGTTGTGGGTCCAACTCTCAAACGGGTTCAGCGCACCAGATGATGGACCGACCTCGATCACCGCTGCCTTGTCATCGTATCCCGTCCCAGGTCCATTTGCAGCAGTAGTGCGCTTCATTCTTCGGGGTCGGGCAAGACCCGATGATCCACTCTCAAGAGTTGGAGCCTCCATTCAATCCGTGGCGGCTCACTCCAGGGGGCGCGACTCGACAGTCCGACGTTGTCAGATCTCGGAAATTTATGATATTCGGCGACTCTTTGCTAAAGCATTGCTTATACGAGCGTGATACGTTTTATGCCAGGAGGGAATGTATGGACGGAATGTGCGCCTGGATGCGAATTCGCCATAGCGATTGGAATGTTTTGAAGTAGAAGGGGCATCTCGAAATGATTTGCTGCGCGATACGAATTCGAAATAGGTATAAGCGCACCGATGTAGGGTAAAGGATCGACTTGATATCTTTTGACGGATTTCTGCTTTTATCAATCTTAGAATGGTGAAATTATGACTTCAGTGACAAATCGGACTGTAGCCAGAGCGCTGAGTGGTATAGAAAGTGGTAACTCTTCTAGAAACCCGACTATAATCTTGCAAGGTAAAAATTTCGGGAATAAAGGCTGGGGAGTAGTTAAGGATATTATTCTGTCGATGATTACATTTGGTATTTATGCGGTGGTCAAAAATTCGAAGATGGACCAGAAGAGTACAGACCTTGAAGCTGTAGTGCGAGAACTCCATCAGCAGATGACATTGATGGGCGATCAGCAAACCGCAGTTGGAGTAAGTCTCAAAGACGGCAGAACGTTGTCCGTCATCGAGTCGGAGGTCGCGCAAGAAAAGAATTTGACGATTTTCCTTGGTGGCACACAATGCGTACGAATTGACGGAATGACGATCAAAGAATTTCAAATACATATAGATAAAGAGGTTTTAATGCTTGAGGCACGTTCGCTGAATGAGGATATAGCCTCGCTTAAGGGTGATTCACATGTTGAGCCGCACTGGACGTCGATGGTGCAGAATTCTAAATGGGTAGATGACAAGAGTGAATAATTCGTCGTCCCTGAACAATCCTCAAGGCCTTACGCGATAACGCGTCGCGCCGCAACCATGTTGAGCGAATTGCAGGAAACAGGCATATGAATGCTTGGATTCCTGCATTTTTTGACGAGGTGCGGATGGGTCCAAAGACGCCTGTGACGGAAGGGGATTTCTTCCGGCAGTCGCTGCGTGAGCAGATCAACATGAAGATCCGCTAGTCGGCTTGGCTGGTCTTATCAACTGGGACCGCTCAGGCACGTCGATGAGGGAGAACTTCGTTTCAAGCGGAGGGCGCCCAGCCACCTCACCGCGACTGATCGCTGGTCTGTTGCCGCCGCAGTGCGTTCGAGGAGCTCGATTGTCCAGCGCTCAGACCGCTGCCGGAGCGTCCTTACCAATACGCGCAATGGAAAGTTGCCTGTGTGGGCAAACGCCGGTTCAAGGCCACGACCGACAGCAACCACAGTCTGCCGGTCGCCCCGGACCTGCTGCAAGGTGACTTCTCTCCCGCTCGCCCGGATCAGGCCTGGAGTACGGACATCACCTACCTCTGGACTGACGAAGGCTGGCTTTACCTGACGGTCATCCTCGACCTGTTCAGCCGTCAGGTGGTGGGCTGGTCGA
>NZ_JACSUE010000055.1:0-5099 GCF_014384845.1 Caballeronia sp. EK
TCACTCGTCGCAGTTTACAAGTCAACCCGCCAAAGATGTGGGTAAAGACCAGACTTGAAGTGGTGGGAACCACTTTGGCGTCTCTGATTGCGCGAATCAAGACGGCCGTGCCGCGACGCTTACACATCGCCTCGGCTGTGCGCTTCAGCAGGAGGCGCGCGCTCACAGGAGACACCGTATAGCGCATTGCGTCGCCCAGCAGCGGGATTGCCGCCGGTGCGCTAATCGCGGCGTCCAGTCGAGCACTGGGATAGTAGTAACCGGAGACCAACATCAGTCCGCGCACATTCGCGGGAAACTCCACCGCAAGATCAAGGGCAACCAGCGTGCCCCACGAATGGCCTAACACCACCGGACTCTGCAGGTTCAGTGCGTTGAACGCTTGATGGAAAAGGCGGGCTTGCGCCAGGGACGTCCAGAGTCGGTCGCGCGGCCTTTCACTATAACCAAAGCCCGGCCGATCGAACGCGATCACCCGATGCCGTTCGGCCAGTCGATCGAACAGGCCGCTACACAGCCCGTCCTGGAGGGTCACGGAATTCCCATGGAGAAGTACAATGGCAGGACCGATACCCTTTTCGAGATAGTGCAGACGTACCCCGTCTACATCGATAAATCGACCAACGGGTGGGCTATGCCTTTCCGCCTTTCGTACCTGGTACTGGTTCCGAGGCGAGCGCACCGGCGGCAAGTGCCATTGACGGCAGAGCGCGCCCCACGGTGGGGCTATGACGGGTGGGGCTATGACGGGTGGGGCTATGACGGGACAAAAGTTTCACGAGGCCTCAGGGAATTGTCAAATTTGAGAATAAAGCTGCAAGCGTCGCAATGGCGCAGGTAAGGCCGAAAGGGGCCGTCCGCGAAGTGACGCTCAACGCCGCGCCCGGACGCGTGAGCAGCGCCATTGGCAGTTACCGATCGGAACACCATGCTACTGACGCCGCCAACTCGCGGGCGAGGCGCGCCGGCGTATACATCAATGCATGAGCAGGGCCGCGGCTTTTGTAGGCGTTACGCGGGTCGCGATGTCGGCTTGTGCCCGTGTTACCGCCCCCGGCCTCGCGTGCCCGCCCAGTGTCGGCAAGAGTTTGCGCGTTCACGGCGTGTAGTCATAGCGCCGCAGCCTAATTCACGATAAGCAAAGAAATGAATTGAAGCATTGACCGCGCCAAGCGCGGTCAATGCTTCAGATGCGACCTGCTCCGGTCACGCGGCCTTGCCCGAGCCAAGGTCCGCGCCGGTGGTCGGATCCGAGCTCGGATCGGATGCGGTACGCGAGGCCATCGCCTGCAGCGTTTCCACATCCTCTTGAGACACCGTCACGGTAGCCGTTCCGTCGCCGCCGTCGACGGCGGGCTGCGGGTCCTCGACAAACTCCCAATCGCCGCCTTCGTTCCACGGACCCCGTGCGTCGTCGCCTTTGGACATGTTGAAGTACACGCTGGTGAATTGCGGGTCACCCGGCAATTTGCCTTGCGGAAAGTTCGGCTGAATAGAATGTAGCGCTTTTTAGAAGGATTTTTGGTGCGCAATCTCACGCGTCATCAGAAAGCCGAGCGCGTCCTTAATGCCCGGGTCGTCCGTGACATTAATGAGCCGTTCGTAAACGATCTTCGCGCGGGCCTCAGCGGCGATATTGGAACGCAAGTCAGCGGTGGGCTCGCCGATCGTATCGATGTAAGCGGCGGTCCAAGGCACGCCCGCGGAGTTCGTCAGCGGAGGGCCACCGCCGTACAGAATCGAGGTGACGTGTGAGTCATTGCCCGGCCCCGTAAGTGACCGGTAGAGCTCCGCCTCCTGTTCGACGCCCTCGGCCAACTGACCCTTTGCGCCTTTATTGAGCATAGCGACGATCGACCCGATAATTTCGAGATGACTAAGCTCTTCGGTTGCGATATCGAACAGGAGATCCTTGCGACCTGGATCATCTTCCGATACCGCCTGCGTGAAATACCGGCACGCTGCGGCGAGCTCGCCCTGTGGGCCGCCAAATTGTTCGAGCAGTAGATTGGCAAGGCCCGGATTAGGTGCGGCGACGCGGACGGTGTATTGCAGACGTTTGTTGTGAACGAACATCTTTAGCTCCTATGTGAGGACGAGTCGTACCCATGCCTTCGACAAGCGTAATGGGCGTGTTCGATCCATCGATTTCGCAGCAACTGAGGGAATGTCGATGACGTCGATTGCAGCGAGCTCCTGCGAGCCTCAGCGCGTGATCTCGCTGGCGATGGCGGCGGAAGGTGCCGCAGTTGTTAGACTGCTAAGACCGTCGCACACTGCAACGGCCCTTACGAGGATTACAGCAACGGTCATGCCCGCGGCCAAAACCACGCGTAGCCGATCCCGATCGTTAATGAATCATCGCGTCACCGCGGAATGGGGCCGAAGACCGAGCTTCGCCTTTTACCTCAAGCTGGTCGTTGTCTGTTGCGTCAGAGCGCCCGCGTAGCCACGAAGCCCAGCAATCGTTCCGGGTGCGCGGAATGGGATGCGGCGCTCCAAATGCCGAATCCCGCCGCTTGAGGGCTTCGCGTCAGGCTTGCGCCCGGATACCTTCCGCTTTCGGCACAAGTGACGCGTCGGTGCTCCGTGTTTTTCTTGCTCTGTCGAGTCGCCGGACCTCTCTACACCTCGCAGACCCCGGTTCCTCTGCCGCGCTTATCACGAACTCGACGGGATTGGAACGTGCTTCACGTGATGTCCTTCAATGGGCGAAATATGGCTACGGAACTGAGGATCCTATACCTGCTGCCGATCCGAGGAGGGGTGATTGAAGCGAGCGCATGAGACGAAGTGAACGCGGGTGCGAATTGGTAAGCTTATTGCGCTGTTCCCCCAAGCCCTGTGACAGAGCCCGCCGATAACACATGGGCCGGTTTATTCCGACGACTGCCTGAGTACTGCAACATGACTAAAATCGACCGAGAACAAAATCTTCCCCGATCCATTGATGGGGCGCAGCGATGCCAGGGGTGTCGCAGTACGCCCGAGCGGAGCATCGAAATGGCGTTTGCATTTCAACCCATCATTGATCTTTATGCCAAACGCTGTGTATCAGCCAGAGGCATGCATCCGAAGCACCCTTGAGGCCGCGGAAAAATATAATTTTTCCAGTCATCGCATCATATTTGAGACGGTGGAGGGCGAAAATATCATCAGTCGTCGGCACTTGGTCGACATCTTTCGTGCGTACCGGCGCTTCGGCTTCCAGACGGCAATAGACGACTTTGGGGCCGGTTACTCAGGGCTTACCTTGCTCGCCGATTTCCAGCCAGATCTCATCAAACTTGACATGGAACTGGTGCGAGGCGTAGACAGCGATCCGGTTCGACAGAGCATCGTGCGTGGGGTCCTGGCGATGTGCCGTGATCTCGAGATCCGCGTAATTGCCGAGGGGATTGAGACCTTGGCCGAACGCAATTTTTTCGCTGACAACGGCGTGACGCTGATGCAGGGGTATCTCTTTGCCAAGCCCGCTTTTCGAGCGATGCCTTCCGTGAACGCAAGGTGGCTCGTGAAGCGTCATGACGATAGGGATGAGGCGCACGTGTAGAAACGCTCTGTCCCACGGGAAAGCGTATCAATAACAGCTTCTTAACTTTCATCCCAAAGGTGCGACGACTGCTCTAAGCCGCCTCCCCATAGATCGCTATGGCCGATACCGCTAACCGCCGAGTGATTGCGCTCGCGATCGTCGGCGTTGCCATTCTTGGTGTTGCGTACGGTTCAGACAGCGGTCGACGCCAGGTTGAGCGTGTCAGCACACCGGGCGTCGCCAGCGTGTTCGACGCGCTGCGGGGGTGACTGACGGCGAAGTTGTTCAATGCAGGCGCATCGTGTTATCGCCTGCGTCCTTCGGGATCTTCGCATCTAGTTCTTCCTTGCGCCGGATCAGCTTCTTGCCGAGCGCGTTCAGGTCGGCGCCGGACTTTCGCAGCTTAGGGAACAGATCCGACTCTTCTTCTTCGATGTGATGTTGAACCATCTCGCTCATCACTCTGAAGGTCGCATCGAAGCCGGGCTCGCCCGCCTTTAGTGTCGTGAACTTGTCGATCAGCACCTTCACGAGATAGTGTTCGACATACGCTTCTTCGACATCGGGCCGATCGCCTTCGTCCAGCGCTTCCTGCGCGGCCGGATACAGGAGCTCCTCCTCGATCATCGCGTGAACGGTGAGTTCTTCGCAAGCGCGTCGGACGAGTGTGGATTTCGCATCGAAATCGTCGTCCTTCGCTTTTTCAAACGCATCGAACAGCTTCTGAACTGCGCGATGATCGTCCATCAGGAATTCGATGGCGTCGTCAGTTTGCGCGGACCGGGGGATGGCGGTTCCAGCTTGTGTGGGGGGCGTAGGCATCGCGTTCTCCGTTTCAATAATGGGTGTCTACCATTGAAAGCAAAGTGCGGGCCTGCCGATTTTTGTTTTTTGCTTTACAAAGAGTCCCGGCAGTGCAGGGCTTGCACGAAGCGCGCATCATGATTGCGCTACATCTGCGCGAATCGGGTCAGCTGCTTTTGAAGCGCAGTACCTCAGCAGTTGGCCGATCTCGCCGCCGGAATAGACGGCAACGATCCGCATCTCGACGCAAGCTCGCGGACGCTCCGTCGGTGTATGACTAAGAAGCCGTTGTGGAATTAGGAATAGAGCACTGTTAACTTTTCTTGTGAGTTGGTAGCTTCCTGGATTGTTTGCTTATGCAGGAAGCGATGACTAAAGAACTTATAGACGACGAACTGTGGTCATTCATCGAATCGCTGTTGCCTGTTCGGCCTTCGCGCAATCGGCGCCACGCTGGGCGCAAACCGATTGCAGATCGAGCGGTGCTCAACGGCATCATCTTTGTCCTGCGCTCGGGCACGGCGTGGAATCTGCTACCGCAGGAACTCGGTTGGAGCTCGGGCAGCGTGTGCTGGCGTCGACTCGACGCATGGCAGAAGGCCGGTGTCTGGCAACGCATCCACGAAACGTTACTCGGCGAATTGCGCCGACGCGGCCAACTCGATCTGGAGCGCGCCATCGTCGACAGCTCTTCTATTCGCGCCGTATCGGCGGGAAAAAAACTGGTCCGAACCCCACGGACAGGCGCAAGCTCGGCAGC
>NZ_JACSUE010000056.1:0-4649 GCF_014384845.1 Caballeronia sp. EK
AGCCGTTGATCGTTTCGGCCAGAGCGTTGTCGTAAGAGTCGCCGACTGTTCGGACTGATGGCTCAACGCCAGCATCCACCATCCGTTCGGTGTACCGAATGCCGAGATATTGCGACCCGTGGTCGGAATGATGAATGAGCCCGGGCGGCGGCTGGCGATCGTGCAACGCCTGGTTCAGCGCGTCCAGCACGAAGTCAGTTCTCATCGATGCCAACACGCGTCAACCGAGGATACGGCGCGCAAACACATCGGTCACGAAGGCCACGTAGACAAAGCCCGACCATGTCCAGCAGTAGGTAAAATCCGCGACCCACAGCGCGTTACCTTGATCCGGCGCCCACGCCGCACACCTTCGAGGCCCATCACCTTCATCAGGCGCGCAACCGTGCAGCGCGCGATCTTCACGCCATCGCGTAACAACTGGCGCCAGACCTTGCGCACACCATACACGCCAAAGTTCTCGTCCCAGACCGCCCGGATGAGGGCCTCCAGTTCAGCATCGCGACGCGCTCGCGCCGGCCATTGCTCCGGATCGCTGCGCCGCCCGACGTCCCGGTAATACGTCGACGGTGCGATCGGCAGCAGGCGGCAGATCGGCTCGATACCGTAGACGTCGCGATGCTCGCCGTCGGGCGGCCACCAGTCGTCCGACTTCGTCTTGGGCACGAAGCGCTTGTGCCCAGCCGCGCACGCGTGCGGCCTCCACCGTCGCGTTGAACAAACTGACAATGACATCATGACGCGCATCTCGATACGCATGTCGGCGCAGTAGTCAGCGAAACAAGAAAACTCCTCGGAACCATGTCGGTGCTGCCGAAACGGCGGGATATCTGAAGCCACTCACCTGGGCGAATTCTCTTGCTCATCTGCGCCGTGCTGGCGTTGAAGGAACCGGCACCTATGGCGCGGGCCTTGCCCGTGTGTTTCGCGATCACACGATCGTAGTGCTGGAGGTCAAACATCCTGATCGGGCTGCGCGTTGATCGCGCGGAAAGCCTGATCCCACCGATGCGGAAAATGCCGCGCGAGGGATCCTCGCCGGCAGAGCAACGGCCATACCCAAGGAGCAACCTGGAGCCGCCGAAGCGATGCAAGTTGTCTCCGTTGCACGTCGCAGCGCTGTCAAAGCCAAGACGCAGGCGATCAATCAGCTGCGAGCCTTGCTGGTAAGCGCGCCGCAAGACAAAGGAGAACGCCGCCAACGGAGTGCGGTCGGCACCGCAATAACGTTACAACCCGGTGTAAGCCGATGCCGGCTGAAACTGCGTCAATTCCTGAGTGCCCTTGACACGACGGCCTGCGACCGGAGACGCATGGTTTGTGCACGATTTCTCGACATCTGACGGCGCTCCAACAAACCGAATTAGATCAAAAGGTCGCCTTTTCGAAAGTATCTTCATGTCGACTTCCTTAAAGTTAAAAAACTCTATCAAAAATCTTTTAGGGATGACCTTATGACGAGCCCTGTAAGTCCAAATACGTTTTCAAGAGCCTTCGCTTATCGGGAAATAATGACAGATTACGTCAGTGGCCCGAAAATCGTGCACCGTGCGAAATGCTTTGGAAATCCCGGCGGAATCAAAGATCTTGTTCTATCAATGTTGACCTTTGGAATCTACGCTATCGCTAAACTTTCCGTGATAAAGCAAAAAGAAAGGGCTGCGGAAGAGGCGATCAGAGGGCTTCACGATGCGTTTCAAAACCTGCGCGCTAACCCTTCTATTGATTTTACTCAAGTCAATGTGCTTTGTCAGGGTGGCGGTGATTTGTTTGTCGAAGAGGTTATGAGCGGAACAGATACTATATCGTCCACGTCACTGTCGAATACATCGTGCGACGTGAGAATACTATTCGATGGAAAGGAGTGTGCAAGGCTTCCAGGCATGACGCTTAACGATTTCGCTGAGGTCGTGAGACGGGAGGTCGCATATCTCAGAGAAAAAAATGGGGTCGAAAGCGACGATGTGACGGAATACTGATGACACATACAAAGCGTAGGCCAGCGTTCCATTAGTTTGCTTGACGCGCCCGGTGGCATTTTGGTTGGGCACCTCGCCCGGCCCCCGGGCACCGAAATTACGCTTGCTCGTTTGCGGAGTCGGGTACGATCGCTCCGGGGGATTCTTTAGCGGAGATGCTGTTGTGGCGCCGGTGATCCCGACGCCCCTGCAGAGATTCAATCGTACGCGGCTAATCTACCTCATTCACGAGATTGAGACAGGCCGTGGTAGGTTCTATACGGCGCGAGATCTGTATGAGTCCGTGCCTCAGCTCGTAAGTGGCGACAATCAACGGTGCCCACACTCCTCACGCCAGAGCAGCAAACAGCGCTTATTGCGACTGCGGACCGGACAACTCCGTGCGGTCGCGGCGACTTAAGCAATCCTGCTGTTGCTGGCGCGGTTCGGTCCACGTGCCCGAGAAATCGTCGCAATCGAGCTTGACGACAATCACTGGCGTTCTGGGTAACTGATCTTGCCCCCGTTTGACGAATCCGATAGCTGAGGAAATTATGCGGCTTCGCCTTGCTGAACCGCGAACCGGTGCTTCTCGAAAATCGTGGGGCCGACGTATTCGAGTGTCGAGTGCAACTGTCGTGCATTGTAAAACCCAACGAGCGCAGCCGGGCGCAGTTTCACCTCCCTGCAAAGCGAAGAAAAGAGTGCGCGCTGCCGCTATGGCCAGAAACCGCCAACGCGTCGCACCGTCCGCATGGTATGTCACCAAGGGATATCGGACGTGCGTATTCGCCAATCGTCACGGACAACCCCTTACGCCGATGGCGCTGCCTATATCCTCGATAAATACGCGAGTGCGGCAGGGCACCAGAAACCAGCATTGGCGCGCAAACACATCACACCCCACGTCCTGAGACATAGCTGTGCCGTGGCCTTGCTACAATCCGGAACGGACGTAACCGTGATCCGTGACTACCTTGGCCATACCAGCGTTGCAACGACGGGGCGGTACATCACGATAAACTTGCAGATCAAGGTTGATTCCATGCGAGCGCTCCGGAAGAAGGCCGGAATACAACCAGTGAACGCAACGCCATGGAAGCCCAACGCCGATCTCCTCGCGTTTCTGCAATCCTTATGATCGCGGTCGAATTTTCTGTGGAGTGCGCACCTCTGATTTACTCCCTGTACATAGGCCGCGATCCGAATCTCTCGAGATAATGGGCCCAGCACGCGGCCTGCTCACGTTTTAGAATACAATGAAGTTTTTCTTCGACCAAGGCCCCACAAACATGCCCGCTTCATCAAGGAACGAGATCTCTCTGTCTAGATGCTTCTTAAAATCTTTGATAGTCATTCCATTAATTGTCACGCATTCGATTGTACCAAGGTAAATCTTCAAGTCCTCCCCGCTCGCTGATTCTTCGAGGCGCAGGGGTATATTTCCCTTAAGAACTACTTGTACATCATTTTGCCGTTCGCCCATGTTATCAATCATCTTCTGGAGGCCTCGTAGTCCAGCCTCAAGATCTGCACTCTTTTCGTCCATTCTCGAGCTTTTGACAGCCGCGTAAATTCCAAACGTAATCATCGAGAGAACAATATCCTTAACCACTCCCCAACCTTTGTTTCCAAAATTTTTGCCATGCAAGATCATGTTCGGACTCTGCCAATCTTCGAGATTTTCTATACCACTCACCGCTCTAGCAATGGTCCGATTAGTCACTGAAGTCATAATTTCCCCAATTTTAAAATCAACAAAACCGAAACTCATTAAAGATCAAGTCGATTCTTTCGTTTGCCTCGGTGCGTTTACACCTATCGCGAATTTGGATCGCGCAGCGTATCATTTCGAGGTTGTACCCTTTAATCAAGTCAATCCAAGCAACGTGGCGAATTCGCTTCTAAATTAGCGATATCGTCCATGTGCTTTCATATTTTTATAAAATAGCACGCTTTTTTCAGAAATGGTTTTGGAAAGGGTCGCCGACTATCATAAATTTTAGATAGGTGGCTACGTGGCATTGTCGAATTAGGGAGCTTCCCTGACCACCTCCAATACTCTCAACTTAAGCCCCAAAAAACGCCTGTGTACATCGCCTCAGTCCGGTAGTGTCTGCGGGCGGCGTGACAGAGCGAAGTTCAGGGGCGGCTTAATTGAGCTACGCGAGGCGCGGCACATAGAAGGTGGCGGTGGCGGTCGCGGGCACAAGCGCAATTCGAACAGTCCAAGTCGGTACGCTCCGCGCTTTTGAGCGGAGCGTCTATGGCCAACAGGAGACTCGAATTCCTTAAATATCGTCACATCCTTTTGCTCATGCGACGCGGTGACTCCGACCGCAACCTCGCGCGGCGACGCATGATCGGCCGAGCCAAGCTTGCCGCCGTACGGCCGGAGGCCCAGTCGCAAGGTGGTTCGACCGAGCACAACGCATGCCAGAAGAAGGTAAGCGTCCGACCACGGTCGTTCGTGACAGCGTGTTGATATCGAAGAGTCGGACGTAGCGTGTTTAGTCGACGTTCGGTCTTGAGTCGCCCGAAGAAACCCTCGCAGGCTGCATTATCTACAGAACGACAATTATCTTGGCCGGTCCTTTGACAGTTACCTTGGCCGGTGGTGAGGAGTCGAAGGCGGCGTAGCCGCCGGAGACGACGAACTACCGGCGGCGCCGGAGTAGCGGGGTTTTACGA
>NZ_JACSUE010000057.1:0-2168 GCF_014384845.1 Caballeronia sp. EK
CCGAAACTAGCGTTCCGGTTTCATAGCCTCCCACCTATCCTACACAGATCGGTTCAAAGTCCAATGCAAAGCTACAGTAAAGGTTCATGGGGTCTTTCCGTCTAGCCGCGGGGAGATTGCATCATCACAAACACTTCAACTTCGCTGAGTCTCGGGAGGAGACAGTGTGGCCATCGTTACGCCATTCGTGCAGGTCGGAACTTACCCGACAAGGAATTTCGCTACCTTAGGACCGTTATAGTTACGGCCGCCGTTTACCGGGACTTCAATCAAGAGCTTGCACCCCATCATTTAATCTTCCGGCACCGGGCAGGCGTCACACCCTATACGTCCACTTTCGTGTTTGCAGAGTGCTGTGTTTTTATTAAACAGTCGCAGCCACCAGTTTATTGCAACCTCTTCACCCTTCTGGCGCAGGCCAGTCAAGCTACAGAGGCGTACCTTATCCCGAAGTTACGGTACCAATTTGCCGAGTTCCTTCTCCCGAGTTCTCTCAAGCGCCTTAGAATACTCATCTCGCCCACCTGTGTCGGTTTGCGGTACGGTCACTATTAGACTGAAGCTTAGAGGCTTTTCTTGGAACCACTTCCAATTGCTTCGCTTCCGAAGAAGCTCGCGCCACACCCTTGAATTATGTGCCCGGATTTGCCTAAGCACCTTCTCCAATGCAGCGACCGGGACGTCCAACACCCGGACAACCTTCCGCGATCCGTCCCCCCATCGCATCTAACAATGGTGCAGGAATATTGACCTGCTTCCCATCAGCTACGCATTTCTGCCTCGCCTTAGGGGCCGACTCACCCTACGCCGATGAACGTTGCGTAGGAAACCTTGGGCTTACGGCGAGGGGGCTTTTCACCCCCTTTATCGCTACTCATGTCAGCATTCGCACTTCCGATACCTCCAGCACGCTTTTCAACGCACCTTCGCAGGCTTACGGAACGCTCTCCTACCACACACGTATCTTTCAACGTGTATCCGCAGCTTCGGTGACTGGCTTGAGCCCCGTTACATCTTCCGCGCAGGACGACTCGATCAGTGAGCTATTACGCTTTCTTTAAAGGGTGGCTGCTTCTAAGCCAACCTCCTGACTGTTTTAGCCTTCCCACTTCGTTTCCCACTTAGCCAATCTTTGGGACCTTAGCTGGCGGTCTGGGTTGTTTCCCTCTTGACACCGGACGTTAGCACCCGATGTCTGTCTCCCGTGATTGCACTCTTCGGTATTCGGAGTTTGCTATGGCGTAGTAATCCGCAATGGACCCCACAACCATGACAGTGCTCTACCCCCGAAGGTGATACACGAGGCACTACCTAAATAGTTTTCGGAGAGAACCAGCTATTTCCAAGTTTGTTTAGCCTTTCACCCCTATCCACAGCTCATCCCCTAACTTTTCAACGTTAGTGGGTTCGGTCCTCCAGTACGTGTTACCGCACCTTCAACCTGGCCATGGATAGATCACTTGGTTTCGGGTCTACGCCCAGCAACTGATCGCCCTATTCGGACTCGCTTTCGCTACGCCTGCCTTAATCAGTTAAGCTCGCTACTGAACGTAAGTCGCTGACCCATTATACAAAAGGTACGCCGTCACCCCTTACGAGGCTCCGACTGTTTGTATGCATGCGGTTTCAGGATCTATTTCACTCCCCTCCCGGGGTTCTTTTCGCCTTTCCCTCACGGTACTGGTTCACTATCGGTCGATCACGAGTATTTAGCCTTGGAGGATGGTCCCCCCATCTTCAGACAGGATTTCACGTGTCCCGCCCTACTTCTCGTACCCCTAGTTCTTCCAAGCTGTTTTCGTCTACAGGGCTATCACCTGCTATGGCCGCACTTTCCAGAGCGTTCGACTAACAATTCAGATAAAGAGTACAGGCTGATCCCATTTCGCTCGCCACTACTTTGGGAATCTCGGTTGATTTCTGTTCCTGCGGTTACTTAGATGTTTCAGTTCACCGCGTTCGCTTCACGTAACCTATGTATTCAGTTACGGATGACCCATACGGGCCGGGTTTCCCCATTCGGATATCGGTGGATCAAAGCTCGTTTGCCAGCTCCCCACCGCTTTTCGCAGGCTACCGCGTCCTTCATCGCCTGTGATCGCCAAGGCATCCACCACATGCACTTGTTCGCTTGACCCTATAACGAGTGTGTCTCTCAACACCCTCGC
>NZ_JACSUE010000058.1:0-3521 GCF_014384845.1 Caballeronia sp. EK
CGGCTATGGGCTCAAAGACCTGCCCGGCGGAGGCGAGCAGCTCGTTTCCTCACTGGTCGCGACAGCGATTAATGAAGCACGCCATCTTGATCCAGAGGAGCTTGATTGGGAGATTCAGGCTGCCGTGACTAGACTGAACTCACAGGCATCAAAAACCGTGCAGTCGGAGTATGCAAGTACGCAGGATAGCTTGTCAACCCAGACTGAATTACCGGACGAAATGATACGGCAGATTCAGAGCTATCTGCCGTATCGAGACCTGGGTGCGATGCGCTGCGTCGACAAGAAGCATTCGACTTTCGATGCTTCTGAAGTGGATAAGGCTAAAGCGTTGGAGGGGCGGGCAGCGGACATAAGCAGTCCAGAAGAATTCACGACACTCCTCGATGACATCCAGAAGCTGCCGCCCGGTTACCGGCAAGAGCCCCTGACTGCGCTGGCTCGCAGAGTGCCCATGCTCCTTGCTCCGAACTGGCGCGCAGTCTCCGATTCTGCGCTCATACAAAAGATGCCGAAGGCTATAGAGTGCATTCAAGTCTTCTTAGAAAAATATGTCGTTCCTCTCGAAATTGCGATTGTGCAACTCAATGAAGCTGACCGCGTGAAACCGCGCACCGCTCTGCAGGACGCGCGGGGCAATCAATTCGCTAAGCTTAATAATATGAACCGTATAACAAACCCTTTTGGTTAATTTTTTGGGGTGCAGATGCAGTGAACTGAGCAAGCTACAGTTAAGGAAGCTCTGCACAACGCGTTTAAGATGCCTGCGTCCAGTATGGAGGCAGGCAGGACGGGAACAATATGTCGGGGCTGATCTTTCGTTTCGGCGTCAACCACACCATCGACCTTGATCACCGCCCGACCAATTCGAACTTCAATCGTGCCGATGGTCCTGGTTGGCTTCGCCGCCTCCGGTTCGACCGAAGATGTAGGCGTGATGGCTACCGGCGCGTCGCTCGTAGCGCGCAGAAATGGACGTCTGGAACTCTTTGATCTGAGCGTGCAGGCCATGTCCACTGTTTCGATTCAGTGGACATCTTTCATGACAGAAGAGCACTCAGAAACGACTGGGCTGAAGGTCGTCAACGTTGGTCGGGACGGCAAGCGCAGATATGACCGGCAAACCAAACAGAAGTTGGTGGAAGCGTGTCTTGAGTCGGGTGCTTCAGTCGCCGGACTCGCACTCAAGCATGGAGTCAACGCCAACTTGCTGCGCAAGGGGATCAAGCTGCATCATCAGCGACTGGCTGGCACGTCCCTAAAGCCGGCGCCGACTGGCACAGCTTTCGTTCCGGTAGTCGAAGTCGATAGTCACGAAGCGGTGGTCGCGCCCGCATCCGCGAAGGCACACCGCCACACCCCCGCAGCAAGGACGTCGTCGCCCACTTCGGCGCGGTTGATGGTGCAGATGCCCAACGGCGTCACACTCCGGTTTGAATGCAGCGGCAATGACTCGCCGTTGCTATCGGCCATGATCGAGACGCTAGGACGGTGCGATGTTCCGCCTGGACGGCTTCAGGGCGTCAACCAGCATCGTCTTCTCCCGGTTGCTCAGGAGTTGCGGGTTGCCGCCCATCTCTTTTTTATCAGTTCGTTCGCCGTCTTGAGGATGTCGCGCTCGAGCTCGAGCTTCCGGATGTCACGTCGAAGCGATTCGACCTGCTGTTCCAGCTCCGCACGCTCAAGGTTCGGTGCTGGCTTCTTCTGGCGTCTCATGGATGCTGGAACCTCCTGACCGAGTAACTGGTTCTTCCAGTTGTACAGCAGAGGCCTGCTCACGCCCGCCCTCCGGGCAACGACGCTGCCGCTTTCCTCTCTGGTGCACAGTTCAATGACGGCCGCCTGCCTGGCCTCGTGCGATTTCGGAACGCTGCCAGTGGCCCTGCCGACACTACGTTTTCCGATCTCGGGGCACAATTCTTCAATCCATTTGGCAAACGTTCCACGACTCGGATAGCCCAAAGCCTTCAAGGTTGCAGCGGCACATCGGTCATGGCTCAGAAAGTGATCGAAGGCAATCCGCTTCTGTTCGGCTGAATACCTTGGCACAACACGAACATAGCCGGCGCGCAAATCATGACACTCTTCGTATTCGCGATGCCAGGTCTTCAGCGAATTCTTTGTCGGGTAACCCAGTTGCTTAATTGTTGCCTTGATCCGCTTGCCCTACTTCAGATACAGCCGAACTGCTTGAATGCGGTCTTCGTATGAGTACACGGACTACCTCCAGGTAGTCCAAGATTTTGTCCACACCCCCAGTGGGTCAGTTTTGCGTGCGCATCAACAGCCGTGCTCTATGCAGGCATCAAACCCGGAGCGGTATTGATGAGCGACGGCTACGAGCCGTACAACGAAATCGCCCGAACAAAGCAGCTGGTGCACCTCGGATGTTGGGCGCACGCGCGACGTTACCTGAGAGGCCGAAGAGGATCTCCCGCAGGTACAGCGCGGCGGCAATCATCCGGTGAGCGAATTCATTCGCCTGATCGGCCAGTTGTTTGCCGTTGAGGCACGATCCGAACACATGTCGCCGGAGCAGCGCCAGCAACTCAGACAGGCCAGAAGTCAGCCAGTTCTTGATCAGATCGAGGCGCTGCTATCGCGTCATCTGAATACGGTGTTGCCGCAAAGCGCGTTCGGCAAAGCGCTTCGATATCTGCGAGGCCAGTGGCCCAAGCTGGTTCGCTACGTCGGCAACGGAGCGTGGCCCATCTCGAACAACCTGCTTCATGCCGCTAGCGGCATGAAGCAGGTTATGCCGACTCCCCGATTATGCCGCGTCATGCATCCACGGACCCAACGGTTGGCGGATCTCTGTTCCCGGTCGCTCCGGTTGTCGGCATTATCAGAGGGCCTCCAGGAAGGCGAGCAACGGATCTGGAGGTTTGTAGCGTGTCGGTGCAACACCACTCGCCGTTGAGTGCGCGAGCGCGCGTTCCTTGAGCTGCATGTCGGCGTGCAAATAGATCTGAGTAGTCTCGGAGGACTCGTGCCCGAGCCAGAGTGCGATCACGGTCAGGTCGACGCCGTGATGCATCAGGCTCATCGCGGCCGTGTGCCGAAGCGTATGAGGCGTTATTGATTTTTTCTTCAGCGAGGGGCACGAGAGGCGCGCGATTTCGGCGTTGCGCGACACGAGTTGCTGAAGAGCATCGGCACTGAGATGACCACCGCGCGAACTGGGGAAGACCGGATCGCCTGGTTCGCCTGGTTGATACAGCTGCCACTGTTTCAGGACGGCAACTACATCCGGTCGCAGCGGAGTGCATCTCATCTTTCTGCCTTTGCCGAGGCAACGAACGTGGGCGCCTGTGCCGAGCGTCACATCCTGACGCGGGAGTGCGGTCAATTCACTATTGCGCAGACCCGTTTGAACCGCTACTAGAAGCAGCGTTCGGTGTAAGCGGCTCGTCTCGACCGTTGTAGGGGGTGACCTCAGTACGCAGCACAATGATGTCCATCACTTTCGATTTGATGGACACCACTTTGTCAGAGTTCTCAGAGAAGAAGCCGGGTAGTCG
>NZ_JACSUE010000059.1:0-3506 GCF_014384845.1 Caballeronia sp. EK
CACCAGAGAGGAAAGCGCCAGCGTCGTTGCCAGGAGGGCGGGCGTGAGCAGGCCTCTGCTGTACAACTGGAAGAACCAGTTACTCGGTCAGGAGGTTCCAGCATCCATGAGACGCCAGAAGAAGCCAGCACCGAACCTTGAGCATGCGGAGCTGGAACAGCAGGTCGAATCGCTTCGACGTGACATCCGGAAGCTCGAGCTCGAGCGCGACATCCTCAAGAAGGCGAACGAACTGATAAAAAAAGAGATGGGCGGCAACCCGCAACTCCTGAGCAACCGGGAGAAGACGATGCTGGTTGACGCCCTGAAGCAAACCTATGCGTTGCCGGAGTTGCTTTCCGTGCTGGGGCTTGCTCGCAGCTCCTACTTCTACCATCGTGGACGCCTGCTATTGGCCGACAAGTATGCAGCCGCACGTGACGTCATCGCAAACATCTTCGAGCTCAATTATCGCTGCTACGGCTATCGCCGAATCCGCTCAGCACTAGGCAGGCACCAGGTATTTATCTCGGAGAAGGTCGTGCGACGTTTAATGCGGCAGGAAGGTCTGACTGCTGCTACAACCAGACGACGCCGCTACCGCTCCTATCGCGGAGAAATCAGCCCCGCGCCGGAGAACCTCATCAATCGCGATTTCCGTGCGGCCGCACCGAATCAGAAATGGCTTACCGACATCACCGAATTCCAGATCCCGGCGGGCAAGGTCTATCTGTCGCCGCTGATAGACTGTTTCGACGGTCTCGTCGTGAGCTGGACGATCGGCACGCGGCCAGATGCTGAACTCGTCAATACTATGCTGGATTCGGCCATCGAGTCGGCGGCTGATAGTAATGATCGGCCGGTGGTCCACTCCGATCGCGGTGCACACTATCGTTGGCCAGGATGGCTATCGCGGATGCGCGATGCCAGGCTTGTTCGATCCATGTCACGCAAAGGATGCTCACCTGATAACGCGGCCTGTGAGGGCTTCTTCGGCCGGCTCAAAACGGAACTGTTCTATCCTCGTGACTGGAGGGCTACGACCGTTGATGACTTCATTGAAGTCCTTGACTCGTATATCCGCTGGTACAACGCAACCCGGATCAAGGTCTCACTCGGCTCGCTGAGCCCACTCGAATACCGGGAAAGTCCTGGAATCGTAGCATAACCAGTCTAAGTTTTTAGCCGCACCCCCATCGCGGCGCTTCGCACACTGGGTCTTCCTTGGCCAGGAGGTCTGCAATGATCACCTTGCATTCAGCACTCGAGCAGTATTTGAGCATGCGACAGGGTCTCGGATACAAGTATCAGTATCAAGCACGGCGGCTCGCCGACTTTGTTTCTTTCATGGAAAGCCATAAAGCTGCGACCATCACGACCACGCTTGCCGTAGCTTGGGCGACCTTGCCGGTCGGCCGGCACGCCTCGTGGACATTGAGACTCACCGATGTGCGTGGCTTCGCCCGGCATGTCGCGAACATCAATCCGCGAACGGAGGTGCCACCTGTCGGGATCTTACCGTCCTTGAAACGTGCTCGGCCATATATCTATAGCGAAGCGGAGATCAACGCGCTATTGACGGCGGCGCTGGCCCTGCCGCCTGCAAAAGCACTGCGACGATGGACTTACTATTACCTGTTTGGGTTGATCGCGGTAACCGGTATCCGGCTATCCGAGGCAATCGGACTTCACCGCAGCGACGTCGACTTGGGCGAGGGCGTACTAACGATTCGACAGAGTAAGTTCGGCAAGTCACGTCTGGTACCCTTGCATCCGACGACCTGCGCCGCTCTTCGCTGCTACGCCGACCGGCGAGATGCTCATCTCAGGTCACACTGTGGGCCGCACTTCTTTGTGGCAGAGCGCGGCGGCGCCTTGCTTCATCAGTATGTTCATCGTGTCTTCTGGCGCTTATCCCGCGAGACTGGGCTGCGACGCGCAGGCGACCACTCGGGTCCCCGTGTTCACGACTTCCGACATAGCTTCGCCATCCGGACGCTTCTTGACTGGTATCGCGAAGGGCTCGATGTTGAGCAGCGGCTCCCGCTGATACAGAACGACAAATGGAATGAACGCCCCCACCTACCAGGTGGGTGACGCCGAGGAGGTGGACCCTCACGGGCCGACGGCATCAAAGTGCCCAAATGGAAGATCATTGAGGTCTTCACAGGCTAACCGGAGGGTCCGAAATGAAGTATACGACGGTCGGGGTGGACATCGCGAAGAACGTCTTCCAGCTTCACTGGGTGGATGCCGGCACGGGCGAGATTGTGAACAAGCAACTGAAGCGCGCCGCATTCCTCGAGCATTTTGCGAATCGCGAGCCTTGCCTCATCGGAATGGAGGCTTGCGGCGGTGCCCAGCATTGGGTACGGCGATTGATGGAGATGGGCCATCAGGTCAAGCTGATGCCGGCGAAGTTCGTCAAGGCTTTCAACATCGGCAACAAGAACGATCCTGCCGATGCTCGTGCGATCTGGATGGCCACGCAGATGCCGAGCAAGCCCGTCGCTGTGAAGACGGAAGCCCAGCAGGCCGTATTGGCGCTGCATCGGTTGCGGCAACAGAAGATCAAGTTCCGCACGATGCAGATGAACAGTCTGCGGGGCTTGCTGACAGAATACGGCGAGGTGATGGCCAAGAGCCGCGCCGCGCTGGACAAAGCGATTCCCGGGGTGCTGGCGAGGCTATCCGAGCGTCTACCGGCGATGCTGATCGACTCGTTACGCGAACTTTGGAATGACCTTGATCGACTCGACAAACAGGTCGCTGACATTGAACGACGTTTGCAGACGTGGATGAAAGAGGACAAGGCATGCAAGAGAATCGCCGCGATCCCCGGCGTTGGCCTGCTGACGGCGACGGCCACTGTTGCGACGATGGGTGACGCGAAGGCGTTCCGTTCCGGACGGGAGTTCGCCGCGTGGCTCGGTCTCGTACCAAAGCAGATCGGCACAGGCGGGAAGATCCAGCTATTGGGTATCAGCCGGCGCGGGGACACGTATGTGCGGACGTTACTGATCCACGGAGCACGCAGCGTGCTCTTCCATGGCAAGCACACCGGATCGTGGGCTGAGCAGTTGCAGAAACGGCGACCATCCAACGTGGTGACCGTAGCACTTGCCAACAAGATGGCCCGAACAGTCTGGGCAGTTCTCGCACATGGCACGCCGTACAACCAGCGGCACGTCAGTGCACGACCGGCTTGATCAGTAGAACCGTATGGAAGATTGAAGCTTGCAGGATGACGTCGAAAGGTTGCGTTGGCAATCGAGCATGATGACAAGACAGGTCGGACCTGAACTCGCTAAGCCTGAAAGATAATTTGAGCGCGTAGCTCGTGCGACAAATGAGGAGCGAGTCAGCGGATTTCATCGGGGCCCGCAGCGTACGAGGCTGCAATGAGGCTGATGGTATGGACTCCCGCCCCCTCCGGGGCGCACACTTCCGAAGCCACTTTTGGGAGACTCGAGATGCCTGCGCTTACCATCGGCCTTGATATTGCGAAGAACGTATTCCAAGTTTAT